>JBCDHS010000010.1:0-88816 GCA_038749735.1 Planctomycetota bacterium
CCGACCGGAGGATCAGCAGGCGAGGCGGCCGGGAACACCCCGGCCACGGGGTCATCTTCAAGTGACGCGGCGTAGGCCGCCGGGGCCTGCCAGTTCAGCGACGAGTGCGGTCGGCGGTGGTTGTAATCCAATCGCCATTCGGCTTGCGCTGATCCTTGCCAACGGGACGTCCGTTGAAGAGGCCCGCGGGCTCGGTGATTCGCTAGTGAGACAAGCCAAGTTCTTTGCAGAGCCTGCGGACGGGCCGGAGAAATTTGTTGGGCCTGGGTACTACCACTACGTCGTGTTCGTCTACCATGGCGACCATCAGCTCTTCGAGGGGCGGAAAGCGGCCAGCAGCGACCGCATCCGATGGAGAATCAATCGACCGCAATAGGTGTTCTCCTCGCGCGAGTATAATTGTGGGTGGTGCGCGATTGAGAGTTGATCCTCACGCGCGAGCAATTTTGCCTTGCGCGGCGTACCTGCAAACGAGTGATCCAACGGATAGATGGTCGTTGTAGGTTTCGCGGTTCCGCGGTGGGGATTTCGGTGTGACTCTACGCCACTCGGCGATCCCAACCGAGCCCTATACGAGCCCTAGCCTCCAAGCCGGCTCGACCCCACGCAAAAAGGTCAGTCGTAAGTGACTGACCTTTCGGCGTTTCCGGGAATAGCGGGGGCAGGATTCGAACCTGCGACCTCCGGGTTATGAGCCCGACGAGCTACCAGACTGCTCTACCCCGCAATCAGGGACGGGAGATTGTAGCGTTGGGGCGTGATGCGTCAAGTCCTGATATTGCCGTTGGATAGGGCGGGCTTGGCCAAGCGTATCGAGACGAGGACAAGCTCTGATCGGTACCCTGTCGTTGTATGGACTGATATACTATTGATACGGCCTGCTTTATTGAGGTTCAGCCTCGCCTTGCACGTTTCTCTTTGCCATGCAGCTACTGCCGTATCAGTGTTCCGATGCGTTTGATGAATTGATCGATGAGGCTGGCGAGCCCCGGTCCGTGGCGGTTGAGCTTGCGCGTCGGCTTAACGCGCTGCCACAAGACGAGCTCGCGCGGCGGCAGAAGGCGGCGGAGTACACCCTCTTTGAGTCGGGGATCACTTTTAGTGTGTACTCCGAGAACGATGGCAGCACCGAGCGGATCATCCCTTTTGATGTCATCCCGCGCATCATCAGCGGCAGCGATTGGGACGCTCTGGAGGAAGGACTGGTTCAGCGGATCACCGCGCTGAACCTATTTGTCGAGGACATCTATCACGACCAGCGGATTATCCGTGACGGGGTGATTCCCGAGCGTTTTGTTGATCTGGGGCAGGCGACATGGGCGGCCTGCCGGGGGATCCGGCCGCCGGGGGGCGTGTGGTGTCATATTTCCGGGATCGATCTGGTGCGTGATCGGGACGGGGGGTTCTGCGTGCTGGAGGACAACCTGCGGTGTCCCTCGGGCGTTTCGTACGTGCTGGAGAACCGCAGTATTCTCAAGCAGACATTCCCGCGCGTGTTTGATACCTTGAATGTGCGTAGCGTGGATGACTACCCCGAGCACTTGTTAAAGATGCTGCAGTCGCTTCGTCCGGGCGGGGTCGATCACCCGCGGGTCGTGGTGATGACGCCGGGGATCTACAACTCGGCGTACTTTGAGCATGCGTATCTGGCCCAGCAGATGGGGGTGCCGCTGGTCGAGGGGTCGGACCTGGTGGTGCACGGCGGTTATGTCCATATGCGGACGACGGCGGGGCTTTCGCGGGTAGATGTGATCTACCGTCGGATCGACGACGCATTCATGGACCCGAAGGTCTATCGGCCTGACTCGGCTCTTGGCGTGCCGGGCATCATGAGTGTTTACAAAGAGGGTCGCGTTGCTTTGGCCAATGCGCCGGGAACGGGGATCGCGGACAACAAGGTGATCTACACCTTCGTGCCGGACATGATCCGATACTACTTGAAGCAGGAGCCGAAGCTTCGTAACGTCGAGAGCTACCTGTGCTCGATCGACGCGCAGCGTCAGCACGTCCTGGAGAACCTGGCGAGCCTGGTCGTCAAGCCGGCCCATGAGGCGGGGGGCAAGGGGATCGTGATCGGCCCCCACGCGAGCCGGGAACAGTTGGAAGAGGTGGCCGAGCAGATCAAGGCGGACCCCGACAACTGGATCGGCCAGCCGGTGTTGTCGCTTTCGACCGTCCCGACGATCTGCGGGGCAACGATCGAGGCGCGCCACGTTGATCTTCGGCCGTACATTCTTCTGGGGCCCGATGGTTGCAAGGTGATCCCCGGTGGGCTGACCCGGGTTGCGCTGCGCAAGGGCTCGTTGATCGTGAATTCGTCGCAGGGCGGTGGGACCAAGGACACCTGGGTCCTTGATGAGCAAGGCCGGGCGACATCCGCGGCGGTCGCGCAGCCGGCATTTTCCAAGGCGGGGGGCGGGGTATGAGCACCTCGGTGATGCTCGCTCGCGTGGCGAATGCGGTGTACTGGATGTCGCGGTACATCGAGCGGGCGGAGAACACCGCGCGGTTTGTCGATGTGAACCTGCAACTGACCCTTGACCGTTCTGGTTTTGCCACGCCGCAGTGGATGCCGCTGGTCAGCATTACCGGGGACGAGCAGGCCTTTGCGGTGGGGTATGGCACGCCCAGCCGGGAGAACGTGCTCGCGTTCCTCACCCTCGACCCGGACTACCCCAACTCCATCCGTTCGTGTGTCGAGCGTGCCCGGGAAAACGCGCGCACCGTGCGCGAGACGCTGACCACCGAGATGTGGCAGCAGATCAACGAGTTGTATCACCTGCTGCGAAACACCCGGCCGGCTCAGCTCACCCACCAGTTCTACCGGGATGTCAAGCGGTCGGCGATGCTCTTTACCGCGGTCACCGATAACGCGATGATGCATGCGATCGGTTGGGACTTTGTCCGCCTTGGCCGGATGATCGAGCGGGCGGACAAGACCTCGCGCATCCTTGATGTGAAGTACTTCCTCCTGCTGCCGTCGGTTGATGATGTGGGCACGAGCCTGGACGCGATCCAGTGGCGGGCGTTGTTGCACTCGACCGATGCGCTGGAGATGTACCGCCAGAAGCACGGGACGATCAGCCCGGGCAACGTCGTCGATTTCCTGCTGTTTAATGAGTCGTTCCCCCGTGCGTTGGCCTTCTGCCTGGCCCATGGGGAGCGGTCGATGGTCCGCCTGTGCGGGTCCAATCCCCACGAAGACGCGGACCTGGCCCGCCGGGAATGGGGCTGGCTTCGCAGCGAGATGCAGTACCGCACGGTCAAGGAGGTCATTCGGCGGGGGCTGCACGAGTACCTCGATGACTTCCAGGGCCGGCTCAATCAGGTCGATAACACGATCAGCCGGGCATTCTTTCAGCCCCGCCTGCCCGAGTCGGGCTTGACGAGTCTTTAGGTTGTATAATTAAGTTGATTCCAGGGACAGACAACCCGGACGAGCGAGGCGAGCCGCTCTGATTCAGCCCGCCGATTGATAGGCCTGCCCACCTTCGATCCCTCCCATCCTTAACGAAACGAGGCCGCTATCAATCACACTCCACCCACGACGAGCGACGAGCTAACCGACCGCATCCGGATTGTCCGCAGTGAAGTGCCTCAACCCGCGGGTCTGCCCGGGTCCGGGGCGGCGGGTTTTCGCAACCTGATCATCCTGGTCCGTGCCGACCCGATTATCTGTGGCCATTCGACCGAGGCACGCAACCTCGCGGAGGCGGCGCATGCGGCGGGGTTAGAGAAAATCCACATCGTCAGCTATCCGATCGACACCATCAAGGCTTCGGGTCTGCCGATGAAGCCCCTGGCCTCCGTGCAGTCCTATTCGCAGGGGATCCAGGTCGATCGGCCCGAGCCGGTCGGCGACTACAAGGTGCTCGACGGGCGTCTGAGCTACGCGATCTCCGGCCACCTGATCGATCTGCTTACCGAGTGTCGGGGCCCGACACTGGTCATGGACCTGTATATCGTGCCCCACGGCATGATGGTCATGAACGCGGTCAACTCCTTTGAGCACTTCGGCCCCAAGGGGCGCGTCGCGACGGTTGCCGAGGCCGTCGGCTCGGATATCACCAACATCGTCAACGCCGCGCTGAAGTCCGGCGAGATCGGCACGGCCCGGCTTGTCCTAAGCAACTATCTGAGCCACGAACTGCCGGTCGCGGTCTCGGCGTACACGCGCGATCTGATTGTCGATGCCGGACGCAAGATCGACGCCGTGGTCGGCACGCGCTTCGAGCAGCAGCTGGGCGACCGCGTCCAGATCAGCTACCCGGCCATCGATACGGCCAAGTATGTCAGCGTCGGGAACCACCCTAAACGCCTGGCCGAGGCGTTGGGCGAGCGTGGGTTGGAAAAGGACGGCTACATCCTGTTCCTCAGCCGGCTGGCCCGGGCCAAGGGGGTAGATGACCTGATCCATGCGTACCGCGCATCAGACGCATACGGCGAGAAAAAGCTGGTGATCTGCGGCAACGGCCCGGAGAGCCAGAGGCTGCACGAACTCACCGACGCGGACAAGAACATCATGATCCTGCACGACGTGGGGGATGAGGAGAAGTCGCTGTTGATGCACGGCTGCGCGATGTACTGCCTGCCGAGCAAAGCCAGGCCCGAGTTCACCGAGACCTTCGGCATCGCGATCGCCGAGAAGATGCTCGCCGGAGGGCTGGGCCCGGTGGTGACGACCCGAACCGGCGGGATCCCCGAGGCGACCGGTGACCAGTGCATCTACCACGAGGCCGGCAACGTCACCGACCTGACCCGCGCGATCGACGAGGCCTATCACATGGGCGACAACGATCGCCGCGGGCTCAGCGAGGCCGCGCGTCAATACGCGATGCGGTTCGACCGGGCCGAGGTCTTTAGCAAGCTGCTTCGCCTGCTGAACGAGCCGGTGCCTTCCACGAATCCCGAGGGCGCAATCGCGTAAGGCAACGCCGGTTGGTTTATCCTTTGGCCATGAGTGACCCATCGATCCTCGATGATGTCGATCCGTTTGTGGGCACCGAGCCGGTCGATGTGCAAGTGCCCGACGGCCTGGCTTCGACCTGGTTCTTCCCCAAACCGATGATCGGCAACACCCACCCGGGCGCGACCCTGCCCTTCGGGATGGTCTCTGCCTGTGCGTACTCTGGGGGCTACCCCACCGGCTATGGGCGCTGGGGCAAGTGCACCGAGGGGCTGCCGCCGGAGTTATTCAAGGATCGGCACTGCACGGGTTTCACGCACTTCCACCCCTCGGGCGTCGGCGCAATCCGCAAATACTACAACTACGTCCGGGTCGTACCGACGACCGTCGGGCTGGGCGGGCTCTCGTCGCTCAACGATCCCCGGCCCCTGATCCATGAGCGGGCCCGGCCCGGCTACTACGCCTGCGAACTCGGCGGCACCCCCATCCGGGCCGAACTCAGCGTGACCTCGCGCGGAGCGGTTCATCGCTACACCTTTCTCGAAGACTGTGACGCCGTGATCGCGATCGACCTGTCGCACGGCGGGATCGCGATCGAGGACGGCCAACACATCCCCCAGCGTGCCCACTGCGAGCTCACCTCGAGCAGTGCTGCGCTCGCGGAGGTGGTCCTCGAGGGCGTCTCGCTTTGCAGCGCCGCTGCCGTGCGGTACTACGACGAGGAACCCGTCGCCCAGCTCTGGCACGGCGATGAGGTGCTTGAGGATGAGGACGAATTGGCGTTCAAATACATCCGGCCGTCGACCTTCAAGCCGTTCGGCGTGTTGTTCACGATGCCGGTCAAGGCCGGGCATCAGCTTGAACTGCGGATCGGCTTTAGCTGGCGTTCACCGAAGTCGGCTCGAAAGCACTTGCCGTCCCGGCGGTTCGAGGTGACCGCCCAGCGCGCCGGCGGACGCTGGCTGGATAAGCTCGAAGCGATCGAGGTCGAAGGCGGCACCGACGAGCAGCGGCGCGTGCTCCGCACCTCGCAATACCGCAGCCTGATCAAGCCCTGCGAGGCGCACAGCGAGTCGCCGTTCTGGCCGTGGGACGGGCCCTTTTACTTTGACATGTCCACGATGTGGGACCTGTACAAGACCCAGCTCCCTTTGGCGATGAGCCTGTACCCTGATTTTGCCAGCGACTTCATCAACGCGCTGCTCAGTATCGTCGAGGTCGAGGGCAACTTCCCGATCGGATACCGCATGGCCCGGGGGTACGACCGCTTCGCGCACCAGGCCTGTGCACTGAGCCACGTCACGATCGCCGACGCGCTGACCCGCGGGATCGAGGGGATCGACTGGGAGCGGGCCGCCACGCTCATGGCCCGCGACCTCTCTCGCGGCGGGTCGGGCGAAGCATTCATGCAGCAGGGCCTGGTCCACCCCATCACCCACACCCTCGACCTGGCCTACGGCTGCTACTGCACCGCCCGCGTCGCGCAGCATATCGGTGACGGCCGCCTGCAAAACAGCATGCTTGAGATGGCGGGCGGCTGGGTCAATGCGTTTGATCAGAGCCAAGGGCTGCTCAAGCACTCGACCTTCTACGAGGGCGGGCGGTGGAACTACTCGTTCCGTTTCCTGCACGACATGCCCAAGCGGATCGAAATCTCGGGCGGGACCGAAGGGTTTGTAGCGCAGCTCGACCGATTCTTCGGCTACGGTGCCAACCCCTGCATCCAGGTCGGACGCAGCCCGATGCCCAACGAGATGCGTCTCGGCCACGACCTTCACCGGTTCGAGGGCCTCTGCAACGAGCCCGACATGGAAGTGCCCTACACCTACTGCTTCGCCGGCCGGCACGACCGCACTTGTGAAGTGGTCCGCGAAGGGCTCAAGCTCTTTACCCCCACGCCCGGCGGGATGGTCGGCAACGACGACTCGGGCGCCATGACCTCCTGGTACATCTGGTCATCTCTGGGCCTGTTCCCCGTCGCGGGCCAGGACCTGTTCATCATCGGCTCGCCGGTCTTCACCCGATCCATCTGGCACCTGCCCGGTGGTGACCTGACCATCAACGCACCGGATACGACCGACACCAACCGCTACGTCACCAAGGCCAGGCTGAACGGCCGGCCTTTGGACAAACCCTTTTTGAGCTGGAAGCAACTGGTCGGCGGGACGATCGACCTCAAGATGTCGGACCAGCCCTCGGCGTGGTGAATGGTGCCTGGGTAGGACTAACCGCGGCCAATCACAAAACTGTCAGCCTGGGTCTACAGCTCCTGCCACAGTGGCAGGGCGTTCGGTGTGGTCATAAGCGCGGGCGCGCTGAAATTGTTCCATAAGTCAATCATTAAAATGTACTTAAGCTCGCATGGGGTGATGTTCGCGGTACTTTGCCATCTGGTCCGTCGGTTGTATATCCTATCGCCCGATCCATCATGCTGCGGTCGGGTCACCGGGCCGACGCGCCTGGACCACCGGATCAACCCCGCAACCCCCCAATCTCCACCCAGGAGCAAAGCAACATGTCAGTCAAGGACCTCACATTCGAAACCGACGCGCGCAACAGCCTGCTGGCGGGCGTCGAGAAGCTTGCCAAAGCCGTCAAGAGCACGCTGGGCCCCCGCGGCCGCAACGCCGTGCTGGACAAGAGCTGGGGCGGGCCGACCGTGACCAAGGACGGCGTTTCGGTCGCCGAGGAAGTCGAATTGGCTGACAAGAACCAGGACATGGGCGCAAAGCTGGTGAAGGAGGCCGCAAGCCAGACCTCCGACAAGGCCGGGGACGGCACGACCACCTCGACCGTCCTCGCCGAGGCGATCTTCAAGGAAGGCCTGCGCCAGATCGCGGCCGGCCACGACGCCAACGCCTTGGTCCGCGGGATCAAGAAGGCCGTCGATGTCGCCGTCACCGAGATCGACAAGCAGGCTAAGAAGATCGACGGCAAGAAGGACATCCAGAACGTCGCCTCCATTTCGGCTAATAACGACCCGGCGATCGGCAAAATCATGGCCGACGCCATGGAGAAGGTCGGCAAGGACGGGGTGATCACCGTCGAAGAGGGCAAGAGCCTGGAGACCTACGTCGATGTGGTCGAGGGTATGCAGTTTGATCGTGGCTACCTCAGCCCCAACTTCATCACCAACCCCGACGAGATGCTGGTCGAACTGGAGAAGGCGTTTATCCTCGTCTTCGAAGAAAAGGTTTCGAGCATCCAGAAGCTCGTCCCGCTCTTGGAGAAGGTCCAGGAGAGCAAGCGGCCGCTGCTGATCATCGCCGAGGATGTCGAGGGCGAGGCGCTCGCGACCCTGGTGATGAACAAGCTGCGTGGTGTGCTGAACATCTGTGCGGTCAAGGCCCCGGGCTACGGCGACCGCCGCAAGGCCATGCTCGGCGACATCGCCATCCTCACCGGTGGGACCGCGATCATGAAGGACCTGGGGATCGAGCTGGACGCCGTCGAGCTTGCGCACCTGGGGATGGCGAAGAAGATCACCATCACCGGCGACAACACCACGATCATCGAGGGGGCCGGCGAGACCAAGGACATCCAAGGCCGGATCGAGCAGATCCGCCGCGAGATCGACACGACCAGCTCCGACTACGACCGCGAGAAGCTGCAGGAACGGCTGGCCAAGCTGGCCGGCGGCGTGGCCCAGATCAATGTCGGTGCCGCGTCAGAAGCCGAGATGAAAGAGAAGAAGGCCCGGGTCGAGGATGCCCTGCACGCGACCCGCGCGGCCGTCGAAGAGGGCATCGTGCCCGGCGGCGGCGTCAGCTTCATCCGCGCGGCGGTCAAGGTCGCCAAGCTCTCGCTCGAAGGCGACGAGCAGGCCGGCGTCGACATCGTCGGAAAGTCGCTGAGTGTCCCGCTGCAGACCATCGCCGACAACGCCGGCGAGCACGGCACGGTCGTGGTGTCCAAGGTCGCCGCGGCGAAGGGCGGCAACGGTTTCGACGCGCTCAAACTCGAATACGCCGACCTCATCGAGCGGGGCATCATCACGCCCGCCAAGGTCGACCGCACCGCGCTGCAGAACGCCGCATCGGTCGCGACCGTCTTGCTGACCTGCGACTGTATCATCACCGAGGCCCCGGTCGAAGAAGAAGCCGGCCACGACGACCACCACCACGACCACGGCGGCATGGGCGGAATGGGCGGCGGCATGCCCGGGATGGGTGGCATGGGCGGGATGCCCGGCATGATGTGATGCACAAGCCGCTTGCGGCTTAGCCCAAACCGCTCCTCAACAGAAATCACCAACCAGCAAACAACACCACGGAGACGCCAACGATGGCAACCAAGACCAAGAAGGCCAAAAAAACCACCATCAAACCCCTCGAAGACCGGGTGCTCGTTCTGCCCGATTCGGCCGAAGAAGTGACCGCCAGCGGCATCTACCTCCCCGAAGCCGCGAAGGAAAAGCCGCAGACCGGCAAGGTCGTCGCAGTGGGCCCGGGCAAGCTGACCGACACCGGCGAGCGCGGCGCGCTGTCGGTCAAGGCCGGCGACACCGTGATGTTCGGCAAGTACGGCGGCTCAGAAATCGACATCGACGGTGTCGAGCACAAGATTCTCCGCGAGTCCGAACTGCTCGCCGTCCTCACCAAGTAAGAAATGCCGGCGGACGCCGCTTTAGCGGCGGTCTTAAACGCACCCAACCCACCAATCCAGCACAAAAACGGAGCCATCCCCATGGCACAAAAGCAGATGATGTTCGACGCTCAGGCACGGCTTGAGCTGAAAAAAGGCCTGGACCAACTCGCCAACGCGGTCAAGGTCACCATGGGCCCGACCGGCCGAAACGTGATCCTCAACAAGTCCTTCGGTGGCCCCGCCGTGACCAAGGACGGCGTCACCGTCGCGAAGGAAGTTGAGCTCGAAGCGCCCTTCGAAAACATGGGCGCCAAGATGGTCGTCGAGGTCGCCAAGAAGACCAACGACAAGGCCGGCGACGGCACGACCACCGCGACCGTGCTCGCCCAAGCGATCTTCGAAGAAGGCCTGCGTCACGTCACCTCGGGTGCCAACCCGATGGCCATCCAGCGCGGCATCCTCGCCGCGGCCGAGGCCGCCGGCGAAGCGATCCGCAGCTCAGCGACCAAGTGCAAGGGCGTCGAAGACTACCGCAAGGTCGCCACGGTCTCGGCCAACCACGATACCGAGATCGGCGACACGATCGCCGAGGCCATCGACAAGGTCGGGCCCGACGGCGTGGTCGAGGTCGAAGAGGGCAAGTCCGCCGATATCACCCTCGACTACGTCGAGGGGATGGCTTTCGACAAGGGCTACCTCTCGCCGTACTTCATGACCGACCCGCAGTCGATGGAGTGCGTGCTCGAAGACGCGCTGATCCTGATCCACGAGAAGAAGATCAGCAACCTGCCGGACCTGCTGCCGCTGCTCAACAAGGTCGCGATGGCGCAAAAGCAACTGCTTATCATCGCCGAGGACGTCGAGTCCGAAGCGCTCGCGGCGTTGGTCGTCAACCGGCTACGCGGCGTGCTGAAGGTCTGCGCGGTCAAGGCCCCGGGCTTCGGCGACCGCCGCAAGGCCATGCTCGGCGATATCGCCTCGCTCACCGGCGGCACCTTTGTCAGCGAAGACCTCGGGCTCTCGCTCGAGGCCCTCGAGCTCGATGCGCTTGGCTCGTCCAAGCGCATCGCCATCGACAAGGACTCGACCACCCTCATCGAGGGCGGCGGCAAGAAGAAGGACATCACCACCCGCTGCGACCAGATCCGCACCCAGATCGAAAATACCACCAGCGACTACGACCGCGAGAAGCTGCAGGAACGCCTCGCCAAGCTGACCGGCGGCGTCGCCATTATCCGCGTCGGTGCCCACACCGAGACCGCCATGAAGGAGCGCAAGGACCGCGTTGATGACGCCCTGCACGCGACCAAGGCCGCGGCCCTGGAGGGCTACGTCCCCGGCGGCGGCGTCAGCTTTGTCCGCGCGATCGAGGCAGTCACCACCGGCCGGTCCAAGGCCAGGGGCGACGACAAGGTTGGCTTTGACATCGTCGCCAAGGCCCTGGAAGTCCCTTTACGCCAGATCGTCGAGAACTCGGGGGCCGACGGCTACCTGGTTGTCGAGGAGGTCAAGAACAAGAAGGGTAACCAGGGCTACAACGCCGCCACCGCCGAGTATGCCGACCTGGTCAAGGCCGGGATCATCGACCCCGCGCTGGTCAGCCGGACCGCGCTGATAAACGCCGCCTCCGTCGCCGGCCTGATGCTCACGACCAACGTCCTGGTCACCGAGCTGAAGGACGACGAGGCCGCGATCGAAGGCGCGGTGTCTTAATCGGTTGGATTGAAACGATCTAAAGCCCGGGGGTGGCGACCCCCGGGCTTTGTCACGAGTTATTCATGGCCACCCAGCGCGACTACTACGAAGTCCTGCAAGTCGAGCGCACCGCCAGCGGTGACGAGATCAAGCGCAGCTATCGCAAGATGGCCATGCGCTACCACCCCGACCGCAACCCGGATGACAAGCAGGCCGAGGACAAGTTCAAAGAGTGTGCCGAGGCGTACGAGGTGCTGTCCGATGAACAGAAGCGTCGGCGCTACGACCAGTTCGGCCACGCCGGGATGAAGGGCCAGTCCGGCCACGACTTCGGCTCGATGAACGCCCAGGACATCTTCTCGATGTTCGACGATATCTTCGGCGGGGCGTTCGGCGGGGGGCGTACCCGGTCTCGAAGCGGGGGCGGACGCGCGGCGCGGGGCTACGACCTCGAGACCGTCACCACCATCACCCTCGTCGATGTGCTCCACGGATGCGAGGCCGAGGTCAGTTTTACTCGGCAGGACACCTGCGAAGTCTGCCACGGCACCGGCGGCAAGCCCGGCACCGAGCCGGTCACCTGCGTCACCTGCGGTGGGACCGGCCAGGTCCAGCAGGCGGGGTTCGGCGGGATGTTCCGCATGGTCACGACCTGCCCGAATTGTGGTGGGGCGGGCAAGAGCTACCGGGAGAAGTGCCCGGCCTGCGCCGGCAGCGGCCGACAACCTAAGAAGGTGGAGTTGGGCGTCAAAATCCCCGCGGGGATCCGCGAGGGCCAGGCGGTCCGCGTGGCCGGTGAAGGCGAGCCGGGCACCAAGGGCGGGCCGCGCGGCGACCTGCATGTCGTCGTCCGCATCGAGGAGCACGAGCTGTTCACCCGAGAAGAGGATCACCTGGTCCTGCGGATGCCCGTCACCTTTGCCCAGGCCGCGCTGGGCGCGACCCTGACGGTACCGACGCTGGAAGGCGAGCACGAGTTGACCCTCCCCTCCGGCACCCAGCACGCCGACCTGTTCCGGATCAAAGGGGCCGGCCTGCCCAACCTTCGTAGTGGTCGGCGTGGCGACCTTATCGTCGCGGCGCTGCTCGAGGTTCCCAAGAAGTTGTCGGCTAAACAGAAAGAACTGCTCCGCGCGTACGCCGAGACCGAAGACCACGCGGCCCTTCCTGAGAGCAAGAGCTTCTGGGACAAGATCAAGCAATATATCGGCTGACAAAACGCTGATGAATCGACCTCGATTGAGGTATATGATGACGATGAACCAAGACCCCCTGGACCCCGCCGAGTACCCCGACCCCGCGGACCTGAGCGACCCGGCCGAGGGGATCGAGGAGATCGACGCCGCCGAGGCCGAAGCCACCGGCGAAGAGATGGCCCTGCTCAATCAGTTACAAGAAGAGCGCGACGACCTGGAACAGCGGCTGATGCGTGTCTCGGCCGACTACCAGAACTTCGCCCGCCGCGCCGCACACAACGTCGAATCCGCCGCACAGCAGAAGCTCATGGACATCGCGCGCGCGCTCGTGACGGTCCTCGATCATTTCGACCGGGCACTGGAAGCCGACCCCGAGACGACCTCTGCCCAAGACCTGCTCGGCGGGGTAACGATCGTCAAGAACGAATTGCTCGCCGCGCTCGGCCGGTTCGGCATCGAGCGGCTCGAGGTCGGGCCGGGCGACGAGTTCGATCCGAACCGGCACGAGGCATTGATGCGCCAGCCCTCGGAAGATGTCCAAGCCAACCACGTCACGATGCAGCTGCAGCCCGGCTATACCCTGGGCGACAAGGTCGTCCGCCCCGCACAGGTCAGCGTGGCTGAATAGCCCGCAAGCAGAGAACCAACCGATGCCCACCTACGACTACGTCTGCGACGCCTGCGGCCACGCGTTCGAAGAATTCCAATCGATCACGGCCGCTCCGTTGAAAAAGTGCCCCGCGTGCAACAAGAACAAGCTCCGCCGGCTCATCGGCACCGGCGCGGGCATCATCTTCAAGGGCGGCGGCTTCTACGAGACCGACTACCGCTCGGACAGCTATAAAAAAGCCGCGAAGGCAGACGCCGATCAGGGCAAGACCGGCGACACCAAGGTAGAAAAGTCAGATAGCAAGAGCGAGTCAAAGAGCAAGGCCAAGAAGAGCGAAGGCAGCGCCAAGCCTAGTAAGTCTGACAAGTCCGATTGAATCAAGTCTTATACGCATCCCCAAAAATTCATACGCTCGTCAGGTCATGGACAGCCGCCACGTAACACGTGGCGGACGAGTTACATGAAACTTGTCCGCCGGGTGTTACCCGGCGGCTCATGAAGCAATAAACGCCTTCGTGTTTTGTGGGATGCGTATTAGGTCGTTTGGCTCACTCGCTCAAGCTTTGGGCTCTGCGCTGTCGGACGCAAGCTCAAAACGCGAGTTGCATGCAACCGCGCTCATTCTTCAGAGGCTAGAAACTGTTCGGCCCGACGCTGAAGGTCCGCCTCGAACTCTGGCTTGTACCCGCCCAGCACATCGACGATCTTGCCGTCTTTGACGACCATGGTCCGGGGGATGCCCGGCAGCATCAGGGCCTGGGTCGTCGCCCCCTCGGGGTCCAGCAGAACCGGCAGATCGACCTCGACCTCCGCCTGTTCTTCAAGCAGGTCCAGCCACTGCCGGGTCTTGTCCGCCGGCTGCATCACGGCGACCAGCACGATGTCGATCGGCTTGTCGTTCGCCTCGCCCCAGTCCTTGAATCTCACCAGTGTCGGCAGGTCCAGCACGCTCGGGCGGGACCAGTTGGCATAGAACTCCACGACGAGCAGCCGACTCGCCGCGGCTGATTGGTCCGCGATGGTTTTCAGGCTCACCGGATCGCCACCTGTCAGCGGCGCCAGTTCGATGTCCGGCAGCTCCTTGCCGATCAGCGTCGGCCCGCCCCCGCCCCGCGGCGCGCTGGGCACCGCGAGCAGCTCACGCATCGTCCCCACCTCGGTCCGGCCCGTGGTGTCGAGGGTGAACACGCCGTCATCGATCGGCTGGTTGATCGCGTCCCAACGGACCTGGTAGTGGTAGCGTGCGTCGGACATGCCCGTGCCCGTAAGTTGCCGATCCGTCGCGACAACCACGGCCTCGTTCAGCCGCCAGTCGACGCGGTTAGCGAACAGCGTCAGGGTTCCGCGCGGCGTCACGGTCTGCAGGCGCATCCGCTGGCCCGGGTCGCGCGGGTCGGGCTGGAGCAGGGTGAGGTTCTCGGCCCGGCCTGCGCTGAAGATCGGTGCGGGCTTATCCGCCAGCAGCAGCACCAGCTCGACGGGCAAGGGATCGGCAAGATCCGGAACCAGACCGACCAGCTTCTCTAGCGTCAGCGCCCCGGTCAGCGGGGCCCGAAGGTACTTGTCGCCGATAGTCGGGCTGACGAGCGTGAGGTGCTCGCCATCACAAACCACGGTGAAGCCCGGCCGCTCGATCCGAAGCCGATTGGAGGATCGGTCGAAGACGATCCGGTAGGTATGTTGCAGAAAATCGGTTTCATCGACGCGGGAGAAGAACAGGGTGTAATCGGTGGTCGCTTGGACCCGGTTCATCTCACGGTGGGCATCGATCAGCCGATCGTCGGGCATCCGCCCGGTATTCGGCGGTGCGGCAACGGTCTGGCCGGCCAGGCAGAGCAAACAGGCGGTGAGCATGGTCTTGAATCGACTGGTCATTGTGTACTCCCGATTCTCACATCAGGATAAGCCCCGAGGGCGGGGGTGCCAAGGCTGATCCGCGTGATTGACGGAACGCCAGTGCCCACGGGTTGACTTGCAATGGGGTTTGGACGTGCTAAACTTTGTGGCCCGTCGCGGGTGTAGCTCAGTGGTAGAGCGTCACGTTGCCAACGTGAATGTCGAGAGTTCGAATCTCTTCACCCGCTTTGACTTACGGATCACGGATCAGGGGGTGGAAAGAGGGGTGGAAAGAAAATCATCCGATCTCCTTCGCCACGCGGCCCGCTCTATCGCGGCTGGATTCCGCGTAAATCTGTGTCGTCTCGACCTTGCTGTGGCCCAGCATTGCTGCCGCCGTCTCCACGTTGAACATCTCCCGCACCCACTGAGCGTGGTTACGTCGAAGCTGGCCAGGCGACCAGTGCGGTATTCCGTTTGCCGCGCATACGCGGCGAATGTTGTATACCACCACGCTCGTCTTGAACCGCTCGCCGACAGTGCCGTTCGTCCGAATCGGCCGAAAGATATACCCCATGGAAGGACTACCTAGCAAGGCTTGGACCCTCGGCCCAAGCGGGATACTTTTAGTCTTTCCGTGGTGGCTGGTCTTGTGGCGGGTGGGGGTGTACCACCAAATCTCACCCGACCGATTAATGTGTTGCCACTGCATCCGGCACAGCTCATCCACCCGCATGCCGGTCATGGCCAGCACCTTGACCATGCGCCGCATCTGGCCGTGGAGGAGGGGCAGGGTTGCGTAGATGCTGGAAATCGGGGCGGGCTGACGAGGCTCTGGCTCACAGGCCTTGCTGCGGTGCCGAACAAGTGCTGCTAGGTGACCCTGCCTCTGCCACGCCCCGTCCTCCACCAAGCCGTTCTCGCTTGCCCATCGGTACATCGTCCTGATGCGGGATATGCGGTCATTGATCGTACGACGGGCCAGTTTCGCATCAATCATCGCCTGACGCACAACCTTCAGTTCCACCGGTCCGATGTCTTGCGCTAGGCTGTCGCCGTACAAATCGACCAGAGGGTCCACGGCGTGCCGGATATTGATCGCAGTCCTGGTCGGCTCGCCATCCGGGTGGCGGTAATAGGAGTCGGCATGCACGTAGTATCGGGTTGCGAGCTTGGCAACGGTCAAGGCTCCGTCGTAGTTACGCACAGCCGGGTCTACGTCGTATTCTTCGCGCAGCCACCGCTCGTACGCACGGCAGGCCTGTCGCCGCGTTACGCGATCCGCGCTGCCAAACGACTTCCACCGCTGCCTACTCTGGCTGTCATACCACCAAGTCCGCCAGCGGCCATTATATACTCTGGGGTCAGCGGGATACGACATGCTTCCTCACCTTTCTACTGCGACGGTCGAGCCACTGGTCCAGCATCGGCCTGGTAAACAACCTCATCCGCCCGGGCCCTTTGATGAAAGGCATGCGCCGATTCTTGCAGTTGTTACATATCGTGCCGACGCTGCATCGCAGGTACTCGGCGGCCTCCTCAACGGTCATGTAGTAACTTTCTTCCATGTTCATTCCTTACATTAGAGCCTCGTCTGCCACCACCTCCGCAAACGCCTTCATCTCCACGTCGTACCCCGCCGCCCTGAGCGTGTCGCGCATCTTGATTGACCCGACGTAGTTGCTGCTGTGGATGACGATCTTGGCGTATGGGTGCGGTCGAAGCTGAGCCATCCACTCGGCCAGGAGGTCGCCGTCTACACCGTCGTGGTCAAGGTAGATGGCGGCGATGAGCCAACGTGATTCGCTCATCGCAATGATCGCACTGGCAAAATCTTGGGCACCTGCGTGACCACCGAAAGCCCTGTCGAAGGCTGCGTGCCGCCTCGGGCAATCATCAACGAGCAGGATCATGCTGGGCCTCCCTGTCGTTCTCCAGCACATCACAGCACGCCTCGGTGATCTGCGTCGGGCTGAGGGTGAGGGTTTGGACGATTAGTAGCTCAGGACCATGGCCGCGCTCGACCTCACCGGTTTCCAGCAGCCGGCAAGCGAGAAAGCCATCCATGCCACGCCTTACGACTTCGCAGACCATCGCCTGCGCGTCGTTGTAGCAGGTGGCGGGAGTCCAGAGTTCGCCGGGTTCGATCCACGGCTGGTCGTGGCGATAACGCGTGTGGGTGCCGTTTCCGTCAATCCACATGGCAAACTCCTGATCCAATTTCCACTTCATCGCCTTCGCTGCTCGGGTGTTGAGGTCAGTCATGGATGGCCTCCAATCTGTCTTTTGCCCAAGAAGCAATGTTGGCCCCCGTTCGCCCGCGGCTGCTTGCGATCTTAGCTAACAGCTTGGCCCGCTCGTCTTCACTGGCTCGCCCTTCTAGCTGGCAATCGCCCAGCGAGCCGAAGCCGCCGAACGGGTAGCCGCACCAGTAGACCCGATCGCCATCTACGCGAGCGACCAACCACGTTTCGCCGGTGGGCCTGTGATACACGCGATCGCCGGTATCAATGCCTGCCATCTATCATCTCCCGGCTCTCGCCGTTGGGGGTTAGTTCAGTATTTCAAGCCGAAGTAAATAAAGGCAATTGCAGTGCTGCACATGCATACCATCGCGACCGCGTATGTAAAGGCTTCAGGCCACGTCATTCCCCACCCCCCTTCTCCGCAGCCACGACCTCTCGCGCAAAGCGGGCGGCGACGGTAGCCAAGCCCCGCTTGGTGTAGCGGCGGGGTATGGATTTGCAGTGTTCGTAGCCATCAAAGACGAACCGCAGGGATGATTGGGGCCGACCTCGATCCGAGCCCCATGAGTAAACCAGCACGTAACCCCAAGGCGTTTTCACCATGCCGTCAAGCCATGTGACCCCGGGGGTGTGATTTGAGTGTTTTTCATAAACGATCCCGTAAACACTGTTGACCTTCAATCGGCGTGTCGTGCACTTCATGCCTGCTCCCCCTTCTCCGCAGCGGCGCGGGCGGCGGATTCGGTGGGTGCTTGAATGTGAGCAACCGTGGTGTACGCAGTCATGCCGACAAGACCCAGGCGCGAACTAGCATCAGCCACCACATCAGGTGGAGGCTCTTTGGATGCGAGTCGGACGACCTCTTCGAGCGCGAATGTCGCCTCCGCCAGTTTGCCCCGGTCCGCTATTGCCTGCATTAGTTCGTCGTATAGGTCAATGAGCAGCGGCGCCTCGGCTGCTTCCGGCCCATTCATCGCCACGTCCAACAAGCGGCAAATAGACTCGCCATCCTCGATGCTGTAAGCGGTTGATCCTTCGGCAAGCCTAGCTTCGGCTTCCGCCAACTCCCGACCCAGTTCACGCATATGAGATATGGCCATAAGCACTGCGCGAGGTAAATCTGCCACATCATTGGGGGACAAGTCGGCAGCCGCCTTAGACATGGCCTCCCGCAACCCGGCGATCTCGGCGTCGGCTATATCGGCCCGGACATATTCGGTGTCGGCGGCATGTTGCCGGTTGGTCGTACACTCGACGTGGCGGTTGCCGTCGCTGTCCACCGGCCATTCGGGCGCGTCGGCGTAAATCTTTTTGGGCATATCATTCATCGTTGTCCTCGCTTTCGGTAGGGTTAAGTGCCCGATCGGCATCGCGCTGGGCTTTTTCGCAGTAGCTAGCCATGCCAGCCTTCCAGCCCTCTAGGTCGCTGTGTGGTTGCAAGTATTGGGCCGACTCGGCGTATCCCATCAGCGAACTCACCGATCCGGCCAAGATGAGCCGTAACCTCTCCCCCTCCGCGCGACTGGCGGCAAGTCGCTGGTAGGCCACGTCACCGCGCACGTATTGCGTCATGCACGGCTCAACCGGGTCGGCGTTCCAGTCGTCCGGTCCCACGAAGATTTCGTCGGGGAGTTCATCCTGCATCGTTCGTCTCCTGTTGTGTGTAACTCGGGCCGTTGATGCGTGATCGCTCCCCGTCTAAGCAACGCAAGGCCTTTTCGAGCATAGCCCTTATCCGCTCCACCTCGGCAGCGCCGGGCGGGGGAGCCGCCAGCCTTTCGTGCAGCTCGTCAACCTCAAAGTCGGCTTCGGCCACTATGCCGCTCACGCTGTTGAGCGCGTCCATGTATCCATCGTCGTAAGAATCCTCCTCATCCGTCAGCGGTAGCCTAGTGATAGCAAGGTCGTTGACTTGCTCCTGGTAGCCCCCAGACTTACTCGCCTTCTTTGTCTTGTTCAAAGCACCGCGAAGCTCGGCGATCTCGGCGTCGGCCTGAACCAGCCGGTCCTTGAGGGCGCGGACATCGGAACTGACATTCCGCTCGGTGCCGTCCTCGTAGTAAGCTCTAACGCTTACAAGGGGGCCTCCGTATTCGCCGTAATCCGGCATCTCTCTAGCCTGCATCGTTCGTCTCCTGTTACTGGCTGTCGGATTCGTTCCGCAGCAAAGCGGCCTTTGCTTCGCCTACTATCTGAAAGACTGCGTCGCCCTCAAACTCTTGGTACATATCGAAGCGGAACCGATTTGATCTCGCACTTCCCGGCTTCCAATGCAGCTTGGTGATCTGGAGCCGGCACTCGCCCGTAAGCAGGGTGCTGAACTCTATGAGGTAGCAAAACTTCCGGTCCTCCTCGTCAACATACACATTGCCTGACATTCGATTAGCCAAGACAAAACAGGCCCCGGGACAGATGTTCAGGTATTCCTCATCATCCGTTCCGGTGCAGCGCTCAACTGTCACGCCGCCAGTGACTTCGTCTTCTCGGGCATTCCATTCGTTCATGTCGCCTCCTGTTGTGTGTAGCTCGGGCCGTTGATGATTGATCGCGCCTCTTCAATGCGTCGCTTGCATAGGTCGATCTGGCTCTCTCGAATGTCTATACCGATGGACTTGCGCCCGGTCTTCATGGCGACGGCCAGCGTTGTGCCGCTGCCGACGAAGGGGTCGAGCACCGTGTCGCCGAGACGGGAGAATGAGCGGACGTAGCGATCGGCCAGTTTCTCGGGAAAAGAGGCTTCGTTCTCCCCCGAAAGCCAACTCCCCATATTGCCACCACCAACCGCACCGCAGTCGATGACATCCGAAGCTTTGCATAACTGGGGTGGTTTGTACTGCTTGACTTTGCGCCTCTCACTGCCGCCGCCTGCCTGGTGCAGGCGCGGGCGATTGACCCTGCCGTCGCGCGATTGGTGAGAGGGAATGCCACCCGGTGGGCACTTGGGCGGGTGGCCGCAGGCCTTGGGGTTGGCGTAAGGCAATCGACCCGCGTTTTTTGACCCACAGACGACAATCTCGTGCTTTCGCGCGAATTCATCAGGACTGCCACCGAACGCCCCGTGCTTCATAAAAATGTTGCGCTGGCGGAGGTTGACCCCGCGCCGGTGAAGCTCGGCGGTCAGAAGTTCTGGCAGCGGATGAAACGTGCCTTTTCTGGTGTAGCCTTCCACCACGAATGCAACCAGCCCCTTGCAAGCCCGCGTGCATTCGACAAAGCAGTCGGCAGTCCACTGGACCCACTCAGGGTCGCCCATCACAAAGCCGATCCCGTAGCTCCTTTGAGACCCGTACGGGGGAGAAGTAATAACTAGGTCCACGCTGTTATCTGCCAGCGGGATATTGGCCGCGTCGCCGAGAATCAACTCCGGTTCATGCACCTTCATCACACGCCTCCTGCCGCCGCGGGGTAGTGGAGGTCAACTGCGGTGAGCCAGCCAAGGCCCGCGCGATGAAGCAGTACGTGGAACGCAACCGCCGCTTGTAGTGGCACGACCCCGGCGCAGAAGCTGGCGACAGGCAGGACTGGGGGGTGATCAGCCACATGCAACCCCCTCCACGATCTCCGCCATCGCGTCTTCGTCGCTACGGCCCCACGAGTAGTCAGGCACGCGGACCGGCTTGCCAGCCGCGCGAAGAGATGCGGCGTGGATCAGCCCCGCTGCAGCGTCCCAGCCGAAGGCCTCCTTGAGATTCATACCCGCTTCGCCCGCCCCGGCACAGGTCGCTCCGGCCATGCAGTAGGTCGTTCCACAGGGTGTGTCTTCTTGGTAAGCCCCCATGTCAAGGCCCGCAGCCCCCTCGGACTCAATCTGGTCGAGGATCAGGCGGTAGGGGTTGTTAACGAGGGGGATGGAGAGGTCGGAAAAGTCGGCGGCGATCAGGAGGCACACGGCCCATTCATGGCGGACAGTCTCAGCAGGGGCGGCGTCACTAGCACCAACCCAGTTAGCAACATCAACAGCGTAGCGAGCAGCATGAAAAACAGCCCAACGAGCAGTGCCAACCGTAGCCCCGCGAGCATCACCAGCACAGCGGGCAGCCTCAACAGTCCAGCGAGCAGCATTAGCAGCCCGGCGAGCAGAGCGAGCAGGATCATCAACAGAATCATCAGCAGCAGCAGTAGCAGCCTGCCCTACCCCTTCCATTGTCGCATCGTCCGGCAAGCCGCGGAGCGCGGCCGCGTGCTTTTCAAGGGCAGCCTTCGAATCGGCCTCGGCCCGACTCGCGGCCGCATCAAAGGCCATAGGCACGACCCGGCGTGCGGTTTCGAGGACCAGGCGTTCGGCGAATCTCTGTCTGGTTTCGTCGGGGATCATGGGGTCTCCTTGTGTGTAGGTCAGGTGGGCGCTACTCATCGTTCAGTCTCCTGTTGGGCGGCGACGGAGCGGCATGGGCGCACGGCGGTCTGCCTTGCCGATTTCTTGGCCCGCTGTCTGTGTTCTTTAACTCGATCAATCAAGGAGTCGATCGCGAACCAGAGCGGGCACTCGCAAAGCCCGGTGTTGCCCTTGTCGGGAAGCGTGACCTTAAGATCGCCCGCCTGATCTTCAAGGTCGTTGGCGAACGCCCGAAGTCGCTCGGCCGTTTCCACGGGCACGCGGATACTGGTGTATTTTGTGCGGCTCATTGCTTGCCTTTCTTTGCTGCGGCTCTCTTGCGGACCTCGCGCGAATAATGCTTGATACAAAGGCCACGGCAGTAGGCCGCTTCCATGCATCCGGGCACCTTGCAAATCTTCACTCGCTCTGGCTTGTGTCGATCGGGCGCGGACCGCTTACCCTTATCGAACCGACCGCGAAGCTCATCAACGACGGCTCGATGCTTGGCAATGAACTGATTGAGGTCGGCCAGTGCTTCAAGGGCGTCGGCCTTGACGGTAGGGTTGCCGTTTAGCTTGAGCATGAGCTGGCCAAGGTCTTCGATGGCCTCCGCCTGGCACACCGCAGAGCCATGCAGAACCGTAAACAGTTCATTGGCGCTAAGCTCAGCCGGCTTTTCGGCACGGCTTTCCCTGTGTGACCTGCCTTTAGCGGTCATTTGTTGCATCCCCTTCAAACGCCAACTCGACTCGATCCACTTCTGCGCCAAGGATGCCTTTTAGGTCGTCCACCACTCCGGCACCAACCATCGGGCCCGGCAGTTTCGCAAGCTCGGCGCTGCTGTAGTCGCTGCCCTGGCGACTATTCCGCCAGGTAGTCCCGTCCGCGTTGCGGTATTCGGTCCAGTCGCCATCGGGCGAATAACCGGCGTCAACGACCTCGGCGAACGTGACCAGGCCGGGGATAAACAAGTGATCCTTGCAGCCCGCAGCCTGGCCCTCAACGGTCAGGGAGATGCGATGCTTGTCGCACGACCACCGGCCGTGATCCGTGTCGAGTTGCGGCGTGGCGTGTACGCATGTTCGACAGCCTGTCGAGCAAGGCACGGCCGGCCCGGTGCAGTCGTCAGTCCCGTGGCACAGTGGTTTATGTTCACACCACCTACACGCGGGGTGATCGCGGTTGTCGCTAATCCTGGCCGGCGGCTGCTTGGCGTTGATAACTTCGGCGGCACGGTTGAGCAGCCAATCAGCACCGTGCTTTCGCTCTTCAAATCGAACACGCTCGCTGTACAGCTCGTCGGTGTCTTTGTTGACTGCAAGGTATAAAGCTCTCCGCATGCCGGTTAACGCCATGTAGACCAGCATCTGCGCGAAGTGCATCGGCTTAGAATCACGAACGCCCTTGTTTTTGAGGTCGGCAAAGCTTTTGGCGTTATGCGTCTTGAATTCGAGGACGTGCCATGCCTCGGGCGCTTCGGGCAAACCGCGAGCGCAGCCGTCCATATGACCGGAAAAGTGCCCGCCAATCGACTTAACCTCAAATTGCTTGCCCGTCTCAGGATCGACATCGTAGACCTCGCACCCAATGGCCCGCAGTTCGGCTACAAACCGCGGTTCGGCCAAGTCACCTGTCTCGAACAAACGCAGCATCCGCCCATTGAACTCTGCCCCGCCACAGTGCCGAAAGCTGTACCACAGCGCCCGGCTGCAGGCGTGGCCGATCTGCGATGCCCCGAGATACGTGCGCGGCTTAGTCTCCCGCTTCGATTCGTGGTAGCGGTAGATCGCCTGCACCGTCTCAGATTCGGGCTTGATGTGTTGGGTGAGGTCAGCCATTAGAACGGCACGTCACTTTCATTCAGCTTTGCCGCAGCCCGACGCCGCGCGTCTCGCCTGCGTGTGTTTTCTTGGTTGGTCACGACTTCCAGGCAGTCGGGGTTAATGCAGCTCGTGCAGCCGCACTTGTGATCGATTTGCATGCCACGGGGGATAGGCCCCTTGAAGGCTGCGTAGGCGATCCGGTGAACCCAGCATGCCTTGCCATCGACTTTGATTTGTCCATAACCTTTTTGGTCTTTGCATCCCTGCCATATCCAGCAGCCCGAATCCGGATCAACAATCACGCCCTTACAAAGCCTCAGAACAACCGAAGCGCTTTTGACCTTCACGGCTCTCGGGATGTTCAGCTTCGGCGGCATTACCTGTCAGCCTTCATTTCAGCCAGTTCTGCTGGCCGAATCCGTTTGATCTCGACTGCTTGCCCCTGCTTGTCGAGTGTGCGGGCCAGGTCGAGCATTGCCGGCGTCAAGTCACTGTTGAACCGCGTTGGCTTTCGCATCCTCGGCGGCAGTTCTGCCCACTTGCCGACCAGCGGCAGGTAGATGCCCCAGCCGAACCGCTCTCGTTTACGGACAGCCATTGCTACTTGATCCTCAGTGATTCGCCGCGATCCATGAGGATCGCGCCGTTAACCTCTTCGCCCGCCTCAAGCGCCGATCGCAGCTCGTCTTTATTGACCTCGATGCTTCGCACTTCGCGGGTGAACCTGGGCGGCAGTTCTTCGGCTGGCACCGATATATCGAGCGGTTGCTTGCCACCGTTACGGGCGACGGTGACGACGTACCGATCCGTCTCTACCTTCTTCATGCCCAGTTCTTTAAGCCCGCAGAGCAACCGCTCTTTCAGCTTCGCTACCGCGTTCGCGTCGATCTTGGCCCGCTCATTGAGCCGCTTGGCTTCGGCTTTGCGAAGCGCGATGCGGGCCAATAGCTCCGTCAAATAAGCGGCGTAGCCATCGACCTTTTTTTTGAGGTCGTGGTCAAGCTCTGACATCCAGGCCTCGATCGCTTCGCAGACGGACGGATCAGTCACGTCGCCTCCCGCCTCCGCAAGAAGTTGGTCGATCGCTTCGAGATCGGCGGTGATGTTTAGTAAGGTGCGTGGCATAGATTGATCTCCGATGTTTGTGTAATCACGCCGGCAGGGGTCGAACCTGCATCGCGTATCCAGTCCCGAGCGCGGAAGCGCCCGCAGTCGGCCAGTCTGCCTCTCCGGGCTACCAACCCGGCGACTGTTTCGGAGCCTGCTAGCCCCTGGCCACGATTCCCGCAGTTGATCTGAGTAGCAGCTCGGGTCGGTTGCGGGTGCCGCTCCATTGCGGCACGACGTGTTAAGTAAAACTGCCGGCGGGATTCGAACCCGCGAACGCCCGGGGTCGCCTTGCTTGCCCTGGCCCCTGATCCGCAACGCCCCTCGGGGTCAGCTCGCGGCTGGGTTGCGTGTGCCTCTCGCCTCGGCAAAGCCCTGGCGATCCTTACTGCTGCCAGATGGGCTTGCCTGTGTTCGTCGGCGGCAATGGTGCAGGTTGTGTAACTGGTTGCGACGACGTGGCAGCTTGAGCTAGCGCCGGGCCACCCGCGGGATGCTGCGGGGTCGGGGCCATCGCCGCCGCGGGCGGTTGACCACCACCGTTGGCCGATTCGTATGCGGCGATCCGGCTCTCTGGCTCCCCGGATTGCTTGTTTTTAGTCAGCCGCAGCTTGAGGATGCAGGGGATCGCGTGAAGCTCTTCGGTGTCCTGCACCATCATCTTGCCGCACGCCCGGCACGCCGCCGCGAACTCACGCTGGCCGATCTCCTGCGCTTTCGGGTTGGCGTGCTGGATGTTGTAGTTTCCGTAGACCTTGCGGCCTTGGTACTCGCCGTCGGTGATCTCCCAAACGAGCTTTGCATAGTGACCTTGGCCGCTCTTAGCCTGCTTCACGTCCGACTCGACGACCATCGCGGGGTACTTGCCGGCCGGCAGTGGGTCGTATGAGTCCATAGGCTTGTGGTCGTTTGCGTTAAAGTTTCCAATACCTGCCATTGTGTGTCTCCGAATCAAAAGGGTTGAAGTGAGTAGGTTTGTTGTCTTTACTGAGATGCCGCCGCGATCGCACCCGTAAACGCCGGCCAGGTGAGCGGCATCTCATAAGGGAGTTGGCCGAACACGCCACGTCCGCCGCCGGGATGGGCGGGCCGTTTTTGCGTGTAGAGCATGGGATCGCCGCCGCCAGTCGCGCGGGCCTTCACCTTGTTGAAGCCTGTTTCCTCGCGCTTAACGGCGACGCGGCGGTTCGCAAAGAGAATGCAGTCGGCCCAGCGCAGCAACGCCTCGCTCGCCCTCTTGTGGACATCAAAGATGTAGGTGTCGTAAGCGTCGGCGGTCGGGTCATTGAAGCCTTTAACCGATACGTGCCCGATGAGGATGCTCGCGATGTTTTTCTTTTCGCGAAGCGCGTCCAACCCATCCATGATCTGCCGCCAGTAGCCCATCGCTTCGACATAGCCCTTGCCGAACCCACCGCCGACCTTTTCGATGCTGGCCACGTTGTCTTTTTGGCAGGCGTGCGACCAGATAAGCGGCTCAAGCGCGCTGGCTGAGTCGATGACCACGGTCTTGTATTCGTGGTCGTCGGCGTAGAGAGTGCCGAGCATATCGATCACATCACTAAAGCTGCCGGCCGTTGGGAACTTCGCCACGTCGAGCGCGTCGATGCCCTCTTCGCCCTTGATGGGCAGGAAGATGGGGCTTTCGGAGCCGGCGGCGAATGTTGATTTGCCGACCTTTTCGACGCCGAGCAAGACGATGCGTGGGGCTCGATGTGCTTTGCCGGTTGAAATTGAGTCGAGTGAGAATGCCATGAATGTTCATCCTTGAACGGGTGGTTTGGGTCTGGGCGTGCAATTAAGCGAGCAATCCACCAAGCACCAAGACAGCTCCGATCGCGGCCAGGATCACTAGTGCCGTCGCGATCGCTTCGCCGGCGTCTGCCACTTCGCTGTCGTCGCGGCCTTGGCCTCCTGCCCATGCGGGGTCAGGCTCACCGTCTAGCGGCTGTGTGTCGCTGTTACCGTCCAAGTAGCTCTGTATGGGTGCTGGGTTTGCCATAGTGTTTTGCTTTCTGAAATCCCGGCCGGGCGATCTCGGGGTATGAGCCCTTCGCCCGGCCGGGCCGGTCATGGGTTATCACGCCGACGCCGCAGCATCCTTGCCTTGGCGCCGGCCCTCTATGCTGCGCGATTCCATTCTCGCGGCCTGCGTTGTCCGGCGGTCACGCATAGTTTCTAGGTCGCCTTCGCCTTCTCGGCCTACCGCAGTAGACATTTCCGCCATATCTGAGCAAATCGTCTCTATCTTGCTGTGCCTGCTTTTGATATTCATATGAATTGGCTGACGCGCGTATCGCATCTGTTGCCATGTCAATGCAGGCTGCGGCCCTCATAACATTTTGTTCTGCAAAATATTTGGATGTATGACAATCTGCATCTCTTTCAACTATTAAGCTCTGGCTTTCAATTAGCTTGCCCATTGCTTGGCATGAAGACAATACACCCTGATGCATAAGCTTCAAATCATGAAGTTTTTTGCATAATTCTTGGGTTGCTTTAACGATGTTCTGCGTGTTGTTGCGTCGCAAGCACTGAAGATATGCCGGAAGAGTTTGCGGGTCGAAGTACAAAGTTTCCTGTTCTAGAACCGTTTCATTTGCCTCCTGCCTTAGGCCGGGCGACCTTTGTGCATCTATATATTCTCTTATTTCGTCACTGAAGGTGAACCATTCACCCCAAAGCCTAAACTTTCTAAACCTATTGTGCAGTTCAGACTCATCCTTTTGCGTACCCGGTGAATGCTGAATAAAAACGATTCGCAACGGCACGGGGCACATACGCTGAATATCACTGCAGCGACCTGCCGCATCTTTTTTTGAATGGCCGATCTTTACGACGCATTGGCCAACACCCTCTAAAAAATATATTGCCATGATTTAACCATTAATGTGTTTTGGTTTTTTATCCGTCGCTTGTTCCTGCTCTTTATTGATACGCGCGATCTCGCGGACAACGGGCTCGCGGAGTAGGACTTTTATTGTGTCAGCAATGTTCCCCCGATTGCCGGTGTCGCGGTTGTAGTCGTCGCGTATTCTTGCCAGGTCGCGGGCAAGCGACGGATCGAGGTTGAGTTTTGGCTGCCGTACGATTTTGGCTGGTTGTCTTGTTGTGTTGCTCATTGATGTGAAGAAGTATCGGTGACGCGAAACACTTACGACCCGCACTCAAACTGCATTCGATTGGAGCTTAATAGTCACTTAATCATCACTCACCCCGGGAAAGCATCATCAGCGGCCTCAATTGCGCTGCGGTCAGCAAGCAAATAGCCGTTTGCCGTGCGGGACAGCGCCCCACATTTGACCAGTTCCGGCAAGCGTCGCTGTAGCGTGCCCGCAGAAACGGTCCGGCGCTTGCCCCGGCTCTCGTAGTGGTCGGCGGATAGGGCTGCCAGCAGATCGGCCTGCTGTTTTGCACCCTCTTCATCGAGAACTGCGAATATCAGCACGTCGAGGGGGTGCGGCTCATACGCCGTGGAGCCGGGGTCGCTGTCGCTGGCCTGCAACTGCCGCAAGGCTAAAGCTTGGCCCACGACCGAAACGGCGAGCCCGGCTAGAGCGGCTCGCTCGGGCTCGGTTACTGAATCTAAAAGGGTGACTAGCCCAGCAAGGCAGGGCGGCATGTTATGATGCTCAAGCATTCTGTAATCTCTGCTAGCGATAGGGTTACCGAATGTGGACCAACGACCTCGGCGGTTGCACCCGCCGAGGTCACTTTTGTTGTTGCGGTTAGCGGCCTAACCGCTCGGCAGGTGAATGGGGTTGCATCGAGCAGATCGAGTCGATAAGATAGCTGCAGTCATGGGTGCCTCCGTGCAAGAGATCGCATCCGTGAACTTAAACCCCCGTCCGCGGTTGCCGCCGCACTCGGGGGTTTTTCTTTTGTCGGCTGTATCTTGCAGCATACTGCAAGGTTTGTCAAGATACTGCGATGATGTCGCCGATTGACTTGACCATGAAACCCGGAGACGCTCGGCTTTCCGCGAGATTCCGCGATGCCATTACCCAAGAGCTTGAGGCTCAGGGCATTAAGGCTGCAGACCTTGCCCGATCCGCTGGCCTCGCCGAGTCTCATGTATCGCGCATCCTTAGCGGCGAATACAACCCGCGGGCCGCAACCCTCGCGAAGATTGCCGAAGCGCTTGGGCGTTCCTGGGTACTTCAGTAGCTCGCATGAATACATCGCGGCCCCGGAAATATGTTGCATATGTTTGTACGTTTGTATATATTAACATTTACCGTACAAAAGATCAATCGGCATTGAACCTGTGCAGACTTTGTGGGCAGCGTGGAGATAAGCAATGCAGACTGTAGTGAGGTTGGAATCAAGCGGGCCCGGATGCGCCTATTGGTCGGCGGTTTGGTCTGATCCGGCGAGCGGCAAGAGACGCCGCCGATCGCTTGGCCCCAAGGCGAAAGTGACTAAGCGATCAGCTCGCCGAGCATGCCAAACGATCGCATCTGAAATGCGCAACGGGTGGATGCCGGGGGACTCGCCGCCGAAACTGTCAGATTGGCTGCTCGTGTTTTTTGCGCAACGCGAGCTAAAACCTTCCAGCAGGCGGGATCACCAGGTAACGCACCGAATCTCCCTCGACTATTTCGGCGACGTTCGCATTGATTCAATCACGCGACAGCACGCCGCCGGCTTTCGCGCTGCTTTGGCCGAGCGCGAGGGTTGCAGCGAGCCGACGGCTCGCAAGCACATTCGCAACTTCAAGGCGGTACTCGCCGAAGCGTTCCGCCAAAACGTAATCCCCTACAACCCGTTTGATCAGATTGCCGGCGGCACGGTTAGGGTAGACAGCAAATGGCGTCACGTAACCGCCCGCGAAATCGAGCAAGTTATTGAGCAAACCGACGACCCGCGGTGGCATGCCCTGATCGGCCTAACTCGATACGGCGGCCTCAGGCGGCGCGAAGCCCTAGCTATCGTATCTGCTGACGTTGACCCTGCCACCCGCTTGCTCACTGTTCGCAACCGCAATGCAGGCGGACGCCGAACCACGAAAGATCGCGAGCGCGTCGTGCCGATCTCACCGCGGCTATTCAAGCTAATCGGCCCGCGGCTGAATGCGAGCGGCGCGCTTGTCGGGTTCAGTGACGGGTGGCTTACCGGCGCGCATAAGCGGGGCGGCATGACCACCTTTAAGGCAATGATCAGGGCGGCAGGGCTCGCGCCTTGGTCCAAGCCCTTTCACGACCTCCGCAAGAGCTGTGAAGCCGACTGGCTCAAGTCGCTGCCGATTGCCGATGTTGCCCGCATCATGGGGCACGATCCAAAAATCGCGCTTGAGCACTACCATCAGCTCAGCGCGAGTACGATCCGACGCATTGCCAGCGGGCAAGCCAGCGACGCCGAACGAGAGATCGCAGAGTTGCGGGCTAAAATTGCTGAGCTGGAGGCGGCGGCTGAGGGGAAATTTTAAGGCAGGCTTAAGGCAACACAGACTGCAGCCCACGAGCTGCAACCTGCCCAACGCATAAATAAACTCCGATACGGAACTGACCAAACACGGACAGTCGGACTGTTAATCCGCAGGTTGCTGGTTCGAGTCCAGCCGGGGGAGTTGCCCATAAGTGGACTCGAACCACTTAACAAAAAACCGCCCTATCTGGAGGCGGTTTTTGTTTGTTATCGCGACAAGCTTGGTGAATTCAGGGTGTTAGAGCATCCCGTTGTCCTGGGCCATGTCTGCAGGGATCTCCTGAAGCACATCCCAGTGCTCGATGATCTTGCCCTCTTGGAGGCGGAACAGGTCGTAGAAGACGTAGGGTTTGCCATCCCATTCGGCTTCGCTCTGCGTCAGGACGAAGTTCCCTTCTCCAATAACGCGGTGGATCTTCTTCATCTTCAGGTACTCGACCACCCCTTCAAGCGCCTTCTGTCCATCGCCGACCATCGGGTTGTGCTGCAGGTAAGTATCGTTCCACAGAAACCCCGGCATCTTGTCCCACTGCTCGTTAATTAAGACGGACGTCACGAACTCATCGACGACCTGCTTGTTTAAGTCGGTTGCATCGAGGTCGACGACCTCTGTCGGCCCATCAGTCTGGGTCCGCCCGCTGACCGTCTCATTGACGAGCGGTGTGATGCAGTCCCACTGCTCGGCCACCTTGCCGTCCTGAACACGCCAGATGTCGAATGCAACCACCTTGTTTGCACCGAACACCTCGGCATTGTGGTACGTCGTGTGCGTCAGCACGAGCGGGCCGTCCTCGATGATCCGGTGGGTTGTGTAACCAAAGCCCGCTTCCCTTAGTGCAGGAAGGATCCCGATGACCGGCTCGATCCCAGTGGGGACATGGGGGTTGTGCTGGATGTAGTCCTCAGTCAGCAGATCACGCATCGCTGCTTCGTCATAGTCTTCGAAGAAGGCCTTCATTGCCTGCTGTACGATTTCCTTGGGGGTACTCATCATTCTGCCTTTCGTGAGCGTCGCGTGGACAACTACATGGGGTTTATGGCGTGTTGGTGATAACTACTTTGCCGAACCGGCGTTCTGACGCGAACGATCGATAGGCGTCTATCGCGTCTTCAAAATCAAACCTTGCCGCGATCACTGGCCGTATGGCATTGGCGGCGATCGCACGGCACATCGATTCGAGCATCTCGACGCTCCCCACGCAGACGCCCTGGAGCCTGAGGCATCTGAACATGGCCATATCCAAGGGCGGCGGATCTCCTTGTGCCACCACTCCGATGAGCGTGATCGTGCCGCCGACGCGGGTGGCGTTAATGGATCGAGGCAGGGTCCCGGCTCCTCCAGTCTCGAGCACATGGTCAACGCCCCGGCCGTTGGTTAGCCGCAGGACTTCCTGGTCCCATTCTGGCTTCACCGTGTAGTTGATGGTGTGCTCTGCACCGAGTTCCTTGGCTCGTTTGAGGTTCTCTTCATTGCTCGAAATGATGACCGGGATGCCGCCAAGTGCCCTGACCAATTGGATCCCGAATGTTGCCACGCCACCGGTGCCGATCATCAGCACCGTTTCCCCTGCCCGCGTGTTGGCTTGGGTCAGGCCGTTCCACGCGACCAACGCAGCACAAGGCAGGGTCGCGGCCTCTTCGAAATCAAGATGCTCTGGGATACGGACCAATGCGTGTGCGGGCATCACGAACTTCTCGGCGAGCACGCCATCCACACCCCCGCCAAGCGAAGCCATGAGTGCCGTCTCGTTCATCGGGCCCGCAACCCAGTCACGCATGAAACAAGCGATGACGCGATCGCCGATCTGCCATTGCTCAACCCCCTCGCCAACGGCGAAAACTTCACCCGCACCGTCGGAAAGCGGGATCACAGGTTTGGTGTCATTCAGCGGGTATCCCCCGCCCGCTATAAACAGGTCTCGATAGTTGAGAGACGCGGCGCGTAATGCAACGACGACTTGCCCGCGGGCGGGCTGAGGGTCGGCCAGTTCTACCTGTTTGATTGCTTCGATGCCGCCGTCTGACGTGACCTGGTAGGCCTTCATTTTGACTTCCTTTATGTATGGTGTGGTCGGGTGTCGCTAAGCGTTGAGCCCGCCGTCGATGTTGATTGTTTCGCCGGTGATGTACTGCCCGCCGGGCGAGGCAAGGAAGGTCACGAGCGAGGCGACTTCATCAGAAGTGCCGTATCGCTTGAGAGTGGTTGCCTGGTTCAGCATGATCGAGATGGGGTTCGCTTCGACATCGGGGTTCATGTCCGTGTCGATCGGGCCGGGCTGCACACAATTCACGGTGATCCCGCGTGTACCAAGGTCCTGTGCCCAGCCACGCGTGAACGCGGCGATCGCCGCTTTACTCGCCGCATAGATCGACATGCCCGGGACAATGGTGCGGTCGGCGAGACATGCCCCGACCGAGATGATGCGGCCACCGTCGTTAAGCCGCTTGACCGCGTGCCTGACCACGTCGAAGGTGCCCCGCACGTTCACGGACATGATGTGGTCCAGGTCATCGAGCCCGCAGTCTTGGATCGGTTTGTTGGCCTGGACACCTGCGTTGCTGACCAGGATGTCCAGGCTGCCTCCAAACACCTCGTCCATCGACGCAAACATGGCCCGCACCGATTCGGTAGAACGGACATCCACCGGTATCGCGACTGCACGACCGCCCTCGACGGAGATCTTCCCGACGAGTTCATCGGCCTGTGCGGAGCTGCCTGTATATGTCAGTGCAACGGAAGCTCCCCCTGCGGCAAGCTTCCGGGCGATCGCCGCCCCGATGCCCCTTGAACCGCCGGTGACCAGTGCCAGTTTCCCATTGAGTATTGCCAAAACGACGCTCCAGATAAAGAATTCAGCCGCAAGAGTCCTTGCTCAGTTAAGCAGGGACGGCCAATATTAGAGCGTTCGCTCTATATGTCAAGCCCAATGCCCCGTCTTTAGATCAAACACTCTAAAATGAGCGGATGGCACTTGGCCGTCCCCGTCAATTCGAAGAGAACCACGTGCTGGACACGATGGTCCGGATGTTTATCCGCTACGGATTCGAGGGCGTCAGTATCGCGGCGGTCTGCAAAGAGACGGGGGTCTCGCTTCAGAGCCTCTACAACACGTTTGGGGACAAAGCAAGCCTGTATCAGCGTGCGTTGGCACGATACGGCGAAACCGCTGCTGATCCAATGATCGCCGAACTCCTGAACACGGAAGACCCGATCAAGGCCCTGCGTGACTTTGTCAAGAAGTTTGAGTTGTACAACGAGTTGCCTGAAGGCGGCGGATGTCTTTTCACACAGTCGCTTGCGTCTGCCGTGGGGGGTGGGCCGTGTGATGGTGCGGCTGCTCGCTCCTACGCTAACCGTATCCGGAAGGCACTGCGAGATAGAACCCGTCAGGCCCATGCGGCAGGACAGCTTGACGGCGACCCCGAACTGATTGCAGACGCCCTGCTTGCAGCATCCTATGGTGCGGCTGTTGTGGGGCGAGGTGGCCTCCCCAAAGCAGTGATCAAGAATGCAGTAAAAGAGTCAATGAAACTGCTTGAGCCGCCAGCAAAATCGTGATTCCCATTGAGCCTTCAACTGACATCTGATGATTCAGTTGTCGAGGTGGATGCGAGATAGGATCTGTGTGACTCGGGCTCTAGATAGACCTAGACGGCGGGCCAACTCCGCCCTATTCTTCACCTCACCCGCGTCGAGCATCGCTTGCAACTTGCGTGCTCTGGCCTTCGGATCGGCCCTTAACACTTGGGGCTTCGCGGCCGACTTCAGGGCCGATTTCAGGCCCTTCCAAGGCAGGGTCAGGATGGTCCGCGATTGACGTAAATGCTTGAAGTACCAGGCACCTATCTCCACTGTTAAGCGATTCGTCACGGGTACGTGTGGGGGAGCTACAATTTGTGGTTTGTATCTCATGATGTTGCCCTTGTCTTTTCGTGGCACGTGTGTCCCCACACGAGTTATAATTTGACGCATCCAAGACCTTATCATTATGTACGAAGACGCCCCCCCAGAGCCGGTGATCATCGTCGGGATCGGTGCCTCGGCCGGGGGATTGGAGCCTCTGGAGAAGTTCTTTAGTGCGGCCCCGCCGGATACCGGGATGGCGTACGTCGTCGTGCAGCACCTCTCGCCCGACTACCCGTCGCTGATGGCCGAGCTGCTGGCCCGGCACACGAAGATGACCATCCTGCGGGTCGAGGACGGCATGAACGTTCAGCCCGACACGGTGTATCTGATCCCGCCGCGGGTGAACATTATCGTTAAGGACAGGATCCTCCGTCTGGCTGCGCAGGAGCGCAAGGACGAACACCCGCCTTATCCGATCGATATCTTCCTCCGCTCGCTCGCCGAGGACAGGGGGGAACGCTCCGCCGCGGTCATCTTGTCGGGCACGGGCAGCGACGGGTCGCGTGGGGTGCGGACCATCAAAGAGCGCGGCGGGCTGGTGCTGGTACAGGACAAGGTGTCCGCCAAGTTCTCCGGGATGCCGCAGACCGCGGTGGATTCCGGTTCGGTCGATGCCGAGCTTGCTCCCGAAGAGATGCCCAGCTACCTGCAGGCGTATCTACGCGACCCCGAGCACTTGCCCACGATCAGCAGCAATTCCCTGGCCAGGCAGGACGCCGAGCCCGATCACGTCAACCAGGTCCTGAACCTGCTGAATCAGCACCACGGGATCGACTTCTCGCTGTACAAACCCTCGACCGTCCACCGGCGGATCGACCGGCGGATCCTGCTGAGCCCGCAGGAAGACATCGACGCCTACCTTCGGCGTCTGCGGACCGACGAGGCCGAGCTCAACCGGCTCTACAACGACCTGCTGATCGGGGTGACGCATTTCTTCCGAGACGTTCAGGCGTTTGAGAGCCTAAGCCGGCATGTCGTCCCTCGGCTGTTCGACACCCATAACGAACAAGACGAGATCCGGGTTTGGGTTGCGGGCTGCGCGACGGGCGAGGAGGCGTACTCGATTGCGATCCTGCTGGATGAGGCACGGGACAAGCTCGGGAGAAAGTCGCAACCGATCCGGGTCTTTGCAACCGACGCACACCGGACCTCGATCGATTTTGCGTCGGTCGGCCGGTACGAAGTCGAGCGGCTGCGAAATGTGATGCCCGACCGTCTGGCGAAGTATTTTCTGCCCACCGGCGATGCCTTCCAGGTTACGCCCCGGCTGCGGCATTTGGTGACCTTTGCCACGCACAACCTCATCACCGACGCCCCCTTCACACGCATGGACTTGGTCACCTGCCGCAACGTGCTGATCTACTTCCGCCAGCCCGCGCAGTCGCAGGTCTTGTCGCTGCTGCACTTCTCGCTGGCGACCAACGGGTTCATGCAGTTGGGGCCATCCGAGACCCCGCACCCCTATAGCGAAGAGTTCGACCCGGTCGATACCCACTGGCGGGTCTACCAGAAGCGGCGCGATATCCGGCTGCTGCCCGCGGCCAGACTGCCGATCCGGACGCCCGCGGTCCAGCGCCTCCCGGCCGCGCCGGTCTCGGTGCTCGCGGCCGCGTCCAACCCCGACGTCCACCTGCTGGGTGCCTACGATGCGCTGCTCGAAGACGTCATCGACAACGCCGTGCTGATCAACGACAACCGGGACGTGCTCCACATCTTCGGCGGCGCGACCGACCTGATCCAAACCCCTACCGGACGCCGGACCAACGACCTGCTGCGCATGCTGCACGAGTCGCTGAGGCCGGCCGTGGGCGCCGCGATCCTCCGTGCCCGCAGCGACGGAGAAGACACACGTGTCGGCTCGGTCCGCGTGGACGAAAGCAACAGCGTCATGATCTCGGCCAAGTCTTTCGTCGATACCCTCGCCAAAGAGACCTACACCCTGGTGCGGTTCGATCGCGTCAGGCCGAACAACCCCAAGGGCGATCCGGAGGCCATTCAGCACGTCGAGTACGACCCCGAGGGCGTGAACCAGGAAGCCATCGTCAGCCTCGAGCAGGAGTTGCAGTACACCAAAGAGAACCTGCAGACCACGATCGAGGAGCTCGAGACGGCAAACGAAGAGCTCAACGCGACCAACGAAGAGCTGATCGCCAGCAACGAGGAGCTGCAGTCCACCAATGAGGAACTCCACTCGGTCAACGAGGAGCTGCACACGGTCAACGCGGAGTACCAGCAGAAGATTACCGAGCTGACGCAGCTGACCGACGACATGAACAATCTGCTGGCGAGCACGGAGATCGGCACGCTGTTCCTCGACCCGCAGATGCGCGTGCGGCGCTATACCCCGGCGATGCAGGGGCTGATCAACCTGAGGGAGACGGACATCGGTCGGCCGCTGGAAGAGATTCGGCCGAGCTTTGACTACGACGGCGTGATCGAAGACGCCAAGGCCGTGCTGAAGTCCGAGACCAGCCGCACCCAGGAGATGGACACCGAGGACGGCCGGCACTTCCTGGTCCGCTTCAACCCGTACGTGATCATGAGCGGCGGGGAGAAGATGACCGACGGGGTCGTGGTGACCTTCGTGGATGTGACGGACCTGCGTGAGGCGGAGCATGAACTCGAATCGATGACCGCCCGGTTTGAGGCCTTTATGCAGAACTCGCCGGTCCTGAAATGGTCGATCGACGAGGAGGGCCGATTCATCTTCGTGAACGAGGCCTTTGAGCGGGCGCTTCGGCTATCTGCAAAGCAGGTGATCGGGAAGAAGCCTAAGGAACTGTTCCGCGACAAGCTTGACCCCGAGCTGATCGATCGGCTGCACGCGAGCGACGAGGAAGTCTTCGGCCAGGACCATCCGATCCGGATGGAAATCAGCCTGCCCCTCTTCGGCAGCGACTACAGCTTCTACATCACCAAGTTCCCGTTCCGCGACGCCGCGGGCCAGCGGTTCATCGGTGGGTCGGCGGTCGACATCACGGAACTGAAGACCATTGAGAACGAGCTGAAACACATCAACATCGAGCTGGAAGACCGCGTGACCGAGCGCACACTCGAGCTCAAGCGGGCGCACGACCAGATGGAGTCGTGGGTCGAAAAGCGGACCGAGCAACTGATCGAGAAGAACCAGACGCTCGCGACCCGCAACAGCGAGTTGGATCAGTTCGCGCACGCGGCATCGCACGATTTGAGCTCCCCGCTCCGCACGATCCAGGGCTTTGCCGAGCACCTGCGTGAGTCGATCGATCTGGGCAACCAGGACGAGGCCAACGATGCGCTGAACCGGATCGACGCGGCCGCGCAGCGGATGAGCCAACTGGTCGAGAAGCTGCTGCTTTTTGCCACCGTGGGCCGGGGCGAGTTTGACCCTCAGCCGGTGGACCTGAACACGACGCTCGCCCAGGTCCGCAGCGACCTGGAGCGTGAGCTCGAGGAATGCGACGCCCGGCTTGATGTCCCGGCGGAGTTGCCGGTGGTCACCGGCGACCCGGCGATGCTTCGCCAGGTCATCCAGAACCTGATCAGCAACGCGGTGAAGTACCGGGGCGAGCAGCGGCCGGACATCCAGATCACCAGCGAGGTACGCGGCGGTCTGGACTGGGTGCGCATCAAGGACAACGGCAGCGGCTTCGAGCCCAACCAGGCCGACCGCCTGTTTGTGCCCTTCCAGCGCCTCAGTAAGACCCACAAGAAGCGGGGCTCGGGTATCGGCTTGTCGATATGCAAGCGCGTGATCGAGCGCCACGGTGGTACAATCGATGCAACGTCCAAACCGGGCATGGGTGCGACGTTTTCGTTCTCTCTGCCCCAGCCTAAACCAAACTCCCCTGAAGTATGAGCACCCAGATCCGACACAACCCGGTGGTCCTGCTGGTCGAAGACGACCCCGACGACCAGCAACTGGCGCGGCTGGCCAACCGCCGGCTCAAGCATCCTTACCAGCTCGTGGTGGTCAACGACGGGGTGGAGGCTTTGACGTATCTGGACCAGGTCAAGCAGGCGAACGGGGCCGGCGACTACCCCTGGCCCTCATTCCTGCTGGTTGATCTGAACATGCCCCGGATGGATGGGTTAAGCCTGCTCAAGCGGGTCCGCGCTGACCGCGAACTGGCCCACCTGCCGGTGATCGTCTTTACGACATCCAAGGCCGAGCGGGACGTCGCGGAGAGTTACAGCGGCGGGTGCAGTTCCTATATCGTTAAGCCCATGACAATCAGCGAGTTAGTCAAGGTATTCGAGACCATGGCCAACTATTGGCTGGATTGTGTGCAGTTGCCGTCCTGATCTCGGACGACAATCTTGAAGAATTTAGCTCTCATGCACTGATTCTTGGGCCCTACGCCGCTATGGTATGGTTATGGGGGGCATGTCGCAGTACTTGCCATGCCAAAGCCGATACTACAGACCCTGATCGTCGAGGATGATTGCGACCACGCGGAGCTGCTCCAGATTGCGCTGAGTCGCCTCAATGACCTGGAATTCGAGATCACCCGGTGCATGACCTGCACCGAGGCGGTCCACGAACTCTCCGCAAGCCAGTTCGACCTGGTGTTTCTTGACTATTGGCTTGATCACGGCGAGACCGGCGACATGGTCCTGGACGAAGTCCAGAGATCCAAGTCGTGCATACCGGTCGTCGTGACCAGTTCAGCGGACGATATCTACCTGGCGACGACGCTGACCCGGGCCGGGGCCAGCCGATACCTCTGCAAGCGTGACCTGAACACCAAGCTGCTGTCCCAGACGATCCGCGAGGCCCTGCAGGACTCTCAGGCCTCCCGCAGGGATCACGAGGACCAGACCCTCGCGGCGGAGACGCTCGACCAACTGACCCCACGGGAGCGCGAGGTCGCGGGCCTGATTGCCGAGGGCCTGCTCTCCAAGCAGATCGCCGGCCGATTGGGCTGTGCCGAGGGGACCATCAACCTGCATCGCTCGCACATCATGTCCAAGACCGGGGCGCAATCGGTCGCCGACGTCGTGCGGATGGTCCTGATGTCGAACGGCAAGGCCTAGAGCCCCAGTCTCTTGTTTCCTTAACAAAAATCCGCCAAACCTATCAATAACTATATAGTCGCATTGGATGAACTATACATTGTTTGAGTAGGGATTCTTGGAACAATGTAATGCGTACAAGGACTGTACTCCTATCCATGGAATGGAATCCACACATGACCCCATCTCCCACAATCAACCGTGCAATGGTGCCCGCTCCCCACTCGGGCAACCGCTTCAAAAGCCAGCAACTCTCTGAACACGAGCCCCGCTGGGCGCTGATTCAACGGATCAAGCGAGATATCGCGGCAGGTCTCTATGACGATGAGCAAGTGATTCAGGCTAAGCTGGATCACTGCGTCGAGGCCATTATCAGTGATATTCCTTAACCCGGCTTATGCCCTCACTGATCGATGGAACACGGGACCTGACATCGACCCAAACGGTTCATCATTGACAAACTTGTGGGCCGGTTTGTGTCGCACAGCGACGTACCTGCCGGTATCCGGGCGACTCCCTGATTGAATCAAGCATCTCATCTGATCGGCTACCCACCGAGATACAGCCGTCCAATTGATTGAGCCTGTCATCAGCCCAAGTAACTGACCCGATCGATATCGATCGGGTCCGGCGAGGTTTTCTGGCAAGACCGTCTCGAAGATGAGCTATTCGATGGACTCTCGAGAGCGCCCGTTGTTCTAAACAAGCTACGCTTTGTTCTCGATCCCGCGTGACGATGCCGAGCGCCCGGGATTGAGGTCCCCACGGACCGAGACGTCTAACTGCTCGGGGAGCGACCGGAAATCACAGTCCTTCCACGGCGGCAGCTCCCCGCCATTGGTCTGGATCGTGTTTCGATACCATTCATACGAGTCTTTAGGGATGCGCTGACCGGTCGGGTAATCAACATAGATCAGGCCGAACCGGTCCTTGTAGCCCTCGGCCCACTCAAAGTTATCCATGATGGACCACTGGAAATACCCCTCGACCGGGATCCCCTCGTCGCAGGCCCGCTTGACGTAGGCGATGTAGCGGGTGAGGAAGTCGATCCGGTTGGGGTCGTGGACCTTGCCGTCCAGGCTGACCCAGTCGTGACAGCTTAGGCCGTTCTCGGTGATGAGCTGTGGCGACTGGTATCGCTGGTAGAAGAATCGGCAGGCCCAGTACAAACCCGGGGGGGTCACCGGCCACGCCATCGCGGTGACCGGGTGGCCCTCGGGGTAGGGCACGGCTTCGACCTGCCCCTCGGCACCGCCGCGCACGACGCCGGCCTGGTACAGGTTGAACGCGCAGAAATCGACCGGCTCACTGATGAGGGCCATGTCCGCGGCCGTGGCCCTGGGCATGTCCGCCAGCCGCTTCTCCGCCGCGGCCTCGGGGTAGCGGCCGCGGTACACCGGGTCCAGCCACCAGGTCGTGTTGAACAGCGAATCGGTCGCGCCCTCGTAGGTCGCCCGCTCTGCCGCTTCGATATCAACCCGCCGCTCGGTGGCGGGGATCGACACGGTTGCGACGGGTGCGAGCCCCACCCGGGCCGGCTGCTTGGCGTGCTCACGGATCACCCGGACCGATCGGCCGTGGGCGAGCAGCGCGTTGTGGCCGATCTGCAGGATGTCGGACTCGGGCAGTTGCAGGCCCGGCGCGTGCGTGCCCTGCTTGTGTCCTAAAAGGATAAAGCACTGCGGCTCGTTCAGCGTGATCCAGTGCTTGACCCGGTCCGAGTACCGATCGACCACGACCCGGGTGTAGTCGGCAAACCACCGCACGATGTCGCCGTTCAGCCAGCCGCCCCGCTTGTGCAGCGGCAGGGGCAGGTCCCAGTGGAACAGGGTGAGGTAGGGCTCGATGCCCGCGCTCAGCAGCGCATCGATCAGGTCGTCGTAGAACTTCAGCCCCGCCTGGTTCACCGCGCCCACGCCATCGGGCAGGATACGGGGCCAGGCGATCGATAGCCGATAGGCCTTCAGCCCCAGTTCGCGCATCAGCGCGACGTCTTCGCGCCAGCGGGAGATGTGCATGCAGGCCCGCCGGCCGTGGTGGTCCTGGTAGACCTTGCCCGGCGTTGCGCAGAAGGCGTCCCACACGCTGTCACCACGCGGGCAGTCGGGCGAGGTGCCCTCGATCTGGAAAGCCGCGGCGGCGGCGCCCCATACAAAATCAGTCGGAAACGACATTCAACCCATCCTTATTAAAGCCGTGTGGCCCGCCCACACCCACGCACAAGAAATCGTCTTTACTCCGCTTCATCTTGAATAAACCGGATGTCGTCGAGGTAGAAAATAATCGGCTCACCCTGCCCGGCGACCGTCCAGAAGAACCCGGTCTTGATCCGTTGCAGGTCCACACTGCTCCCGATCTCGACGCGGTAGCGCCGCCAGTCATCGGTGAGCTTGACCTCTTCGAGAGAGCCGCTGCCCGAGTCGGCAAAAGGCTTGTCCGAGCCCAGCACGCCGAAGCCGAAGCTGACCACCTCGCCGCCTTGAGCGCCGCGGGCCCAGAACTCCAGCGCCGTCGCGCCGCGCAGGTCGAAGCCGCCGGCCAGGTCGCCCCAGTCGTTGGGCGGGTCCTGCCAGACCACCCCGCCCCACTCGTCGGGGGCGCGGTATTGGACACGGAGGCAGGTCTGTCCGCTCCGGGGGGCTTGGGTATGGTTCGGATCCATGACGATCTGACGCGCATTACCCATGTAGCCCGAAGCGATCCAGGGCGATGCGGCGTCGGCGTCGGTATAGACCGACATCGGTAGCTGCGCGGCGCGGCCCGGCGTCATCGGCGCGGCCGACACGCCGCCATCCGCTGGCGCGTCCGGGTCGTTCCCGGCAAACAGCGGCAGGTTCGCGATCGCCGCGTTGCCCGCCTCGTCACGCACCACCGCGTAGACCCGGAAGACGCCGTACTCCTCCGGCAGCGTCAGGGTGCAGCCCTTGGTATCGCTGGAGACAATGTGTTCGGGGTACGAAGGCGGGGCCTCCACGAAATCCCCGCCGGTCAGGTACGTCGTCGAGTCGCGCATCAGCGACCACTCAACACTTAGCTCAGAGCCCTCCGGGTCGACCGCGGAGAGGGCGACCGTGATCCGAGCGCCCGGCTCCGGGTCGTAGCTCTCAGCCAACTCGAGCCTGTCGATCACCGGGCAGAGGTCATCGGGGGATTGCCCGCTCCAGGCCCGGGTCATCGCATCCACTGCACCCAGCCGGCTGCCGTCGGCCAGGAACATGCCGAACCAGGTCGTGGTCGCCTCGACCTTCGATCCCCAGAGGAAGGCGTAGCTGCCCAGGCAGTTGGGGTCGGTGGCCAAGGCTCGGTAAACATCGGCGTATGCGCCGGCCTTGGCCGAGCTGGTCAGCTCGTACGGGGCCCCAAAGTCGTTGAGCCCGACCTCCCAGGCACCCGCCGGGCCAAACTCGGTAACGATGTACGGCTTAGTACCGCCGGCGGCGACATAGCGCTTGGGGATCGACGCCCCGCCGGCGTAGCTGTTGATCCCGACGATGTCAATCGACGGGCAGAGCGCGTGGATCGACTCGACCTTCCGGCCCCCGACCTCGGCGATCACCGTCAGGGTCGGGTGGTTCGGGTCAAGCCGTTTGACCAGCGCGGCGCACGCCTCGACGTGCGACCAGATCGCCGGGTTGTCCCCCTCGGCAAAGCCCTCCATCTCGTTGCCGATGCCCCAGGCAAGCAGCGCGGGGTGGTCCTTGTGCTGTTCGACGGCGGCGCGGACCTGGGCGAACTGCTCGGCCACCTGGTCCAGGTTGTTGTAGTCAAAGCCGTGACGCTCGTGGCCCAACCAGACCCCAACGGTGACGGTCAGACCCCGTCGGTGCGCCTCGTCCAGCAGGTCCCGAGTCTCCGGGCCAACCCCCCAGGTGCGGATCGAGTTGCCCCCCGCCGCGACGAGCTGGTCCAGGTACTGGTCGCCGCCGGCGCCTTTGATCTGAAAGGGCTCACCCCCACGCAACAGACGCCAGCCGTCCTCGGTCTGCTGAACTTCAACCCGAACCGGCTCGGCCTGCGCGGTCGCAAGCGGTAAGAGCGCGGCCGAGAATAACAGGTAGAAGCAGGCATAGAACAGACGTTTCATGGTGGGTTCCGTTGGGGTGGGTTGGCGCGGGCAGGGCCTAGTGTGGATGCGTCAAGCCGGGCCGGTCGAGGCATTGACCTCGAACCATGCCCGCAGCGGGACACCCTGGGTTTCGAGCGCGGGCGGCCGACCGGGCATCAAGGCGGCGAGCCGACGCAGCGCCTCTTCGCCCAGGCGTTGGGCGTCCTGGCAGACCGCCGAGAGCTGGGGCGCGGTTGAGTAGCGGACCTCGGCGTCATCGAACCCGACCACTGAAAGCTCATCGGGCACACGGATACCCAGCTTACGGGTCTCGGTCAGCAGGCCGATACACGTCGCGGGGTCGGCGACAAACAAGGCCGTGGGCCGGTCGCCGAGCGACGCCAGGCGTCGGGCGAACTGCTCGCCGCCCTGCCGGTTGGCAGGGACCCGGAAAAAAAGCTTGGGGTCGATCTCCATGCCGGCCTGATCGATCGCGTCACCGTACCCGCCGTAGCGGTCTTCATGGTCCTTATCGTCAACGACGTTCGTGCAAAACCCGATCCGCTGATGCCCTAATTCGATGAGGTGCTCGACCGCTTCCCGGCTGGCCGAGCGCGAATCGACATCGATACACGAAGCCTCGTGGCCCTCGATCTGATCACCGATGACGACAACCGGCTGGCGGGAGTCAAGGATCGCCCGGCACAGCGCTTGAGACGAAAAGGTGGTCCGCACGATCGCGCCGCACACCCCTTTGCGGCGGAACACATCGTTGAAGGTCTCGCCGGGCTGGCGGCAGGTCCGGGCATTAAGCACCAGCAGGTCGAGGTGGTTGTTCTCCAGCCCGCCGCTAAGCCCAGCCAAGACGCCGGCGTCATAGGGCGAGCCGAGCGTGGTCGAATCGGTGAAGATATAGGCGACGTTGTTGGCGGACAGCTTACCCGTGGAAGGGGTGTAAGCATGCTCGTTGATGACATCGAGCACTTTCTGACGGGCCAGGTCGCTGACCTTGGGGCTGTTGTTAATCACCCGAGAAACCGTCGCGGTGGAGACGCCGGCTTCTTTTGCGATTTGACGGACCGAAGGCATGACGGTTATCCCAACGAGACCAAAGAGCAAGCAGACCGGTCAATAATTGACCGCGAAATTCTCTTCCAGCAGCTCACCAATCTTACTGCCATCGGCGTGACCGTCTACATAAGCCAGGTTCGCGTTCTGGTCGGAGTTGTGGCGGAAGCGGATGACGATGCCGTTGGCCGGGACACCATCCACGTTGAGCGACTCATCGATGGTGATCGGGGTCTTGCGGTCGGCCTGGGCCGGGGGGAAGCCCATGTCAGAGACCCATTGGCCGCTGTAGGTGGGGCCACTGGTGCCCGCGCCGCTGTTCTGCGCGGCGTCGCCCATCGCAACCACTTCGGACGGCCGGCGGATCGTCGCCATTCGGACCTGGAACGCGTTCAAACGGTTAACCATGACCTTTTCGTTGCAGCTATAGGAAAAACGACGCTGATTGGGCCCGGGGGTGAGGGTGCTGTCGGGGCAGAGGTAGAAGTCAGACTCCTGGTCCTCGGGGGTATCCATGTAGTCTCTGAAGTAGTCGGTGAAGTGCTGATCGTCGCCGTTGCCGCTGCCCGCGGGGTCGCCGAAGAGGTCGGCACCCGAGTTGCCGTTGAAAGCGGGTGGTAGAAAGCCCTTGTTGTCCGCGGGGAACGCGTTGACGGCAACGGCACAGCCGTGCATGCGGGAAAGACACTCGGCATTTCGTGCGGTCCGGCGGGCCGCACCCAGGGCCGGTAGGAGGATCCCGATCAGCAGCGCGATGATGGAGATCACCACGAGCAGCTCGATCAGGGTAAATGCGTTGCGGTTGGGCTTGGCCATGGGGCAACCTTCAGGTACAGGGTCAATGACGTGGTCCGGAGCGCGAAAACGTACGGCCGGGCGGTTGGCCCGATCCGTACGAAGGGGGTCAGCGTTTAGGCACGCCGACGGCGGCGGGCCGCCAGGGCGAGGCCGCCCAGGCCGAGCAGGGCAAGAGAGCCGGGCTCGGGGACCACATCGATCGAGATGCTGTCGTAGTAGATATCCGCGACACTGCCCGGTGCCCCACCGGTCGTCGCGGTGAGCTGCAGCGTGACACCACCAGAGACATCAGGCCCAGCGACGGTGCTGAAGTTGAATGTTGTCCAGGTGTTGGAATCTGGGTCCAACGCCAGGGGGCCACCGCCGAGGATTTCTGACGAAGAGGTGCCGCCGCCGGAAAGCTCTGAGAAGAACTCGGCAAACGCGACGCCACCCGCTTCGGTTGACCCACGGGCTGCAAACGAGATATTGATGACATCGCCGGGGTTGACGGTGCCAATGCCAACGTTGGCCTGTTTGATGATCGCGGCCGAAGCGGAATCATCATTGAACAGGTTGGCCGAGAAAGAACCCGTATCGGGGTTCGTTCCGGTTGTCGTGAACGTCGAATTGGCTGTTGGGAAGCTGGCCCAACCCGAAGTGTCTCCGGTCTCAAACCCGCCGTTGCTCGAAACCTCGACCGCCGAGGCGGCACCGGCTGCAGCGAATGATGCGACCAGCGTCGCGGTGAGAACTGTGTTACGAACCATTTCATTACTCCTTAGTTTCACTCAGCCGAGTGATGAGGTTGATGGACCGCTCAAGACAGAGCCGTCCGGATGGGATGCCGACATGATCCACACGATGCCGGCTAAGAATGAGCTGCTGTTCCTTCTGACAAGATCACGTGCTTTTGTAACTGTTACATTCACGGCTTCTTCATCAACATTATCCAAAATATGCTCAATGTCAAGGCATATTGGAAAAAATATTCCAATTTTTCCAATTATTGCCTATCATTAGGGCATGATTTCTAGATAACCTAAGCGTCAACTGTTATGTGTGTAACAAAATGTAACAATTTTGGTTCTCGACGCTTCGCCGGAGCCGTCCCCGTCGGCCCGATGGTGATCCTGGTCATCGCGGTACTCTCGACGGTCGCGATCGCACTCTGGCCCAACAACAAGCAGGAAGGGATGGTCTTCTGGACCTTCGCGCCCCACCACGCCCGCATGTATGAGCCGGTCATCGAAGAATGGAACCAAGGCGTCTCGGCAGAGAACCCCGACCAGATGCCCGTCGTGCTGTCCACGATTTCGACCGGCGCCCTGACCCAGCGCACCCAGGCGGGGTTTTGGGCCCAGACGCCCACGGCCGACCTGATCGAGGTCGAGCGCCCGATGATCGGCCGATTTGTCGCCGGCCCGATCGAAGAGGTGGGGTTTCACGACCTGACCGACCGCATCCAGAGCGAGGGCATCGACCAACGGATCGTCGCGACGTCGTTTACGCCCTGGACCTCTCGAGGTCGTATCTTCGGGCTGCCACACGATGTCCACCCCGTGCTGCTGTGCTACCGAGCCGACCTGGTCGAAGCCGCGGGGATCGATGTCGATGAGATCGAAACTTGGGACGACTTCGAACGGTTGATGCGGCCGCTGATCGCGGACCTCAATGGCGACGGCCGGGACGACCGCTACCTCCTGAGTCTGTGGTACACCGGGCAGGACGACATCGAGGTGCTCCTGCTCCAGGCCGGGGGCGGGACGTTCGACACCGATGGGCGGTCGCTGATCGCCAGCGAGGCGAACGCCAGGGTGCTGTCCCGGGTGGTGAGTTGGTGCCTAGACGGGCCCAAGCGGATCGCGATCGATGCGCCCGAGTTCAGCCCGTCGGGCAATCAGTTGAAGCTGGAGGGCCAGGTGATTGCGGCGCTGATGCCGGACTGGCTGGCGGGGGTGTGGATGGACTCGATGCCGGCCTTGGGCGGCAAGCTCAAGCTGATGCCCATCCCCGCGTGGGAGCCGGGCGGCCGACGGACGAGCGTGCGCGGCGGGACCATGATCGCCATCCCCAAGACCACCGAGAACTTCGAGGCGGCGTGGACGTTTGCCAAAGAGCTCTACCTCTCCCCCGATCTGGCGCAGCAGTTGTTTGAGTCGAACCACATCATCTCGCCGGTGGTTGATCTTTGGGACCAGCCGTTCTACGCCGAACCTTCCGCGTACTTCTCCGGCCAGCGATCCGGCCTGGCGTTCATTGAACAAGCGCGCAACGTCCCCCCGCGCTCGTCTTCACCTTTCCATACCATCGCCCTGCAGCGGATCGTCGACACCGCGTCGCGCTTGCGAGACTACGCAAGAGACAACAGCATCAGCGACCCCGACGCATTAATGCCCGAGGCCAAACGCTTGCTCGAATCCACCGAGGCGCTGATGCTCCAGGAGATGCAGCGCAACGTCTTCATCGCGGAGGGGCCCGGCGATGAGTAGCCGACACCGCCAACACCCCGCCTGGGTCCCCTACTTCTGGGCCGCGCCCTTCCTGCTGGTTTTCCTTGTGTTCCTGGCCTACCCGATGCTGTTGTCGGTGAAGATGGCGTTTCATCAAAACGCCGGGCCGCGCGTCGCCGAGTTTGTGGGCACGCAGAACTTCGCGTGGATGATGCAGGACCCATTGTTCTGGAAGGCCGTCGCCAACACCGCCATCTTCGCCGCGGCGAGCGTGTTCATCCAGCTGCCCGCATCGCTGGGCCTGGCGTTGCTGCTGAATAACCCAAGGCTCAAGGCCCGGGGCTTTTGGCGGGCGATCTTCTTCGCCCCCGTGCTCGTAGGGTTGCCCTTCGTCGCCGTCCTCGCGGGGCTGGTCTTCGAGAAGAACACCGGGCTGCTCAACGTCTTCCTGCACCACACCATCGGCTTCGACCTCGAGTACGCCTGGCTGCAGGACCACGTGATGTGGTCGCTGATCATCGCCGCGTTCTGGATGTACGTCGGGTTCAACATGGTCTACTTCCTCGCCGCGCTGCAGAACGTCGACAAGAGCCAGCTCGAAGCGGCGCAGATCGACGGCGCCAACGCCTGGCACCGCTTCATCAACGTCACGCTCCCGGCGATCCGACCGGTCGCGTCGTTCGTCGTCCTGCTCTCGCTCATCGGCAGCTTCCAGTTCTTCGAGCTGCCCTACCTCATGCTCCAGGAGAGCGCCGGGCCGGACAACCAGGGGCTGACGATCGTCATGTACCTCTACCAGCAGGGCTTTGACCGAGGGGACCTGGGCTACGCCTCGGCCGTGGGCTGGGTCCTGGCGATCGCGCTCTTCGGCTTCGCGATCGCGCAACAGATCTACGGCCGACTGCGGGGGGTCGAAGCATGAACACCAAACGCCTCTCGGCGATCGCGCTCTACGTGGCACTGACGGTCTTCGCGATCATCACGCTCGTGCCCTTTGCCTACCTGCTCTTCTCCGCCTTCAAGTCGCAGGACACCTTCTTTACCTTTGTCTTCTGGCCGACCCAAGGCAAGTGGTGGCAGGTGGATTGGTCGGGCTTGACCGTTAAGCACTTCGTGACGCTATTCACCGATGCCGGTGTCGCAAGGGCGACGGTCAACTCGTTCTTCTTCGCCTCGGTCACCGCGATCCTCGCCACGCTCTGCTCGGCGATGTGCGGCTACGCCCTGGCCAAGTACCGCTTCCCCGGCCGGTCCGCCCTGCTCTGGCTCGTGCTCGGGGCGCTCGCCATCCCCGCCGCCCTGCTCATCGCGCCCGGCTACCAGGTCGTCTACTGGCTCGGGCTGCTGGACAACTACGCCGGGCTCATCCTCCCCGCGATCGCGCCCGCCTTCGGCGTCTACCTCTTCCGCCAGGCCTTCATCGCCTCCATGCCCGACGAGATGATCGAGGCCGCCCGCGTCGACGGCTGCGGCGAGGTCCGCCTGTTCTTCACCATCGCCCTGCCCATGGTCCGCCCGATGATCGGCGCGTTCCTGCTCATCACCTACCTCGGGACGTGGAACAACTTCATCGCCCCCCAGATCATCATCCAGTCCCAGGAAAAACTACCCCTCTCGGTCTTCGTCGCCCAACTCCGCGGGCCCTACGGCACCGAGTACGGCATGATCATGGCCGGCACCCTCGTCGCCATCTTCCCCGTGCTGGTCCTCTTCCTCCTGCTCCAACGCGACTTCATCGCCGGCCTGACCGCTGGGGCGGTGAAGGGGTAAGACACCCCCCACTCATCCCCAATAGCAAACTGGCGTGGCCGCCCGCTTGAGCGACCACGCCATTTACAGTGCGCACTGAAACTTTCTCACCCATTCCCCAGTGCGTAATCCTTCACCGATCAGAACATTTTGAATGCCAGCGACGAGTCATCACCCCCTGATACCCATCCCGTTTTAATTCTGCGCCCGGTACCGTGGTGAAGCGCAGTGCCGCCATGCCATCTATTTAAATACCAACCCAGACACGTCCCCACAGACCACTCCTCGAAATCGCCCTTCAATAAAGAACCCCAAACACCTCCCTGCGCGCGCCTCCCCCCACGCGCGTGAAGATTTTTCAACGCCGGCCAGCGAAATTGACCCAATACTGATCCCAAAATTGCATCACCACACCCGAAATCCGCGCGCACAACAAACACGATCCAAGACGACTCTCTTTCCAACCTCCGCGAAAAGACCTGCTTGCCAACCGCTTTGATTCCCCAACGTGGCAGGCTGTGACGCAGCGCAATTTTGTAGGAGTGATCAACTGGCCGCCGTATCCGGCCACTCAATCATGCCAGTTGTCATCAGTCCTGCGATTTTCTTCGCGACGCTCTTACTGATTCTCTCGGGGCCAACCTCCACATGTGAGTCATTCCCATTTTCAGGCTTATAATACGGGATGCATTTTAGCGCCATCAAGTCTTCGGCCTTCACTCGGGCAATACCCGACCCTGCTTTCTGAGCCTTGAATTGATCGTGTGAGTCTTGGACACCCTTGATCGACTCGGCATTACAAGAGAACGCCTTTTTATACAAGGCACTACTTACCCGGCCCTCATGGACACCTTTAGGGATTATCCCGCGAAGAAGGTTTTCCGCTCCATCCACGGGGCCATTTACATCCGCGTCTGGCACTCTTTAACCCTTCTGTACCCACTTAACAAGATTCACAGCAGTCTCCCACTGTTTGTTACTGTTGATGATCTCTTCTTCGTCCTCGCCGTTAACTGTGTTTGTCTTCAAGTAATGGATGATACTGGGTGCCTCGAACTCAACTTCGAGTTCTCTGTCGCCCACAACCCATTCCAATTGAAGACCACCACAGTTGGTGGGCATGACGTGAGGGTCAACCTGCAGGAATGCTGCAATTGATCTAATGAATGCTTTTGCATCCAAGATCGCCCATTGCTCAATTCTCGGCGCATCATACCCGTCCCAACCCTGCTCAAGCTGAGACAGATTGTCGATGTGAGACTCGACAAACACGGTTTTACTCCGGATAGACGGCCACTTATCTTCGGCCGCTTGACGGTGAGACTGCAGAGCCTTAGCCATATCCTCCGACAACTTGCCACCGCCATGAGGCCACCAGCGGTCCCGCATAGGACCGCCCCGTAGACCAACTCTCCCCGCAACATTCGCAGGCGTGAGTTGGTTATTCGGCTGCAGTTGTTGCGCGGGAATTGTCATTGAAAAGGTCCCTTGCTGGTTGGGTTATTGAACTCTCGAAGGTCTGGTTTTCACAGTTGTGCAAAGCTTCGAGCAGCCGATTGATTCCTTCGCCATCTTCAAACGCTGGCAGATCGCTCTCTTTGTGCACGTCAATATCAAGCATGATCGTGACATTATCTTCAGAGGTGTCAGCCAACCCTTGAAGCAATTCAATCTTAGCGCCCGCTTTGGCATCGTGAAGCGTTAGCGACATGAAGTAATCAGAAAGCGTTGTGAATGCGGAAAGGTCTGCTGAAAGGTCTGGCAGTGTGCGCAAGTAAGTGGCCAGTGAAATACCCTTGTTGGTAGGAATTGTCAGAAGGTTTAAATAACGCAGGGAAATTCCATCAACCTTCAAGCCATCGGCTCGTTGTCTCAGAGCTTCAATCAGTCTTGTCAATTCACTACTAAAAGCAGTCCACCCTGGGTACTCTAGTACCCAAGCAAAGTGCCAGGTGTGCGGCGTAATGAAGAACATCTTGCGCCGATCCTCAGTCCTAAACGCATGGCCAGACTCGTCTCCGTGATTTGGCTTAGCATCGGCCTGCTCTTCCGAATCTTGTTTCGTAACTGCCTGGTCTTGTTGCGCACTCTTGCGCTGCACAGTTGTCGTTTCAGGATATTCCTCTCCAGCCATCGACTTGCCAATGGCATAGGCTGATTCGTTTGAATCGCAAATCGCCCCGTCCCGCTTAAAAACCAGAGTGATGCTCGCCTCGGCGATTGGGGGGTTGACGTATTGTTCGTTCTGGGCCATCCGAGGTCATGCTAGGTAAAGCGCGCAAGCCGTGCAATCCAAGCGCACCATCAACAGTCAACATCCAAGACTACAGTACGTGCGCTGCCTGCTTAGGGTTTTATCGGACTTGCATCGCTTGCTTCCGTGAATTCAGGGGGTTTAAGGAGGGCCGGGAACTCCAAGCCAAACTCTTGGGAAGAACAGTCGGGATGCGTTTTTGGTCGGAAAGTGACCGCCACTATTAGCTATATTTTGACGCCCCGCCGCCGCCAGGGGTTTGGATGGTTAGCGTGTCGCCGGGATTGATGTTGAGGGTGGTTTTGCCGGGGAGGGGGTGTGGTTCGGTATTGGGGTGGGAGAGGGTGTTGCGGCCGGGTTGGGCGGGTTGGCCGCCGTGGAGGCCGTGGGGTCGGTGGGTGCGGCGTTCGGTGAGGAGGGTGACGGTGGCCGGGGCGTCGAAGGTGTAGGCCCGGATGATGCCGTCGCCCCCGGGGGACTCGCCTTTTCCGCCCGAGCCGAGGCGGACGGCGTAGCGGGTGATGCGGACGGGGTAGGCGTGTTCGAAGGCCTCGATGGGGGTGTTGAGGGTGTTGGTCATGTGGGTGTGCAGCGCGCTGCCGCCGGGCCGGCCTGATGCTGCGCCGGCGCCGCCGGCGAGGGTTTCGTAGTAGGCGAACGGTCGATGGTTCATGCCCGGCCGGGGGTCGGTGCCGCCGAAGGTGATGTTGTTCATCGACCCGCAGCTCGCGGCGGGGACGCGGTCGGGCAGGAGGGGCGCGAGGGTGCCGAAGACGACATCGACCAGGCGTTGGGAGGTCTCGACGTTGCCGCCGACGACGGGCGCGGGGTACTGGGCGTCGACAATCGAGCCGGGGCGGGTGACGAGGGTGATCGGCCGCATGACCCCGCCGTTGCTGGGCAGCTCGGGGGGCAGGAGGCAGCGGAAGCAGTAGTTGACGGCCGAGGCGGCGATCGCGCGGACGGCGTTGACCGGGCCGGGGACCTGGTCATCGCTGGCGGAGAGATCGAGCGTGGCCGAGTCGCCGGCGACCGCCAGGTCACAGCGGATGGCGATGTCGCGCGTGCCCAGGCCGTCGTCGTCCAGCACGTCTTGAAACGAGGTCGATCCATCGGGCAAATCGCTAATAAGCCGGCGGACGAAGCGCTCGGTGTAGGCCTGGAGGTCACGCCCGCGCTGGGCCACGACCGGCAGGGTGTACCGCTGGACGAGTTCGATCAGCCGATCGCGGCCGATGCGCAACGCCGCGAGTTGGGCCAGCAGGTCGCCGCGTCGCTCGTCGGGTGTACGGGAGTGTTCGGCGATCCATGCGATCGTGTCTTCGTCGAGCACGCGCGGGGTGATGCGCAGCCCTTCTTCGTCGATGTGCCGGCTGATCGGCAACGAGCCCGGCGTTGCCCCGCCGATGTCGGCGTGGTGGGCGCGGTTGGCGACGTAGAACGCGGCCCCCGCGTTTGGGTCGATCACCACCGGCGTCACCACCGTGATGTCGGGCAGGTGCGTCCCGCCCGCAAACGGGTCGTTGACCACGTAAACGGTGTCTGCCACCCCTTCATCGGCATTATTGTTATGAGGGAATGCATCGATCACCGCGCGTACCGCCATCGGGGTCGAGCCCAGGTGGACGGGGATGTGCGCAGCCTGCGCGAGCATCTCGCCCTGGCCGTCAAAGATCGCGCAGGAAAAGTCGCGGCGTTCCTTGATATTCGGCGAGAAGGCCGACCGCATCAGCCGGTGGCCCATCTCCTCGGCGACGGCGGCGAAGAGGTGGCGGAACACCTCCAGCTCGACCGCGTCGGCCGGGGCAACGCCGCCATCACCGGGTAAGCATGAGCTGGCCATCGGCGAGCACCTCCACGTCCCAGCCGCGCGGGACCACGGTCGTCGCGGCGTATTCCTCGATCACCATCGGGCCCGCCGTTTGCCCGCCTGATTGCAGCGCGTCTCGCTCAAGAAAAGGCCAAACCGACAACTCGCCTCGGTCCCATACCTCGTGCTCGGTTGCTTGTCTCGCCAATCCGCGAGCGGGCCGTTGCAAGCTTAATACAGGTACCGGTCCGGTCGCCACCACGCGCACCGCCACCAGTTCGATCGGCCTGCCCACCGGGGCGTAGCCATAGAGCCGTTGGTGCTCGTTGACGAATGCTTCGATCGGCCCGCCGTCCGCCTCGGCCCGGACGGTGATCTCATAGGACTGGCCCGCGAACCGCAGGTCGAGCTGGACCACGAGCAATTGGTCATCCGCTGCAACCCCGTCATCTTTCAGCGCAGCGCGCCCCCGATAAACGAGCTGGTCGATCGCATCCGACACCGCCGGCGACGTTAGCGGATCTTCGTAGCCGGATACTTGATGCGGCAGTGTCGTCAGCACCGCCTGTGAGAACGCGAACCGGGCCGGGGCCGAGAGCATCCCTAAAGCGCTGAGCAGCCCACCATTGACCGGGATCAACACGCGGTCCATCCCCAGCGCCTCGGCCAGTCGGCAGGCGTGCAGGCCCCCCGCGCCGCCGAAGGCCAGGAGCGTGAGCTGCCGGGCGTCGTAGCCCTGCTGGACACTGACGCGCTGCACGGCCCGGGCCATCGCCGCATCGGCGACGCGGAGGATCCCCTCGGCCGCGGCATGATGGGTCATGCCCAGGCGCTGGGCGATCGAGCCGACCGACGCGACCGCGGCCCCGCGATCGACCGACAATTGATCGCCCAGCCTGCGCCCGTCACGGATGTGCCCGAGTACGGCGTGGGCGTCGGTCACGGTGACAAGCCGTTCACCTTCTTGCCTGCCGTAGCAAGCCGGCCCGGGCGCTGCGCCGGCCGACTGGGGCCCAACGCGCAATGCCCCGCCCTCGTCGACCCAGGCGATCGATCCGCCGCCGGCGCCGACCGTGTGGATGTCGATCATAGGCAGGCGGATCGGCAGGCCGACGATCACCGACTCGGTGGTCCGCCTTGGGCCGTCTTCGATCAGCGAGACGTCCGTGCTGGTCCCGCCCATGTCGAACCCGATGACACCGGCGCCGGGGCCGCCCAGACCAGCCGACGCGGCCATGGCCCAGGCGCCCATGACACCCCCCGCCGGGCCGGAGAGGATCGTCTCCACCGGGCGCTGCCCGACGACCACCGGGGGCAGCGTCCCGCCGCCCGTGCCCATGATGCGCAGCCGACCTCGACCCAGTTGCGTGTCGAGCCGGCCGACGTACCGGGACATCGTCGGCCCCACGACCGCGTTGACCGCGCACGTCGCCGAGCGCTCGTACTCGCGCATCTCCGGCAGCAGCTCGCTCGACACCGTCAGGTGAACCCCGGGCAGCGCCGCCTGGATCGCCTCGGCCAACGCCCGCTCGTGCGTCGGTTGCGCGTAGCTGTGCAGCAGGCATATCGTCACCGCCGTGATATCGAATGACGCCAACCGATCCACGACCCGGCTGACCTCGTCTGCATTCAATGGCTCGAGCACCTGCCCGGCATAATTGATCCGCTCGGCCACGCCCAAGGTCCGCTCGCGCGGGATCGGAGGGGGTTCTTTGGTAGGGACCAGGTCGTAGAGGTGTGGGCGGTCCTGCCGGGCGAGGTAGAGCACATCCTCGAACCCAGCGGTGGTGAGCAATGCGGCGCGGTCGCCCTTGCCCTCAAGCAGCGCATTGGTCGCCACGGTAGACCCGTGCACCACCCCCGCCCCCGGAAGTTGGCCGCGGCATGATGTGGCGGCTATGAGTGCGTCGATCCCCTCGAGCACGGCCCGGCCCGGGTCGTCGGGGGTAGACAGCCGTTTGTGCGTCGCCACCACGCAACTGGCATCATCCAGCAAGATCAGGTCCGTGAACGTGCCCCCGGTATCAACACCGATGCGGAAGGCGGAGCCTGGTCCTGGTTGTAGCGGGTCACCCTGGGCCACGGCCGGATTCTAGCGGGGCCGGCTAATGGTGGGTCGGGCAAGGTGGTTACGGCGCGGGCGTGTCGTCCCATTAGGTTCAGCCCGTTTGCATTGAACCCTACACACCGCCTAGGCCCTGAACGGCAGAAGCCCGACCTGTCGAGGGCCAACGCAACGACCCGGTCCCGACCCGGATTACGAAAGCTGGATCAACCATGGAAACGTTCGGCGCATGGCTACTGGGACTCTCAATCCTTAGCCTGTTATTCGGGCTTGGGGTCATGCTGCTGACGCTATTTGGCGACTTGGCGGCGATGATGTTCTCGCCCTTCTTGCCTAAAGAGGCCGGCCGCAAGATGGAAGATCACACGCTCATGATCGCCAACCACATGGGCAGCGCGGGCTGGCTTATATTTCTGGTGGGTTGGCCCGGCCTCTGGCTCGGGGGTGGGCTCTATGGCGGCAACGCCGACGTTTGGTGGCTCTGGCTAGTCACGCTAGTGTTGTTGCTGCTGCCGATCTCACACCTGCTCCGCATCGTTCGGGGCATAGAGTAGGGGCGACCGAGGCATGGCACAGGCCATCGTCCGGTAAATCCTGCACCTATTGGCGGAAAACATGCTTATAGCCCTCACGCCCTTTGGACCTATTTCTGTGTGAAGGCAAGGTGAATTCTGTTCGAAAAGCGCGTTAGCCACATTGAGCGCCGTTCCATTGACTGCTGACACGCCGTTACAAGTTTTCCACGCCAGGTCAGACAGGCAGATATACACGGCGATGTCCCATAAACTCCTGCCTCGATATGGGCTTAAAAGCATGTCTGAATTTTTATCTCAGTAGTTCAAGTTTTAGCGTTGACCTCTTCGATAACCCTACATATAGTGGTCGTGCGTTCGAGGCCTACCGAATCTGGTAGGTAAAATCCAGAAAGACTTTGTTTCTCGGTACGGGATTTGCAGTTCGAAATCAGGTCGCCGAAACCCCAGAGGCAACGCCAATGGGGGTAAATTTTTGCGGCCATGCCCCTTGCAAATACCAAACAGTGCCCTAAAATCTTTCGGGTCAACTCGGCGCCGCACCTGCGCTGCGTAGCGCGGGTGGCGAATGCAGACGGATGACAAAGGGTCACAGGATGAACAGCCGGTCAAACCCACACGTCACGAATCGACCCCGGCAGCCCCGTTTGTTTGGGGCGGCAAGCGGCCAGGCCACGCCCAAGGCGTGTCCGGCGGTACGCGGGGCCGAGGGTGACGCGGCGGTTTGGGCCGGCTAGCGACACCTTTCGGAGGCCCCGCCTGGATTGGGGCCAAGCAACGCCGCGGCCCGTTTCTGTGCGGAGGCCGGATGGTCGTGGTGTGTGACCGGACAACCTGACGTTTCACCTGGGCCAAAGCCAGAGCCACGGCCCTCCTGGCGATCGGTGCGCCAAAACCGCACGCCCCGAGCATCGGGCACGGATCGAAGTACGGACCTCAACCTTAAACAACCTCAACGCCTCGCGGAGTACTCAGCCATGATCCAGACGACCCTGACCAACTTCACCCGCCGCCTCGCGGACGTAGAACTTCACGTGACCAAGCGAGACGGCCGGGTCGTCGAGTTCGAGCCCGAGCGCATCCGCCGGGCGATCGAGGCGGCATTCAGCGCGGAGTACTGCGGCAAGTCCAACAGCCCGCTGAACGAAGACCAACTCCGCCAGGTCGATGCGATCTTCGCCGCGGTGCTGGACAGCTGCAACATCCACGACCGGTCGGGCGAGGTGCTCGAGGTCGAGGGGATCCAGGACCTGGTCGAGGAACAGCTGATGCGGGGCGGCGAGTTCACTGTCGCCAAGCGGTACATCGTCTACCGCCAGGAGCGAAGCCGGGCCCGCACGCTGCGGATGGAGACCACCCCGACCAGCACCACCGCCGCCGACATCACCGTCACCAAGGCCGACGGCAGCGCCCAGCCGCTCAATACCCACCTGGTCAAGCGGGCGATCTACGAGGCCTGCCACGGCCTGCCCGAGTGCATGCCCAATGAACTGCTGACCGAGCTCTACAACAACCTCTACAACGGCATCACCACCCGCGAGCTGGCCAAGGCGATGATCATGGTCGCCCGTCAGAAGATCGAGGCAGAGCCGGCGTACAACAAGGTCGCCACCCGGCTGGTGCTCAACATCGTCTACCGCGAGGCCTTTGGCGAGATGCCACAGAAGCAGGACCTGGAGGTGGTCTACCGAGGTAAGTTCGAGGCCGCGCTTAAAGCCGGCGTCGAGGCCGACCTGCTCGACCCCGAACTGCTGACCTACGACCTGGACAAGCTCGTCGCCGCCATGAGGCCCGAGCGCGACGAGTCCTTCACCTACCTGGGTGCCCAGACGGTCTACGACCGCTACCTCATCCACATCGAAAAGCGTCGCATCGAGACCCCCCAGTACTTCTTCATGCGGGTGGCGATGGGCCTGGCATTGCGCGAGGACAAAGACAAGCGCGAGGACTACGCGATCCGGTTCTACGAGCTGCTCTCGACCTTCCGCTTCGTCAGCGCCACGCCAACCCTCTTTAACTCCGGCACCCGACACCCCCAGCTCTCGTCGTGCTATCTCAGTACGGTCGACGACGACCTGCAGCACATCTTCAAGTCCATCGGCGACAACGCCGCGCTGTCCAAGTGGGCCGGCGGCCTGGGCAACGACTGGACCCGTGTCCGCGCGACCGGCAGCCACATCAAGGGCACCAACGGCGAGTCGCAGGGGGTCATCCCCTTCCTCAAGATCGTGAACGACACCGCCGTCGCCGTGAACCAGGGCGGCAAACGCAAGGGCGCCGTCTGCTCGTACCTCGAGACCTGGCACATGGATGTCGAGGAGTTCCTGGACCTGCGCAAGAACACCGGCGACGACCGGCGACGCACCCACGACATGCACACCGCCAACTGGATCCCCGACCTGTTCATGAAACGCGTCGCGGAGAAAGGTACGTGGACCCTGTTCTCACCCAACGAGGTCCCCGAACTGCACGACCTGTATGGCAGCGCCTTTGAAGCGAAGTACGAAGCCTACGAACGCAAGGCCCGCAACGGCGAGATGAAGCAGCACCGCACCATCGAGGCCGTCGAGCTATGGCGGAAAATGCTCTCGATGGTCTTCGAGACCGGCCACCCCTGGATCACCTTCAAGGACCCGTCCAACCTGCGCAGCCCGCAGGACCACGCCGGCGTTGTCCACAACTCCAACCTCTGCACCGAGATCCTGCTCAACACCTCCAACGACGAGACCGCCGTCTGCAACCTCGGCTCGGTCAACCTGCGCATGCACACCACGGCCGATGGCCTGGACCAAGAACTGGTCGAAGACACCGTCAAGACCGCCGTGCGCATGCTCGACAACGTCATCGACATCAACTACTACCCCACCGACGAGGCCCGCAACGCCAACACCCGGCACCGGCCGGTGGGCTTGGGCGTCATGGGCTTCCAGGACGCGCTGTTCATCCAGAAGCTCAGCTACGAGTCGCAGGCCGCCATCGACTTTGCCGACACCTCGATGGAGCTGATCAGCTACCACGCCATCCTCGCGTCGAGCAACCTCGCCGCCGAGCGCGGGACCTACTCGACCTATGTCGGGTCCAAGTGGGACCGCGGCATGCTGCCGATCGACACCATCGCCGAGGTCGCCCAGCACCGCGGCGGGGCCTTCGTCGACCAGAACACCGACACGACCCTGGACTGGTCGGCCGTCCGCCAGTCCGTCGCCGAGCACGGCATGCGCAACTCCAACGTCATGGCCATCGCACCGACCGCGACGATCTCCAACATCGCCGGCAGCTACCAGTCCATCGAGCCGACCTACCGCAACCTCTTTGTCAAGTCCAACCTGTCCGGCGACTTCACCATCGTCAACGACTACCTGATCCAGGACCTCAAGGACCTGGGTATCTGGGACGACCAGATGCTCGATGACCTGAAGTACTACGACGGCTCGCTGGCCCATATCGACCGCATCCCCGACGCGCTCAAGCAGGTCTACAAGACCGCCTTCGAGATCGACATCTTCTACCTGATCGAGGCCACCAGCCGCCGGCAGAAGTGGATCGACATGGGCATCAGCTTCAACCTGTACATCGACCAGCCCTCGGGCAAGCTGCTCAACGACATGTACATGGCCTGCTGGACCAAGGGGCTGAAGACCACCTACTACCTCCGTGGCCAGGGCGCGACCCGAATCGAGAAGTCCACGACCAAGGCCGTCGGCGACACGTCCAAGCAGATCAAGAAGGCCCCGGCCCCGGCAGGGACAGCTTCAGCGGCCCCTGCACCCCCACCAGTAACCCCCGCCGCCCCGGCCGTGCAACCCACGGTCAAGGACGAGTCGATCGACAAGCTCCTCGACGGCAAGACCGGCATCGCCAACGCCTGCTCCATCGACAACCCCGACTGCGAGGCGTGTCAGTAAGCGTTAGAGGGTTCGGTTTTGAACCGCAAAGACGCGAAGGCGCAAAGGAAGGCAGGCAAGGCAGATGAGACGTGACCCAGCTTTAATCCGACAAATTCTTTTGGCATGCGAAGAGCATGAGCATGGATATGCACCGCGGAATCTGGATATTGAAGGGTACACGGAAGAACAAATTGGATATCACGTTTATCTGCTCGGTGATGCTGGCTATATGAAAGTAATTGACATAACGCACATCGGCAGCAATTCACCAGAAGCCAAGCCTGGTTCAATCACGCATAATGGCCATGAGTTTTTAGATGCCATCAGAGATGAAGAAGTATGGAAAACAACCAAAGGCATCATCGCCAAAACCGGCGGCTGGACACTCGGCGTGATCGCGTCGGTTGCGACCGAAATCATTACCCGTAACGCCATGGCAGCAATCGGCACCTAGTGCCCTCCTTTGCGCCTTCGCGTCTTTGCGGTTAAAAACACCAGGCACCACGGCTATTAAGCCACCGGCCGCCCGCCGGAAACGACGGGCCGGCCGATTCAGAAACGAAAACCCATTTAAGAAAACGGAGTACCACCATGGGCTGTTGCGACGGACCGAGCGAGACCTACGACCTTTCCAAACCCATCGACGTCAACAACAAGCGGCTGATCAACTGCAAGGCCGTGGATGTCAACCAGCTCTGCCCGATCAAGTACGAGTGGGCGTGGGAGCACTACATCAATGGCTGTGCCAACCACTGGATGCCGACCGAGGTCTCGATGCAGAAGGACATCGAGCAGTGGAAGAACCCCGACCTGTTCACCGACGACGAGCGACGGGTCATCATGCGGAACCTCGGCTTCTTCGCCACCGGCGAGTCGCTGGTCGCGAACAACATCGTGCTCGCGATCTTCCGGCACGTGACCAACCCCGAAGCACGCCAGTACCTGCTACGCCAGGCGTTTGAAGAAGCGATCCACACGCACACGTTCCAGTACGTCTGCGAGTCGCTGAACCTCGACCAGCGCGAGGTGTTCAACATGTACCACGAGGTCGACTCGATCGCCGGCAAGGACGACTTCGTCATGGGCCTCACTGCGGGGATCATGGACGACAACTTCAAGACCGACTCGGTCGAGAACATCCAGACCTTCGTCAAGAACCTCATCGGGTTCTACGTGATCATGGAAGGCATCTTCTTCTACAGCGGGTTCGTGATGATGCTGAGCTTCCACCGCCGAAACCAGATGGTCGGCATCGGCGAGCAGTTCCAGTACATCATGCGCGACGAGTCGATCCACATGAACTTCGGGATCGACCTGATCAACGGCATCCGCGAGGAGAACCCGGAGATCTGGACCGAGGCGTTCAAGCAGGAGTGCGTGGACCTGATCACCACCGCCGTGGACTACGAGATCCAGTACGCCCAGGACTGCCTGCCCAACGGCGTGCTGGGGCTGAACGCGGAGGCGTTCGACGAGTACGTCAAGCACATCGCCAACCGCCGGCTGGAGCGGGTAGGCCTGCCGACGCAGTACGACGGGGCCCGCAACCCGTTCCCGTGGATGAGCGAGGTGATCGACCTGGCCAAGGAGAAGAACTTCTTCGAGAGCCGGGTGACCGAGTACCAGTCGGCCGGGGCGCTGGAGTGGTAGGACCTGCTTGAGCGGTCCATGCCGCCTGAAAATCTTGATTCGCCAAACGCAACCCCGTGTCGTGCCCAAGCGATGCGGGGTTCTTCATTTTTGCAAGGGCTTGAGTAGTTTGAGATCGCCGCTGGGGTGTGGACTGAGACACAATCACGCGATGGTGATCGACCGATCTCGCAAGGGGGGCGAAATCCGCAGACCGAGGATGTAAAATCTTGTGGGCGTAGCACGTCTCGCCACGGCGGAACCGCTTTGCATTCCCGCTCGAATCCTGCTCCCAACCACGGCTGTGCCAGTGATGAATAGCATACGGAAACCTCAGTTAGGGCTGGGCTTGGGTTCGATGGCCGCTGTGCTGCTGGCGATGACCGGCTGTGGGGAGCGTGGCCAGGGCCACGAGCCGATGACCCTTGTCGCCGAGCACAGCCCCGCGCTCAAACAGGCGAACCGTGCGCCCAAGGCGGACGAGCCGATCGACTTTAACCGTGACATCCGCCCGATCCTGTCGGACCGTTGCTTCGCCTGCCACGGGCCGGACCAGAATGTGGCCAAAGAGCTCGGCGGCTTTAGCCTCTCGGACCGCGAACAGGCGACACGGCCGGCCGAAAGCGGCGCGATCCCGATCTTGCCCGGCAAGCCGGATGAGTCGGAGCTGATCGCCCGGATCAACTCGAACAACCCCAACCGCGTAATGCCCCCACCCGAGTCGCACCTCTCGCTGACCGACGAGGAGAAGCGGCGGCTGACGCGCTGGATCGAGGAGGGGGCCGAGTACCAGGGCCACTGGGCCTACCAGACGCCGGTGAGGCCGGAGATCCCGCGTTCAGGGCATGAAGGTTGGGCGCTGAACAATATCGACCGCTTCATCGGTAAGCGTCTGGTGGACGCGGGTCTGTCGCCTTCGCCCGAGGCGGACCGCGCGACGCTGATCCGCCGGGTCTCGCTGGACCTGACCGGGCTGCCCCCGACGCCCCGGGAGATCGATGCGTTTGTCGGTGACGATTCGGCAGACGCGTACGAGAAGGTGGTGGACCGCCTGCTGGCGTCGCCGCACTTCGGCGAGCGGCTGGCGGTGGTCTGGATGGACGCGTCGCGTTACGCCGACACCAACGGCTTTCACCACGACAACATCCGGACGGCCTGGCCCTGGCGGCAGTGGGTGATCGAGTCGTTCAACGAGAACCTGCCGTACGACGAGTTTGTGGTCCAGCAGATCGCCGGGGATATGCTGCCCAACGCCACGGACAAGAACCGCCTGGCGTCGGGCTTCTGCCGGATGCACAACATCAACGACGAGGGCGGGGCGATCGACCAGGAGTACCGCGTCGAGGCGGTGGCCGACCGGATCGAGACGATCGGCACGGTGTTTATGGCGCAGACGTTCAACTGCGCCCGCTGCCACGACCACAAGTACGACCCGATCTCTCAGGAGGACTACTACGCCCTCTACGCGTACTTCAACTCGGTCGAAGAGAAGGGCGTCTATCGCAACAATTTCGAGCAGGCGCGGGCGTACCCGGCCCGGATGATGTACATGCCCGAAGAGACGCGGGGCCAGTACGAAGCATTGAAATCCCAACGAGACCCGCTCGCGCTACGCCGAGACGAGGCCAGCCCCACCGCCGAAGCCTGGCGGCAGGCGGTCATCGACGACGCCTCGGTCCGCTGGGTTTCACCACGGGTCACCGAGGCGAAGGCCGCCCGCAACGGCGCGACCCTGACCGTACAGGAGGACGGCTCGGTGCTGGCCAGCGGCAAGAACCCGAACCAGGACACCTTCACGATCAAGCTGCGCACCGACGCCACGGACCTGCGGGTGATCAGGCTCGAGGCGCTGCGCGACCCCTCGATGTTCGAGGGGCGTCTGGGCCGGGCCCCGAACGGCAACGCCGTGCTGAGTCACCTTGAAGTGCGCGCCGTCTCGGTCGCCGACCCGAAGCAGACGCGCAGTTTGTTTTTCGCCTACGCCCACGCGGACCATGCCCAGCAGAACGGCGACTATGACATCGAGAATATCCTGCGGCCCGACAACCTGGGCTGGGCGGTTGAGGGCCACGGCAAGGATGGTGATCGGCGTGTGGTCCTCGTCGCCGACGAGTCGTTCGGCTTTGAGGGGGGGACGGACCTGGTGGTGACGCTTCACTTCAGGTCCGAGTACGCCAAGCACACGCTCGGCCGGGTGCGTATTGATGCGGGCACACCGATCGCGGAGAAACTGCCGGCCTTCCCCGCCGCGTTCTTCGGATTGGAGCGGCAAGTCAATCGGCTGGATGCAGAGATCGCGGACATCGACGCGAATGGTGCCATCCCGGTGCTGATCATGCGGGAGCTGGACCAGCCGGTGCCGATGTACATCCTCAACCGCGGCGCTTATGACGGGGCGATCAAGACCCTGCCGTACCGGTTTATGAACCTCGATCTGAAGCTTCCGGTCGCGCCGGTGCAGCGCCGCCCCCCCGCGTCGTTTGGCGGGCCGTTGCCCGAGGGCGAGCCCAATAATCGGCTGGGCTTTGCCCGCTGGCTGACCCAGCCGGATCACCCGTTGACCGCGCGGGTCCACGTCAACCGCATCTGGCAGATGATTTTTGGCACGGGTATCGTCAAGACCGCCGAGGACTTTGGTAGCCAGGCGGACTGGCCCAGCCACCCCGGGCTGCTGGACTACCTGGCGATTGACTTCGCGGAGAACGGCTGGGACCAGAAGCACCTGATCAAACGCATCGTGATGAGCGCGACCTATCGCCAGGCGGCGACTCGCAACTCCGCGAGCGAGGATGTGGACCCGGACAACCGACTGCTGAGCTACTTCCCCAGGCGGCGTCTGACCGGTGAGTTTGTCCGCGACCAGGCGCTGTTTGTCTCGGGGCTGATGGTCGATCGGATCGGCGGGCCCAGCGTTCGGCCTTACCAGCCGGGCGACCTGTGGAACGAGGTGGCGATCGGCGGGACGAACACCGGCCGCTTCCGCCGCGAATCCGGCGAGGCGCTGTACCGGCGCAGCCTCTACACGTTCTGGAAGAAGACCAGCCCGCCGCCCCAGATGCAACTCATGGGCGCCCCGACGCGCGAGTTCTGCATCGTCAGCCGCGCGGTGACGAACACGCCGCTGCAGGCCCTGATGCTGTGGAACGACGAGCAGTTCCTCGAAGCCGCGCGGGTCCTGGCCCAGCGCACCCTCGCAGAAAGGACGGGCGGCGAAGGGGCGGACGACGCCGGGCTGACCCAGATCTTCAGGCGGTGTACCGGACGCACCCCGGACGAGCGGGCCCTGGTCATCCTCCGTGACACCCTGGCCCACTACCGGGAACGCTATGGCAAGACGGAGACCGGCCCCGCCGATGCCGCCAACCTGCTCAAGCAGGGCCAGGCCCCGCTGCCCGAGACCTACGACCCGTCCGAGCTCGCGGCTTGGATGATGGTGGCCAGCATGGTGCTCTCGCTGGACGAGACGCTGGTCCGCGACTAACAAAGACTCAGCGTGGTCTCGGCGAAGCGGGCTGTTACAATCGATCGGCCGCTCAGGGGACTGTTATGCCCGCCCATCGATATCACGTTGCCGCCCTGCTGCTCGCCGCCGCGCTGCTGCTGGCTCAGGCCGCTGGCTGCCGGCAGAAGCCCGTGACGCCGGACGCCCGCGCGGCCGACCCCCAGTCCGTGATCCCCGCGCTGGTTGGTTCGGCGTCTGCAAACGACCCCGCGTCGCTCGAAGACCTGGTCTACGCCCTGGGCCATCACGACGCGGCGATCCGGCTGTACGCGATCCAGGCCCTCAAGCAGCGGACGGGCCAAGACCTCGGTTATCGGTATTATGATCCCCTGGAGCGGCGGGCTGAGGCCCAGCGCCGCTGGCGACAGTGGCTGCGCAAACAGCCGGACGCCGAAACCAACGACCCGTCCCCCTCCGCCACCGGCGGCGAGCCCATACCCTGAACCAAACCATGTCCAACAACCCCATCACCGACACCCACCACGCCGACACCACCGTCGTCGCCCGGCTGACCGGCTCGCTGACCGTCGTCAACGCCCCGGACCTCCGCGGCGGGCTGCTCGCCCTGATCAAGCAGCACAGCCCAACCGTCCTGGCGCTGAACCTTGACGCGGTCGACTTCGTGGATTCCTCGGCCCTGGGGGTCTTCGTCGAGGCCCGCCGGCAGATGGTCGCCGAGAACGGTTCGGTCGCCTTCACCAACGTCAACAAAGAGGTCCGCGGCCTGATGCGGATCATGAACCTCGACGCGGTCTTCAGCTTCGCCGAGAGCGAGGACGACTTACTGGCCGGGGCGGAGTAGGTAAACGGATTGAGCGTGCGTAGCCCGGGCGTGAACCAGGGGTGAACCGTTGGGCATGTCTATTGGCTGTTGATCTTTTCTTGGATCAACCGATATCCCCTGCGTGCAAAGTATCCGCCAGCCGATCTCGCGTTTGGGTGAGTCCGCGATCGCCACGGTGTCGTTCATCGGTGCGCTGGGCGTCCTTATCGGACTGACCTTCGCCGCCAGCCCGCGGCTGGTCGTCACCAGGCGGGGGGGGCGCCTGGCGTGGAAGAACCTGTGGTTCCAGCTCTACCGCGTCGGGGTCCGCTCGATCGGCGTGGTGATGCTCGTGACGTTCGCCATCGGCGTGATCCTGTCGCTGCAGATCGTGCCCATCCTCGATCAGTACGGCGCGGGCGACCAGATCGCCACGATCATCGGGATCGCCTTCTTCCGGGAGTTGGGGCCGCTGGTCGGCGCGATCGTGCTCACCGGGTTTGCCGGCGCCTCGATCGCCGCGGAGATCGGGACGATGGCGGTCAACGAAGAACTCAAGGCCCTGCGCTCCCACGCCATCAGCCCGGTGCGGTTCCTCGTCGTCCCCCGGGTGCTCGCGTCGATGGTGATGACCACCTGCCTGGCGGTGCTGAGCAGCGCGATGGGCATCGCCGGGGGCATGCTCGCCACGCGGATGATCATCGGCATGCCCTACGACGCCTATCTGGATCTGACTTTCAACAGCGTCGAAGCCCTGGACATCGTGACCGGGCTGATCAAGGCGGCGGTGTTCGGCGTGCTGATCGGCGCGCTGGCGTGCCACCTGGGACTGGCCGTGCGGGGCGGGGCCTCGGGCGTGGGCAACGCGACCACGCGGACGGTGGTGATCAGCATCGTCGCGCTGACGGTCGTGGACCTTGGTTTTACTGCGGTGTTTTATATGCTGGGGCTCTAGCCGCCCGCGTGGTCTTATGGACAAGCCCCAAGACAACATCATCGAGATCCGCAACGTCACCAAGCGCTTCGGCAGCACGACGGTCCTTAGCGACCTGTCGCTGGACGTCAGGCGTGGTGAACGGCTGGTGATGCTCGGCGGGTCGGGCGCGGGTAAATCGACTCTGCTCAACCTCATGGCCGCGGAGACCCGGCCGACCGAGGGCGAACTGGTTATCAACGGTAAGAATATCTGCGGGATGTCCGAGCGTGAGCTGGACCGTTACCGCAAGACGATGGGGGTGCTCTTCCAGTCCGGGGCGCTGTTCAATTCGCTCACCCTGGCCGAGAACGTCGCCCTGCCGCTTCAAGAACACACCGAGCTCAATACGAGCACGATCGAGACGATCGTGACGATGAAGCTCAACCTCGTGGGCCTGCTTGAACACGGGGGCAAGTACCCCTCGGAGATCTCGGGGGGGATGAAGAAGCGGGCGGGCCTGGCCAGGGCGTTGGCACTGGACCCGCAGGTGATCTTTTATGACGAGCCCAGCGCGGGGCTGGACCCGGTCTCGGTGACGGAGATCGATCGGCTGATGGTGGACCTGAACGAGACGACCGGGGTGACCACGGTGGTCATCACCCACGAGATGACCAGCGCGTTCCGGATCGCGCACCGTTTGGTCTTGTTGGACCAGGGCCGGTTCGTCGCCGACGGGACGCCGCAGGAGATGAAGGATTCCGATAACCCGCTGGTCCACCAGTTCGTACACGGGCTGCTGGACGGGCCGATGACCGATCGCAGGGACCGCGGTGCGTACACGCGGGCCCTTTTGGGCGCTGATGATTAAACAGGCGGCAGCCAGGTGCGCTGGCTCCCCTTCCCTCCCCTTCAAGAGAGGGGGCCAAGACTTCCCGCCGGAGCTGGACCTTGAACTCTTCGAAGTATGCATTCCAGGCCGGGCTGTTCATCCTGATCGCGGTGACGGGGGCGATCCTGATGGTCGCGCGCGTGGCCGAGAACCGCGCCAGCGTCGCCGGCCGACCGTACACCGCCCAGTTCGCCGCCGGGCAGGATATCTCCGGGCTGGTCGAGGGGGCGGAGGTCAGGCTGCTGGGGGTTAAGGTCGGCCGCGTCGAGGGCATCAGCATCGATGTCGACGACCAGGGCGAGGCCCACGTGCTGGTCAGCTTCCGCATCGACGAAGAGATCCGACTCCGCGAAGGCGTCCGCATCGAGTCCCAGGCGGCGCTCACCGGCGGAGGCTGGCTCAACATCCTCTCCACCGGCAAGGGCGAGCCCCTCGCCGAGGCCAGCGTCATCTCCGCGCGCTCCGCCAACTTGTCCGTCGTCATCGACGAGCTCCGCCGAGACCTGACCACGACCTTCGACCTCGCCGCCATCGAGCTGACCGAGACCGCCGACGCGATCCAGGACACCGCCGAGGAGGCGACCAGCCTGATCAACAAGCTTGAGGGCGACCTGGACCCGGTCCTGCAGGACTACGACACGTTCATGGCCGAGGCCACCGGCGTGATGACCGACGTCCGCGCGGTCTTCGGCGACAGCAACGAAGACATCCGCCAGACCCTGGCCAACCTCAACACCATCTCGACCACCTTCGACCAGCGGCTACCCAACACCCTCGACCAGATCGACACGACCCTGACCAATATCCAGAGCTTCAGCGACGAAGCGAGCGGGCTGCTGAAAAGCGCCGAAGCCTCGCTCGACAACCTCGACGGGCTGATCGACGAGGTGACCCTCACCGCGACCGGGGTCAACGACGTGCTGGCGGACAACCGCCCGACGATCGACCGCATGGTGACCAACGCCAACCGCGCGATCGACGAGTTGGAAGGCATGATCGACGACCTGCGGGCCAACCCGTCCCGCCTGGTCTGGCCGCCGGACGAGAAAGACCTGAAGAACATGGGCCTCTACGCCGCGGCCCGCAGCTACGCCAAGGCCGCCGAGGACCTCCAACTCGCCGCCGCCGCCCTCCGTGCCGCCCAGCAGGACCCCAACGCCGACGCCGGGCAACTCGAACGCATGCGCGAAGCGCTCATGGCTCAGTTCGAACACTTCGACAAGATGCAGGACGAGGTCTGGGCGGAGTTCGAGGAGTAATACGCATCCCAAAAAATCCATACGCTCGTCAGGCCTTGGACAGCCGCCACGTCACACGTGGCGGACGAGCTACCTGACGCTTGTCCGCCGGGTGTTACCCGGCGGCTCATGAAGCAATCAACGCCTTCGTTTTTGGTGGGATACGTATAACCTGCGATGACCAAGTATGTGCTCTAGTCGAATGAGATCAAACTGGGTACTTGTTGTGGATCTGCTTGAGTTGGCCTCGCAACAGTTTTTTGCCGCATTCCGGACAAAACTCAGTAGTATTTCCGCGCAAGTCGTATCCACACTTACGGCATTCATATATCTTTCGCCGCCTTGGACCACGATCTAGAAACACAAATGTGAGCAAAAAGAGCGGCAGCAAAAAGAAAAAACCAATCGCCAGCAAGGCTCCGTTTTGCTGAGGATCATTACCATCGATAAATAAGCTCAACAGCACGACGACAACCAGACTAACGCCAACGGCTACAAGGGAGGCCGCTATAAACGCAAAACGTTTTGCCCACTTCCACATTACAACCCCAGAGAATCCAACTCTTCTGCCCACGCCTTGCGTGTCGCCTCGTCCACGTCGGGGTCGGGCAGCAGCGAGCGCCGGGTGCAGTTGACCAGCGCCTGCAGCGTCTGGACCCGCCGGGCCGCGCCGATGTCGGCGGGCAGCTGGTCGTGCACCGCCGCGGCGACGTCGATGATGGTCAGCGGCTTGCCGCTTAGCGACGACAGGGCCTTGAGCTGCGAGCGTAATGCGGCAAAGGCGGCGGATGAATAGCCCCTGGTCAGCCCGGCGACTTCCGCGACCGCCTCGGCGTCGCCATCCAACGCGATCGGCTTGAGCAGCCAGCGGACAAACGCGTGGTGGTCGTCGCTGCCCGGTTCGGGGTCGAGCACGGGGATGATCAGGTCGCCCACCCGCCCGGGCCGGCGGATGTCGGGGCTTAGCCGCTCGATCCGCGCGGTCATGAGCAGCCAGACGACCCGGCCGCGCAGCTTCGGGTCGCTCATCATCGCCTGGATCTTGCCCGTCAGCCGACGCTCGGTGGCGTGGGCATCTGCGCCAACCCCGCCGAACTGCGTGTCGGCCTCATCGACAAACAAGATCACCTTGCCCAACGCTTCTAGCACGCGACGCAGGCGTTCGAACACGACATCCGTCTGCCCGAAGTACTGGCTACGGATGTTCTTGAGCACCAGCACCGGCAGGCCGAGTGAGCCGGCCACCGCTTCGAAGATAAACGTCTTGCCCGCGCCGATCGGCCCGGCGATCGCCGCCCCCGGCAGGGCCTCGTCGCCCGTGGCCTTGATGCGCGGGATGAGTTCATCGTGCAGAAACGATTTCAGCCGGCCGTAGCCGATGACGTGTTCGAGCGTGTGCGTCGGCTTGGAAAACTCGACCACGTCCTCGCCAAGCTGGGCGAGGATGTACGACTCGACCTGGGCGATGACCTGGTCGGGGGTGATCGGCTGCTGGCTGTAGGCCGAGTGCACCAGCAGCTGCCGCAGCGCGTGGATCGAGAGCCCCGCGGTGAGCGCGGCAAGCACCTCGGCATCATCAATCATCGGCGAAGGCTTGCCCGACTTGCCCCGCCGACCCACAAACCAGTCGATGTAGTGCCGGCGGACCTCGCAACTCGGCGAGGGCACCTCGACCCCGAGCACCTGCGGCAGCTTGCCGACCCGAGGGTGCACGCCGCCGCGCGACTCGGCGAGCATGATCAGCGCGTCCTCGCCCTCGACAAACGCCGGGTCGCTGAGCCAGTCCTGCATGATCGACACGCGGTGGCGGTCCGGCCCGCCGAGCTTGGCGATGTCGCCGTCCCCGGCCGGCAGCAAGAGGTCGGCCGCCTCGATCAGGATGATCAGTTTGAACCCGTCGCTCGGTCGGGCCGCGTAGCGCCGGGCGTGCTGGGCGCAGAGCGTGAGCTGGCGGAGCAGCTCGAGCGCGACGGTCGGCTGGCCCGTGGCGTCGTGGATGTGGCCGTCGAAGGCGGCCTCGAGCTGCTGCTTGTGCTTGCCCGCGTCCGGGTCGGTCAAGGCCTTGAGCGTGAAGTGGTCCGGCGACATCCCGGTCTTCCAGGTGATCCACGCGTCGCGCAGCCGTGGCTTGTCGTCCGGGTTCACGCAACGGATCGGCCCGTTGAGTTCATAGACCAGCACCACCACCCCGGGGATGTCGCACTGCTTGCAGAGGTATGGCATCAGCGGGAGGTAGTCGCCCCCGGAAGCTTGGCCGCGGCTTTGGTCGCCCGGGTTCGAGTCGTCGAGCTTGCTTGGTTTGTCGCTGACAAAAAACAGGTCGTGAACATCCCCGGTCACCAGCACGCTCCGCGACTGCCCGCTGTTGACGATGCGGGCGAGGTCGGAGAAGAAGCCGTACTTGGGGGTGGGGGTGGGCATGGGGAGGTTGTGGAACCACAGATGAACGCGGATGGACGCAGATCAAGTCACTCTCTTTGTTATTTCAATTCGTGCGTCCTGCCATGCTGTACTAGCCAGTATCTCAAGTTCAGATTTATCTTCGGCCACAATCCCTAGCGCGGGCTTGGGATTGCTTTCCTTGATCGAAACCAATTCCAAAGCACTTATCTGACGTCCAATTAATCGCACCGCCACCTCGCACTTCGCGATGCAGTCTCCAACGCCGACCACTCCGCTAATGATTTCGCCTACAAGATAAAATTCGTTCCTGCTTGGAACGCGCAAACCTGCATCGATTTCAAATATGCAAGGCTCGCACATCTGCGTTCATCCGCGGTTCCAAACTCAAATCACTCCGGCAGCTTCGACTCGCCCTCGGTCTGCTCGGGCGAGGTGCCCTCGGCAGCATCCGCCTCACCGGCCAAACCAATCAGCTTGTCGAACTCGTCCGTCGCGACGTTCTTGCTGGCGTACTCCAGGAACTCGGCCTCCTGCACCTTCGTGTCCGTGCCGGCCAGTTCCTTGCTCACCTTCGCCTTGGCCTTCATCTCGTCCCGAAGCTGGCGCATGTCCGCCAGCTCCCGGCTGGTGCGGTCGGTGCTGATGCCCGCGAGCATGTCGTTGAGCTCGGACTCTTCCTTGGCGGTGATGATCTCGGCGACGGTCGTCGCCTGCTCTTCTTTCAGGTTCTCGATCTCGCGCAGCATCTGCTGGAGCTGGATCTTGTGGCCCGAGATCGTGTCGTCCATCTCCTTCACATCGCCCTCGAGCTCTGCGATCCGCTCGGTCTTTTCATCGACCTTGGTCGAAAAATCGTTGAACGCGGCCATGCAGGTCTGGTAGTCCTCGCTGGCTTTGATCTGCTCGATGCCTTGGCCTTGGGCCTTCATCTGAGCGACGACGGTGCGGGCCTTGGCCGCGGCGCCTTCCTTGAGTTGCTCGTGCCGGGTGACCTCGTCGGTCAGCGTCTTGATCTTGGACATCTTCGACTCGTGCTGGACGATCAGCCGGGCGATCGCGTCCTTGTACTGGTGGACACGTTTGCGCTTGTCCTCGATGACCTGGTCGTAGGTCGCGTTGACGACGTGGGGGCTGGCGGATACGGCCTTGCGGGCGGCGTCGATCCGGCCGGTGACGAGATAGCCCAGTGCACGGAAGTAGCGGCCGACGGCTTTGAACATGGTGGCTCTCCAATCGTGGCCGACACGCGGCCGATGCGAAACCAGAACGACTCAATCCTACCCTGAGAATCGGTTGGGGGGCGTGTCAGGGATGAGAACCCGGCCCCGGCATGATGCGGAGACGGGACAGGGCGGGCGATACAGGGTCTAGGGCTGCTCAAGTGATGCACCCGCCCCACCGGCCGCGGCACGCTCACGCTGACGCGCGGCGTACAGCAAGAGCTCCTGCTCGTCCACGGCCGGCTGCAACTGATCAAGCTGTGCCAACGCCCGGCGGCATCGGTCAAGGAGTTGTTCGACATCGCGCTGCAGGTCGCCGGGGTCTTCGCCGGTCTGCGACAGGCCGTGGTCGGTGGCAAGCAGGCATTGGTCGAGGATGCCGGGGTAGCCGGCGAGCAGGGCCTTGCGTCGGTTGACGAGCTTGACGACATAGTCGCTGGTGGGCCCGAGCTTACCGAGCCACTCGTCGATGCGCCGCTCGGTGGCGATCAGGTCGAGAACGGACCGACGGACCATGGCGTGGGACTGCTCGATGCCGTCGCGGATCACGCCACTGACCGGCGAGCCGTCGCGGGCCAGCGAGGCAAGCAGGCCGTCCATATGGGCCAGGGCCTTGAGCGCCTCGCGCACCCCGCTTCGCCTCAGGTCGGCGGGGCTGAGCACATCCGGCTCGTTGGCACGGGCCAGCGCCGCGTCGTAGCCCCGCCGCTCACGACGGACACGACCAAGCTCACGCAGGTCCAGCCCGACGACCAGGCCCGCCCAGACCGAGAGCAGCGCCAGCGGGATCAGCGACAAGACCCCCGCGGTGCCCAGCCCGGCGGCGGCCATCGTGGAGGACGATCCGAAAAGCTCGACCACCCACTGCGCCGCCGCCCCGCCGACGGTCACCACCGCCGCGGTGAGCCAGAACGGCGTGCCGACCAGCAGCGCCTTACCCACCAGCCGCCAGGGACGGAAGAAACGGCGGACCCGCCGCATCACCGGGCCCGGGTCCTTGGCTACACCCATCACCGGGACATGCGCCGTGCGCGGCATCTTCTCGTCGGGCCGCAATAGCAGCGTGAGTTGGCCGGGGGGGTGGCTCATCGGTGAAGTCTATAGCGCTGTTCTGCAGGCTGTCGCGGACAGTTCGGCTCCCTCCCCCGAGGCAGAAAGTTAGGGTGAGGGTCGTCGTTCAAGCCCATTTACTTCTTGCGATACGTTGATGGGGCTTGCCGTGAGCGTTCTAACCGTAAGCTTCTCTGCGGGATCGCGGCCCCGACCCTCACCCCCCGCCCTCTCCCTGGAAGGGAGAGGGAGCAAGACGGTTTGGGCCGATCAAACACGCCAATTCGTCTCAACCCAACGGTCACTCGTCTCCGACCTCCGCGTCCAGGTCGTCCGTCGGGCGGGCCTTTTCTAGCCGATCGATCATGGTGTCATACTTCATGAGCACCGATTCGATCTTGACGTGCAGTTCCTTGAGCTGGTCGTCCTGATCGGCGGTGATGCGGGTTAACGGCTCGAGCCAGCCCTTCATGAGGTTGAACTGCTCCTTCATCACGTAGAGGAAGGTCGCGGGGATCTTGTTGATGACCTTGATCTCGTGTGGCAGGGCCGATTGCGGCATAGCACCGCTCGACACGTCACTTGGTTCGGTCGCGGCTGGTTTGCCGGTGAACGTCCGCGCGGGCGACTCCGGTGGTCCTGCGGGCGGTACGGGGTTTAATGCCCCGTCCGTCAGGTGGTCGAGTTTTTCAGTCAGGGCCTTAAACGCATCGAGGGTCTTCTTGTCGAACTTGGCGGTGACCGTTCCGGGCCGGGCGGGCTTGGCCGATGCGGCCTGGGCCATGGTAGCGTTGGACTTGGCCAGCTCGGCCGCGCCGCTGTCTAGCGCGGCGCGGATACCGTCGAGCCGATCGCCCAGGCCCGCGACATGGTCCAGCACCGGGGCCAGCCGCTCGGCCAGCGCCGAGGTATCCAGCGTGTCGCGATCCTCGTCCCCGCCGGTCCGGCTTGACGCCGCGGCCTGAGCCGCCGACTCGTCGATCGCCGACTTGATCCCGCCCAGCCCGTCGTTGAACGCGGCGAGCTGGCTGACCACCGCGGCGGTCGTATCCCCGCCCATCGCGGCGACGGCGTTGTTGCGGCGGAACGTGGCGCAGATCGCTTCCCAGCGTGCCTGCTCATCCGGTGTGATCACCCCGATCATCTCCTTGAACTTCAGCAGGTTCGCCTCGGCCCCGGTCGTCAGGGTCTGCGCATCCTGCTCGTACGTCGCGATGATCAGCTCCATGAGCTCCTCATCGTTCATGACCGGCACGACCTTCTCCGCGATCCGGTTCATGTTCCGGTACGAGCCTTGCAACAGGAACGGCGGCTCGGTGCGGTACTGGTCTTCCTGCCCGGCCGAGCGGATGTACTGCTGATTGACCGTGAGGATCACGTCCCGCAAGGTCATGAGCTTGCGCATGACCGTCACCATCTCCTCGACTTCTTGCGCGGCGTAGTTGCCCTGGAGCTCGACGCCCTCTCGGCTGCCCGAGGTCGCGATCTTCACGATGGCGTAGACGTCGGCCTGGCTGCGGGATGCGAGGGGGTTGAGCGTGGGGTTGCTGGTCAGGCAGTTTTCGAGGTAGGAGAGCTTAAAGGCCTCGCCGTGCTCGCCGATGATGTCGCCGAGGTTGTAGGTATCGGCCCGGTTGGTGAGCATGTCCGGCAGGCGGAACTTCTCGCCGCTCTCGGTGTACGGGTTGCCGGCCATGACGACGGCGACCTTGCGGCCGCGCAGGTCGTAGGTGCGCGTCCTGCCCTTGTAGACACCCTCGATCCGGCGCTGGGCGTCACAGAGCGAGATGAACTTCTGGAGCAACTCAGGGTTGGTGTGCTGGATGTCGTCGAGGTAGATCAGCACGTTGTCGCCCATCTCGAAAGCGAGGTTGAGCTTCTCGACCTCTTCACGGGCCGAGGCGTTGGGGGCTTCGGTCGGGTCGAGGGACGTCACGCCGTGACCGATCGCCGGGCCGTTGATCTTCATGAAGATGATGCCCAGCCGGTTGGCGATGTACTCCATCAGCGTCGTCTTGCCGTAGCCCGGCGGCGAGATGAGCAGGAGCAGGCCCATCCGGTCGGTCCGTTTGCCCTCGCCGGTGACACCGATCTGCTTGGCCAGGTTGTCGCCAATCAGCGGCAGGAAGACGCTATCGATCAGCTTGTTGCGGACAAAGCTGGTGAGCACCTTGGGCTCGAATTCTTCCAGTCGCATCTCGTCGCGGGCCTGCTCGACGAAGTCCCGTTTAAGTTGGGTGTAGGTCTGGAATCGCGGGACATCCTCGGCGGCAAACCGGCCGAGCCGAGACGTGAACCCGTTGAAATGCAAGGTAAGCTTGCCCTCGCGCAACAAGGGGTGCGAGCCAACCAGGGCTTCGAGGCTGCGCCGGACCGAGACGTCACGTACCCGCCCCAGGTCGGCCCGACCCTCGAAGATCAGCGCCGCCGCCTCGTCGATGTATTCGTTCAACTCACCGGTCTGCTCGGCCTCATCGCCTTCCAGGAAAGCCGTGAGCCAGTCGCGGATCAGCGTGAACCGCTCGACCGGGTGGTCCGCCAGCTTGTTGAGCGAGTCCTCGAACGGGCGGACACTGGCCGAGCCCTTGAGCGAGGCCTCGAAGGCCTCCCGCAGCGCCGCGGCCTCGGGGCTGATCACAAAGCCCTTGGCGTCCTCGGTGAGCTGGTGGAACAGGTACTCACCCGCGTCGCGGACCAGGGCGGCATCGAAGACCGGGTACTGTTCGACAAACTCCTGGAGCATGACCGTCGCGCGGTCGATGTAGAGCCGCTGCTTGGCGACACCGGGGAACAGCCGGCGGATCGCGCCGAATCCCGCGAGCTGGGCCTGGAGCAGGGCGCGGGCAGACGTGTCAGCGTATGTCTGCCAGAAGACCGACGCGGCCGCGCGGGCGGCGGACGGGTAGCGCAGCAGCCCGATGTTGCTGCCGATATCGACCAGGGCACGCAAAACCTTGGCCGCGTCCACATCGTGCACGCCCTTGGTATACCCCTCGCTGTAGCGCGGCCCCATGTACCGCTGCACGAGCTTGAGCAGGGCATCGTCTTCGAGATTAGCGAGCTCGGTAATCGGCGGGATGACCACGCGCGAATCATTTTCGGCGGTACCGGGGGAGACCGGTTGCCCAGCAACCGGCTCGCTGGATTGTTTGTAGATGAGGTACGCGAGGTACTCGGCGCGGTAGACCGTGTTGTTCTCGCTGACCACCTCCTGCGACCAGACCGGGCGGGTGGCGTTGAAGGTCTCATCCGTGATCTTCTCGGAGAACCTCGTGCCCGACAGGTGCAGGTACATCGCCTGGTCGCGGAGGATCGTGGTCAGGTCGATCGCCTGGCTGTTGATCGAGAACTTGTGCCGGCCGAACCGGATGACGTTGCCGCCCTCCTGCAGCTCCTGCCGGTCCTTGAGCTGACGGACCGCGTCCTCGCGGACGGTCTTCAGCCGGCTCTGGATGTCGTCGATCTTGACCGTGTCGTCCAGGTCGGTCAGTTCATCGACGATGTCGCGGACCTTGTCGATCATCAGGTCGCTGGCGAAGTAGCCGTTGATCTGTTCGATCTGCTCCATCGACTCGACGCGCGACTTGATCCCGCCGAGGATGCGGTCGGCCGCCTGCGCCAGCGCGTTGGCCCGCTTGTTGCGCTTCTCCACCAGCTGGAGCTTGCGGTTTTCAAACGCGTTGTAGACCTCGTCCCGCTTCTCGGCGAGCTGCAGGACAAACTCGTCGAACTCGGCGAATCGGCCCTCGAGCTCTTCGAGCTGGACCATCACCTTGGTCAGGTACTGCTCGGTCTTCTCCGGCGTGTCGCACAGGTCCAGGTAGTTCACCACCGACTGGTTCAGCAGCTTGAGCTGGCTGTTGAACTCGGCGACGCCCTCGGTCCGGCCCAGGTCCTGGATCCGGTTGCGCAGCTTGGTACGCGAAGCATTCAGCTCGGCGAAGATCGCGGAGATGTTGTCGATGATCGCGGTCCGCTGGGTCGCGTCATCGATCTTCAGATTGCTGACGATGTCGATCAATAGCTCCAGCTCGCCGGAGGTGTTGAGGATCTTCTCTTCGAGGTCCTTCGCCTCGGTGACCTTGCCGACCTGCTCGATCTCGGCCTCGTGCTCGCCGGCCGCGGCCTCGTACGGCGCGAGCGCCGCGTCCTGCAGCAGGTAGTCGACCGTCTTCTGGCTCAAGGCGTCGGTCTGCTCACTGACCTCCTGCTCCAACTCGTCGATCAGCGCAAGGTCGGCATAACGCAGCTCGCGGAGCGAGATGATCTTGCCCCGCACGGTACGCAGAGCACCCAACGCCTCGACGTAGATGTTGATGTTGTCGTAGATCCGCGCGGCATTGCGGTGGACCAGGTCCTTGGCCTCTTGCGCGACCGACTGGGTCTGCTGCCTCGTGCTCTTGCGGATCCGTGTGACCTTATCGAACTCGCCGACGGCGGCTTGGGCCGCTTCGCGGACCTTGCCCAGGGTCTGATTGAGCCCGAAGCACTCGGGGTCGCTCAGCCAGTAGTAGCTGTCCAGCAGGTCGCTGGTCGTCTTGACGATATCCAGGTATAGCTCGGCGTAAGGATCATCGCGGTCGATGAGCCCGAGCACCTCGACACACTCGGCCATGCCCCGGACGATATCGCGGTTGCCGATCTTGAACAGCCGGCTGTCGCTCTGCGTGGGCGGGACGAAGTTGGGACCGACGATGGGCGTCTGCCAGACCTGGACCGCGTGGTGCTTGACCGGCTCGTCCTGGGCCTTGAAGTAGGCGAGCGTGCCGTCGTCGAAGAAGCTGTAGCCGTGGCAGATCACGGGCGTCTCGATCGTCTGGGCGATGAGGTTGTAGGCCATCAGGGCATAGACGCCGGTCTCCCGGTTGTAGAAGACGTAGAGGAAGTCTTCGCCATTGGGCGCGGCGACGCGCTTCTCGAAAAGCATGCTCGGCGGGACGCTAGCGAAGGTCTGCAGCTGACCGGAGGAGAGGTAGTACCCACTGGCGAAGATCAGGCCGTGATCGTCGGGCAACAGCACGCAGGCGTGGCCGATCGCGTCGCAGCGGTGGACCTCCTGGAGCTTGTCGTTGTAGATGAAGTAGCGGTGGGTATGCTCCTGGTACGGCCGGATGCGCAGCAGGATGAGGTGGCCGTCGACGACGTACTCGTACTGCGCGTCGTCGAGGGTCTGGTCGGGGTCCTCGACCGGCTCGGTGTAGATGCCCTGGCCGGTGGCGGTGTTGTCTTCGACCTTGATGGTCAGGTCCCCGCCGGTGGTCTCGACAAACAGGCGGTCGTCGATGGCGACGTGCGGGTGCTTGCCCGGGCGCTGCTCGTCCCGGCCGGCCCGCTGCCACTTGAAGTCGTGCTGATCGGGGTAGCGGACCTCGTGGTCGGATCGGCCGTCGAGGTACCTGATCGTGCGGTCGTCGCCCGTGCCCTCGAAGGCCCACTTGAAGGCCTTGAAGTCATTGACGTCTTTACCGACACGGAACTTCATGTAGAGAAACGGGCCCTTCACGAAGAACTTCACGAACTTGGTTTGCTTGTAGTAGCGGTAGAGGTCCTTGAAGTCTTTTAAGAACTGCTCGTCGTTGAGCAGGTCGAGCGGGTGCTCGACGAACTTGCCGTCGCTGAAGGTGTAGGCGGCAAAGACGTCGGTCAGGTCGATTTCGTTCTTGAGCCCGAAGTGGACGTTGTAGCCGACCAGGACGTCCCGGCCGATGGCGACCATGTCGCGGGGGATGCAGTTGTGGCTGGTAGTGAGCCGGTCGGTGTTGGTGAGAGTAAACTCGATCGAGCCGAAGACGCTTTTGCGTTGCTCGTTGAGCTTGTCGACCTTGTCGCGCAGCTCGGCCCCGTGCTCGCGGAGCCGGTTGCGGATGACCTCGTAGGTGCCGCGGTCCAGCTGCTCGCCCTGGGGGTGGCCGCCCCCGGAATTCCCTGCGGAAGCCGCGGCATCGTTTGGCTGGGTTGTGGTGTCGGATTCAGCCATGGTTACTTCGATCACGGTTCGTGGCGTAGCCGTGCACAAGGCCAAGAGAAATCTCAACGGCCCCGAGTTGGCCGGGGCACGCTAGCAGTGCGCCCGGCCTTTCCCGGAAGCCGACATCTGCCCGCGACGCTAAGGCTTGACCAGGCCCAGCTCCGGCAGGGTCTTGTCCTCGACCCCAACCGACTTGGCCAGGCCCAACAGCTCGCTGATCTGGTCCTTGAGTTCGCCGCCCTTGTCTTTGGCCAGCATCTTGGTCAGCAATGCGGCGACCGACAGGTTCTTGACGTCCTCGGTGGAGATATTGAACTTGTCGATGAACTTGGCGACCTGCCGCTCGAAGTACGCGCCGTCGCCGTTGAAAAACGTGCTCTTGACGTCTTTGAGGTGGGCCGAGTTGTTGACCAGCCGATCGATCCGCTTGCCCTGGGTGATCGAATGCAGCAGGGTGTCGAAGATCTCGGTCTCCCCGCCGACGATGTCGATCTTGGCGGACTTGAGGGCCTCGCCCAGGATCTTGGCCTGATCGGAGACGATGTCCTTGCGGATCTCGATCTCGGCCAGCTCGACCTTCAGGTCCTTCTCCAGGCGGAGCTTGAACTCTTCGTGCTCCTTGCCCACGCCATCGAGCTTCTGCATCGCCTCGGCCTTCGCGGCAACGCCCTCGGCCTCGGCGGCGTAACGCTTCTGCATGCCCTCGGCCTCGGCGTCAAAACTCGCGCGCTCGGCCTCGGCCTGGGCCAGGCCCTTGGCCTTGATCGCGTCCGCCATCGCCAGGTCGCCCGCGGCCTCGGCCTCGGCCTTCTTCTGGACCACGTCCGCCTCCGCCGTGCCGTACTTCTGCACCGCGCCCGCCTTCGCGTCCATCACCTCGGCCTCGGCCAACCCGCTCGCCGCGCTCTCGGCACGGACCGCCTCGGCCAGCTTGATCTTGCCCAACGCCTCCTTCTCCGCCGCGGCACGCTTGGCCTCGGCCTCGATCAGGATCTCGTCCGCCTCGAACTGGCTCGCCAGCTTGCCGGCCTCGGCCTTCTTCACTTCCTTGACCTTCTCTTCCTCGGCCGCCGCCTCGGCCGCCGTCACCGACACCGCCTTGGCACGTTTGGCCGTCGCGATCTCCGCCGTGTCTTTGATCTTCTCTTCCTCTTCCACCACCGCACGCTCGACCACCACCCGCTCGCGGATCACGTCCTGGATCGCCTTCTTCTCGACCTCGACCGCCTTGTCCTTCTCGATCTGCGCCAGCGTCACCAGGCGCTCGCGCTCGGTCGATTCGAGCTGCTGCGCCCGGGCGACGCGCTCGGCCTCGACCTTGTCCGCCTGCTCACGCTGACGGGCCGCGATGATCACCTGACGCTGCTTGTTCTCCTCGGCGATCCCGAGTTCCTCTTCCGTCGCGATCCGGGCCTTCTCCGACTTGTACCGCTCTTCCTCCTCGACCTTCTGAGACTCCGCCTGCTCACGCGCATTCACCGTCGCGATCTCGCGGGCCTGCTTCGCCTCGGCCTCGGCCTGCTGACGCTCCAACTCCAGAATCGCCTCCTTCGCCTCCACGTCCTGCTTCTTGATCGTCTTCTCTTTCTCCCGAGCAATATCGTTGGCCAGCACCGCCTCCTTCGCGGTCAAGTCCGTGATCTTCTTGATCCCCTCCGCGTCGAGAATGTTGCTCGGGTCCAGCTTGGCCAGGTCGGTCTGCTCGAGGTAATCAATCGCCGCATCGTCCAGGATGTAACCGTTCAGGTCCGTGCCGATGTGCGCGATGATCTCGTCCTTGAACTTGTCCCGTTCGGTGTAGAGGTCGGTGAAGTCGAACTTCTTGCCGACCGTCTTGAGGGCCTCGGAGAACTTGGCGTCGAACAGCTCGAACAGCTTCTCGGGGTCCGAGGCGCGGCGGACACCGATGGAGTCGGCGACCTGGAGCACGTCCTTCTCGACGTTGTTCACGCGGATGAAGAAGGCGACCTTGATGTCGGCCCGGACGTTGTCCTGGCAGATCAGGCCCTCGCTGCCGTGCCGGAAGATCTCGATCCGCCGGACGGAGATGTCCATGATGTCGGCCCGGTGGATGACCGGGTAGACCTGGATGTAGTTGAAGGTGACCCGGGCCCCGCCGACCCCGCGCCGGACCAGGGCCGTGCCCGGCTCGACCTTGCGGATGCAGCGCACCCAGGTGACCGCCGCGGCGAGCAGGATGATGGCCAGCGCGAGCCCGCCAAGCACAAGTAGAACCGTTGTCATAGAAGGCATGGTGCACTCCGTTTCTTAGAAACCCCGAACGATGTAAGTGTTGTCCTCTTCTTGCTCCGAAACAATCACGACTTCACGGCCCTTCAAGACGCTCGCATCACCCGTGGCGATGCGGGCGTTGAGCTTGACCGGGTTGCCCGTCGTTTCGACTTCGATCTGGCCGTAGCGGTCGTTGACCTCTCCCGAGATCACCCGGCCGCGCATGCCGACCAGGTTGAGGTGGCGTTCGGCCTCCTCGTCCTCGCGCATCTTGCGGAACACGCTGGCCAGGGGCTGGGTGAGCAGCTTGGTGACCAGTGCCGCGACGATGCCCATCGGCACCAGCGCGAGGACCTGCAGGATGACCCCCCAGCCGCCGACCCAGGGGTGGGCGAACATGCCGACCAGCCAGAGCACCAGCAGGTAGATAGACAGCAGGATCATCAACGGGACTTCGCCGACGTTGAGGAACTTGCCCACGCCCAGCGCGATGCTGCCCCCGCCAAAGCCGCCGTCGGTGTCGAGATCCGTGTCCAGTTCGATATCCAGCGAATCGAGCGCGACCGACCCGAACGCGACCAGCAGCCAGTACCCCAGGCAGAAGACCAGCATCACGGTCAGCACCAGGTTCACCGGGCTCAGCATGGCGTCAATGAATTCTGACATCGTGGTCTCGAATCGCTGGGGGTAGTCCGATCGCGCTCGGCGTGGGTGGCGCCCCACACCGGCCGGGGTTTCTGGGTAGCGGGTCGCTCCTTCGACTCCACCGGGCGGATCGCCCGGGAGAAAGCCCCTCGGTCCGTCTGCGACACAAGGATACCGCCCGGGCCGTTCCCGCGTCTGCGAATCGAACCGCGTGCGTGTGCGGTGTTGAAGCGGGTCGCAAAACCACGAAAAACCCCGTGTAACGCGGGGCTCTCGATGGCTGAAGGCTTTAGAACGTGTACGAGAAGGTGGGGCGGGCATCTTGCCCGCCGTTCGAGCGCCGCTCGAAGCAGGCCTTTTCACGACGTCGTCGTGACGGCAGGCTGGAAGCCTGCCCCACCTCAGGCACTTCTCGTACACGTTCTAAGCAAGGTCTCAGCCCGGTCGCTTGAGGACCATCACCTGGCCCGGTTCGTTGTCCGGGGCGATGTAGAGCTTGCCATCGTCTTTCAGCTCCCAGGTCGCCTCCTCGCCGTTGGGGGCCTCCGGCGGGAAGACCGTGATCTTGCCGTCGGCGGTGGCGGTGTAGCGTACTTCCTGCTCGTCGGCCTCGTCGGCTTGCTTGTAGACCACCTTGAGCGTGTCGTCGTCCACAAACTCCAGGGTGAGCGAAACCCCGGGCGGCGTCGGCTCGTTGCCGAAGGACTCGACGACCCACAGGCCCCGCAGCGCTTCGAGCGCCTCGGCACCAGAGGCCGATGGCGCGGCACAGGCCAGGGCCAACACAAAGAGAGACAGGGCGAAAACTCGGTTGAGGCGGGGCATCTGGTTTATCTCCGTTTACGGGCGAGCGTCGTCTCGCAGTGAGGGTAGTGTAGGGAGGTGGGCTTTATCGGTCACCCGACGAACTCGTTGCCCACCTTGCGGGCGCGTTCGGGCTTGTCGATGTCAACACCCAGCGCCAGACCCGCCTCAACCAGCAGGTTCCAGCCGGCGGCCAGGTACGCGTACCCGGTCATGTCACCAGCGTCGGCCACACGGATCGTGGGGAAACGTGTGTCTCGGGTGCTGATGCAGACGATGTGAACGCCCACACCCTTGACCAGGACCTGCTCAAACTTCTGCTCCTGATCGGCGATCGGGTCGATCCACAGGACGGTATCCCCGGGGTTCATCACCTCCTCGATGCCGTGGGCGGCGTAGGTCCCCTCGAGGTAGTCGCTGGGCTTGCGGGTGATCTCGTTGGTCTTGAGCGTGAGTTCCTCGGCGACGCCGTCGTTGGGCCCCGCCCAGTAGATGATCGGGCTGTCGGCCATCATCTTCGTGATATCCGGCGGGATCTCTGCGGTCAGGGCCGCTTGCATGGCGGTCGAAAGGCGGGAAAGCTCACCGGCTAAACGGGTGTCGTCGGCCGCCGCCTCGACGATGGCCTGTACAACCAAGGCCTGCTCGATCACGCTCTTGGTCGCGGCGACCGCGCCCTCCTCGCCGCAGCCCAGGACGTAGCCCGCGCTGGAGAACGACTCGAGCTTGCTTTCGGCAAACGCGGCCAGTGAGAAGAGCTTGTCGTGGCCCACGTCCTTGAGCTGCTTGAAGAGCTGGATAACTTCAGCGGTCCGGCCGGAGTTGCTCGCGCCAAGGACCGCCCAGTCGGCGAGCGGGTAGCCCCGGCTCTGCAAGCCGGCCTCGGTGTGCAATTGGAGCGGATAGCCACGCTGGCGCGCGACCTTGATCACGTGCTTGGCCGGGAACAGCCGGGACGAGCCCTCACCGGTCAGGTGCAGCTTGCCCGTCTGCCTCAATGCATCAGCGGCGGCCCCGACCCGGTCGGGCTCGAAGCCCGCCACGATTGCGGGGGCCTCGAGCATGTCGCGGCACAGACCGAAGTCGGTGTATGGCTTGTCTGGCTGGTTCATCATTGATCTGAGGTGTCGGTGAAGCGGCGCATCGGACGCTCAGTCATTGATCGGCCCATCGACACGGATGACATCGAAGTCCCCGTTCTTGCTATGGGGGCGGACGACCACGTCGATCCGGTAGCTTCGGATGGTGCCCTTCCATTTGTATTCCAATAATTCTGTACCGGGCACACTTCCCGCCTGCCGGGTGAGCTCGGGGCTTCCCTGGGTCGTCTCGCTGATCACCGATGCGCTCAGCGGGTCGTCGATCCGCTCAAGCCAGGCTTCGGCGGTCTGGCTCGCCTGCCGCTTCGCGCGAAAGTCCAGGCCGGCCAATGACAGCACGACCAGCAGCACCACGCCCATCACCACACGGACAATCCACTTGGGTTTCATAGGAATCGCTCGCTCTCTTGATGCTTAAGCTAAAACCGGACGAGGGTTACCGTAAGGCTTCTTGGCCGCTTACCTGCCGGCCCGCCTGATCGTCAGGTGGCCCAGCTCGGGCAGCTCGCCGATAAGCGGGTTAATGTAATCGATAAAGGCCCTGGTCACGTCCATGCCGTCCCTGGCGATGTACCGGTCGGGCATCTGGTGCTCGAAGTTGGCGACCTTGGCCAGCGGGGCGGTGCCGTAGGAGGCCTTGTAGGGCTGGCCCTTCCGGTTAGCGCGCTCGATGGTGACCATGACGCCGGACCGGCCCGACGTGGCGAGCTGGACGGCCTTCTTACCGCAGCGGTAGGCCTCGGCGTAGTCCAGCTTCACGCCCCGGTCCTGGGCCGCCATCATCAACGACTCGACGACCTGGAACTCGCCGCGCCAGCCAAAGGTGTCGCCGAGCATCTTGTGGATCGCCATGGCGGCGGAGGTCCCGCCCATGGCGCCGAACTCGACGTTGCCGAACTTGTCCTTGGTCTGCGACGCAGAGATCGGCGAGCCGTCGGCGTAGGTCACGCCCTCGCCGGTAACGATCGAGCAGTAGCCGTAGCGCTTGTGGGTCTTCTCGACCTTGGCGAGGAAGGCGTCCTTGTCGAAAGCGCGCTCGGGCACGAGGATGATGTGGGGCGGGTCACCGGCCTTGCGCCGTGCGGCGGCCGCGGCGGCGGGCAGCCAGCCGGCGCTGCGGCCGACGGTCTGGAAGACGCTGAACTGGTCGACCTTCTGCATGTCGCGGTTGAGGATGCCGCCCTGCTGGATCGACAGCGCGACGTACCGCGCGGCGGAGGGGAAGCCCGGCGTGTGGTCGGTCCCGTAGAGGTCGTTATCGACGGTCTTGGACACGCCGATGCCGCGCATGGCGTGGCCCTGAGCGTTGGCGTATTCGACGACGCGGTGGATGGTGTCCATCGTGTCGTTGCCGCCGATCATGAAGAAGTAGCGGATGTCGTACTTCTTGAGCGTCTTGAGGATCGGGGCGAAGTGCTCGGGCTGGAGCTTGAGCCGGGACGACCCGAGCGCCGAGGACGGGGTGGAGCGCAGCTTCTTGAGCGTCTGGTCGGATTCGGCGCCCAGGTCGAGCAGATAGCCGTTGAGCACGCCTTCGATGGCAAAACGCATCCCGAGGACACGATCGATGGCCTTGGCTTTCTTGGCCGCATCGACGATGCCCACGAGCGAGCTGTTGATCACGGCCGTGGGGCCGCCGGACTGGCCGACGATGGCGTTGCCGGTGAGCATGGGGGGATGCTTCCTTGGGTAGTGGGTGCCTGAGGCTGGATACAAGAGGCAACATCGTCGGCAAAGATGCGTCCGGCCGCAAACGCCGAGCCCTTTGCCGAAGCTTGACCTGATCTTCGCGGTCTTGGGGTATGCTCTGCGGATGGCCGGACCCGCCCCGATCCTGTACCTCGGCGACACGGCGTTGCGGGGTGCCGCGTCGTACCTCGCCGGCGTTTTGCACCACAACGGGCTGGCCTTCGACTACGGCCCCAGCGACGAGCCGATCGGTGCCGGACTGCTCGCCGACCAGCGCCGGCTCGTCATCCTCAGCGACTACCCCGCCGCGATGCTCCCGGCCCCCGAGCAGGACGAACTGATCGCCGCGATCCACGCCGGCTGCGGACTGGTCATGCTCGGCGGGTGGGAGAGCTACCACGGCCAGGGCGGTGACTGGCAAGACACACCCGTCGCTAATGCCCTGCCCGTTGCGATCAGCCCGCGCGACGACCGGGTCAACTTCGACCAGGCCGCGCTGCTCAGGCCGGCGGCTAATCACCCGATCCTCGCCAACCTGCCCTGGGCCGAGCGCCCGCCCGCCGTCGGCGGCTACAACCGGTTCGAGGCCAAGCCTAACGGCACGACCGTCCTCGATGTGGTCCGGCAACAGATACAACGCGACGGTGACGGGTTCCGGGTAAACCCAGCCATGATCGACCCGATGCTCGTCGTGGGTAAACAAGGCAAAGGCCGGGTCGCCTGCCTGGCGACCGACGCCGCGCCCCACTGGGTCGGCCCGCTGGTCGACTGGGGCACCGACAACAACCCGCCCTCCGGCAACGGCCGCGTAACCTGCCACGCCCCCGACGCCAACCCGGTCGAGGTCGGTGCCTGCTACGCGCAGTTCTTTATCCAACTGATGAAATGGTGCGCATCGCTATAGTGTTGGTCATGATTCCGGACACCAAACCGATCTAGGCCATGACCTTCCCCAGCGATTCACGCCACCGGATCAGCCGAGGCGGCGCCAGCCGGTTCAGCCCCGACCCGGTCCGCCCCGACGCCAGGCCCGTCTGGACCCTGCCGATCTCGGGCAAGGAGTTTGACGGCCAAGACGTGGCCTTCGACGGCGAGCGGGTCTACACCATCCGCGGGCACGAAGAACTGGTCGCGATCGAACTCAAGACCGGCGAGATCGCGTGGCAGCAGCGCATCCCCTTCTTCAGCCCGCGGAAAAAGAAGTTTGACGCCTACGAAAACTACAACCTCCGGGCCAAGGACGGTGTGCTCTATCTGGACGGCGGCAAGTGCAAGTCGGTCAAGCCTACTGAAGACAATATCCTCGGCATGCTCTGGCAACCCGGCACCATCGACGCGGCAACCGGGCAAGTCATCCAGGACGCGGCGTGGTACCCCGGGACGACACGGCTCCCCACCCAACCCTGCGAACTCGGCGACTGGCTGATCGAACGAGACGAAAAGCACCGCTTCATCAGCGCAACACATCGGCTCACCGGAGCATTCATCGAGACCACGCTACCGGAGTACGGGCACCTCGACCTGACCGAGGTCTTGAAAAACACCAAGGAAACACATCGCCTGATCTGCGAGGGAAAACTCGTTGTTCATAAGGATAAGAACGAACAATATTTTCAAGGCTTTAGGCCGGATGACACGCGGTGGGACTGGGAGACATGCGCCAAGAGCGCGAAACGTTTCAAGGGCATCGAGCTGAGCGACTACAAAGGCGGGTTCCGCTATTGGCGCGGCATCCTCACGCTGCACGCCGAGCGCCATGGCTGGGGCAACGTGCCATTCATCGTGATCGACCGCGCGACGGGCAAGGCGCTATGGCACGGCGTGGGCGCGGACCCGTTTGCGCGGCCGATCGATAACCGCTCGCTGCTCGACCCGCCCGAGGGCTCGCGCGACCTGATGCTGCTCCAGCAGCACCGGGTGTACACCTGCGAAGTGCAGGAACACCTACGCATCCAAGAGCGTGACTTCTGGCGCGAGAAGGGGACGGGTGACCCCGCACAGGCCGAGTTTGAAACCATTAAGACTTTCGATGAGCCGGACATGCCCGAGCGCATCCAGAAAAAAGAGATGGTGTTTTACGAGCACTCGCACCGCCTGCCGATGAGCGGGGAAAGCGCGGTGATCAGCGCAGTCGACCCGCTTACCGGGGACGAAGCGTGGTCCACCGAGAAGAGCCTGACCACGCCTTTTGAGTGCGGCGTCGGCGAGATCATGGCCGGCACCATCCCCCTCGCCCGTAGCGGCCATGTCCTCTGGGCCCGGCACCGCATCGTCAAAGAAGGCAAGCGCAAAAACGACCGGGCAACCTACCGCGACTCGGCCAAGCTCGTCGGGATCGACTACAACACCGGCGAAGTTCTCTCGCAACAAAAATGCGCAAACCGGGCCGAGTTAGCCGGGCTCCACGACGGCCACCTCATCCTCAAGGAAGGCAAGAAACTGGTCTGCTACGCCTGATCCCTCCAAAGGCGGTGGTATAGTTCGGCCACCATGCCATTCACCTACTCAAGACGATCTGCTCAAACCGTCCACCGCTACGACACACTCGCGGGCATCACCGGCAACGAGAATATGTCCCAAGAAACCTGGCTCTTCGCCGCCCCGCACGACGACGATGTCGCGATCGGCGGCGGGCTCTGGCTCAAGGCGGCCTGCGAGGCGGGCGTGGACGTCCACCTGCTCGCAGCGACCGACGGGCGGATGGGGTACTGCTCGCTCGAACAGCGCGACACGATCACCGCGATCCGCGAGGCCGAGCTTTACAACTCCTGCGCCAGGCTCGGACTGACCGACCGGGACAAGGTCCACCTGCTGGGGTTTCCCGACTGCAACCTGGGCCAGTACCTGGGCCGACGCCCTGCCGAGGAAGGCGACCCGCAGGTGGCGGGCTACACGGGGCTACAAAACGCGTTCGTGCAGAAGCTGCGGGCGATCCGGCCGACCCGGCTGTTCATGCCCTCGCCGATGGACTACCACCCCGACCATCAAGTTGTTTACAACGAGATGCAGATCAGCCTGTTCCACGCCGCCGGCGAGATCTGGCCCGAGCTGGGCGAGCCGGCCGAGGTGCCGGAGGTCTACGACATGGCGATCTACTGCGACTTCCCCTCGCCGCCGACGCTGCAGCTGAGGTGCGATGCGGATCAGCTCAAAGCGAAGCTGGACGCGATCGCGGCGTACCGGAGCCAGAAGCAGATCGAGCTGTTGGTCAAACAGGTCAGCGAAGCGGGGCCGTACGAATACCTGCGCGAGGTGAACTTCAAGTTCTATTCGGCGAGTGCGTACCAGGGGCTGTTTGAGTAGCGGCTTGCTTGACGATGGCTAGAGCAACTGGCTTCGTTTCTGGCCCTGCCTTGGCTCCCCCTCCCTCCCAGGGAGGGGGCTGGGGGAGGGTCGGGTGTCCGAAATCGCATTGAAGTTTCCGTTGATACCGATGCCATTTTGAAATTGCGTGGCCTGGTTCCCTAACCCCGC
>JBCDHS010000011.1:0-84123 GCA_038749735.1 Planctomycetota bacterium
CACCCGCCAACGCCCCGGACAAACCCACCGCCAACCCCGAAACCGTACCCCCCCGGAATCCGAACCCGCCGTGCCGTAAGGCAGCCTCCTCGGCACCCGCGCCCGTTCGACGGTGTACCCCGCCGGCAACCCGGCGCTCAGCCGATCGTACCATTCCGACCAGCCCGCAAACGCCGGCTCGCCCCGCGCCCGCGACGGGTCCAACGCCCCCGCCGACCAGACCACCGGAACCTCCACCCCCCGACCATCCAGCCGGTGCGCCGACGCCGGCTCATACCGCACGTGAAGCACCGCACCCCCGCCCCCCGAACACCCCGCCTCCCGCACCCCCGCCGAACGCACCGACCCCCGTCCCGCATCCTCGGTGTGCCAGCCCAGTCCGCCAAACGGCGTCTGCCGCCCGACCGCCGCACGCGACGCTTTGTCCCGCCCCGGCCGCATCGGCAACCACCGCCGAAGCGCCTCCGGGTGCCGACCCAGCCGCCGCGCCGCCTCATGCAGCGTCACCCCCGGGTAGGCCAGCCACACCGGCGCACACAGCGCCCGGATCACCGCCCCATCCAACCACACCCGGTGCCGCTCGGGCCTCACCCCCCACCCCACGACGTCCCGCTCCCGAAAATCCCCCCGCATCACAGCCCGCGTCCGCCGGTACCGCGCTACCCGAACCCCAGGATCGACCACCCCCTCATACTCCACCAGACGCGCATCCGAAGCCCGCACCGCCAAACACGTCGCCCGATGCACCCCCCGCACGGGCGGCTTGATTCCCTGCTCAGACACGGCCGAGGCTCCAAAAAGAAGATGGATCTACCCAAGGGACCAACCCCACCCCTCATGCGCACTACCACGCCCCGGCCTTGGCCCCGTAAGGGCTTACAAACAAACCGTCCTCGGCACGACCACACAACCCGTGCGCACCAAACCACCCGCAACCGGCCATCCCATCGGCGAGCCTCGGCCGGGTCCCGCCGACCGCGTTCAAAGACCCGCTGCCAGGCCATCAACAGGTTGTGATCGAGTTCGTCCATACAGAGGGATGAACGAACGGGGTGGTGCGCACAAGAAAACCGAAACTAACAGTACTTCACTATGCTGCTGGTGCTTCGTATACCAGTTCTGAAGACTTTGCTAAAGCCGCCGCCTTTTCAAGAATCCAATGCTTACGAGTTCCTCGGTAGTCTTTAGAGTTCAGCTCCGGAATGACACAATGACCAGGATCATCAGATAATGGCTTTTTCTCTAAACTCAATTCTTCGGAACGAATTGTGCGTACAGCAACTGCAACTACGTGGCCAATTTTACCTGTTGTCCTCGCTGTTCTGATTTGATCAAGCTCGCTAAGTTCCTCTCTTGATACAGATACGCCATCGATATCACCAGGATCATTGACTGTAGGATTTCTAGGACTTCTTGGCATAAACGCGGTGTGAGGTGGCAATAGAGACCTTGACCTTACCCACACAGTCGCGGGTATTCGCCGAAGTACTCTTTCGGAATCTAGAATGGCTGAATCAATCTCTGCTTGAGTCGACACATGACACCCCGTGAATCTTTACCCAGCAGAGAGCTGAAGTTTACGAGTTACTGGATCACGATACCAATGCTCGTTCACAACTACACGTCCATTATCAAGCACAAAGTGCTCAATTTCACCTAAACCTTGCACTTCATACGCAAGAGTCGTGCCGTCATATCTCCATTCGAAAGAGATCGTGCCGTCTTCATTTGCTGAAATACACGAAGGTGCAGGGTGACCTTCACGTTTCATATCAATTGAAAAGTCTATAGCAGTAGTTAAACATTCCCAAGACACATGGTCTTCATTCTTCCATGACAATAATGCGTCTAACGCATCATCCCAAAGATTTGAGGGGCCAGCTAACAGCATATCAGTTGAATCAATATGTCCACCATCTCTATAGGTATTCAGGACGTCTTCGGAAGTTGAATAAATATCTTTAAGCTGATTCATGCAGACTCCTTGCCCCAACGCTTGTGAGCGTCTTCACTTGTAACACTATCAAAAGTCTCAACGATGAGTTGTCGGCCAGCAAGAAACTGATCGTGAATATTGCTTCCTTTGGGAATACCTCCACGGGACGTCAGCTTCAATACCAACAGCTCTTTATCCCTATCTTTAGCTAAGACTGCTTTTTCTAGAGAAATATAAAAACGCCCATTAAATCCTTGTGCTTTATATTGAAATTGCAAATTTATTGATTCTGGCTCAATGGAAGATAAAACTTGTTTTGAAAATATACCAGGCAGTAAATTGGGCCAATCTGATTCACTATCCCAGTCGATACCTTGCATAAGGTGATTAACATAAACTACTTCCCATTGATTCGGCTGAACTGGACCGATACTGATATCTGACAAATACTTGAAAAAATGGTTCATATGATTGATGAATTGATCATATGTCTTGTCCCAACGAGGATACTCCCCTCCGTCTAACTTCCGCCAATTGTATATAACACGACCATTCTGTAGCTGGACCATTCCGCGACCGGAATTAGTTGTTGCCTGTATCCGGTCTTCAGGTGCTGCTGGCCTTATCGTTGGAAGGGCATTGTGTAAAGGGGCGTTTTCTCCAGTAGCTTCCATGATTGGATCTAAAGGAAATTGATCACTTGTGTTGGGGTATTTGTCTCGTAAAAAGCTAAACCAGTATTCCCACAGATGCTGGTTGCGCAAATTGCGCGAACGTGGGAATTGGATAGAAGTGGCTGTTTCCACAACTGGCGGATTGGCGTACGAGGGTAGATTAGTCACACCGGGATTCTCAAAACAGTCGCGTTACACCTATTTCTGCCAGCCCCTAGACATCCTTGTTCGTGCTCTAGGTTTCGCGTACTGACCATAAGTCTATGCGGATACTAATCTTGTCGCCACTTCGGTCCACTGAAGTTGACTTTTTACAATCTAATGTGAATATCAGACGTCAAACCAAAGACATTGGGATGAGCATTAAAGGCTTAACTGGCGCCGATTTGCGCGCAGTTACTCACATCACCCCAGCAGAACCGGCGGGTGGCACTGACAAACAGCAGTTTGTCAGTGGTTTAAACTTGTTCCCGCTCTTGCACTGACAAGCCGAAGCTTGTCAGTGGCACCCAAAACCTGCGAAGCAGAATTAAACCACCCCTGCTGATCCTGTGAGGATTGGGGTGTCGACGTATTCGCGGGGGTCGGTGACGATGCCGGTGAGGGCGCTGGCGGCAGCGGTGAGGGGGGAGGCGAGGTAGACGCCGGCCTCTTTGTGGCCCATCCGGCCGGGGAAGTTTCGGTTGGTGGTGGAGATGCAGTTGATGGGTTCGTTGAGTCGGCCGAAGGTGTCCTTGGGTCCGCCGAGGCAGGCGGCGCAGGAGGCGGCGCCGATGAGGCAGCCGGCGTCTTCGAGGGCCTGGTAGACGGAGGTGGTGGCTTTTTTGTCGCCAGCCCCTGCTGAAGCGGGGGCTGCCAGGGCTTCGCCGTAGAGGTTGAGGGTGAGCATATCCTGGTGGACTTCGGTGGAGCCGGGGACGACGAAGGTGGGGATCTTGACTTGGTTGCCGTGGAGGATGTTGGCGGCGAAGATCATGTCGGTGATCTTGCCGCCGGTGCACGAGCCGATGTAGGCGCGGTCGAGCTTGGTGTTGGCTTGCTGGAGCTCGTAGGCGGTCTTGGTGTTGTCGGGGCTGTGGGGTGCGGCGACGAGGGGCTCGAAGTTGCTCAGGTCCCAGGTTTGTTCGTAGTCGTAGATCGCGCCGTCGTCTTCTTCGTAGACGGTCCACTCGGGTCGGTTGGAGCGGGCTTTGACGTAGTCGAGTGTTTTTTCGTCGACGTCGCAGATGCCGTTCTTGCCGCCTGCCTCGATGGCCATGTTGGTGAGTGTCATGCGGTCTTCGAGCGAGAGCGAGCCGATGCCGTCGCCTGCGAAGTACATCGCTTTGTAGGTGGCGCCGGCGAAGCCGATATCGCCGATGACGGCGAGGATGAGGTCTTTTGCGGTGAGGAACGGCGGGATCTCGCCGTGGAAGTTGAAGCGCATGGTGGGCGGGACTTTGAGCCAGGTCTTGCCGGTGCCCATGGTGAATGCTGCGTCGGTGTTGCCGACGCCCGAGGCGAATTGGCCGAAGGCGCCGGCGGTGCAGGTGTGCGAGTCGGTGCCGAGCATGATCTCGCCGGGCCGGCAGTGGCCTTCTTCAGGGAGTGCTTTGTGGCAGACGCCTTTGTAGGAGGTTTTGCTGGGATCGCGGTAGGGGTTGGGCATACCCGAGGCCTCGTCGGTGTCGAGGAAGTCGGGGTCGTAGTAGTACTTGATGTTTTGTTCTTTGACGAAGTCACGGAGGATCTGAACGTTGCGGTGGCACTTGCCGTCGGCGGTGAAGATGTAGTGGTCGGGGATGATGGGGATGCGGGTGTTGTCCCAGACCTTGGCGTCGTCGCCGAATTCTTTCTTGAAGATGCCGATCGTGCCGGGGCCGCAGACGTCGTGCGTCATCAAGATGTCTACGTCGACCCAGACGTTCTCGCCCGGCGTGACCTCGGTCTTACCGGCGTGGGCGGCCATGATCTTCTCGGTCATCGTCATCTTGCGGGGCATCGCACGTTCCTCTGCGTGTCGTTTTGGGTCGGCATGGGCAAGCGGGTCATCATAGCAGGGTCGGCCTGAATCGAGGTGTTCTTTCTTGCTCGTGAGCTTGATCGCTGGTCCAGGTTCACGGCAAGCAAGGCACCATGCTGAGGTCGATGAGGCGAATTGATTAACCGTGTCGTACACTGTACGGCATGCCCACACGACCCTATCTTGGAGACTTGTCGATGCGGTACCGATTTTGTTCTCGTCGCCTGCTCGCCGCCGCGCTGCTACCCGCAGCGATGGCCCTTGCGACACTGACCGGCTGCACGTCCAGCCTGGGGCAGAAGACCACGGCCGAACTGCGGGCGCAGCTGATGCAGACCTACCGCGATCAGCTTCCGCCGTCGGCCGGCGAGCCGATCGAGCTGGGGCGTGACGACAGTGAGTTCGAGCAGTCGCTGACGCGGGTGCTGGAGCGGGCACAAGCCGAGGGGGTCAACGTCCCTGAAGACCGGCGGGACGTGGCCGGTAATCTCGCCGCGGCCGACGCGGACTCGGGGGCACAGGCCTACCGCGACACGCCGCTTGAGTTTGGCGACAGCCTGGCCGGTGGAGAGACGCCAAAGGTGACACTGGGCCTTGAAGCAGCGCTGGCGCGGGCGGTCGAACACAACCTCGACCTCGCGGTGGCCAGGCTGTCGCCGCAGATCAGTGAGCAGCAGATCATCCAGGCTGAAGCTATCTTCGATAGCGTCCTCTTTGCCAACGCCGACTGGACCAAGACCGACACACCCCGGCCGCCCGGGACGATCCCCGGCCTCTCCGGCGACCAGCAAGCCGAGACCTTCACGATGCAGACCGGCATCCGCAAGCAGTTCGACACCGGCGCGGAGCTGCTCGTCCAGGCCCAGGGCCAGTACCTTGAGCAGACACCCAGCCTCTTCGGCGTGACGAGTTACTACGACACCGACCTGCTGGTCCAGCTCACCCAGCCGCTGCTGCGTGGCTTTGGCCAGGACGTCAACCGGGCGAACATCGAGCTGGCAACGATCGCGCGCGACGCCGACCGGGCGAGCCTGCGCTCGACGATGATCGACGTGGTGACGGCCGTGGAGCAGACCTACTGGCAACTCGTCGGGGCCCAGCAGGCGCTGCTGATCGAGCAGCGGCTGCTTGAGCGCACGATCGCGATGCGCGATAAGCTCGAACCCCGCTTCGGCTTTGACCTGCTGCTGGCGGACCTGAACGAGGTCAACGCCCAGGTCGACGCCCGCCGGGCCGACGTGCTGCGCTCCCGCGACCAGGTCCGCTCGCTGTCGGACCAGCTCAAGCGGCTGATCAACGACCCGGAGCTGCCGGTCTCCGACGAGACGCTGATCGTCACGGCCGACGCCGCGCTGGACCAGCCGATCACCTTCAGCCTGCTGGACCAGATCACGACGGCATTGCAGCACCGGCCCGAGCTGGAGACGGCCCTGCTGCAGATCGACGATATCGATATCCGCCTGCGGGTCGCGGACAACGCCCGCCTGCCAATCCTCAACCTCGTCGCCTCGGCCAACGCCAACGGGCTGGACGTTGAAGAGCCGTTCACCGCCCGGGCCAACGCGCTGGACCTGGACTACATCGACTACGTGCTGGGCGTGCAGTTCGAACAGCCCCTGGGTAACAACTCGGCCGAGGCGCTGTTTACCCAACGCACGCTCGAGCGTCAGCAGGCGCTGACCAACTACCGACGGCAGGCCCAGGACGTCACCGTCGAGGTCAAGGATGCCCTACGCTCGGTGGACACCAACTACCGCCTGATCGAGACGACACGGAGCCAGCGTCGTGCCTCGGCCCTGTCGCTGGAAGTTGCCGCGGTCCAGCTCGACGAGGGCGGTCGCAACGAGGCCGAGACCTTCACCACGCGGGTCGATCGGGTCCTGGCCCGTCAGGACGCGCTGGCCCAGGCCGAGCAGGCCGAGGTCCAGGCCCTGACCGACTACATGATCGCGATCAGCGAGCTGAACCGCGCCAACGGCACGGCCCTGAAGCGGGCAGGGGTCATGGTGGAAGAAGGTGAATAGCCGCCACGCGATCGGTCGTGCCTTGCGCCGTTAAGATGCTGCCATGGCATTGCCTGGACCGACTGATAGCTCGCGTTGGCTGTTGTCTCTGGCCGAGGTTGACTCCGAGCCTGGCCCGGTATTTGATTGGCCGGTGTGGGTAGCGACCGCGCTGTGCATGGGGCTTTGCGTGCTGATGCACTACGAGGTGATCCGCCTGCTGCTGCTCGGGCTACAGCGGTACCGCGGGGCGATGCGTGTGCTGCTGCCGGGGGTGATCTTCTGTCTGATCTTCGCCCACTTGACCCAGATCGGGGTTTACGCGGCCGGTTACTGGTGCCTGAGCATGTGGTTCGACGGCCAGGTCGGCGGGCTGCAGGGCGAGACCCAGGGCTCGTTCACCGACCTGCTCTACTTCTCCGCCGCCGTCTTCACCACCGTCGGGTTCGGCGACATTATCCCCACCGGCACGCTGCGGGTGCTCGTCGCGACCGAGGCACTCACCGGGCTGGTGCTGATCACCTGGTCCGCGTCGTTTACCTTCCTGATCATGCAGCGGTACTTCGGCCAGTTGCTGCACCCCGAGAAGAAGCCGCCCCCGACCCAAGACGACCCATGATCGAGCCGACCCCCGCCGCCCGCCACTTCATCATCGGCCTGCCCGGGATGGCCCTGGATGACTCGACCCGGCGGTTGCTTGACCGCGGTGTGAGCGGGGTGATCCTGTTTAGCCGCAATGTGCAGTCGCCCGAGCAGGTGGCCGAGCTGGTGCGTTCGGTCAAGGCCCACGCCGGCCGACCGGTGTTGGTTGGGGTGGACCAGGAGGGCGGGCGGGTAGCCCGGCTGCGGGAGGGGTTCACGCCGCTGCCTTCGATGCGTGAGCTCGGGCGGGCCGGGGGGGTGTGCAAGGCCAAGGCGGTCGGCGCGGTGCTCGGCCGAGAGCTGCGGGCGGTGGGGATCAATGTCGCGTTCGCGCCGGTGCTGGATGTCGACACGAACCCGGCCAACCCGGTGATCGGTGACCGGTCGCTCGGCGCGGAGCCCAAGCTTGTCGCGGAGCTGGGGACAGCCGTCGCACGCGGGATCCAGTCCGCCGGCGTCGCGGCTTGCGGCAAGCACTTCCCCGGCCACGGCGACACCTCCGTCGACTCACACCAAGCCCTGCCCCGCCTAACCCACGACATGCAACGGCTTCAAAGTGTTGAACTGCTGCCCTTCCGCGCCGCGATCGCCGACCACATCCCCGCGATCATGACCAGCCACATCGTCTTCGAGGCCCTGGACCCGGACCGGCCCGCGACGGTTTCCCCCGCGGTGATCGACGGGCTGCTGCGTCAACAGATGGGCTTCAACGGCATCGTCTTCACCGACTGCATGCAGATGCGGGCGATCGCCGACGCGATCGGCACGACCGAGGCGGCCTGCCAGGCGGTCAAGGCCGGCGTCGATCTGGTGCTGATCAGCCACGACCACGACCTGGCTCACATTGCGATCGATCGGCTGGCGTCGGCCCGGGCGGGGGGCGAGCTGGACGACATATCACTGGCCGCATCCGCCAAGCGGATCGACGTGTTCAGCCAAGACTTCGCCAACAATATGGACAACCGATCCGGCCTGGACGTACTCAACTGCGATGAGCACCGGCTGGTGGTGGAACGCTTGATCGACCGCAACACGGGCCTGACAGACCCAACGGAATCCAACTGAGCTGCGTCATCATGCGTCAGACGCGGCGGGCCTTACATCGCAGCGAACGGATCGAAGCGGCTATAGAAAACTAGCCGTTAGACCTCGCGGCCTTGGCCTCGCAGAACGCCGCCGCGTCCACCATGTCCTGGCGCATCACCTTCTGCATCGACCCCGCCATGAGGACACCCAGCGGGCTCATCAGCTTCGCGAACACGGTCACTGCCTTGGTATCGATCGTGAGTTTGACCAGGGTGCCACCTTCGTTTGAAGACAGACAGAGGGTGCAGACATAGCGCGAGCCACACGAGTCGCACACCAGCGTGTAGGACCGGCCCGGCTCAAAGCCGGTCAGCTCGAACGTCTCGGTCGCCTCTTTGCCAAACATGCGGCGGGTCTCAGCAAAGCGGGTGCCCACGCCAACGTCCCCATCGGTGAGCATCTCGACCTTTTCGATCCCCCCGATCATCGCCGGGGCGTTGGCGAAGTCGGTCCAAGCATCAAACACCAACCCGGTCGGCGCGTTGACCTGCTGGGTCACTTCGATATGCATGCCGGACCCCTGTGGTGAGGTATTGAGGCTACTCCGCGTCCGCCTGCCGGAGGTTGCCCGCGTCGTCCTTGGCGAATAACTCGAGGATCGATTCGTAAGGCACGCAGTCTCGGAAAACGAGCTGGAGGTTGCGGGGGTCGCCATTCTGCTGGTTGTAGTAGACGCTGTTGGTCGAGCAGACCATGGCGACGACCTGGCCCGCGTCGTTGAAGATCGGCCCGCCGGACGAGCCCTTGGCGTACTCGGCGGTGATGCTGACGCGGCGGACGGGCGGCTGGTTGCGGGCGCGGCGTTGCATAAAGAAGCGTGAGATCTCGCCGGAGGCGTAGAAGTAGAACCGGCCCGTGGGGTGGGTGATCGCGTGGACCCGCTCGCCGACCTGAGCCGAGCGCGCCAGCGGCACGGGCGTGAACGGCCGATCCTCGGCCTTGCCCAGCCGGATCATCGCCGTGTCGTCGGCCTTGTTGGCGGCGAGCACCTCAAGGATCGGGACGACCCGGCCGTCGCGGGTCATCGCCACCATGGTGGTGTTCGTGTTGCCCTCGATCACGTGGTAGTTGGTGACGGCCAAGCCGTCTTCACTGATGACAAAGCCCGAGGCGCAGTTGGCGTGGAACTTGTCGCAACGTCCACAGAGGTACAGCCCCGTAACCACGATCACACCGTCGTCCGCGGCGTCGTACAGCCCCTCGCCGCCCTCAACCAGTTGGCCTTGAACCGGGGGGGCCGCGTCGTAGACCGTGGCTTGCTTGAGTTGTTCCTGCAGCGTCGCGTTCTCGACCGTCTCGCCAGCCTCGATCAGCACGGTCCCCTTATGCTCGATCAACGCCTTGATCTGCACATCGTCCAGGTACTGCGGGTCCTCGGCCAACGCCGGGGTAAGCAGGGCAACACAGGTGAAAAGGGCAAAGGTATAACGCATGAACATCTCCGGTGCGGGGGGCGGTTCATGGATACGCTACATCAAAGGTGTAGGTTCGGCGCTTCGTCACCAGCCCGCCGGTCATGGCTGGGATTAAGCAACCGGCTCAACATCGCTGCTCACCGTCGCGACGCCCTCCTGCTCGGCCAGCCAACGCTCTGCGTCGATCGCGGCTTTGCAGCCCATGCCCGCCGCGGTCACCGCCTGACGGTAAACGTGGTCGGCCACGTCCCCGGCGGCGAAGACGCCCTCGATATCCGTCATCGATCGCCCCGGGTCTTTCAGCACCAGATAGCCCGTCTCGTCGGTCTCGAGTTGGCCGCCGAGGAAGTCCGTGATGGGCGTGTGGCCGATCGCCATGAACAGCCCGCCCAGGGCCAGCTCCGATTCTTCGTTCGTCTGGTTGTTGATCAGCTTGACGCCGCTGATCACCTCGTCCCCGAGGATGTCGGTGACTTCGGTATGCCAATGCATCTGGATCTTGTCGCTGCTCAGCGCACGCTGCTGCATCACCTTGCTCGCCCGCATCTCGTCGCGGCGGACAAACATATGCACCTTGCTGGCGAACTTGGTCAGGTACATCGCCTCTTCGACCGCGGTATCTCCGGCCCCGACCACGCCTAGCTCGACATCCCGGAACATCGGCAACGCGCCGTCGCACACCGCGCAGGCGCTCACCCCGCCGCCGGACTTGGCCAGGCGCTCTTCGTTCTCCAGGCCCAGCCACTTGGCCACCGCGCCCGTGGCGATGATCACCGAATTGGCCAGCACCTCGTACCCGCCATCACCCACCACGTGGAACGGCCGCTTGGACAAATCGACCGACTTGACGTCCTGGAAGATCGAAAAGAGCTTGCCCGAGATGTCTTGAGCCGGGATCGGCCCATCGTCGGTCACCACGCGGGTGTCGAAGCGTGCCGCCTGCTCGAAGAACTTCTGCATCATCTCCGGGCCGGTGACACCCTCGGGGAAGCCGGGGTAGTTCTCGACATCGGTGGTCAGCATCAGCTGCCCGCCGGCGAGCAGGGTGCCCTGCGACCGCCCCGCGAAGACCAGGGGCTTGAGCGAGGCGCGGGCGGCATAGATGGCGGCCGTCCAGCCGGCGGGGCCCGAGCCGATGATGACGACGTCTTCGATAGGCAGTTCTGTAGTGTCGGTCATGGTGGCGAATTGTAGCGGGGTGTGGGTGGGTTGCGTGGGATAGAACAGCCTGACGGCCGGGAGTATTCCCGCGTGCTCGGTTCAAGCATGTTGTAGCGGGTGATGCGGAGCGCCACGCCGGATGGCCGTATCTACTCCAGGTCATAGCCGGTGTTGTCCACCGAGAGGAAGCCGGTCCCTGCGGCGACGTTTGGGTTGCCCGCATCAAACCGATCGGTTTGGGACAAGGCGTGGCCATCGGCGGCGGCCAGCAGGGTCGCGCCCTGATGCCGGTAGGCCTGGGTCCCCGCGGCGCGGGTCGGGGCGTTGGTATTGTCCCCGGGGTTGGGCAGGGGCGAGCGCATGAACTTGTTGGCCCCGCCGGCGTACCCGCCGTCACCGAACAGCGGGCACGCGCTGGGCGCTCGGACATCGCTGATGCGGATCGGCTCGGGGGTCGCTTCGAATTGGCCGTGGCCGACAAAGCTGGTGTTGTAGTTGTAGCCCGAGTAAGGCGCGCTGCTCCAGTTGTCCGGGCCGTCGTACGACGGGCACTGCTGGATCTCGATCGTGCCCTGCCCGCTCCAGAGGTCGCCGGGCTGGTGCACGCCGGCGATGGTGTTGATCTCCCAGCTGTAGCTGTTGCCCGCCTCGAATCGGTAGGCCTGGGGGAGCAGGTCGTCATGCTCGATCGCGTGGGTCTGGGCCGCGACCGCCATCTGCCGCAGGTTCGACAAGCACTGGCCGGTGCGGGCCGACTCGCGTGCGGCACCCAGCACCGGCAGCAGGATCCCAATCAACAAGGCGATGATCGAGATCACCACCAGCAGCTCAATGAGCGTGAAGCCGGGATGCGTGTCGTTTCTGGGTCGCATGAGCAAAGCCAAACGACACGGCAAGGCGTCGTTCGGCGGTTAGTCGGAAGTCGACATTAGCCTTTTCGCCGCCGAAGCAGTACGCCGCCCGCCAACGCAAGCAATACCGCACTGCCCGGCTCGGGGACCGCAACATCCGCGAAGCCATCGATCTCAGGCGTGACACCCGATTCAAGCGGGTTGCTGATGCGGATAAACGAGACCTCGCTGAGCCCGACCGAAGCGATATCGATCCCCACGCCGCCGCCCGAGCCGTTGTAGCCAGCAACGATCTCGGAGAGCGACTTGCCGGTCGCATTAAAGCTCGGATCGACCGGAAGGGTGAAATCACTGGGTACCGTACCGGTTGCCGTGACGCCGCCGGTGGTGAAGGCCGCGCTAGGGTCGTTAAAGCCATTGGTGGGATACAGCCCGTCGGCATCGACGCCGGTCACGGTGAAATAGTCTGAGCCGTTGGCGCTCAGCTCGATGATGCCGCCCTCGCTGCCCAGACCGTTCGCGACACCGTCTGGGAATGGATCGATGAAGAAGAACGCGTTGCCGAACACGAGCAGGTCGATCCCAAAGGGGTTGGCGGCGTCGTCGGCGATTGGCTCGTCGAACGAGACGGTAAGCTGCCCGCCTTCGCCGATGGAGACGATCTCATCGGTGCCAAAGGGCGATTGAAAAGGGGTGACCGCTCCGCCGAATGGACTGGCGAGATTGGTGTTTCTCGTCGGCTCACCCAGGGCGGTCGTCGGGTCGGTGAAACCTACGCCGGGGTTGGACCCCTGGTCGTAACTCACGACGTTGTCGGCCCAGGGATCAGGGTCCGCAAGTGCCGAAGGTGCCGATGCAAAAAGGGCCCCGGCCGACGCGAGCAGAACCCGCGCGCGGCCACGATACGTAACCAAATCAAACATCATCAAATCTCCAGACCCCAAAGACGCGGGGGTCGTACGGGCCGAGTTGCGATCGGCCACTTGGGTGTTCCCCATCCCGGACCATCCGGGGGGCAGGCAGGTCTTCCGGCTCCGGGCCAAACCGCATCGGCCTTCCCGACCCACTCGTTGCAAGCGGGTCAGTGGCATCATCGATGCGGCGCAAGCCCGTCACGGCGGCGCGTCCGCAGAGGAATCCCCACCGAGCCGACCAGTCTCAACTGGCCCGGCGGGTCACCTCGCTTCCCTTTTCACCCCATCCGTCGCTGGCCGACGAGGGGGGCACCTGGGGGTTTACATGCATGCTAGTCGCGAGCGTGGGCCTTGGCAAAAACACAGAGAAGAACGCCAAGAACAACGATGACGACCGTCCCAACTCTCCCGGCACGCGAAATCCCTCCGCGCCCGACACGGCATCTCGGTTCATTCCCAGATTCAAACAACCCCGACCTGCTATAAATGCCCAACCGATGGACCCGATCCCCGACATCCTGGACGACCTGCGTAGCGGGAAGATGGTGGTTCTCATTGATGATGAGAAGCGGGAGAACGAGGGCGACCTGGTCTGCGGGGCGCAGTTCGCCGACCCGGACACGCTGAATTTCATGCTCAAAGAAGCGCGGGGGATGATGTGCGTGCCGATGAACTCGGCGGTGTGCGACCGGCTCGACCTGCCCCCCCAGAGCGCGAGCAACACCAGCCAGCGGACCACGGCCTACACCATCAGCGTCGATGCCCACGACCGCTTCGGCGTGACCACCGGGGTCAGCGCCGCCGACCGCTCGCGGACGTGCAAGGTCCTCGCCGACCCGATGAGCCGGCCCGTGGACCTCGCCCGGCCGGGGCACATGCACCCGCTACGGGCGCGGGACGGGGGGGTCCTGGTCCGGGCCGGGCAGACCGAGGGGTCGGTCGACCTTTGCAAGCTGGCCGGGCTCGAGCCGGTCGCGGTCATCATCGAGATCATGAACGAGGACGGGTCGATGGCCCGGCGGGGCGACCTCGAAGCGTTCTGTATGCAGCACCAACTCAAGATGTGTTCGGTCGCAGACGTCATCCATCATCGGCTGGAACGCGACAAGCTGGTCCGGCGGATCGACCGTGTGCCGTTCCGCAACGAGCTGGGGGATTGGCACCTGCACGTGTACCAGAGCGAAGTCGATCCGATGCCACACGTGGCACTGACCTGTGGGGACATCGGCGAGCCGGACGGCTGCGGCGGCTCGGTGCCCGCAATGGACGGTGTGCTGGTGCGGATGCACAGCCAGAACCTGCTGGGCGATGTGTTCGGCGACGCGAGCCAGCCCTCGGGCCAGACGCTCCGCCACGCGATGGCGATGATCCAGCAAGCGGGCCGGGGCGCGGTGGTCTACCTGCGTCACGAGGGGATGGGCACGGGCGTGCTCAAAAGGCTGCAGACCCTGGCGCTCTCGCCCCAGCAGGAGGCCGACCGTATCGAGGCCCACCGCCCCGGCGAGGCCCACCCCAAGCCCGGCATCGAGCCCCGGGCGGACAAGCACGGCTACGGCATCGGCTGCCAGGTCCTCCGCGACCTGGGCCTGACCCGGCTCAAGCTCATCACCAACCACCCGTTCACCCCCCAGGCGCTCCGCGGCTTCGGCCTGACCATCGACGACTTCATGCCGGTCGATCACAACGAATCCCGGCCATAGAACGTGTACGAGAAGGTGGGGCGGGCATCTTGCCCGCCGTTCGAGCGCCCCTCGAAACAGGCCTTTTCACGATGTCGTCGTGACGGCAGGCTGGAAGCCTACCCCACCTAAGGCACTTCTCGTACACGTTTCTATAGAGCGATAATGCGCAATCCTGCTGAAAGGGAGGGGGCCGGGTGAGGGTCGAGGCGTCGGATCAACCGCGGTACACGATCAGCAAATTCTCACTAGGCGCGAGCGTTCTGTTCGCAAGCTCCTCTTCGATCCCGGGCACCCGACCCTCCCCCCAGCCCCCTCCCTAAGAGGGAGGGGGAGCAAGGCAGCAAACTGCCATGATTCACGCACGCCGCTGTGGCCCGGCTTGGTGGTGGTGACCGGGATTTGCCAAAAACAAAACCCCACCGCAAGGGCGGGGTCTCGCTTGGAGAATCAGTTGGCGCGGGCTGAGTCTTACGGGCGACGCATGACCAGGTGCTCGGGGTCCCCACCGGGCACGCTGATCAGGTGGAGCTGGCCATCGTCCCGGACCTCCCAGGTGTACGCAGTCATCGAGCCATCGACATCGTCCTCGATCTTCATGTTGCCGTCCTCGGTCGCCTCGTAGCGGGTCTGGCTCTCGTCCACGACGTTGCCATCAAGCACGAACGACATCTTGACGGTCTGGTCATCGACGAAGGTCAGGATCATCTGCGACCCGGCGGGGGGTGGCTCTTCATTGAACGAGATGATCAGCCAATCGCCGCGCAGGGCTTCGATCGCCTCGCCGGCCTCGGCGGTTGCGGTTGCAAACAGGCCGAGCATCAGGGCGAAGGCGGTTATGAACGGGTTCACGGACTTTCGCATGGGGTCACCTTTTATCTTTATCGCGCGGATCGCATGGGTTGAAGCGGACCCAAACGCGGTCCGGCTTTCCTCAATATAGGCCTCCGCGGGCCGGAAAGTTCAAGGGTGTATGAAGGTTCTGTCAAGATGCCTCGATCAGGCAAAGCGCAACGAATAACCCCGCCGGACAGGGCGGGGTTTTTCGCTTGGAGGATCATGCCGCGTCACACTTTATGGGCGACGGAGGATCAGCGTCTCGATTTCGCCGTCATCGTTCGGGCCGGACAGATACAGCTTGCCATCGGCCTTGACTTCCCACTTGCCTTCCTCGGCCGAGCCATCATCTTCAAAGATCGTGATCTTGCCGTCGTTGGTGGCGGCGTAGCGGTTTTCCTGGGACTCAATCACCTGGCCGTCCATGCTGACCGAGAGGGAGATCGTGTCGTCATCGACAAAGGTCATGGTGGCCTTCAGGTTCGGAGGGAACTGCTCGCCGTTGAAGGACTCGATCACCCAGGCGCCACGCAGCGGCTCGATGGCCTCGCCGGCTTGGACAGAGGAGGTCGCGGTCAGGCCGAGCATCAGGGTGAGCGCGGCGAGCAGGGGGGTCAGGGTCTTACGCATAGGTTGCCTTTCTCAGAGGGTCTGGTTTTGAATCAGTTGCGGACCACGCGGCCGCGATTTTTGATTTGCAAGTCTAATAGTCGATCTAGGGATGACAGGTTCGCGATCCCTTCGCAATCGCTGTCGCGACATGGGAAACAAACATACCCGGCCGGCCCGCTCATGTTGCATTAGACGCGGCGGAAAACCGCAAACTTACCGAAAAAGATCGTCGGGTGGCAAAACAGGTGACCTGTGCGCTCCAAGAACAGCACCATTTTCAACGCTTGCCGTGGATCAGGGTCAGCAGTCGCAGTGTCTCGGCGACCGACCATGCCTGGCCCGGGGCGCCGCGCGGGGTGAACGGCTCGATCGGCTCATAGATCTCGTGGAGCTGGCCCAGGCAGCCCGGATGGTCGGTGCTGAGCAGCCGATCAACCAAGGGCTCGAGCATCTGCCGGACCTGCTGCCGGGCCTGTGCGGAGAAGCCTCCGGCCCGGAGGACCGACTCGCCCAGCGGGCCGATCAGCCAGGGCCAGGCCATCCCCTGGTGGTAGGTGCGGTCGCGGTGGTAGCGGTCGCCCTCGTATCGGCCGAAGAATGCCGGGTCGTCCATCGGCAGCGTCCGCGGGCCGACGGGGGTTAGCAGCCTATCGATGCCGATGGAGACGGCCTTTTGGCGGTGCTCGTCTTCGACCGGGCTGTATTCCAACGCGCAGGCGATGTACTGGTTGGGCCGTAGCGACCTGTCGGGCCCGGGGCGCTGAGCGTTCGCCGGCGCGACGTGATCGATGTAGTAGCCCAACCGCTCGTCCCAGAACGTCAGGGTAAAGCTTTGTTTGACCTGCTTGGCCAGTTCGGCGTAGCGGGTGGCGCGGTCCCTGAAGGACTGGTCAAGCCGTTGGCTGAGCCGAGCCAACGCGCTGTACCAGAGCCCGTTGATCTCGACGCACTTGCCGGGGCGGGGCGTGAAGACGTGGGCCTGACCTTGGGCGTCGGGGCAGGCCGCGTCCATCCAGGTGAGTTGGGAGTGGTCATCCCCCCCGGTGATCAGGCCGTCGCCGTCCATCCTGATCTCGATCGCTCGGCCGTCGTGGCCTGTGGCCGAGGTGCCCGCCGCGTAATGATCGACGATCTGTACGCATGCCTGGGCCATCCAGCCGTTCCATGCTGCCTGGTCGTCGGTCTGGTCAACGTACGCCAGGGCCGCGTGCAGGAACCACATCCCCGCGTCGATGGTGTTGTAGTGGGCCAGGGTTGGGTCGTCGTCATCGAAGCGGTTGGGTACCAGGCCGTCCTTGATCGCCGAGGCAAAGGCCTGCAGCGTCGCCCGGGCCTGCTCGGTCCGCCCGGTGCAGAGCATCAGCCCGGGCAGGGCGATGAACGTGTCGCGCCCCCAGTCGGCAAACCACGGGTAGCCGGCGATGATCGTGCTCAGCGTCTGCCCGCCGGCGTAGCGCTGCACAACAAAGTCGTCGGCCGCCTGGGCCAGGATCGGCGCGAGCCGATCGGCGGCGTCCGCCTGGCTAAGCTGGTCCGCAAGGAACACGCGCTGGGGCTCGATGCGATCGGCGCGGCTGGGGGTGTCGTTCTGCGGGCGGGCGGCGCTGTCGCCGAGCGTGGCGGTGAGGGAGGCGGTGGCGTCCGATCGGCTGCCCAGATCGATGACGAACCCGCCGGGCAGGAGCAGGTCTTCGCGGTCGCCCGCGCCGCGGTGGGCCTCGACTGGGTAGTGCAGGTTGTACCACCAGTCCGGGGCGTGGTCGTAGCCGCTGCCGGGGGCGTGGTAGGTGGCGGTCACCCCGTGTCGGGTCAGGCGGAGGCTGTCGTCGGCCGGCTGATGGTGATAGGCTGCGTCGTCGCGGCGGACCAGGTCGTGGAAGCCGCGCAGCGAGACCATTGGCGAAAGCCGCAGCGTCGCCGACTGGCACACCGCGTCGAGCCCGTGCAGGTCGTAGTGCAGCGTTGCGGCCGGGGCACCGTCGTGCAGCACCAGCTGCCGGGTGAACGTCAGCCCGCCCCATTGGTAGGACCAGATCACGTCCAGCCCACGGTCAAACCGCACCAGCATCGCCGGGGAGTCGGGCACGTAGGCCAAGCCGTCGCTGGCGCGGAAAAGGTTCGTGTTGAATTCAAGGCTCTGGGTCGCCCCGCCCTGGTGCAGCAGCAACTGTTCGAAAACGTTGTGCAGGACCACGACGCGCCCGACCGGCGGGGACACCGCGGCGATCAGCAGGCCGTGGTAACGCCGGGTATTGGCCCCAAGGGCGGTGCCCATCGCGAAGCCGCCCCGGCCGTTGGTCAGCAGCCACTCACGGGCCAGCAGGTCCGGGGTGTTGCGCGGCGGCTGGTGGCTCAGCGTGTGAAGGTGCGGGCTCGGCATGCCGGTAGTGTATGGGGTGATCCAATTACATCGGCGAGCCGGGGGCTCTGCCCCCGGTCAGGGGACAGCACTTCGCGGTCAGGCGTAGGCAGCCAGCAGTGGTCGGCGATCAATCGTGCATGGTGACTCATCGATCATGATTAAGCCAGACCGGTCATCCCCTTCACAGACCGGGGCCACAGGCCCCGGCTCGCCGTCTTTTTCTCCGCCCATGAGCTATCCTTCACCACGATGTTCATCCCGATCCGCACCGACCGGCCCCTGCAGGCGACGCCGTACGTCAACTACGCGTTGATCGCGATCAATGTGCTGGTCTTCTTCGCCACCTTCCAGCAGATACGCGACGCCCGGGAGTGGCAGCAGCAATTCGTTGGCCGAACTGTTATCAACGTCGATCCTGTCGAGCTTGACAAGTTCATCGTAGAAGAGCACCCCGTCACGGGCCTGTTCCTTAGACCGCTGGACCCAAAGGTCTACCAATTTTTCACCTGCCTGTTCCTACACGCCGACGGCTGGCACCTGTTTTTCAACATGCTCTTTCTCTGGGTCTTCGGCAACAACGTCGAGGACCGCTTCGGCAAGGTGGGCTACCTGCTGTTCTACCTCACCGCCGGGGTCATGGGTGATATCGGGCACCTGCTGTTCAGCCATGCGCCCGTCCTCGGCGCGTCCGGGGCGGTGGCGGGGGTGACCGGGGCCTTCCTCGCGCTGTTCCCGCGCACCCGTGTCACGCTTTTGTACTTCTTCATCATCATCGGGGCCTTCCAGATCCCGGCGATGCTGGTCGTCATGTTCTACTTCCTCAAGGACCTGCTGTTCTGGGCCACCCCCGGCCTGGGCGGCAACACCGCCTATACCGCGCACCTGGGCGGCAACCTCTTTGGCTTTGGCATCGGCATGGCCCTGCTGCTGACCCGCATTTTGCCGCGCGAGCACTACGACCTGATGTCCCTCTGGGCCCACAAACGCCGACGTGACCAGTTCCGCAAGCTCTCGCAGTCGGGCTACCAGGCCTGGGAGGGCACGGGCCTGGCCGGGCAGGACGGCAAGCCTTTGACCGAGCAAGACCAGGCCGTGATCCAGCTGCGCGAACAGATCGCCCGAGCAGTGACCGACCACGACCTGACCGAGGCGACCCGCCAATACCGCGCGCTGATCGACACCCACGGCGAGCAAGTGCTAAGCCAGCGCAACCAGTTCGACATCGCCAACCAGCTTTATGCCGAGCAAGACTACCCCCGCGCGGCCGGGGCTTACGAGCAGCTGCTGAGCACCTACCCCCGCCACCCCGACCGGGGCCAGGCCCAACTCATGCTCGGGCTGATCTTCGCCCGCTACCTCGCGAGGCCGGACGACGCCAAGCCGCTGCTGCAGGAGGCCAGCCAGCGCCTGCACGGCGACGAGGCAAAATTCGCTCGGGTCGTGCTGGCCGAGATCGAAGGCGGGTAAAGCTCAGTATCATTTGAGCGATGTCTGAACCGGTCATGGGACTGATCGCCGGCGGTGGCCGACTACCCGTGCTCGAGGCCCGGGGCATGCGGGAGGCGGGCTACCGCGTGGCCTGCGTGGGCCTGCTGGGCCAGCACGACCCGGACCTGGCGGAGCACTGCGATAGTTTTGCCGTGGCGGGGGTGCTGAGCCTGGGCCGGTGGGCCCGGGTGCTGCGCCGGCGCGGCGCAAGCCAGGCGGTCATGGTCGGCAGGGTCGCCAAGAGCCAGTTGATGTACCATCCCCCGCGGTGGCTGACCCAGCTCCCCTCGTGGCGGGCGCTGCGGATCTTTCTGTGGGACTGCCGCCACAACCGCCGCAGCCAGCACCTGCTCCGGGCGTTGGCCAACGAGATGGAGACCCTGGGAATCGAACTGATCGACACGACCCAATACATCCCCGAGCACCTGGCGACGCCCGGCCAATTGACCCAGATCCAGCCCTCGGCCGGGCAGCGGCGCGACATCGACTTCGGCTGGCCCGTGCTGATGCGGATGAACGACCTGGACATCGGCCAGACGATCGCGGTGAAAGACAGCGATGTCGTGGCGGTGGAAGCGATGGAAGGGACCGACCGGATGATCGCCCGGGCCGGCGAGCTTTGCCGAAAGCCCGGCTGGGTCATGCTCAAAGGCGCCCCGGCGAGCAAGGACCCGCGCTTCGACGTGCCGACCGTCGGCGAACAGACCATCGCCAACCTCGCCGCGGCGGGGGCGGGCTGTCTGGCCATCGCGGCCGACCGGGTGATCCTGGTCGATAAGCCCAAGGTGCTTGCCGCCGCAGACGCCGCGGGCATCGCGATGGTGGGCGTACCAACCTCGGGCGAGGATGCCCAGCTCGGTACAAGCCCATAAGAAGAAGGTGAGCCGAACCACTTTCTCAATCGGTCGTATCAAGCTTCATCGGGTTAGGGAATAACACCCGACACCAAGGGGTTGTGCCTCCCAGGGGGCTGGGACCGTTCCCCGCCCGCTACTGCGACCCAGACTCGATTTATCCTCAAGGAGCCTCCGATGCCGAACCTGCTCAAGTTCTCCCCGCTGCTGCTGGCCGTTGCGGCCCTCTTGGTTTTCCAGGGCCAGACCATCGCCGACCAGCCGGTCAACGATGAAGAAGAAATCTCCCTCGAAGGGGCCAACCTGGGCAGCCACGTCCATGGCCCGGAGATCGATGCCGACGCCATCTCGGGCAAGGTCGTCGTCTTCAAATACTGGGGCGACCGCTGCGGCCCCTGCCTCCGCGCGATCCCGCACACCAACGAGGTCCAGGCGGAGTACGGCCGGGACAAACTGATCATCGTCGCCAACCAGGTCTGGACCCGTGACGCCGATACCGCCCGCGCCGCCTGGCAGAAGGCCGGCGGCAAGGACGAGGTCACCGTTGTGAACCACGGCGCGATCCCGAACGTCCGCGTCCGCGGCGTGCCCCACGCCTTCGTCTTCAACGGTGACGGCACCCTCGCCTGGCGCGGCCACCCCGCGAGCCCCCAGTTCGACGAAGCGGTCGAAACCGCCGTCGCCGCGCTGGGTGATAGTCAGAACTAAGCTTGCCATCATCTGCGATCAACAAAAACAAGCCCACGGGTTCAATCCGTGGGCTTGTTCTCTGGGGCCTGTTCCAGGGGCAGAGCCGGCCGATCGCTGAAGAAGTACGCCCGGTACTCGTACCAGTGTCGGGTCGTCTCGTAGGTGCGCCGCTCGAAGCGGTCGAACGCGTTGCTCGAACCGCGGTGGTAGGTCTCGTCGCTCCTGCGCTCGACCGTCGAATCAAGGTAGGCGAAGCTGTAGAAGACTCGGCTCGCCCCGAGTGTGCGTGCGGCCTCGGCGGCGACAGGGTCACGCAGCAGGCTGGCCGAGACGATCGTCGAGGTGCCCAGCAACCGGTAGCGGTCTTGCACGAGATTGAGCTCACGGTTGAACGACTGCATCTGCACCGGGTCCGCGCGGTTAGCGCCGATCACCAGCACCGCCGCCTCGTCCTCCAATGGCCCGGCTCGTTCGCCGGTGTAGCCCCCGACGTAGGGGTTCTGGCACCCAACGACCAGGGCGGCGAGCAGGGATAGGGCCGGCAGATGTCTCAAGGTCTAACTCGCGTTGGGTTCAATGCCCGGTGTGGCCGAAGCCGCCATCGCCTCGGTCGGTCGGGCTGAGCTCATCGACCTCGACCCACTGGCAGCGGGGCACCGGCTTGATGATCATCTGGGCGATGCGCATGTTCGGCTCGATGGTGACCGGGGCCTGGCCGTGGTTAATCAGTGCGACCTTGACCTCGCCGCGGTAGTCCGCGTCGATGGTGCCCACGCAGTTAGGCATCGAGATGCCGTGCCGGGACGCCAGCCCCGATCGCGGGCGGACCTGGGCCTCGTAGCCCTCGGGCACCGCCATCGCAAAACCCGTGGGGATCAGCGCGATCTGCCCCGGGCCCATCGTCATCGACTCGGGCAGGTGGGCGTGGATGTCCATCCCCGCCGCATGCGCCGACTGGTACGCGGGAAGCTGGATATCCTCGGCACCGGGGAGGCGCTTGATCTGGACGGGAATCATGTCTTGGGTAGAAGAGGTCATCGCCCGATGATACGCCCTAAATGCCCGAGTTGGCCAACCCCGTTGGCTTGTTGTTTTCCGACCACCGCTCACCAAACCCCATTGAGCATCTGCCGGATCGCGTGGGCGACGCCGTGCTCATCGTTGCGATGCGTGTGGCGGTGCGCCACCTGCTTGATCGGTTCGATGGCGTTGCCCATCGCCACGGCACAGGCCGCCTCGGCGAACATCGGCAGGTCGTTGATCTGGTCGCCGATCACCGCGACCTCGTCCAGCCCGATGCCAAAACGCTCGGCCACGTAGCGGATCCCCAGCCACTTGGTCACGCCCTTCGGAAAGACCTCGGTGATAAAAAGCTCCTCGCCCTCGTCCGAGCGCTGCACCGCGCCGAAGCTGTGGACCTCGACCTTGTCACCAAAATGCGCCGCGACATCGCGCTCGATCTGGATCGCGCGGCTGCGGGCCACCACCGCGCTGACCCGTACGACGTGGTCCATCAATTCGCAGGGGGGCTCAGCATGACGGGCAAAGCGCAGGCCGTTGTGCTCGAACCACCACAACGAGTTGTTGGTGGGTTGCCCGTCGCCGGTGATCACGTACTCCAGCCCGGTTTCGGCCGGGTCGGTGAAAACCAGCACGGCCTCGGGCATCGGCCGGAGCAGTTCGATCAGCCCGTTGGCCGTCTCGGCGTCGAAGGCGGTGCGGTGGACCGTCGATCCGCTGCGCAGCTCGTGCACCATCCCGCCGGTGTTGAACACGCCCAGTTCCGCGTCGGGGACCGAGTCGAGCACCCGGCACGACTCGCGCCACGCCCGCCCGGTGCAGGGCAGCACCACCACGCCGCGCTCGTGCGCCGCGTGCAGCGCCGCCCGGTTTTCTTCAGAAACCTTGCCCTCCGGGCACAGCAGGGTGCCATCGAGATCAATCGCGATCAGGCGGTACTTCATGGTGCCCCGATCATAGATGGCAGAGCCCGGGCGAGCCGGGGGCTGTGCCCCCGATCACTCACAAGCGCTCGATACCAACCGATCATTCCATTACGACATCGCACAATCACGACATCGCAACGACCGGGGCCACAGGCCCCGGCTCGCCCGCGCCCTTACCCTGCCGCTTGCTTCGCTGCGGCCAACGCCGCGGCGTAGTCCGGCTCAGTGGTCAGCTCCGGCACGATCTGCTGATACACCAGCGTGCCCGAGGGATCCACCACATGGATCGACCGCGCCAGCAGCCCGTTCTCCTTGATCCGCAGCCCCCAGCCCGTGCCCACCGACCAGTAGCGGTAATCGCTCAGGGTCACGAGCCGATCGATCCCCTCAGCCGTACAAAAACGCTTCTGGGCCATCGGCAGGTCCATGCTTACCGTCAGCACGACCACATCCTCGCCCAACGCCGCCGCCTCTTGGTTAAACCGCGTGGTCTGGGTCGCGCACACGCCGGTGTCCAGCGACGGCACGACTGAAACAATCACCGTCTTGCCCCGATAGTCGCTCAGCGACTGTTCCTGCATATCCTGGCCCACCACCACAAACTCAGGCGCGGCCTGACCAACCTCAACCCCCTCGCCCAGCAGCGTCACCGGGTTACCCCGCAACGCAACCAATCCCGGACGCTCGGGCATCGCGTCCAGGGTCTGAGCCGGTGTCCGCGGGGAATAAATCTCGGGGGTGGCCTTGCAGCCGGTGAAGGCGAGCGGGGTGATCAAGACCAAAGCCATGATGGCACTGCGGATCGTCATGGGATTCCTTCCGGTTGCGTTGTGGTTACTCGGCGTTGCCTGACCGCATCCATAGCAACACCGCCGAAGCAACCGTCATCGCCGTCTCCAGTGTAACCATCGAATATACAAAAACAGACAGGTTCTTGAGCGCGATGATCGTGCCCCAACGAAAAAGCATCAGGCAGGCGTAGGTGATCAGCGAGTACGACAGCCCGACGGTGAGCAGGTCGGTCTCCGGCGTAGGCTGGTAAAACGCGCAGAACAGGAAGAACAGGCCCATCGACACTTCGAGCCCGCCGTAGACCGTGATGAACTCGCTCTTGCCGCCGGGGGTCGGCAGGGCAAAGCCTACGGCCGAGGAGGTCTTGTCCGGCAGCGCCGCGCACCAGAGCCCCAGCAGGACATAGAGGACACCGTTAAGGATCAAGAAGCCTTGGGCGAGCATGGGCAATGGTAGGCGCGATGGTTTGCCCGCTCCTGTTCCGGGCTGAGGCGGCCGAGCCAATCCATTACACTCCCGCCATGCGGATCACGACGTGGAATGTCAACGGGCTGCGGGCGGCGCTACGCAAGGGCTTTGCCGAGCATCTCCGGGAGATCAAGCCCGACGTGCTGTTGCTGCAGGAGGTGCGCGCCCTGCCCGAGCAGTTGCCCGAAGACTGGCGGGACCCCGAGGGGTGGCACGTCGTCTGGAACCCGGCACGGAAGAAGGGGTACGCGGGCACCGCCATCTGGTCACGCTCGCCGATCGAACAGATCGAGATCGGCCTGACGAAGACGGACAAGGACAAAGAGGGCCGGCTGATCGCAGCGGTGGTTGATGGCATCGGGCTGGGCTGTGTATATCTGCCGTCGGGCTCGTCGGGCGAACACCGGCAGGTTGAGAAGGAGAAGTGGATGAAGCGCTTCGCCCCGTGGTGTGCTAGACGCCGCGAGACTGCGCTGCCCTTTGTCTTCGGTGGCGACCTCAACATCGCCCATACCCCGCGCGACATCTTCCACGCTAAGTCCAACGAAAAGACCTCCGGCTACCTGCCACACGAGCGTGACTGGATGGGCCGGCTGATCCAAACCGGCTGGCGCGATACGGTCCGCGAAGACTACGACCGGCTGCTCGAAGCGGGCGGGGACGTCGCCGGGCGCTTCGGCGTCGAGGGCGAAGGGATCGACCCGGCCTTGCACGGCCCGTACTCCTGGTGGAGCAACCGCGGCGGCGCGCGGGCGAAGAACCGCGGCTGGCGGATCGACTATCTGCTGGCTAACCCGGCCGCAGCCCAACGCGTCCGGGCCGCCCGCATCCACCGGGCCGGGGGGATGAGCGTTTCCGACCACGCACCGGTCAGCATTGATCTTTCCTAATTTCTATAGTCAATGCCATGATCACCCGCCTCACCGGCACACTGACCGACCTCGCCGCCGACCGCGCGACACTCGACCCCGGGCAGGGCGTGGTGTACGAGGTCTTGCTCCCGTCTTTCGCGTCACAGCGTCTGTCGATCTCGCTGGGCAAGCCCGTCACCCTGCACACGCTCTACTACCTCGAATCGCAGAACCAGGGGGCGACCTTTCTGCCTCGTCTGGCGGGTTTCCTCTCGCCTCAGGACAAGGCGTTTTTCGAGTTGTTCGTCACGGTCAAGGGCATCGGCAACCGCAAGGCGCTGCGGGCGATGGTGCTGCCCACACATCAGCTTGCGATGGCGATCGCCGACCGCGACCTTAAGCTGCTGCAGACCATGCCGGAGATCGGCAAGAAGATGGCCGAGACCATCGCCGTGACACTCCGGGACAAGGTCGATCGGTATCTGGATGCGCCTCGGCCGGCAACACCGGGTGCCCCCGATGCGGGCGGTCAGGCAAGTGAGCCCACCCGCGAAACCGGCCAGGGCACCTCGCTGTCTCGATCGGTGGTGGAGGTATTGGTGCAACTCGGCGAGCCGCGGGTCCAGGCCCTGGCCTGGGTCGACGAAGTCTTGTCCCAGAAGGACGCGCCCAAAGAGATCGACGCAGTGATCGCCGCGGTCTACCGATTAAAAACGAAGTCGCGGCGAGCCGGGGCCTGCGGCCCCGGTCAGCACGTATGACCCGACGATGCAAACGGCAGTTCCCAGGGATTCAATCAGACCGGGGCCGCAGCCCCCGGCTCGCTGGCTCACTCAATCACAATCGTTGACGGGTCAAACTCGGCCACCGGCGGCTGGGGGTCGAGCTGCTCCAGCGTGTCCACCAGCACCTTGGTCACCAGCAGGTTGCGGTACCAGCGCCGCTCGGCCGGGACCACGTACCAAGGGGCATGATCGTGGCTGGTCCGGCCCATCACCTCGCTGTAGCGGGCCTGGTATAGCTCCCACCGCGCGCGTTCCTCCAGGTCATCGACGTTGAACTTCCAGTGCTTGTCCGGCCGATCCAAACGGCGCTGCAACCGAAGCTTCTGATAGCCCTTACTGATGTGCAGGAAGAACTTGACGATGACCGTGCCCTCGTCGGTCAGCATCCGCTCGAAGTCGTTGATGTGCCCGACCCGGTGCTTCCAGACGTCCTGGGGGACCAGGTTCTTGACCGCGACGGTCACGCAGTCCTCGTAGTGGCTGCGGTTGAAGATGCCGATGTAGCCCCGTTTGGGAAGCCACTGGTGGATCCGCCAGAGGTAGTCGTGCGCCAGCTCGTCGGAGTTGGGCTTCTTAAAGCTCTTGACCCGGCAGCCCGCGGGGTCCACCGGGCCGAACACCGCCTTGAGCGTCGAGTCCTTTCCCCCCGCGTCCATCGCCTGGAAGACGACCAGCAGCGCACGCTTCTGCTCGGCGTAGAGGTTCTCCTGCAACTCGACCAGCCGGTGGCGGAGCATGTGGAACTCGTCCCGGCCCAGAGTCTTTTTAAACCCGCCATCGTCCTGGGTGGCGCGGTCATCCAATGAGAAAGGCTGGCCGGGCTGGACGCGGTAGGCCTGGGTATCGATGTCGAGTTGGGGTAGTTTCTTGGTCTTGGGCATGAGCGAGATTGTACGTTGGTCGTGACGCTGCGTAGCGGTCAGGCAGGCCCGGCGGCTTGACTACGCGCTAGGCAGTGGGCGGGTCTCTGCACGTGAGCCTACCCGTCATCGCGGCGTGTTTGGGCCTGGATATCAGATGATTTGCGTTTGTTTCGCGCGCAATGCGTGATGTGGTGTGTGTTGGCACGTGCTTTGTTCATGCGGCGCGATGGGCCGATCGGTTCGGGCCCGAGCGCCGTTCGCTGCGATGCCGGATGGCGCACAACATCGACCTCGCACGGAAAGAAGCATGCCTATGTATGGTGTCTTGATTGATATGGACGGCGTGATCTATCGCGGTAGCCACCTGATCCCCGGTGCCGACACGTTTGTCCATTCGCTGCGGGAGCATGGCGTCCCCTTCCTCTTCCTGACCAACAACAGCCAGCGGACCCGGCGGGATATCGCCGCGAAGCTCGCACGGATGGGGGTCTACGTCGGTCCGGAACACGTCTTTACCTGCGCGATGGCCACCGCACGGTTTCTCGCCTCGCAGAAGCCCGGCGGCACGGCCTACGTCCTGGGCGAGACCGGGCTGACGACGGCGCTGCATCACAACGGCTTCGCCATCGTCGACAAAGACCCGGACTACGTCGTCGTCGGCGAGGGGCGGACCTACACCTTCGAGATGCTCGAGCACGCGACCAACCTCGTGCTCAACGGGGCGAGGCTCATCGCCACCAACATGGACCCCAACTGCCCGACCGCCTCGGGGACCCGGCCCGGCTGCGGCGCGGTCGTGCGCCTGCTCGAAGAAGCGACCGGCCGGCAGGCCTTCAGCGTCGGCAAGCCCAGCCCGATCATGATGCGGGCGGCCCGCAAGGAGCTCGGCCTCGACGCGGCACGCACCTTCATGATCGGCGACACCATGTCCACCGACGTGCTCGGCGGGGTCCAGCTGGGCTACCACACCATCCTCGTCCTGTCGGGCGGCACCGCCATGGACGACCTGCCCAACTACGCCTACCAGCCCGACCTCGTGGTCGGCTCGGTCGCGGAACTCGGTCCCGATCGGCTCGCCGAACTCGCTCACGGCCCGACCCCCGGCGCACTGCGGGCAATTGCCTAGCGGTCGGCCAAATTTAGATCACACCGTGCTGCTTGAGCATCGCCACCACCTGCTGCGCGCTGGCGTCCACCGGCTGCTCGTGGGTCGGTAAGCGCAGCTCGGGTGAAGCCGGGGCCTCGAAAGGGGCCTGGTCGCTCATACCCGTCATGTCGGGGATCTGACCGGCCCGGGCCTTGGCGTACAGCCCCTTGGGGTCGCGCTGTTCCGCCACCGACAGCGGGATGTCCACGAAGACCTCAAAGAACCCAAGCCCGGCCTCGTCGTGCACCGCCCGCACCCGGGCCCGCGCCTCACGGTAGGGCGAGACGAACGAGCACAGCGTGACCGCCCCGCTATCGGCAAACAGCTTGGCCACCTCGCCGATCCGGCGGATGTTTTCGTCACGGTCTTCGGCCGAGAACCCAAGATTCGCGCACAGACCATGCCGGACGTTGTCCCCGTCCAGCCGATAGGCGTGCCGGCCCAGGTCGTGCAGGGCCTGCTCCACGGCGACGGCAACGGTGGACTTGCCGCTGCCCGACAGCCCGGTGAACCAGACGGTGCAGCCCCGCTGGCCCAGGCGGGCGAACCGGGCGTCACGCTCAACGGTGCCGCCGTGCCAGGTGATGTGGGTGGACTTGGGTGCGGGGTCGGCCATGGGTGCAGGATAACGGCAGGGACTTGGAGCGTTGGAACTTTTCGCCGTGACCCGACGGCCTTGCTAACGCCAACGGCTCATCCGGGCCGATGAATCTATAATAACTTTTGGCCCAAGCACACGAAATGAGGGACGTATTTTCATGGCCGTTGCATTGCCCGAGCAGATCGAAGCCGCGGTCGCCCCCGTCTTCGAGGCCCTGCCCTTTAACCAGGCCATGACCGCGCTGGTCCCGACCCAACCGGCAAGCCCCGGGGTGTTGGAAGTGGTCGAGCGTGTGGTGCAGGCCCCCGCCCTGGCGGGCCAGGACGCGATCCGGGCGGCGCTCTGGCTCTACGTCGATGAGCTCGACGCCAGCCACGCCATCAGCCAGGACCTGCACTCGCCGACCGGCTCGTTCTGGCACGCGATCATGCACCGCCGCGAGGGCGACTTCCCCAACGCCAAGTACTGGTACCGCAAGGCCGGCGCCCACCCCGCGATGAAGCACATCGACCTGGCCGGCGGCGGCAGCGCGGCCGGCTCGGCCATGGGCCAGTACGACCCGATCGCTTTTGTCGACCGCGTCGCCCGCGCCAACCAGCGCTGCGAAAAAGACTCGCCCGACCTCGTCGCCCTGCAGCACCACGAGTGGCGGGCGCTCTTCGAGTGGTGCGCGGAGCACTGACCGGCAGAACGACGAAATCAGATCCAAACCATTCCAAGCCCACGGCGTCGCGCCGTGGGCTTGATGCTTGATCGCCCCTTAGCCTGCGGTTTCTTTCGGCTTGCGCACCACTTGCACGACCAGGGCCAGGACGATAAACGCGGCGAAGACGCCGATGACGTAGGGGCGGGCGGCTAGCTCGGTGCCGGGGACTTTGTCCTTGGTCTGCCAAATCGACATCAGGCAGCCGAAGGTGGCGACGGCGGTGGCAATGAACATGATCAGGTTCATCGCGACCCGCTTGCCGCCGGTCAGCATGTTCTGTCCCATCAGCTTCTTGTTGTTCATCATCAGCAGGAAGGTGATGTAGGCGATCGGGAGCAGCATCATCCCGATCCGGCTGGTGGGGATGACCAGCCAGAACTTGGGGAAGTCGGGGTTGGACCAGAGCAGGAGGAAGCCCAGGGCCCCGGTGATGCCCGGCAAGAACGAGCCGATCCGGTGCATCGGCCCAGAGGTCTTGACGCCCAAGGCCTCGGTGAACGTAAACCCGTTGATGAGCATGAGGATGATAATCGTGGACACGGCCATACCTAAGACGCCCAGGCCAAAGATGACCTGCGCGACCGCGGCGCTGCCGGTGACATTCTCCAGCGAGCCGGCCAAAGCGAAGGCGTCGGACTTGATCGTCATCGCGGCAAGCTGTTTGTCGGCGAGGTTGATCGATTCAGGTAACCGTACGCTTGAACCCTTCGTAATGTCCGGTCCTCCCGGCTTAACTTGTCCGATGACGTGCGCTTTCGGCGTTGCTAAAAATGCTTCGATGTTTTTGTCGTATCCACTTTGCAACTTTTCAGTCACCGCTGTTGTTTCGCCGTCGCCCCAGAGCGCCGGGTCGGCTTGGGCGTGGAACTGGCTGGCGGCGGCGATGACGACACAGCTGGTCGCCAGGACGAAGGGGATGAACAGCCCGGTCGACAGGTCAAACGTCGCCAGGCCACGGAAGGTCTTGTCCCAGCCCTTGCGGAGCATCGAGTAAGGCAGCAGGAAGGTCATGTTGATGCCCACCGCGGCGGCGGCGGCGGCGATCATCGTGTTCCGCTGGATGTCGACGATCTTGTGGTTCCAATAGTCGGGGTCCGTGGACTGCGCGATGTAGGGACGCAGCTCGGCGGCCGGCTGCGAGAGCAACGAGAAGTCGGGCACATATCCAGACAACACGCTGCCCCAGGGCAGCGCCCCCTTGAACGTCAACGCCGCGACGACCCCGAAGAACGCTAGTACGACCAGGCCGACCATGACTTTTAAGACGATCTCAAACAGCTTGATGCCCCATCCCCCGGCATCGTAAAACCAGATCACCACGCCGGCGATGATGAACAAGACCAAGGCACAAAGCTCGTCACTGAGCGGGATGCCGAGGTTCTGTTTCATCGCGGCCGTGCCGAGGGAGAACTGGGGCATGGCCCAGACGAGGTTGGCGATCATGGCGGCGATCAGCCACCCCCAGCCGAGCACGGGGTTGACGTGTTGGTTGATGGCGTGGAAGGGTTTTTCGCCGGTGGACAGGGTGACGTAGGCGATCGCGCTGAGCATGACGATGCCGAGGATCATCATGATCGGCTGGAGCCAGAGCATGTCGTAGCCGCCGATGACCCCGATGTAGAGCGACCCGCCCAGCGACCCGCCGCCGAGGGTGATGGCCGACTGTAGCCAGCCCGGCCCCGAGAGCCTGGTGTACAGGCCGAGCTTAACGCCCAGGCCTTTGCCCTCTACGGCGGCAAGGGCGGCTCGGTCTTGTTCAGCTTTGGCGGTATCGTTCATGGTGCAGGCCTAGATGGTCGATCGCGAAATGCTAAAACGGATGCAGGGTTAGGATACGTGCAATAAACCTAGCCGCAACGTAGAGATCACGTCTCCCGGGTTACAAATGGAGCCGCAAAGATCAATCGTGGCCTGGCCATGGCCAGGACCCAAGCCGCACCATCCCCTCGATCAGACCTTCAGAATCTCAGCGGTTTTTAAATGGCCTCGCCCTACCGCCTGAACCAAGTTCCCGCCCGCTCGATCTTTGTCCCTTAACCCCCTGCCTAACCGATGACCTTTGGAAGTCGCGGGTGTCGTATGCGCGGCGGCCGGGGCGTACGGCCGATAACGTAAAGCACGCTTGGACAAGCACATGCCCAAACGCAGGAAAGCAGACCCCGATCAGGTGCCCTCGGCTACGGCGGCGCTGGCCGCCTACCGCGGGATCGGCTGGGCGATGGTCTTGGGGGTCTGGCTGATCGTCGTCGCCGCCCTGGTCAGCCACCACCCCAGCGACGCGCCCAACCACGCCGTCGGCGTCTCCGCCTACCCCACGCACAACTGGGTCGGGGCCGTCGGCGCGACCCTCGCCTACCGCCTCTACCTCATGCTCGGGCCCGGGGTGTGGGCCTGCGTGATCGGTGTGGCCGTCTACCTCTACCTCACCGCCACCCACCGCAAGGTCAACCAGCTCGGCCTGAGGTCGATCGGGCTGGTCATGATGACGGTGACCCTCTCGGCCCTGGCCGCGATCAGCGCCCGCTACGGCGTCTACCGCTCGCCCGCACCCGAGGGCCCCGGCGGGCTGATCGCGCTGTTCCTCAACGACAGCCTCATCCGCCGATTCGACATCATGGGCAGCGTCATCGTCCTGGGGGTCAGCTTCTGGGTCGGGGCGATCCTCACCGCCGACAAGTACGTCCTGGCCATCCCCCGCGGGATCGCCCACCTGATCCTCAAGGCCTGCGACATCGACTACCGCCGCATGCCACTGCCCCGATTGGGACTGGCCAACAAGATCAAGGCCCTGGCCGAGCCGCTGCGTGCCTGGTTCATCCCCCGCTCCCGTGTGGATTGGGACGGCGCCGAGACCGACATCGAAGACGGTCCCCAAGCCGAGGAAAAGACCGAAAGGCAAAAGCGGGCGGAGCGGAAGAAGAAACTCAAGGTCCGCCGCAGCGGCAAGCCGGCCGGCTCGACCGCGACCGCCTTGGAGGCGATGGAGCACGTCACCAACACCGAGGAAGACGACACCACGCCGCCCCCCGACGACGACAGCACTTCCGATGCCCCGGACGCCTACACCAACGGCAAGAAAGACTTCGACCCCGAGGAGCTCAAGAAGAAGATGGCGCAGATGCCCATCAACTTCGCCGGGCCCATCGCCGCCAAGCCCGCGCCCGTGCAGGAGATGGACCTGTCCGGCTACCAATTCCCCGGGATCGACCTGCTCGAAGAACCGCAGGGCGACTTCACCGCCGAGCAGGAAGCCATCGTCCGCGATCAGGCGGTGCAGCTCGAATCGGCCATGCAGCAGTACAACATCCAGGGCGAGGTCGTCGGCATCGACTCGGGCCCGGTGATCACGCTCTTCGAGGCCCGGCTGGCCCCGGGCACCAAGGCCGCGCGGCTCAGCGGCGTCGCCACCGACCTGGCCCGATCGATGAAGGCCCAGAACATCCGCATCGTGCCGAACATGGCCGGCAAGGACACGGTCGGCATCGAGGTGCCCAACATCAAACGCGAGCTGGTCCGCGTCAAAGAGCTCATGTCCGCCTGCCCCGAGTCGATGACCCAGATGAAGCTGCCCATGTACCTGGGCAAGGACTCGTCGGGCAACCCGCTCGTCCAGGACCTCAACAAGATGCCGCACATGCTCATCGCCGGCACCACCGGCTCGGGCAAGAGCGTCTGCATGAACTCCATCATCATGTCCTTCCTCTTCACCAAGAAGCCCGACGAGCTCAAGCTCGTGCTGGTGGACCCGAAGATGGTCGAGATGTCGATGTTCAAGAACATCCCGCACCTGATGTGCCCGGTCGTCACCGAGATGAGTAAGGCCGCGGCCATCCTCGAATGGGCCGTCACCAAGATGGACGAGCGGTACGAGCTGCTGGCAGAGGTGGGCGTCCGCGACATCGGCAGCTACAACGAGCTGGGCTGGGACGAGATCAAGGACCGCATGGACCCGGCCACCGAGGACGAGGCCGCGCGCATCCCCAAGAAGCTGCCCTACATGGTCTTCGTCATCGACGAGCTCGCCGACCTGATGATGACCAACAAAGAGGTCGAGAGCCACATCGTCCGCATCGCCCAGAAAGCCCGGGCCGTCGGCATCCACCTCATCCTCGCCACCCAACGCCCCTCGGCCAACGTCGTCACCGGGCTGATCAAGTCCAACATGCCCTGCCGCATCTGTATGAAGGTCAGCTCCGGCATGGACTCGCGCATCGTCCTGGACCAGAAGGGCGGCGAACTGCTGCTCGGCCACGGCGACATGCTCTTCCTCTCGCCCCGGTCCAGCGAGCTGATCCGCGCCCAGGGCTGCCTGATCGAGGACTACGAGGTCCGCAAGACCGTCAAGTTCCTCAAGACCGTGAGCCAACAAAGCTTCGAGCCGTCGCTGGTCCAGCTTAAGAGCTCCGACCAGGCCGACGTCGACGACGAGGCGATGCAGGACCCACTCTTCGAGAAGGCGGTCGAGATCGTCCTCGAAACCAAGCGGGGCAGCGTCTCGCTCCTGCAGCGTCGGTTGACCATCGGCTACTCCCGCTCCAGTCGATTGATCGAGGCCATGGCCGCCTCGGGCATCCTCGGCTCGCACAAGGGCAGCCAGGCCCGCGAGGTGCAGATCACCCCCGAGGAGTGGGAAGCCATGAAACAGATGCAAGCCGACCAGGCCGCCGGCGGCACAACCGCCCCGGCCACCGAAGAACCCAACGCCGCGTCCCAGCCCAACCCCGAAGACGACATGGAACCCCCGCTACGCTACGCGGGCCAGACGCCAGCCGAGGACGACATCGACGCAGACGAAGAAGCATACGAAGTCGTCGACGAAGCGGACGACGTGGAGGGGTCAGACGACCTGGAAGACGAGACCTACGACGCCCTGGACGCCGACGAAGAAGAAGCGGAAGAAGGCGAAGAAGGCGACTGGGAGTACGAGTACGAGGAGGTCGAAGTCGACGAGGAAGACGAAGAGATCGCAGCGTAGATCGTATGGCGGTTAGTATAGAAACCAAAGAAGCCCACGTTCGATGAACGTGGGCTTCTCGTATAGCTCAGATGGTTTCGAGATTAGGCACTGAAGCTGCTGCCACACCCACACGTGCTGTTCGCATTGGGGTTATTGAACACAAATCCGCGGCCCATGACCTCGTCTTTGAAGTCGATGGACGTGCCATTGAGGTAGAGATAGCTTTTCGGGTCGCAGACGACCTTGATGCCGTGCAGCTCGAACTCTTCGTCGGTGTCCCGCTGGGTCTCGGTCAGGTCGAGCAGGTACGAGAAGCCCGAGCAGCCGCCTCCCTTGACGCCTACGCGTAGGCGGACCTTCTCGGTGTCCAGCTCCTGCTGCTCGACGATGGTCTTGATCTCTTTGGCGGCGGTTTCAGTCAGTTCAATGGCCATGGGGTACCTCTCAGTAATGATCTTTCAAGGCCGGGGGCTCCTCCGAGCTTAGGTAGTATATCGACGTTTGAGCCCGAACACATTCACGCTTCGGCGTTTTCGTGGGCCTCGTCGTGCTCGTGGAGCGACTCCATCGTCTTGCCGTGCTTCTCGAGGTAGTCCTCCAGGGCGTGCTTGATCGCGTCCTCGGCCAGGACCGAGCAGTGGATCTTCACCGGCGGCAGGGCCAGCTCCTGGACGATGTCGGTGTTCTTGATCTCGTCGGCGTCGTGCAGGCTCTTGCCCTTAAGCCACTCGGTGGCGAGGGACGATGAGGCGATCGCGCTGCCGCAGCCGAAGGTCTTGAACTTCGCGTCTTCGATGAGGCCGGTCTCGGGGTTGACCTTGATCTGCAGCCGCATGACGTCGCCACACTCGGGCGCACCGACGACGCCGGTGCCGACGTTCGGGTCGGCCTTGTCCATGGTTCCGACGTTGCGGGGATTCTCGTAGTGGTCGACGACTTTTTCGCTGTAGGCCATAGCTGTCTCCTTATCTGTTTAATCGGCTGATCCCAGCCTTTGTTCCACACACGATGGGCGGGCTCAGTGAGCGCCCCACTCAATGCTATCCAGATCAATCCCTTCCTGAACCATCTCCCACAGCGGGCTCATGTCCAGCAGGTGCTGGACGTTCTTCACGACCTTCTCGATCGTGTAGTCGATTTCTTCTTCGGTCGTGAACCGGCCGAGCCCGAAGCGGATCGAGCTGTGCGCGATCTCGTCGCCGAGTCCGAGCGCTTTGAGCACGTAGCTGGGTTCGAGCGAGGCGCTGGTGCAGGCCGAGCCGGACGACACCGCGATCTCCTTGATCGCCATCATCAGGGATTCGCCTTCAACGTAAGGAAAGCTGATGTTGGTCGTGCCGGGCAGGCGCTTGGTCGGGTGGCCGTTGACAACCGCCATGGGCAGCTGGCTGGTGATACCTTCTTCCAAACGGGTCCGCAGGGCGAGCAATCGCTGCTGTTCGCTGTCCATCTCCTTGCCCGCGATCTCGCAGGCGGCGCCCATGCCGACGATGCCGGTGACGTTGAGCGTGCCCGAGCGCATGCCGCGCTCGTGGCCCCCGCCGTCGATGATCGGGGTCAGGCGGACGCGTGGCCGACGGCGGCGGACGTACAAACACCCGACACCCTTGGGGCCGTACATCTTGTGGGCCGAGGCGCTGAGCAGATCGACCCCATCGCGATCGACATCGGTCGGCATCTTGCCCACCCACTGCGTCGCGTCGGTGTGAAGGATCGGCTTGTCCTTCTCGCTGTACTTCTCTTTGAGCATTCGGCCGATCTCGGGGATCTCGTTGATCGTGCCCAGCTCGTTGTTCGCCCACATGACCGTGACGAGAATCGTATCCGGACGCAGCGCCGCCTCGACGGCCTCGGCCGTGATGATGCCGTCGCTGTTCGGCTCCAGCCAGGTCACATCAAAGCCCTGCTTCTGCAAGCGCTTGACCGGATCGAGCGTGGCCTTGTGCTCGTGCACCGCGGTGATGATGTGGTTGCCCTTCTTGCCGTACATCTCAGCCACGCCCTTGATCGCCAGGTTGTTCGACTCGGTCGAGCCGGACGTCCAGACAATTTCTTTCGAGGTACAGCCGATGAGGTTGGCGACCTGCTCCCGGGCGTAGTCGACGCCTTCCTCGCCCTCCCAGCCGTAGCGGTGGTTTCGGCTGGCGGCGTTGCCGAATTTCTCCGTGAAATAGGGCATCATTGTGTCCAGGACACGGCTATCCATGGGCGTGGTGGCGTTATGGTCGAGATAGATGGGCAGTTTGAGTGCCATAAGTTTTTTTCCTGGCTAAACATATATTCGGACTGCGCCAGCTGTCGCACAGACCATCCTTATCTGGAACAATTCTAAGCACGAAGTGGTGGTTTCGCCACCCTTACCGTACATTAATCATCCATTAGACTCATACCCGCTCATTTCGCGACTCGGCGATCAGGAACGCCCACCATCGGATCGATACTACGATCAGAGTACTAAGAAGGAAGACATCAAGCATGGCCAGCGACTCCCGCTACAAGACCATCCTCCTGTTCGGCGCCCCCGGGGCCGGCAAGGGCACGCAGGGCAACATCCTCGGCCGGATCCCCGGCTTCTTCCACATGTCCTGTGGCGAGGTCTTCCGCAATATCGATATCAACTCCGATTTGGGCAAGGTCTTCTACGAGCACTCCTCGCGCGGCGAACTGGTGCCCGACCAGATCACCGTCAAGATGTGGGCCAAGAACATCGCCGCCCGTGTCACCCTCGGCATCTACAAGCCCCACGACGACCTGCTCATCCTCGACGGCATCCCGCGCACCGTCGAGCAGGCCCACCTCATGGACGAGCACATCCAGGTCTACAAGGTGATCCACCTGAGCTGCTCGGACGAGGACGCGATGTTCACCCGCCTCCGCCGGCGGGCGTTGAAAGAGAACCGCATTGATGATGCGGACGAGAACGTGATCCGCAACCGCTGGGACGTGTACAAGCGCGAGACCGAGCCGGTGCTCAGCCACTACCCCAGCGAAGACATCATCGAGATCGACTCCATCGGCAGCCCGGCAACGATCCTGCACGACATCATCGAGGTCGTCACCCCGATCCAGAACGCACACTTCGAGGCGTTTACGGGGTGAAGTAGCTAGGACTTTAGCCCGTAGCATCGTGGCCAGACATGAGATTCCCTACGGGCGGCGGGCCGGGGGCTGTGCCCCCGGTTTTGGCCGATCTACAGAAAGCCGCATCAAGTCTTTTGATCGCTCGTCGCAGACCGGGGGCAAAGGCCCCGGTTCGCGGCTACTTACTCGACGCGACCGCCATCTGATCCATCACCGCGGCGAGGTTGTCTTGCCAGCTCGGCATGGGGCCGATGATCGCCTCGGTGGGGTCGAGGTCCAGGACGCTGTAGGCGGGGCGTTTGGCGGGGCGGGGGTAGGCGTCGGAGCCACAGGGCTCGATTTTGCATTCTGGGTTGGCGCGGGCGGCGATGGCGGTGGCGAAGTCGAACCAGGTGCACTGCCCGCCGTCGGTGAGGTGCAGCGTGCCGTGGGCGTCTTCCTCGACCAGCCGGAGCGAGGCGGCGGCGAGGTGCTCGGCGCTGGTCGGTCGGCCGCGCTGGTCATCGACGACCTTGAGGGACTCGCGCTCGGTGGCGAGCCGTGCGATGGTGCGGACAAAGTTGTTGGCCCAGGGTGCGTAGAGCCAGGAGGTCCGCAGGATCAGGTGCGGGCCGGCGGTGTCGCGGATGGCCTGCTCGCCGACGGCCTTGGACCGGCCGTAGGCATTGAGCGGGTCGAGCGCCTGGTCGGTGCGGTAGGGCTGGGTGGCGTTGCCGTTGAAGACGTAGTCGGTCGAGTAGTGGACGAGCAGGGCGTCGGTGTCTTTGCAGGCGACGGCGAGTTCGCCCACGCCCGAGCCGTTGATGGCGGTCGCGCGTTCTTCGTGTTCTTCTGCGCCATCGACGTCGGTGTAGGCCGAGCAGTTGACCACGACACCGAGTTCGGCGGTGACGTGCCGGCGGATCGACGCGGCGTCGGTGATATCGAAGCCGGGCAGCGCGGCGGTGCGGTAGGGGATGCCGCGCTGTTCGAGTAGCCTGGACCACGCGGTGCCGAGCATGCCCTCGGGGGCGATGAGGAGGATGGAGGGTTGGGTGGGCATGGTGATCTTGATCGGGTTGTTTGGAAGGGCTTTATTTGAACTGCACGCCCCAGGGGAAGCCCGCGACGCTGTCCCACTCTCGGCGGTCTTCGTCGGGCTCGGCGGGGTTGTACTGGTGGGTGACGAAGTAGAGCAGGCCGGCGGGTTCGGGGCCGACGGTCGCGGCGCCGTGCCAAAGCGGCGGGGGGATGACCATGACGCCGGGCGCCTTCTCGCCGATGACCTTGACCCAGGCAGTGTCGTTTTCTTCGTCGTAGACACCGACCTTGAGGTGGCCGTTGAGGCAGAGCCAGAAGTCGGTCTGCTTGTGGTGGCGGTGCCAGGCCTTGATGACCTGCGGGTACATCACTGAGTAGTTGATCTGCCCCTGCCCGTCGAGCACGCCGACAAACTGGTTCATATACGACCAGCCGCGGTCGTCGGCGAAGATCGGCTGGGGGACGAACAGCGGCTGGCGCTCGGCCTTGGCCTGCTCAAAGGCTTGGTCGAGCGGGGCGGTCACGGTCTTGGGGGATTGCGGTTTCATGTTGGAAGCGGCTACAGGGTTGGGGCGTTTCAGGCGGTGGCGGGGCTGGCGTTGTGGTGAGCCGTGGCGGGCCGAGCCATGCAGACCAGTGCACCGAGGCAGACCATCATGATCCCCCCCAACTCGAGGATGACGTTGACGCGGACGCCAACCAGTTCCATCCCGATCAGGTGGTCGACGTGGTGGAACGACGCGGCCCGGACTACGACAAAGCTCAGGGTAACGCAGAGCCCGAGCATGATGACGCCGACCCGACCGAGCAGCCCGCGGAGCAGGAAGAGAGCGAGGAGCATGGCAAGGGCACCGGCGCCGGCGACGCCGAAGACGAAAGAGCGTTGTGCCGCGCGGCGCTGGTCGTACCAGCCCTGTACTTTGGCCAGGTCTTTGCCGGTCTGGGTGATGAAGGTCTGCAGGTCGAGTTGCTTGTTGATCGCCAGGGCGAGCATGAGCAGGGTGGTCGAGCCCAGGAACAGGCGCAGGCGGGCATGTCCGGGGTAGGCGGCGTTGGCGTGGCGCCAGGCAAGCAGGCAGAGCAGCGCGGCAAGGAGGTAGGCGGCCACGGTCGCCCAGCCGAAGACGGAGGGGTCGCCGATGCCGATGGCCCAGCGTTGGTCGCGGGTAGCGGCGAGTTGGTTCAGCCAGTGCATATCTCAAAGCGCCCTGATCGTTGGCCTATGCCGGGGGCCTATGCCGATTCCCGGTTCATCATCGGCCGATTGGGGCGGGCCGTCCAGCGGCGTGGGCGTGGGCGTGGGCGGGGTTGGCCTCGGCAGCTTAGCCAGGCCGATTGATTGCCAGGCTACGCATTTGACGTAAGATGTGGTTGGGTTCTCGGACCCGCTTTCGCCGCCTGCCGAAAGACCCCACATGTCTAACCGCCACGAACGCTGGGAATCGCTACAGAGCATTTCCTGCGTCGGGACGTACCTGCCCCGCCGCTGCGGGATCGCGACCTTCACCGCCGACCTGACCGAGGCCCTGGCCGCCGCCGCCCCGGATATCGAGACGCACACCGTAGCGATGAACGATCGGCCCGAGGGCTACCGGTACGGCCCGCGCGTGTGGTTCGAGATCAACCAGAACCGCCCGGCCGAGTACCGCCTGGCCGCGGACTTCCTGAACATGTCCGGGATCGACGCGGTGTCGCTCCAGCACGAGTTCGGGATCTTCGGCGGTGAGGGCGGCACCTATGCGACCGAGCTGGTCCGCCGGCTGCGGATGCCCGTCGTCGCCACCCTCCACACCGTCCTGCCCGAGCCCGAGCCGCACTACCGCAAGGCCGCCGAGCAGCTCTTCGAGCACTGCGACCGCCTGGTCGTCATGGCCGACCGCGCCTTCGAGTTCCTCACCGACCTCTACAACGTCCCGCAAGAGAAGGTCCGGCTGATCCACCACGGCATCCCCGATGTCCCGTTTGTCGACCCGAACTTCTACAAAGACAAGTTCGGCGTCGAGGGCAACAAGGTCATCCTGACCTTCGGGCTCATCGGCCCGAGCAAGGGCCTGGAAAACATGATCGATGCGTTGCCCGCGGTCGTGGCCAGGCATCCGGACGTGGTCTACATCATCCTCGGCGCCACCCACCCCGGCGTGATCGCGCACATGGGCGAGGAGTACCGCACCGGCCTGCAACGCCGGGCCAAAGAGCTGGGCGTGGACCAGCACATCCGCTGGTTCAACCGCTTTGTCGAGCTCGACGAGCTGGTCGAGTTCCTGGGCGCGGCCGACGTTTACGTCACGCCCTACGAGAACGAGGCCCAGATCACCTCGGGCACGCTGGCCTACGCGCTGGGCACGGGCAAGGCGACCGTCTCGACGCCGTACTGGTACGCACAAGAGATGCTGGCCGAGGACCGGGGCAAGATCGTCCCGTTCAAGCAGGCCGACGCGCTGGCGGGGGCGATCCTCGAGCTGTTCGACAACGAGACCCAGCGCCACGCGATCCGCAAGCGGGCGTACCAGTTCACCCGGCAGATGCGTTGGCAGACCGTGGCCGAGCAATACCTGGACCTGCTCAACGAGGTGCGCCAAGAGCGCGCCCGCGACCCCAAACCGGTGGTCGTCCAGCAGCGGCAGCTGTTCAACGACCGCGACGAGCTGCCCGAGATCAAGCTGGACCACCTGATGGCGATGACCGACTCGGCCGGGGCGCTGGCCCAAGCGGTTTCCAACGTGCCCAACCGCCGGGGTGGGTACACGACCGACGACAACGCCGCAGCGCTGCGGTGTGTGCTGCTGGCCCACGACCACCTGGGCGAGACCGTGGGCAGCCGGCTCGACGCGCTGGCCGGCAACTACCTCGCCTTCCTGCACCACGCCTTCGAGCCCGAGCACGGCCGGTTCCGCCACGCCATGACCTACGACCGGCTGTGGACCATCGAACCCGGCAGCGAAGACACCCACGGCCGGGCCCTGCTCGCGCTCGGCGAGTGCGTCGCCCGCTCACATATCCCCGGCCACATGACCCTCGCCGCCAACCTCTTCCACGAAGCGCTGCCCGCCTGCGAACGCTTCGAGCACACCCACGGCATCGCGTACGCCCTCATCGGGATCCACGCCTACCTCCGAAGATTCTCCGGCGACAGCCACGCCCGACGCGTCCGAGAGCAGCTCGCCCATCAACTGCTCGCGCAGTTCCGGCAGAACACCTACCGTGATTGGCCCTGGCCCGACCAGGAGCTGACCTACGACGCCGCCCGCCTGCCCCACGCACTGCTCCTGGCCGGGCGGTGGATGTTCAACAACGACATGATCCAGACCGCGCTCAAATCGCTCGACTGGCTCTACACCATCCAGACCGGCGACGATCAGCAGTTCGCCCCCGTCGGGTCGGACGGCTGGCTGGTCCGCGGCGGGACCAAGGCCAGGTTCGACCAGCTGCCCGACGAGGCCTGCGCCACCATCGAGTCTTCCCTCGAAGCCTACCGCGTCACCAACGACAGCAAGTGGCTGGACCGTGCCCAGCTCTGCCTCGACTGGTTCCTCGGGCACAACGACCTCCGCCAGCCGCTCTACGACCAGACCACCGGCGGGTGCTGCGACAAACTCATGCCCCACGGCGTCAGCGATAACCAGTCCACCCAGGCCACCTGCGCCTGGATGCTCTCGCTCCTGGCCCTGTATGACCACACCCTCTCGAGCCTGCACGACGCCAACGCCGCCCAGCCGTCACAAAACGACCTGACCGCCGTGATCACCGACGCAGGCAGCGGCCCCCCGCCCAAGCCGCGACGAACGCCCCCCGCCCGTTCGGGCAAGTAGACCCGGCATGCGAGCCCAAAAGATTCCGGTCGAATCTAGCCTTACCGAGGCTTCGAACCCATAGAGCGACCTATGCTGTCGTATTGCGGAACAATCCACCCGGCCGGGAGGTTATAACTGACATGGCAAACCACCAGACGATTGCATTAACCGCGGCGTGCCTCACCGCCCTGTGCCTGATCGGCTGCAACCAAGAGCCGCCACCGACCTACGACGCGTCGGCCCAGCAGATCGACCCGGCGATCAAACTCTACACCCAAGACAGCGAGACCCCGCCGCCCGCCCCGCACCCCGAATCCGATCCGGCCCAGACCCCGCCGACCGCCGCCCCTGAAGACCAGGCCAACCCGATGCCCCAAGACACCGACCCGACCCCGACGATCGCCCGCAGCACCGACCCCGAAGCGATGGTCAACGCCGACAAGGTCGAACTCACCGACGAGCAGTGGCAGTCCATCCTCAGCGACGAGGAGTTCTACATCCTCCGCCGGTCCGGCACCGAGCGACGTTTCACCGGCCGATTCCTCAACGAGACGGGCCCGGGCAGCTACCACTGCGCCGGCTGCGGCATGTACCTCTACGACGCGAAGCACAAGTTCCACTCCGGCTGCGGCTGGCCCTCGTTTAACCAGGAAGTCGCCCAGGGCGCACTGACCTACTACGTCGACCGGTCCGCCGGCATGGTCCGCACGGAGATGCGCTGCGCCCGCTGCGATGGGCACCTCGGACACGTCTTCAACGACGCGCCGGACCAGCCCACCGGCCTGCGCCACTGCGTCAACGGCGGGGCGCTCATCTTCGTCCCCGAAGGCGCCGATGTCGCCCAGACCATCCGCGAGCACCGCCGGCAGCACGCCGATCGGTGACCGTGGCCAGCGGGCCGGACAAACCCATACATCTCCCATAGACGGCGGCGAGGCATCGTCGCCGTTTTTTTTCTACACTTCTGCCTTGCCGCCCGACGGGATTCAATCGGGCCCACAGAGGGTACCAGCCCTGCTTCATCCAACACGCTTCGCCCCTCGGGCAGGAGAGCCGCCATGAACGCGCGCGAGATCCGCAAGCACATCTCCATGGACGACATCCTCGCGAACTGCCGCATCAGCAAAAGCGGCTGCTGGCTCTGGCAGGCCTCGCTCCACAACGACGGCTACGCCGCATGGAACGTCGGCGGCAAACAGATCAAGGTCCACCGCGCCGCGTACCTGCTGGAGAAAGGCCCGATCCCCCGTAAACACTTTGTGTACCACACCTGCGGCAAGAAGCACTGCTGCAACCCCGAGTGCCTGGTCTGCGGCAACCACAAGAAGCTGTTCGAGCGAAACGCCGAGGCCGGCAACGTCGCCCGCGGCGAGCGCAACGGCTACGCCAAGCTGACCGCCAAAGACGTCCGCAAGGTCCGCCGGCTGGCCAAGACCGGCAAGTACTCCCACCGCCAGATCGGCGACATGGTCGGCTGCCACCAGACCAACGTCACCCGCATCCTCAACGGCAACTACTGGGCGCACGTGAAGTAGCCATGGGATACCATATCGGCAAGGTCAGAAAGACGTCGTTTTCGTTTTTGAAAGGCCCATATCATGGCATCAATACCACGAAAATCCGTCTTTATGCTCTTTGTCGCGCTGGGCCTGATGGCCGCCGGATGCCAGCGTCACCAAGCCCCGCAGCCCACCGTTGGTGACCTCGATGCCATGGGCCTGCCCGAGTCGGCGCAGCTTGTCGCGTTTACCAAGCTCCCCTCCGCGCCACTGCTCTTTATCGCCGGCCAAGACGGGCGGGTCTGCTACGCGGCCAACCGGCAGGTCGTCGCGTCGTTCCAAGTTGAAGAGGGCCATCAGGTCTACCTTCACGGCGGCTACAGCGACGGGCGTACCGCCACCAAACTCTCGCTGCAAGGCTCGACGATCTACGAAACCAGCACCCGAGCTGCCGAGAACCGACTTTATTTCATTCCCGATCTACGCTGAATCGGCATCAACCGAATCAGTTCTTTCGACACGGTCAAAGAACTTGTACGAGAGGGTGGGGCGGGCATCTTGCCCGCCGTTCAAGCGCCGCTGTGACAGGTCTTTTCACGACGTCGTCGTGACGGCAGGCTGGAAGCCTACCCCACCAAAGACACTTCTCGTGCACGTTCTGAGATCAGTCCGCCTTGTGCCCGGCCGATCACTCGGCGATCAGGCCCAGCGCGGCCTTGCCCAACGCATCGCCGATCAGGAAGTAGCTCTCGGCGTTGCCGAACCAGTGGTGGCCGTGCCCGACGTTGGGCGACTGCTCGCGGTCGCGGGCAAAGCGGTGGGTCGGGACAAAGACCGCCCGCTCGATCCGGGACGTGCCGAGTCGCTGCTGTGAGCTGAAGCGCGCCATCCCGCTGCCGGGCCTCGCCTCGCCGCCGTTGCCCAGTTCCCCGACGACGATGGGCAGGTCGGGCGCCTCGAACTCAGCGCGGATGTCCCGCGCCAGGTGGACGAGGTTGTCGGCGTACTCGGCGGTGGCCCGCTCGTCGATCATGTCGTTCCAGCCCTGCATCCAGATGAATCCCGCCAGCACGTAGGGCCGACCCTCTAATGAGTCGATGGCGGCGCGCACATCTTCGATCATCCGGGTGTAGTAGGCCCCGGTCTCGCCCTCGGCGCTGGGCGGACGGAAGTCGGCGTAGAGGCTCTTGCCGCCCCAGGCGGTCTTGATCAGCAGCACCGGCTGATCGAGCGCATCGCCGACGATGTGCCCGAACTGCAGCTCCGGGCCGATGTGGGACGACCCGCCGTAGGCGGTGTATCCGATCGTGAGCGGGCCCCGGCGGACCTGGTCCCGGGGCTTGTACCAGACGGCGACATCGTCACGCACGACCCATCGGCCCAGCGCGTCGCGGAGGTGACCCATCCGCTCCCGGCTGGCCGAGTGCTGCATCGACCAGACGAGGTTGCCCTTGCCGCCGTTGTAGGAATTGGGATGGTCCATCTCGACGACACCCTGGCCTTGCATATTGGATTGGCCGGCCAGGATGAACACCTGAACCGGTGTCTGATCGCCGGCCGCGGGGACGGTCAGCCATGTGCAGGCCAGCAGCGGCAGGACAAGAAAAAGTCGGGGGTTCATGGTGGTCTCCAGGTGGCTACGGGACCGGTCGTTCCGGCGTCTAGCGCGAATGCTATCGCCTGACTATACATGCTTGACCGAATCCATCGCCAAGCCAAGTTCAGACAATTCCTTGAATAACGCCGTATCACTCCAGGCGTATCGACGTGGGGCCGGGTACATGCCACCGTCATAACCCTTCCCACCCTACCCAATCATTGAAGAAAGCGTGTCTCGGGTTGGCATCCCGCTCGCGGGAATTCGACTGATTTTTGGAGCGCGTGCCGAGGTAGGCCGCCGTATTCGTTTAACACCGGCGTGTCACTATGTATTCAACAACACAACTGATCCAACAGGTCGGCCTCAGGCTGGCGGTGCTTTACGCCGCGGTGACCGGTCTAGCGGTGGCTGATGCCGCACAAGCCGACCCCAACAATATCCTGGCCTTCAGTGACTCGATCACCTACGGCCAGGGAGATGACGGCAGCGCCTCGGAGTGGCGGGGCTACTCCGACTACCTCCAGGAACTGCTGATGGCCGGGGGGTACGTCCACGGGCCGGACTACGACTTCATCGGCGGGCTGGGCACCGGGTCGGGCCTGCTCTCGGACGGGATCACGCCCTTCGACGCCGACCGTTGGGGCAGTCAGGGCGCGCTCGCGGCCGGCTCACCCAACAGCAACCCGTTCGTCGGCGGCGGCAGCGGCACTAAGAACCTGGTCTACCAGCTCCAGAACTACGCCACCAGCCAGGACGGCGGCACAACCCTCAACGGCGTGTTCACCGGCCTCAACGCCGCGGGCACCGCGCGCGAGATCAAGACCGCCGATACCCTGCTGATCCATATCGGGACCAACCCCCTGCTGGGCGACTCACCCAGCAGCCCACGCTTTGGCAGCCAGGGCACCGTTGCGGAGACCACGGCTCAGTTCGGTAGCCTGCTGACCGAGCTGCGGACCCAGTGGGACGCCGGGCGGATCGCACAGGACGCCAACATCTTCGTCGCGCGGATCATCCCCAAGGCCGAAAACAGCGGCGGGAGCTCGTCCGACGACGACGCCACGGTCCGCAACACCGCGCTCTATAACGACCAGATGGTCGGCCTGATCAACGACCTGCCCACAACCACCGCCGCGGACGCGGCGTTCAAGTCGATGTTCACCGTCGTCGATATGTTCGACATCCAGATCACCCCCGGGCTGCAGAACTACCTCACCCCGCAAGAGCTCGCGCTGGTCAACATCGACGGCGACAACTCGGTGGACTGGGTCCTGGGCCTTGATGAATCCGATCCCGGATCGTTTAACGACGACACGCTCGAGGTCAACAGCGCGCTGCTGACTGCCGACCAGATCCACCCGACGGACCTGGCCTACAAGGTCATGGCCTACCAGTGGTACGAGGCGATGAAGGCGAGCGGTGCGGTCCCCGAGCCGGGCTCGTTCGCATTGGTGAGCCTTGGCTTGCTGAGCATCCTCAGCTGGCGCCCGCGTCGGTCGGCGATCGAGCGGGTTGCGTAGCGATATCCCGTAACCACAGTACGTGGCCCATGCCTACTCCGGGAATAGCTCCGGCGGCGCGAGCTCTTCGATGTTCGTCGGGGTCATCATCGCCAGCCCTGACTCGCGGCTGGACATCAGCTTGAGGACCTGGGCCCACGCGGCGGGGGCGGCCTCTGCCTTCTCGCCCACCTCGTCCTTACGGACCGCGTCGCGGAAGGCGTCGAGGGCGGGGTTGATGGCCGCGGGGTTCCAGCGGGCCTCGACCGCGAAGTCTTCGAGCTCACGGACACCGGTGCCGACGGCCGATCGGTGGTCGGCGGTAAAGCGGTCGAAGCTGAGGGTCTTCTCGATGATGCGGGCCTTGATCCCGATGGCATAGCTGAGCTGGACCTCGGCTCCGAAGGACGAGGTCAGGTGGTCACGCATGCTGCTAATCAGGGTCTGAGACGCGGCGTCGTAGTCGGCGGCGTCGGACCGAGGCAGGGCGCTTTTGATTTCAGGGGGCAGGGCCAGCGCGTCCATTGCCTGGTCGAGGTTCGCCGCGGCGTTGTTGGCCAGCGGGTCGCCCGAGGCGAGGGTGATCAATGCGTCAGCGGCGGCGTAGCCGGCAAGGTAGGCGTAGTACTTGCGGGAGCGGGCCTGGTCGACCAGTTCGTTACAGCGCGACAGCAGATCGGTCGCCTGGTCGTAGAGCAGGGCGGCCTCGGCGAACGCGCGCTGCTTCATCTTGGCGACGGCCTGCTCCTGGATTTCCATGACCCGTGACAGCTCGTCCCCGGCGTGTTCTTCCAGCCAGTTCTTCGGGGCCGACTCACGCATCAGGGCGAACAGCTGCTCGCGGGCCTGCTCGGCGGCGACGCCGCGCTGGGCCAGCAGGCCCGCGTCCTCGTAGGCCAGCGCGGCGTTGATGAAATTCTCCCGGGCCGACTCGAACGCCGCGGTTTCCATCTGCTGCGTTGCCAGGGCCTCGAGGTCGACCCCGCGCGACCAGTCGGGACCGGCGTATTTCTGGGCGTCGGACGACTCGGCCTGGGTCCGGGCCTGGACCATCGCGGTCCGGGCGACCTGGGCCTCCTCTCGGAGCTCGGCGTCCGCGATGTACTTGTCCCGCAGCTCAACCAGCTCGGCCAGAGCCTGGTCCGCGTCGAGGAAGGCCTGGTTGGCCAGCGTGTAGCGCTTCGCCTGGTCGGCCTCGTCGGCCTGCTCAACCATCTGGACGATCTGGTCGTAGCGCCCGCGCAGCGGGGCGGGGATCTCGCCGGGGTCCAACGGCTCGAAACGCGCCATCACATCGGTCCGCGTAGCCGTGACGGTTTCGGCCGTGATCCGCGGGGGTGAGGGTGAGCCGTCCTGCCCGGGGGTGTCTCCGACAGAACGCGCGTCGTTGTCAGCGTCCGTGTTCCCACCCTGATTGCCGACGATCACAACCACCCCGATCATCATGACCACCAGCGACACCACCAGCATCCCGATCACCGCGCCGTTGGCGTTGCCCGCCCGGGCACGCTTGCGATACGGTGAGGCCCCCTCGTCGCCACCGGCCCAAAGATCGTCGATTGCATCGTGCGGCATCGGCTCTGAGGCGACCGGGCCGTGCTCGTAATCCTGCTCCTGCTGGTGTTGTTCTTCGACCCGATCATCCGCATCGAGTCGGTCCTCTTCGTGGTCGGGTTGGGCGGGCGGCGGTTCGATGGGCTTGAGCGAGTCTGAGGAAAGCTCGGCATCATCTGCCGGGGGTAGTGCGGTGGCGGCAGGCCTGCTTGGTGGCGGGGCCCCCTTGCCTGCGCTGACCTGTCGCTGTGCTGCGGCGCGTTCCGAGTCGCTGATGTACATGAGGCCGAGCGTGTTCGGCTCGTCATGCAGCGACAGGTCGGCACCGCATTTTTCACATTGGGTCGATGTTGGATCGACACCCGCATGGCAGGCGTGGCACTTGCCCAGCAGGCGTGAGATCCCCGGGGCCTGGTCGGCGCGCATCCAGAACTGGTAGGTGCTCGGACCGCGCAAGACGGTGTCGGGCTGAATCCGACCCGAGGCGATCTGCCGGGTCAGCACGGCGGTGCTGAACCCGGGCATAAACGGCTTGGTGTCATCGCGGACCTGCCACGGGCCCATGGCGAGTTGGGTCGCCGTACGGGAGAGGGGCTCAAAGAGCCCACCACAGGCAGCACAACGGGTGGCATCGGGCTCGGGTATCGTGCCGCAGTACGGGCAGGGGGCGGTGGGCACCGGGCGGTCTCCGGTCGGGGGGCAGGTCAGGCGTGGGCGTAGCAAGCGGGCGGGCTCGGCCGAGGAGGTGTAGGCATGGCCCGGTCATCGAAACAGGGCGGACCAGTGTGTCTGCCCTGTTGTGGACGAACCATGAACCTGCCTCTGGTCATCGGCAAGGTCAACCGATAATATATGAAAGCCCCCGGGTTTAGAACACCCCGTTCACAATTCTATGGGAGTATATTGAATGGATTATGCCCCGACCCCGTCGGCCGGTCTTCGGACCCTGGCACTGATGATTGCGTTGTTGGTCGGCTTACCTGCAGCGGGCCAGAGCGACCGCGAGATCGCAACGATTGCATCGCTTGGCCAGCAGGAGATCGCCCAGCGTGAAGCCCGCGCCGCGGCACAGGCCGAGCGCGAGCACCGCGAACGGCTGGAAGAGGCAACACGTCTGCGGCAGATCTACCAGCAGTACCTGGGCCGGGCCCGCCGCGCGGCGCTGAAGGTCGCCGAAGCAAAACACGAGGCGTTGGACTGGAACGCGGTCGAGGCGCAGCGCCGTGAGGCCCGCACCGTGATTGATGAGGTCACCGACGCGACCAAGCAGCGTGTCCGCGAGGAGCTGGACCCGATCTACGCCGAGTTGGAAGCGGCGATCGTCCCGACGATTGACGAGATGTTCGCCGCGGACCCCCAGCTCCGGGAGATGCGTCAGCAGCTCGCCGGCGGCAGTGGTCGGCAACTCGACTGGGTCGATGAGACCGCCATCCAGTACGCGATCTGCTCCGACTCTCGTCAGCAAGAGGTCATCGCCAGCAACGTTGAGTTCCGTGAAGAGCTGTCAAACGACGAAGCCCTGGGTATCGACTTGTGCAATCGCCGTCGGCTGGTGCTCGGGCTCAACCCCCTGGCGGTGGATATGAAACTGGTCGAGTGCAGCCGGGACCACAGCAACGACATGAAGACCCTGGGCTTTTTCGCCCACAACTCGCCGGTTGAAGGCAAGACCACGCCCTGGGACCGGGCCCGGAACTTCAGCACCACCGCGTCGGGGGAGAACATCGCCGCGGGCTACGGCACCGGCGTGGCGGCGACCATGGGCTGGTGGTACAGCCCGGGCCACCTCAAGAACATGATGGGGCGGGGCCACAACCGGGTTGGCCTGGGCCAGGAAGACCGGCACTACACGCAGATGTTCGGGCGGTGAGCGATGAAATCACCCCTTTTTGATTTCAGCATTGAATTTGATCAACTTGGCTGGCAGGTCTCACTTTTCGTCTGGGCGATAGGGTTAGTTGCTTTATGGCTGGTTCCATTGCTGCTGGTATTTGCTTCCGACGAGAAAACCGACTTTCGCCAACCCACGGACCGGATTCTGTGGTTCGTTCTGGTTTTTTTTCTGCCCCCAATTGGTGGCATTCTCTGGTATGCAAAAATCCTGCTTCACCAGATAACGGATGGCGGCAGTTTTGTGCCTAAGTTTCCCGAGTCAGGAACATACGAACCCAATGATCTGAAACGTGCAGACCGCTGACAGGTCCGTTCGACACTTTGCTGCTTTTCTGTTTTCCCGCGTTTCTGCTTTCAACCCACCCCCGCAGACGCCGATACCACTACCATTGCCGCGCTATCCCTGCGCCTCCTCGATCCACCCACCACCAGACACCCACCATGCACATCCTTCTCACCGGCGGCAGCGGATTTATCGGGTCCAACTTCGTGCGGTACGTCCTGCGCGACCGGCCCGACTACGCGATCACCAACCTCGACTGCCTGACCTACTCGGGCAACCCGGAGAACCTGGCCGACGTCGAGAGCGACCCGCGCTATACATTTGTCCACGGCAACATCCTCGACATCGACCTCGTCACCGACCTGATGCGGAAGGTCGACTGCGTGGTGCACATGGCCGCGGAGTCGCATGTCGACCGGTCGATCATCGACGCCCGGCCGTTCGTCGAGTCCAACGTGCTGGGCACGCAGACCCTGCTCGATGCGCTGCGTCGTGTGGACCCGGACAACACCAAGAAGTTTGTGCATGTCAGCACCGACGAGGTCTTCGGCGACCTCCCGCTGGATAAGCCTGAACAACTGTTTCGTGAGACAACACCCTACGCCCCCTCGAGCCCGTATTCGTCGAGCAAGGCCGGCAGCGACATGATCGCCCGGGCGTACCACCACACGTTCGGCATGCAGGTGATGATCACCAACTGCTCGAACAACCACGGGCCTTACCAGTTCCCCGAAAAAGTCATCCCGCTGTTCGTCACGAACCTGATCGAGGGCAAGAAGGTCCCGCTCTACGGCGACGGGCAGAATATCCGCGACTGGCTGCACGTCGAGGACCACAACGAGGCGGTGCTCACCGTGCTCGAGAAGGGCGCTGCCGGCGAGCAGTACTGCATCGGCGGGAACAACGAGCGGAGTAACCTCGAGCTGACCCACGCCATCCTCGAGCTGATGGGCAAGGACACCAGCTGGATCGAGCCGGTCAAGGACCGCTTGGGCCACGACCGCCGATACGCCATCGACGCGACCAAGCTCAAGACCCAGCTGGGCTGGCAACCGACCCGCAGCGCTTGGCCCCAGGCGCTCGAAGCGACGGTCAAGTGGTACGTTGACCACCCGCAGTGGTGGAAGAACGTCAAGAGCGGCGCGTACCGCACGTACTATCAAAAGCAATACGAAGCGCGTTGACCGGGATCGCAAGCCCAAGTGACAGGTTCGGGCAGTGTTTCTGCACGAGGCTGATGTCGAGCTTCGGTCTTTCTCAGCCCCGCCGCCGGCGAAAGAGTGCGAGCGCCCCTGCCGCCAGCAGCCCCAGCGAGCTTGGCTCGGGGACACTGGCCAACGCCTCTTCCAGGGTGGGTGCCGGGCCAGCGGCATTCCAGTTCGTCAGCACCAGGTTCAGGTCTTGGATATCGACCCGGCCGTCCCCCGTCCCGTCGCCGAGCTCGTAATGGCCCGCGGTGACCTGCTGGCCGAAGCGATTGAGCGCGAGCGCGAGATCATTCTCGTCCACCGCCTGGTCGCCGGTCAGGTCGCCGTTGTAGGTCAGCAGCTGGTCACGGTACTCGGCCAGGTCGGCGATAAAGGTGACATTGTTGAACAAGGCGGTGTTGCTGGGCTGGCCGTTGAACACCGCGATGGCGAAGACCATGCCCCCCAGTTCGAAGCCCGAGCCGGTGTCAAAGAACACCGGGCTGCCCGAGTCGCGATCGACACCCATCGCCTCGTTGGCGATGTTATTAAAGGTCGAGCGGTAGGCGACCACATCGCGTGAAAAAGAGGTGACGGTCTGGGCCTGGCCCGCTTCCATGATGCCCCACCGCTTCTCGCGCGAGTTGACGTCGCCCACGTTGAAGCCGAGGGCGCCGCCGAAGTTCACCGGGACCTGCTCTTGCTGGGTCCGCCCGGTGCCGATGACCGTGCCGGTCTGGCCGCTGCCGCCCAAAAGGGAGTCGGAGATCGCCAGGGGGTCCAGCCCGTGCAGGCCCGTCCCCTCGGGCACGGCTACGCGGAACAGGTGCAGGTCGGTGGTCGTGGTCAGCCCGGGGTTGTCGTTGGTCAGGTCCGTCCCGGTATCTGTAGAGAGCCGGGTGTACGTCTGGCCATCGATGACCAGGGTGGTCTTGCTCGCGACGTGCCGGGCGGTGAGCACGTAGCCGTTGCCGAGGTAGACCCCGGTGCCGTTGCTCCCCGCCATGCCGACCCGGTCCCAACCCGGGTCGTTCGCGGGGGCGGTGTTGTTCAGCGGGGCGGGGTTGATCCCTCCGCCGGCGATGACGATCGCGGAGGCGGGCGGCGCGAATGACATCAGGGCACCCAACATCATGCCGGCACCCCAGCGGGCACAGCGCACGGATTGATGCGTCCTTTGATTCACTGCGGGGCTCCGTTCTCCATCAACCATGAATTACGTTACCCCCGACGCGAGGCGGGGCCAAGTGTTCTCATCAAAATTTGCCCCAGACCCCGGCCCAGACCCTATCGTTCACCTAGGTTCACTAGCTCAAATACGTTCGGGCAGCCAGGCCACCACATCCAACTGCTTGGCGTAGTGCAGCAGCGGGGCGTCGTGCGTGGGCAGCTCGAAGCCTAGCCCCGCGGTCATCTCGCAAGCCTCGATCTCGCAGTGGGCCGGCCGCAGAGGCCAGGGCTCATGATGGATATGCCCCCGCACTGGCCGGCCACGGCGGGCGACCGAGTAGAGGCAGTACCGTTCGGTCAGGAAGTGTTCCAAGGTGCCCGGTGCTGCGGGGACTGGGTCGATCATTCGGCGCGGCCGGTACCGGGCACTGAACGACGCGGGGGGCGCGCCGTAGTGCGTCCGCCGGCTCTGGTACGTGGTCCAGCCCCGCGGGTCCGGGTCCACCTCGCACCGCATCGCCGCATCGAAATACGGCAGCCCGAAGCCAGGCAGCTTCCACCAGCCCCTGAACCGCGCCCCCCGCACCGCCAACCGGCTGGCCGCGTCCAGCGAGAAAAAGTAGACGCCCGGCATGCCGTCCCGCGTCACGTACGTACGAACATTCAACTCCGTGAAACGTGACACGCTCGGCTCACCCAGCCAACCCGGGACCGCCGGGCAAAACCGCGGACGGACTCGGGTCATGTAAAACGGCACCACCCCGACCCAGCACGCCCCGTCGTACTCGTCCAGATCAAAATCCCCTGGCACCACCTCCCGCAACGCCTCGGGCGGTACCGGCCAATGCATGAACAACAGGTCCTGCCAACGCATCGCCATCGCCCAGGGCCGGCTCGGAATCGGGAACGGCCGGTGGTCCAGGTGCTGAAGAGAAGGGTGCTTGAGCATATCGATCACCCGAGTCTAGGCCGACGTTCGTTGACGGGCGAGGCCCGCGGTACAAGCATCGGGGGAATACTTTTCAACCAAACCGGATTGTTCCCCTGCCCGGTATGTTGCCGGGCCTCGATGGGCGGGTTCCCGCGTCTGTTTGCCCAGGGGGGGTGGCAGGCCTAGAATCCGCCCACCGGGAGCCGCGGCAGCGGGTCCCCGGCACCGGCGACCCGCTTCCCACCCCGAATCGCCCGCCATCTTGCGGGCCAAACCTGGAGCCTACCCATGGCCAGCGACACCGTATTGGAACTGACCAACGACAATTTTCAGGCCGAGGTGCTTGAATCAGACCAGCCCGTGCTCGTGGACTTCTGGGCCGAGTGGTGCATGCCCTGCCGGATGCTCGCGCCGGTGATCGACAAGATCGCCGACACCTACGACGGCAAGGTCAAGGTCGGCAAGCTCGACACCGAGGCCGCCCGCGATGTCGCCGTGCAGTACGGCATCTCCTCGATCCCGACGGTGATCCTCTTCAAAGGCGGCGAGCCGGCCAAGACCCTGGTCGGGATGCAGCCCGAGGCGGCGTACGCCAGCGAACTCGACGCGCTGCTGGGCTGAGTCACGGTCCAAAAACTGATACCCTCCAAGCCCACGCCTTCTCGGCGTGGGCTTTGTCTTGGCCCACTCTCCCTTCCAGGGAGAGGGCCGGGGTGAGGGTGGCGTGCCCGATCCCGCAGTGGAGCCCTCAATCAGAACGCTTGCGCATGCAGGCGAGGTACGAAACAAAGACCGCGGTTAATCCTAACGCCCAACCCTCACCCCGGCCTTGTCCCCGGAAGGCAGGGGGTGCCAAACCAGTCCAACCTGCCCTACTCCAAAGCCCGCTTATGCCCCTTGACTTTAAGCACACGACCCTTCCCAACGGCCTGAACATCCTCGCCGAGACCAACGACGACGCCCACACCGCTGCGGTCGGCTTCTTCGTCAAGACCGGTGCCCGGGACGAGACGCCCGGCGTGATGGGCGTGAGCCACTTCCTCGAACACATGATGTTCAAGGGCACCGAGCGGCGGTCGGCGGACGATGTCAACCGTGAGTTCGACGAGATCGGCGCGAACTACAACGCTTTTACCAGCCACGAGCAGACGGTCTACTACGCCCACGTCCTGCCGGAGATGCTGCCCCAGGCCGTGGACCTGTTCGCCGACATGCTCCGCCCGTCGCTGCGCGGGGACGACTTCGACATGGAGAAGAAGGTCATCCTCGAAGAGATCGGGATGTACGACGACCGCCCGGAATGGCGACTGCACGATCGGCTGCTCGAAGAGCACTTCGGCGAGCACGGCCTGGGCTACCGCGTGCTCGGCACGACCGATACCGTCGGCGACCTGACCGCTACGCAGATGCGCGCCTATTTCGAGCAGCGCTACAGCCCGGACAACCTGGTCGTCGCCGCGGCCGGGAGGGTCGACTTCGACCAGCTCTGTGCCGACCTGGATCAGCGCTGCGGCAACTGGTTACCCACCGACGCCTCCCGGGACTACCTCGACCCGCCCAAGACCGACAAGCGCGTCACGCTGGATGACGATAAGGTCACCCGCCACTACCTGGCCATGCTTTGTGAAGGCCCGAGCGCCCAGGATCCCCTGCGTTACCCGGCCAAGGTGCTGGCGGACGTGCTCGGCGACAGCGACGGGTCTCGGCTGTACTGGGCGCTGGTCGACAAGGGCCTGGCCGACGAGGCCGACTTCTCCATGATGCCCCACGACGGCTGCGGGCAGTTCTTTGCCTACGCCTCCTGCGATCCCAAGCGGGCCGAGCAGGTCGAGCAGAAGCTCCTGGCCACGATCGACGCGGTCGTCGGCGACGGCTTTGACATCACCGTCGAAGAAGTCGACCGCGCCAAGAACAAGCTGGCGACCAAGGCGACGCTCCAGGGCGAGCGCCCCGCCGGGCGGATGCAGGCCCTGGGCTCGCACTGGAACTATCACGGCCGGTACCTCCCGCTGACCGAGGAACTCGATCGGCTCATGGCCGTGACCGTTGAAGAAGTGCGTCAGGTCATGGAGCGCTACCCGCTGACGCCACGGACGATCGCGACGCTGGGCCCGGCGCAATAATCCAATTGATGCTTTACCCAAGCCAAGCCATCCACACCTCGCGCGAGATTGTGGTAAGTTTTCTTGCATCTCTCGGCCGCATTAGACGGTGGGGCAATGTCTAAGCCATCCAACAACAAATCGGTATGGGCCTGGCTGACCTACCCGGTGATGGCGTCGATGATCCGTACCCGGACGATCGCGGCCATCATGGGGGTGATGGACGTTTTGTGGCTGCTGAGTGTGGTCAGACGTGGTCGCATGCATGGTGTTTTTTTGTAACTTCTTGCGATGGTCTTAGCCGCAACAGATTAAACCTAAAACTGCTGCTGGAAGCATTGCTGCCAACTAGGACCCTGATTGTTTGCGATCGTGTTTATGGCGTCTGTTGGCGCTTACTTGTTTCAGATTGACGTGGTAGCGGTACGCGTCTAACGTGATCTATAGCTATCTGAACCGGCTCCCGGAGACACCCCTTGCCGACCATGCCCAAGTCCGCCCCCGCCAAGCTCGAGGTCCCGCTGCTGGACCTCAAACCACAGTATGCGCCGCTCAAGCAGGAGGTGCTCGCGGCCTTCGAACAAGTCCTCGACAGCCAGTACATGATCAACGGCCCGGCGGTCGCGCAGTTCGAACAAGAAGCGGCGGCCTACTGCAAGACCACCCACGCGATCGGCTGCTCCAGCGGGACCGATGCCCTGATCCTCGCGTTGATGGCGATGGGGTGTAAGCCGGGCGACGAGGTGATCACCAGCCCGTTTACCTTCTTTGCCACCGCCGGGTCGATCCACCGCCAGGGGCTCAAGCCCGTGTTCGTGGATATCGACCCGCAGACGTTCAACCTGGACACCGCCCAATTGGAAGAGGCGGTGAACGAGAAGACCCGCGCGATCATGCCCGTGCACCTTTTCGGGCAGATGGCGGACATGGACGATGTGCTGGACGTGGCCGAGAAACACGAGCTGTTGGTGATCGAGGACGCGGCCCAGGCGATCGGCGCCAAGCAGTACGAGGCCCCGGCCGGCTCTCTGGGCACGGTGGGCTGCTTCAGCTTCTTCCCGAGCAAGAACCTGGGCGGCGCGGGCGACGGCGGGCTGTGCACGACCCGCGACGACGAGCTGGCCGACCGGCTCAAGATGTTCCGCAACCACGGCGCCTACGACCGCTACTACCACGATGAGATCGGCGGCAACTTCCGCCTCGACACGTTGCAGGCGGCGTACCTGTCGATCAAGCTGCGTCACCTGGACACCTGGCACGCCGGCCGACGCGCCAACGCGGCGTACTACGACGAGCAGTTGGCGGGTGTCGGTCAGGTGACGACGCCGGTGATCGCCGAGGGCAACGAGTCGATCTATAACCAGTACGTGATCCGGGCCGAGCGACGTGACGAACTGCAGGCGTTTCTGGGTGCGTGCGGCATCGGCTCGGCGATCTATTACCCGCTCTGCTTGCACGAGCAGAAATGCTTTGCCCACTTGAAGCTAAGCAAGGGCGATTTCCCGGCCGCCGAGCAGGCCGCGGAAGAGGTGCTCGCCCTGCCGATTTACCCGGAACTTAGTGAAGAGCAGTTGGCCCACGTGGTCCACTGCATCGCGGCGTTCTACGGCTGAGTTAGCCTGCCCCGACAGGCATGTTTTCAGAGCCCGCATGATAGGTATCCCATACAAACGAAGGCGTTGATTGCTTCATGAGCCGCCGGGTAACACCCCGCGGACAAGCGCCATATAGCTCGTCCGCCACGTGTTGCGTGGCGGCTGTCCAAGGCCTGACGATCGTATAAATTTTTGGGGATTCGTCTAAGCCGCGACGCAAGGAACATCCTTGCGCCGCAGCGGGGGGCACGGCAGGCTCATTGCCACCAGCGCGAGATTTAACATTGTCTGGATGCTTGGATTTGACCCGAATAAGGGTAGGCGCGGCATTAAAAAAGACTTCAAAACATGCACCGATTGCAGGCTCATTTTGTGTGCGATATCAATTTTTAAGATATTTTGCGAAATGCGCTCATAAAATCAGATCAATTGCGTTGTTTCGTGACTGTTTCAACAGAAACCGCTCTGATGCCGAGTTAGACAATCTAGGGTGATTACCTTATGCTCGCTGGGGTGCTTGTCCGATGAAGTAAGTGCTTCCGCCTGCCTCATTGCTGCTTACCTGTCGTACGTGATTGGGCTAGCAGAATCAAACTAGTATCCGTCAGTACACTGCATTTTTTGCCCGAAATATCGGGGGGGTCCTTCACCCCGGGTCACGATAGTGGCTCGGGGTTTATTATTTGGCCGGGCCTGTTTTCGCTGGACCACTCGTCAAATCGCATGTCAAGGTTTTTTGTAAGATGCTGAGCCTTGGAGCATCGTTGCTTCTAAGACACCCGCCGGGCTGAACGCCTGGCTGTCGCCTATTCGCCGAGAGGACCCCATGCCTAAGCAGCCCACCCTGTCTCGCCGCCGATTCATGCAGACCGCTGCGGCCACATCCGCTTGGGCCATGACCGCCCGTTCCTACGCCCAGACTAACGGCGCGAACCAGCGGCTGAACGTGGCGTTTATCGCGACCAATGGGATTGCGGCCGGGCAGCACATCGGCGAAATCTCACGCCTGGGCATCGGCTGCCCTTGCTACTGCGACGCCGACTCTAACCGCTTTGGCCCCGCCTTCAACCGCTTCCCGGAAGCCACCGGCTACACCGACTACCGGGAGATGTATGACAAGCAGCACAGTGACTTCGACGCGGTCATGGTCGGCGCCCCGGACCACCACCACTACCCCGCCTCGATCATCGGCATGATGCTGGGCAAGCACATGTACACCCAGAAGCCCCTGACGCACACCGTCTGGGAGGCCCGTCAGCTGCTGCACGCGACCGAGCGTTACAAGGTCGCCACGCAGATGGGCAACCAGATGCACGCGAACGAGGGTAACCGGCGGATCGTTGAGTGGGTCCGCTCGGGCCAACTGGGCGTGATTAAAGAAGCGCATATCTGGACGAACCGCCCGATCTGGCCCCAGGGACAACCGATGCCCCAGGGCGAACAGGAGGTGCCGGGCAACCTGGACTGGGAAGCCTGGGTCGGCCCCGCGGCGATGCGGCCTTTCACCACGCAGGGCGGCGGCCGGCGCGGCGGGCCTTACCACCCGTTTAACTGGCGCGGCTTCAAGGACTTTGGCACCGGTGCCCTGGGCGACATGGGCTGCCACACGACCGACGGGTTCTACTGGGGCATGGACCCGGGCTACCCCGACGCGGTCGAATTGCTCGAAGGCGACACCATCGCCGACAAGGACATGTGGCCTAGCGGTTCGGCGGTGAAGTTTGAGTTCGGCGAGAAGCTGTCCCGCCCCGCGTTTAACTACTACTGGTACGAAGGCGGCCGCAAGCCTGAGAAGCCCGACTTTGTCGATGGCAACCTCAGCCCGTCCGGCGGGTTCATCATCGGCGAGCACGGTGCCATCCAATACATGGACGACTATGGCAACCGCATCAAGGTCTACGCCTTCGGCGACAGGGAACTGGTCGAGCCGAGCAAGACCCTCACCCGCTCCGAGGGCCATCAAAAGGAGTGGTACGACGCCTGTATCGGCGAGAAGCCTTATAGCTACCCCCGATCGGGCTTCCACTACGCCGCGATGCTGACCGAATCGGTCCTGCTGGGCACCATCGCCCAGAAGGTCGGAGGCCGGCTGGAGTACGACTGGTACAACCAAAAGATCACCAACAACGATTCGGCGAACCAGTACATCACCAAGGAGTACCGCGAAGGCTGGGACTTCCGTATGCCCTAACCCACCGCAGCGGGCCGTGGCACCTACGGCCGATTTATCTTAGATCGAATCTTTGGCAACGCCCGCATCTTTTTGTGGGCGTTGCTGTATTGCGTGCGGGCTGCGCAGGCCTTGCTATAGCGATGCAATAGCTCTGATGCTCGCTCGTTCTGCCACCGTCCCTTTCGAGAAGCCCGTCCTCTTCGGAAAGCATCATGCCGCTGAACACATCGCTTAACCCGCTGTCGGATCGTGATTTTGGCATTGCGCAGGCTCGGCATCTACTGGTTCGGGTGGGCCTGGGCGCAAACCCCGTGGAAGTCCGCCGAGTCCAGCGGCTGGGCCTGACCCGGGCGGTCCGGGAACTGGTCGAGTACCAGCGGGTTGAGGTAGGTGATCTGGTCGAGGCGGACACCGACCCGGACATCATCCAGACGCTGAGTGCCGAAGAGGTCCGCGAGCTGACTCAGGCCCGGCGGTCCGGTGACCGGGCGGCGATCGATCAGTTCACCCGCCGGCGTGTCGCGGCCCAGGCCGAGGACCGCCGCGCCCACGCCAGCCTACAGGCGTGGTGGGTGGGTCGGATGATCGACACGCCGCGCCCGGCCGAGGAAAACCTCACGCTGCTCTGGCACGGCCACTTCGCCTCGCGCCACCGCGATGTCCGAGACGCCTATTTGATGCAGCAGCAGAACGCCATGTTCCGCAGGTACGCCAACGGCTCGTTCGAGGACCTGGCCCGGGGTATCGTTCGCGATCCGGCGATGATCAAGTTCCTCAACAACGACCGCAACAACCGCCGTCGGCCCAACGAGAACCTCTCCCGCGAGTTGATGGAGCTGTTCACCCTCGGCGAGGGCCACTACACCGAGGCCGACATCAAGGAAGGCGCCCGTGCCCTGACCGGCTACCACGTGGACGACAACGACTTTGCCTTCCGCCGGTTTGCCCACGATTCGGGCGACAAGACGATCCTGGGTCGGACCGACGATTTCGACGGCGATGGCTTTGTCCAGCTTCTGCTGCGTCAGCAGGCGTGCAGCCGATTCGTCGCGCTCAAGCTGTACCGCCACCTGGTCGCGGATGTGAGCGACGACTGGGACCTGGTCCCAAGCGAGCATCGAGACGTGATTGATCGGCTGGCTCGGCAGCTGCGTGGCAGCGGGTACGAGCTCAAGCCGGTGTTGACGACGCTGCTGCGTAGCCGGCACTTCTACGACCGCCAGGTCGTGGGCAAGAAGATCAAGAGCCCGGTGCAGGTTGTCGTGGGCACCGCCCGCACACTGGGCACACCGACCCGCGACGAGCGTGGGCTGGTCCGGGCGCTGCGGGCGATGGGTCAGGACCTGTTTGAGCCGCCCAGTGTCGCCGGCTGGCCGGGGGGGCGCTCGTGGATCAACACGTCCACGCTCTTCCTCCGGCAGAACACCAACGTCTACCAGATCACCGGCAGCGCAACGAACCGGGCGTTCAACAAAGACAACATGGCCTACGACCCGATGCACCTGCTCCAGGGCTGCAGCGACCCGGGCGACCCGGGCAAGGTCGTGGACCACCTCGCCGACGCACTGCTTGGTGAGCACCTCTCCCCGACCCGCCGCGAGCCGCTGCAGCGATTCATGGCCGAGCGCACCAAGGGCGTCACCGCGGACAGCGTCGTCGGCCTGTTATTGCTGATCACGGCCATGCCGGAGTATCAGCTTTGCTGACTGGCCATGACTTGCCCCCTTTCCCTTGGATGCAGAGGGCGGGGATGAGGGTCGGGTGTCCAAACCGAAGTGAAGCTTGAGTTAAGAATGAAAACCCGACCCCGACCGGTGCCCAAATGCTTCAGATCATCCCGAAACAATTTTAACGCCAGCCCTCTCCCCGGAAGAGAGAGGGACCCAGAACGAGGACGACTAGGATGTGTAACCACTACCACCCCCTGAGCACGAACACCCCCAAGCTGATCGACGCGGCGTTTACCCGCCGACGGTTCCTCGGCGGTATGGCGATGGTCTCGGCCGCGGCAAGCGTGCCCGGTTTTGTCACGGGCACGACCGAGGCGTTTGCCGACACGACGATGCGTGTCTCAAGCCGGGCCGGAGTCCCCGAAGAACGGGTGCTGGTGGTCGTCCAGCTTTCGGGGGGTAACGACGGGCTCAACACCGTCGTGCCCTTCGGCGACGATAATTATCACCGTGCCCGGCCGCAGCTGCGCATCGGGGAGGACGCGGCGCTCGGGCTCGGCCGCCACGGGATCGACGGCATCGGGCTCAATCCCAGCCTGCAACCACTCCAGCAAATGGTGGAGCAGGGCAACGCTGCGATCATCAACGGCGTGGGCTACCCTAACCCCAATCGCTCGCACTTCAAGGCCATGGATATCTGGCACTCGGCCGAGACCGACGAGGCCAAGCAGCGCGGCCGCGGCTGGGTCGGCAAGGCCATGGACACCGCCTACCCGCTGAGCGCCAACGGGCTACCCCCCGAGGCTGCGGGGATGGCCTGCATCAGCATCGGCAACGAAGCGCCCATGGCAACCCAGGGCAGCCACGTCAGCCCGGTCTCGTTCCAGCAGCCCGAGACTTTCCGCTGGGTCGGCCGGGATGTCCACGCGGTGCTGTCGGACAACTACGACAAGCTGCACGACCAGGCCCCGCCGGTCACCGACGACGACCCCGCCGCATTCGTGTTCCGCACGGCGTGTGACGCCCAGGTCGCCTCGGACAAGGTCCGTCGGGCCGTGGCTGGGCGGACCGGCACCCGCTTTCCGCGTAACCCGCTGAGCCAGCAGCTCGAGATGGTCTCAAAAATGATCCGGGCCGAGCTGCCTACGCGGGTGTTCTACGTCAACCTCGGCGGCTTCGACACCCACGCCCAGCAGAACAACCGCCACAACCAACTGATGACCCAGTTTGGCCAGGCGATGAAGGCGTTCTACGACGAGCTCGCCGCGACCGGCCACGCCGACCGCGTCGTCTCCGTCGCCTTCAGCGAGTTCGGCCGACGCCTGCGACAGAACGCCTCGGGCGGCACGGACCACGGCGTCGCCGGGCCCAGCTTCGTCTTCGGCCCGGCGGTCAACCCGGGGATGCACGGCCGATACCCCTCGCTCTCCGACCTGGACCAGGGCGATCTTATCCACACCGTTGACTTCCGCAGCGTTTACGCCGACCTGCTTGATAACTGGATGAAGATCGATTCTGCTATCACCCTGGGCCGGCAGTACGGCCACCTGGGCCTGATCGGTGGGTCCTGATCCAAGTGGTACCGCTTCATCGTTTGATTCCATAAAGATCTACGCCACGCACGACACCGCCCGCCCGTTCCCACGCCCCGGGGGGCGGTGTTTTGCGCTGGACCTGTCGCGCACGCATCGGAAACCATCACCCGTTCCATGCCCCGGCATGACCCGAAAGAACAGCGATCCATCCATCAGTGTTTTGATTCACCCCTTGCCCAGGCGGTTGCTGTAGCCACCCTCGCCATCGCTTTCACCGTCATCAGCACCATGCCCTTCGTACTCGCCATGGTGTTCGTCGGTCGGGGGCGAGGGTTGGCTGACGCTGCGCGACGTGTTGCCGGCATTGCGGTTGTTATTGGATTTGCGGGCTTCGTTGACCGTCATGGGCCGGCCGTTGAAATCCTTGCCCGCCAAGGCCTCGATCGCCTTGTCCGCCTCATCGCGGTTGGGCATCTCGACAAAGCCGAAGCCGCGCGGCCGATTGGTCTCGCGGTCATTCACCAGCGAAGCCCGATGGACCTCGCCGTATTCGCCGAATAACTCAACCAACTGTTCCGAGGTTGTGTCGTAAGGTAGGTTGCCAACGTAGATACTGATCAATGGGATTCCTTCGCTCCCGCGAGCGACCCGCCAGCCGGCCTCCGCCCCCCTTGATAAAAGGCTTGAACCGCGAATCATCAAGTTTAGTGCGACAGATGCGTGATCCCAACCAAAATTTAGACGAGCAAGATCAGAATTTCAAGTGACAATGGCTCGCCAGCCCAAAAACACAACAACACCTACTGCTAATACATCCGTTGTATATTACCACTAAATTCAGTTCGGCCCAATAAGCAGGGCCTTATCGGACAAATTATTGTATCGAAATGATACGTACTGAAATACTGATCCCAAGCGGGCAACGCCTAGTTCATCAACGGGTCTCTCGGCACCAAGTTTGGATTGAGCGCCAGCATCGCGATCGCTCGATCAATCGAGGCGAGGACTCTCATCCAGAGCCCATCGTCTGCGTCGGGGTCAAAAACGACGTCCCGGCTCGCCGAGGCCACCAGCCACGCCCCCTGGTCCAGTTCGCTTTCTAACTGCCCCGAGCCCCAGCCCGAGTAGCTTGCGAAATAGGTGCGTGGGCGTCCTGAGGGGGGAGGGTCGCCCGTTGCCGCGACGACTTGCTCCGGCTCGCTGGAGAAGCAGACGCCATGCGCCAATTCCACCCCCGCACAGTCCCGACGGTCATGCAACATCATCACCGGCCCAGGGCAAGGGCCGCCGAATCGCAGCGGCTCATCCACCTGGCAGTCCTCCAGCGTGATCTGCTCCCAGACCTCTTCGACCCGCCGCTCCATCACCCGGTTTAGCACCAGGCCAAGCGCACCTTCGTCGTGGTGCTCAATCATCAGGATCACCGCGCGGGCAAAGTTCGGGTCGTCCATCCCCGGCGAGGCCACCAGCAGTTTACCCGACAAGCTTTCCATCTCAGTCAACCCGGCCTTCCAGTCGAATTAGGCCCCCAATTGTTCGCCAATTCTGGAAAGCATAACACCGCAGGCGATTCATCTCACCCCCGGCACACGAAAGCGTGATCACATTGCGGGCGGGTCCCCTCGATCTGACGCTACGTTGTATAGTGAGATTCTCATAGGAGTTATTGCGTTGCGCCGAAGCCGAAAGCCCATCACCATCGCCTCCCGCCAGAGCCCGCTGGCGCGCGTCCAGGCCGAGATGGTCGGGCGGGGCCTGAGTCGGCTGCATCCTAATCTCGAAGTCCACTACGTCTGGGTGATGTCCGAGGGCGATCGGGTCGGCACCGGCTCGCTGGCCGAGCACGGGGGCAAGGGCCTGTTTACCAAGGCGGTCGAGCGGGCGGTCCTCGACGGCCGGGCGGATATCGGGGTCCACAGCATGAAGGACCTGCCGGCGGACGAGCTGACGCCGGGCCTGCAGATCGCGGCAGTGCCCAAACGCGCCGACGTCCGCGACGCGTTGCTTGGACCCAGCGGGCCGATCTCGATCGATCAACTCGCCGACGATGCCGTGGTCGGCACGACCAGCCCTCGCCGCGCCGCCCAGCTGCTCCGGCACAAGCCCGGCCTGCAGATCAGGCTGCTGCGCGGCAACGTCGGAACACGATTGGCCAAGCTGATCGGCGACCCGTCCCAAGGGATCGCCAAGGAGGCCGACGCCACGCTCCTCGCCATCGCCGGCCTCTCGCGCCTGGGGCGGCGTGACCTGATCACCCAGGCGTTGCCGCTTCAGGCCATGCTCCCCGCCGCCTGCCAAGGCGCGCTGGGGATCCAGTGCCGCCGCGACGACCACGTCTCACTCACCCGCCTGCTCCCGCTCAACGACCCCCAGGCCTCCACCGCGATCCACACCGAACGCGACATCGTGGCCGGCCTGGGTGCCGACTGCCACAGCCCCGTCGCCGTCCTCGCCGAGCAGGTCGATCCGAGCCAGACCCACGCCGAGCGCAACGCCGACAGCCACTGGTTCCGCGTCCGTGCCAGGGTCCTGTCCCCCGACGGCGCACAGCTGGTGCAGGTCGATGAACAGTGCAAGACCCAGGACCTGCGCCGCATGGTCAAGCAGATCATCAAGGACCTGAACGCGAAGGGGGCAAGGGACATGCTCAAGGCAGCGCGGGCACGATAATCGATACCGCATGATTTGCCAGTGTGATCAATGCCGCGCACTTCCTGGAGCAATTCATCGATGGCTGACTCCTCGAAGAAGTCTTGCTGCACACCCGCCGTACAGGTCATGCCCGAGTATGAAAGTTGCGTGGGAGCAGATGAAGCCAACCCGCCCTTGACCCGCATCTTCACCGGGTCAACCGAGGGCATGGTCAGGGTTGAGACGGGGGTGCATTTCATTGGGGCCGAGCACGAGGACGGCATCGAGGGTGATGGCGAGGGGCCGGTGCGCGAGGTTCGGCTGGATGGTTACTGGATCGACGCGGCGGCGGTGACCAATGCGCAGTTCGCTGCATTCGTTGAGGCGACCGGGTACCAGACCGAGGCCGAGCGATTGGGCTGGTCGTTCGTGTTTCAGGGCCACCTCGCGCCCAAGTATTTGGACAAGGTGCGTCGGGGCCAAGTGCAGGGCGCGGCCCCGGCCCCGGCTGCGCCGTGGTGGATCGCGCTGCCTGGGGTGAGCTGGCGTCGGCCGCACGGCGAGAAATCTTCGATCAAGTCCATGATGGATCACCCGGTCGTGCAGGTGAGCTGGCACGACGCGCTGGCCTACTGCGCGTGGGCGGGCAAGCGCCTGCCGACCGAGGCGGAGTGGGAGGCCGCGGCCCGGGCGGGCGGGCGGAACAACCGCTTGCCCTGGGGCGAGCCGCTCGAGCCGCGCGGCCGGCACCGCTGCAACGTCTACCAGGGCAGGTTCCCCGACCAAGACACGGCGGCCGACGGCTTCACCGCCACCTGCCCGGCCCGGCACTTCGCGCCCAACGCCTGGGGCCTGTACAACGTCTGCGGCAACGTCTGGGAGTCATGCTTCGACTGGTTCAGCCCGGATTGGCACCTTGACGCCGGCGAAGCAGCATTAAACAATCCCCGTGGCCCGCAGGCCCCGCCGTTGCCCACTTCCGGGGGCGGTGGCCCGCCGCCACGCCGGGTGCAGAAGGGCGGCAGCTACCTCTGCCACCGCTCGTACTGCAACCGCTACCGGCTGGGTGCCCGCACCGGCAACACCCCCGACTCGGCCACGAGCAACGCGGGGTTCCGCTGCGTACGGGATCTGTGATGGACAGCCCGGTGCGCACGGATTTGTTCGCCCAGCAGGTGAATCTGAAAAACCGTGTAACCCAGTTCCCTTGCCACACAAGGTCAATCCGAATCCTACACGCGTTGATGACATGTTTGTGCGCACTATAGGTGTGATCGAGGTCAAGGGTGGGGCGTCCGTCACACCCGGCTCATCCGCCACACCGCGCGGTACAGACCCGCGACCTGCTCACGGTCAACCGTCCGAACCGGGTACTTTTTATTCAAAGGCACCAGCCGAATCCGCTCGACCCCGCCATCACGCTCGAACCTCACCCGCTTAAAGGTTGTCTCGTGGTCCGGCTCGAGGCGGGCGTAGCAGTCGCTGCCATCGACCACGTCGGCCAGGGGGGAGAAGACCACGATATCGCCGGGCCTGTAGTCGGGGGTCATCGAATCGCCCTCGATGACCGCGGCGAAGGCGTCCGGGTCGTCCTGGCCGTGCAGCCCGGTGTAGCCTGGCACGTGGACCAGGTCCTCGCCACCCCCGGCGGGGTAGTCCAGGTCCGTGAAACCCGCAGGCAGCCCGGCCGCCACCTTGTTGATCAAAGGCACGCGGGGGAACCGGCCGCCGTCTTGCCGCCGGCTTGTATCACCAGAAAACGACGTTATGCCAGCATCTTCAATCCCGCTTCCGACCCCCGTCAGCCGCGCCAACTCGCCCGAGCGGTATAGCCTATCGAGGTCCGTATCAACGGCCCTCGAGTCTTGCTTGACCTCGCCCGCATCAAACCCGTCGGCGGTCTTGTCGCGCAGCTCGGCCAGTAGCCGCTCGCTGTGCTCGGCCCGCCGGCGGGTCGCCTCAAGCTGCTCGCGCACCGGCGCGGGCGTACGGTCCCACTGCTCGGCGAGCCTGAGCGTGTCGTCCTCGATGCCCAGGACCAGCTCAATGGCATACCGCACCTTGCCCGAAGGCGGGTTGTCCACCCGCCCGTTTTCGATCATCGACAGGTAGCCCTTAGTCACCCCGACCCGCAGGGCCAGGGCTTCGATCGTCCAGCCCCGCTCGCGGCGCAGCCGACGCAACTCGTCGCCGAAGCGGTTGGCCGAGGTGCACGCACTCTTTTGTTTTTCCTTGTTTTTCCGGCCCTGAGCCATGTTCAAGCACCATTAAACTTTCGCTTGACAAACACCCGTCGATCGGGTCTAATACCCATACAAATACCGTACTTTTATCTCCGCGTCAACCCCTTTTTTCCGAGTGGGAGAACTGTCCATGTTTCTGAACGACATCGACCCGGACGCCCGGACCCGCCGTGCTCGTGTCGCGCTGCGGGATCGGCCCGAGCAGGTGGTCCGCTTGGCCCAGCACCTGCCGACGCTCGAACGCCGTCTGATCGAGCAGCACCTGATGGACGGCCTGGCCGTCGCCGACCTGGCCCGGCTGTACCGCGAGCACCCCCGCACCACCCGCCGGCGGATCGAACGCTTAGTCACGCGAATGCACAGCCCCGAGTTCCGCCTGACCGTACTGCACCCGGACCTGCTGCCGCGCGAGCTCCGCCGGGTCGCTCAGCTCCTGTTTGTCCAGGGCCGATCACTGCGCGAGACCGCCCGGCTCACCCGCCGAACGCTTCACCGTATCCGCAACCAACGCACCACGATCCAGGCCCTGGCGCAGATGCACGACCAGGCGATCGCCGCCCGGTACGACACGCGTCAACACGCTGCATCATGATCCAGATCAACGTCCAACACCAACTGACCCACGCGCCCACGCCGACGCCGCGCACCCTCGCGGTGGCGTCGTTGTTTGGTCTGACGCTCGAGCCCTATTCGGCCGAGCTGATCCCGCCCACGACGCTGACGCTCGCGCCGGGCCGGGTCGTTTTCATCACCGGCACTTCCGGGGGTGGCAAATCGACGTTCCTACGCCGTATCGCCGAGGCCTTGGAGGACCGGTCGGATGCCAGCGTGCTGTTGTTGGACGCGGACGAACCGTTGCCGGATACGGCGCTGGTCGATGGGTTTGACCACGCACCAAGCGATGCTTTGGATTGGTCGCAACCGGGGCCGCATGACCTGGCCGGCCCGCTTCGCTGGCTGGGCCTGGCCGGGCTCAGCGACGCCCGGCTGATGCTCCGCCAACCCCATCAGCTCTCAGAGGGCCAGCGGCACCGCTACCGATTGGCCCGGCTGATCGAGGCGGTGGATCGTTGCGCCGACGCGCAAGAACCCGACCATGCCGAGTTGGTCGTGGTCTTGGCTGATGAGTTCCTCACGCCATTGGACCGGGTCACCGCCGCCGCCGTCGCGGGGACGACGGCCCGCTGGGCCCGGCGGGCGGGCGTGTGCCTGGTCGCCGCGACGGCGCACGACGACCTGCTCGAACCGCTCGGGCCGGACGTACTCGTCGATGCAACCCCCCAGGGGATCCAAGTCAGTTGTCAATAAACCCCGTCATCCAACCCGGCAGCCGGCGCGACTACCACGCGCTGGCCCCTCACCACTACCGGCCTGGTCACCCGGCGACGTCGACCCGCGTGCTGTCGATTTACGACCCCAAGCCGACGCCGACCGATCGGCTGCTTGGCCAGCCCGGTACGCCACGACCGTTGGCGGTGCTGGTTGAGTCGTTGGCGTCGCTGAGTTGTGCGGCACGGGACGTCGCGTTGTCCGACCGCTACGCCGGGCTGCCGATCCGCGGCCGGGCCAAGGCGCTCAACGCCGAGGTCCGCTGTATCAGCCGGGTGATCGTGGACCCGCGGGTGCGTGGTCGGGGGTACGCCGCGGCGCTGGTGCGTCACGCCCTGGCGACCGCGACGACCCCGGTGACCGAGGCCCTGGCGGCGATGGGTCACGCCAGCCCGTTCTTCGAGCGCGCGGGCATGACGCGCATCGACCAGCCGACCCCGCCGCGCGACCGCCGGCTGCTGGACGCGATGCACTTCGTCGGCCTGGACCCCGCCTGGCTGGCGATGCCCAGCCGGATGGCCCAACAGATCGACGCGCTGCCTCATGCCCACCGCGCACTGCTGGACCGCGAGTTGGTCCGCTGGTACCGCTCGGGCATCGGCCGGGGCGACCGCGACGGGGCCAATCGTCCATGCTGCCTCGCTGCCGCTCAGGGCCACCTGCTCAGCCGACCGATCTACTACATCCATCACAACCCACCGCCCGACCATGCAGCAACAGACTCTACCGCTCACCGCCCTGCACCCCCACCCCGACAACGCAAACGTGATGCCCCCGGGCCTGTTCCGCAAGCTTGTCGAGCACCTGCGCAACACGAGCCAGTACCCGCCGATCATCGTCCGCCCTCTGCCGACGGGTGATCCCGATGAGCCGAGCTATCAGATCCTGGACGGCCACCACCGCGCCGCCGCGCTGCGCGAGCTGGGCCACACCCAGGCCCAGTGCTCGGTCTGGCAGGCCGACGACGAGCAGGCCCTGATCCTGCTGGCCACGCTCAACCGGCTTCAGGGCGAGGACGACCCGGCCAAGCGCGGGCTGCTGGTCAGCAAGCTCAGCGAACAGATCGAGCTGCCCCGCCTCGCCGAGCTGCTGCCCGAAGACACCGACCGGCTTGAGCGACTCAAGCAGCTCTGCCAGCCGCCCCAGCCGCTTAAGGATTTACGGCCCGTGAGCGACCTGCCGGTCGCGGTCCACTTCTTCCTCAAGCCCGCCGAGCGGAGCCGGCTCGAAGCCCGCCTCAAAGAACACGGCGGGCTGCGCGAGCAGGCGCTGCTAACCCTGCTGCAGATCGAGCCTGGTGATGACTGAAGAGAAGACACCGCCGCCCGCTTCCGCCGAGGACGAAGCGCTGCTGCGCGACCTCGTCTTGGCCGACCGTGACCTGCTCGCGCTCGCGGCGGACCACGGGCTGTCGCTCGCCGAGCTGGCCGAGTGGTCCGACCGCCCGGGCCGGTCCGAGGCGATCGTTCGGCTGTGTCGGCTGGCGGACCTGCAGTGCCAGGCCCTGCTCAGCCGGTACCGCCTGATCGCCGCGTCACGCCTGATCGCCCAGGCCGGCAACGAGGACGGCACGCTCTCGGCCGAGCAGGTCCGCAAGGCCTGCGTCGACCTGCTCAAGACCAACCCGGCCGACCTCAAGCCCGACCCCGCTACCGAGATCGACGAAGAGACCGATCCGGCGCTGGCTTTGCTTCAACAGGCGATTGCTCAAACCGAACCATGAGACCACCGCTTCACACCAATGCACACGGATGATCCGACGGCATTGATCCGTGTCTATCCGTGTGCATCCGTGGTTTCAAAAAGACAAATGCATGGCAACCCACTCCCGCCGACCCCCGGCTTATCTGCGCCAGCTCATGGCCCTGCGGCCGACGACACCGCAGCAGTTGCACCGCTTCGCCACCCTCGCCCTGGGCCTGCGGGTGGGGCGGTCCTCGGTGTCGGGCATGGGGGCGGCGCCGTTCGACTACCTGTGTGACGCCTACTTCATGCGGGGCCGGGACCCGGTCGTCTGGGCCAGCCGGGGCGGGGGCAAGACGCTGCTGGGCGCGACGGCGACGCTGCTGGACCTGGTGTTCAAGCCCGGGATCGAGGTACGCATCCTCGCCGGGTCGCTGCAGCAGGCCGAGCGGATGTACGAGCACCTGCGGCTGCTGATGGATCGGCCGATCTTCCGCGACGGCCGACACCTGTTGGCGACCGCGCCGACCCAGCGGCGGATTGTGCTGCTCAACGGCAGCCGGGCCGAGGTCCTGGCCGGCAGCCCGCGCGCGGTCCGGGGCACACGGGTGCAGGTGCTGCGCTGCGACGAGGTCGAGGAGATGGACCCGGCGGTGTGGTCGGCCGCGCAGCTCACGACTAAGACCGCGACCTGCGGCCCCGTCGTCGTGCCCGGCCGGATCGAGGCCCTATCCACCCACCACCGCCCCGGCGGACTGATGGACCAGCTCACCCGCCAGGCGGCCCCCGGGTCCAAGACGACCCGCCCCCGCACCCTGTACCGCTGGAACGCGCTGGACGTGGTCGCCCGCTGCCCGCCCGAGTTGGCTTGCGAAGGCTGCGTGCTGTGGGACGACTGTCGTGGTCGGGCCAAGCAGGCCGAGGGCTACTTCGATGTGCACGAACTAATCCGCCAGCGTCAGCGCGTCAGCGACGAGGCCTGGCAAGCCGAGATGATGTGCAAACGGCCCAGCACGGCCGACCGCGTCTACCCCCGCTTTGCCCGGGAAGCGCACGTGACGACACTGGCCGATGACCCCGCCAACCGGTTCGACACGCCCGTCGGCGGGATGGACCTGGGTATCCGGGCGCTCACGGTGATCCTCGTCGCCCTGACCGACGGGCTGGGCGAGGACGCCCACCTGCACATCGTCGGCGAGCACGCGGCCCGGGACCTGACCATCGACCAGAACATGAGCGAGGTGTCGGCCAAAGCCGCCGATCATGGCTGGCCGACGCCCCAGTCGCTGCGGTTCCTGGCGGTGGACCCCGCGGCGGACCAGCGCAGCGGGCAGACCGGCCGGGCCGACGCCACGGTCCTGCGCGCGATGGGCTGCACGGTCATCCTGCCCCGCGCCCCGCTTTCACGCGGTATCGAACAGGTCCGCCGCCGGCTCGACCGCGACCGGCTCACCATCGACCCAAGCTGCTCCACCCTCATCGAGGCGCTGGAAAGCTACCGCTTCGACACCACCCGCCCCGACCAGCAGACCCCCATGAAGCACGGCCCCGACGGCCCAGACCACGCCTGCGACGCGCTGCGCTACCTCGTCCTTGCCCTCGACGCCGGCGGGCAGGCGGTGAAGATGCGGAGCTACTGAAGATTGCAATGTTGTCAAGTCCGACCGAGGGTTCGTGTCTTACCAATACCGCTCAAAGTGCAGGTTGCCGTCTTTCTGCCTTGGTGACTTGACGACAAAGCCGTGCTTCTCGACGAGTTCGCCTTCGAGCTGATCGATCATCGCGGGGTTGCCGCAGAGAAAGACGTGGCATCGTTCGGGGTCCAAACCGCTGCCGGTCGCCTGGGCGTAGGTGCCGTCTTGAAAGATCGAGGTGACCCGGCCGCGGTAGCCGGACCAGCCGCTGTCGTCGGGGGCGCGGGTCACGGCCGGGAGGTAGATGACGCGCGGGTCCGAATGGGCGAGAGAGACGAGTTGTTCGCGGTAGCCGAGGTCTTCCTCGTAACGCACGCCGTGGATGAAGACAAAGCGGCTAAAGCGGTCGGCATCTTTGTACTGCTGATACATGGCGAGGAACGGCGCGAGCCCGGTGCCGGTGGCGACGGTGACCAGGTCCTTGCCCTCGGGCACACCCTTGAGGGTGAAGTGGCCCTTGATCTTGGGGTCCATGAACAGCCGGTCGCCGACCTCCAGATCGAAGACGCGCGGGGTCAGCGCGCCCTCGTCCACGGCGACAATGTAAAACTCGACGTACCGCTTCTCGCTGGGGGCCGAGGCGATCGAGTAGGCCCGGCGGACCAGCCTGGGGCCACGTCGTCGGCGACGCCTCGCGCCCTCATCCGCTTCGGGTTCGTCTTGTCCCGCATCCGGGTCGACCGGGGGCAGCAGCGCGAGGTTGGTGAACTGGCCGGGCTCAAAATCCGGCACCTCGGCGTCTTCATACATCACCCGGAAGATGCCGAGCGTGTCGTGGATGGGCAACTTCTCAATCAGTTTGGCGTTGTAGGGGTCTTCGGTTGCAGGCATGGCGAAGCGTCGAGAGAAGGGGAAAGGGAATCAAGAGATGCACGGCCACGACATCTTACCGGGTGGAGTGCCGCCGCCTACCGTGAACCGCTACAACCCGTACACCCCCGGCCGACGGTTGGCCAAAGACGGGATCACGGCGCGGACGCGCTCGACCTCGGCGACATCGATCTCAACCACCCCCACGCCGGGCCGGTCGTCCAGATTGAGCAAGACTTCGCCCCAGGGATCAATGACCATCGAGTGGCCATAGGCCTCGAACGCCCCCGGCCCGGTCGCCCCGGGCGAACCGCATTGGGCGGCGGCGATGATGAATAAGCCGTTCTCGATCGCCCGGGCCCGGAGCAGGGCGGACCAGTGGGCCTGCCCGGTCTTCTTGGTGAAGTTGGCTGGGACGGTGACGAGCTGCGCCCCGCCGAGCGCGAGCCGGCGAAACAACTCGGGGAAGCGCAGGTCGTAGCAGATGGCCAGCCCGATCTTGCCCAGGGCGGTGTCGGCGACGACGGCCCGATCCCCTGGGGCATAGCGGTCGCTCTCCCGGTCGCCCGCGCCGTCGCTGGCATCGATATCGAACAGGTGCACCTTGCGGTAGCTCCCGACCACCCCACCCGGGCCCAATAGCACCGAGGTGTTGTAGGGCTTGCCGCCATCCGGGTTTTCTTCGAGCAGACTGCCCAGCAGGATGTGGACGCCGTAGTCATTGGCCATCACGCTAAACGCGCCGATCTCCGGCTGGTCCTCAGAAAAAGAAGGCGCCGGCTGGATCGCCTCGGGCTCACCGATCCCCACACCGCGCTGTAGAAAAACCTCGGGCAAAACGATCAGTTCCGCCCCACGATCGATTGCTTCCTGCACGCGCTCGCATGCCTCGTGTAGGTTGACCCACCACTTGGGCTCGCTGTTCAGTTGAACCACGGCGACTCTCATGCGTCAGAAAGGTTAACCGTTGTTCGGCCGGGAAGTGCTGGGGTTGATCCGGCCCGGGCGTTAGGATGTGCAAGAAGACTTCGGAGACAAACCATGGGCATGCTGCACCGCCTCTTTGGCCGCCGGTTCGCTGCGGTCTGGGAGACCGAGACCCGGCTGATGCACCGCTTGGGGGTGGTCGCCCCGCCCGTTGCGGTGCAGTGGATCTCGACCTCACGCTGTGACCTCAAGTGCCCGCACTGCTACTCCCACGCCGGGCCTGCGGAAGCGGGCGAGTTGACCACCCAGCAGGCCGAGCAATGCATCCTCGATGAGCTGGTTCGGCTGGATCGGCCTACCCTGGTCATCGCCGGTGGGGAGACGACGCTCCGCCAAGACTTTGACCGGATCATCCGCGCCACCCACGCCCGCAACATCCCCTGGGCGATCCACACCCACGGCGGGCTGGTCCACCGCCATGAGCAGACCTTCCGCGACTGCCCGCCGGTCATGGCCGCGATCAGCCTCGACGGCCCGCGCGACTTCCACGACCGCTTCCGGGGCAAGGCGGGCAGCTACGACGCGGCGATCTCGGCGATGGGCCTGCTGAAGGATGCCGGCGTCGGCGAGGTCGTCGCCGGCACAACCATCAACCGCGCCAACGCCGACCTGCTCACCGACCTGCTCCCGGCCGTGCTCGCCAGCCGGGCCGACTCCTGGGGCTTTCACCTCATGACCCCCGAGGGCCGCGCCTCCGAGCATCGGACGCTGCTGCCGACCACGGCCCAGCTTCGACGGACCGCTGCGCTGGCCCGCCGGCTACGCAGCATCATGCACGTTGAACTGGATAACGAGTGGGGCAGCGCGGGAGAGGACGACTGCTTCTACCGCGACGCGCCGTTTACCTGTGGGGCCGGGCGGATCAGCTGCGTCGTCAGCGCGACCGGCGAGCTGATGCCCTGCACGACCACCGACCCGGACGAGTCCGCCGGCAACGTCAAAGACACCCCGCTGAGCGAGCTGTGGGCGACCGGCTTCGCCGCCTTCCGCAGCGGCAAGGACAAGCTCCGCAGCGACCTGCACGACTGCTGGCTCAATACCCGCCACGGCGTGAGCTGCCGCAAAGCCGCGTTCCGCACCGACCTGTTCAGCCCGGCGTTGCTGGACCAGCCCACCACCGAGCTCGTCCCACTGACGGTCGGGGGTGGGGCATGAAGCTGCTGGCAACAATGACCATCTGGCTGGTGGCCGCCCTGCTCGCGGGGCTGCTGATCCTGCGCCTGGTGCGGGGCAGGCCGACGCTGGTCCGCAGCGCGGTGGGGCGGCGGGCACTGCGGGTCGCGGCCATGGTGCTGGTCTTCACGGGGACCTCGGGCCTGGTCGCCGGCAAGGCGGCGGGCCAGGACCAGCCCCGGGCACGTGACGCCCAGCCCGAAGCCGAAGACCCCGTCTTCGAGCCGATGCCCGCGATGCTCGAGCACTACCTGCTCCGGCTGCCGGAGGTCTACGCCTCGGCCCAGGTCGGAGGATCGATCGGACACACCCTGGGCGTCGGGCTTGCGCTACAGGACGGAGAGATCACCTTTGAGCAGGCCCGCTTTAGCGCCAACGCGTTACTAGGCCTGCAGACCCAGGCCCCCAACCTCGACCGCATCATGCGCGAACAGCTCAGCGTGTTCGGCTGGGAGGTCGACGAAATCCAGCAGCCCGACAAGCCGATCGACTGGGACACGGTCTGGGCGGCGCTCGAGGAGTCCCGCAAGCCGGAGCTGCTCCACCCGGCCGTGCACTCCCTGATCTGGCGTCAGGTCCAGGGCATGACACCGCCTGCCGATGACGAGCAGGCCGCGTTCAAGCTGACGATGATCATGGACGAGTTGGAGACGCAGGCGCGCGTCTATGACACGGTCGTCGCTGCGCTGGCGCAATCCCGCGTTGCGCCGATGCAATTCAACCAGCGTGCTTGGATGAGCAAGGCCGGCCCCCAGCCCGAGCGCTATCGGCAGCGCGTGCTGCACAGTATCCCCGCGATCCGTCAAGCGGCTCGGTCGCTCTATCCCCAGACCGACGCGGGGTCCTGGCGCAGCGAGGGACTGCTCGCCTTGCGCACCGACGATCAGGGCGACGGCATCACCCTGATCCGCCGAGGCGAGCGGCTGCCGATCGGCCCGGCCCAACCCTTCCGCTTCGGCCGGCTCGACCTGCTCCAGACCAGCGAGCAGGGTGTCACCCTACACACCCAAGCCTACGGCAAGATCGACCTGCCGGCCAACACCACGCTGCGGGCAAGCGACCTGCCGGCCCTGCTCTCGGAGGAGGCGCAAGAGAAGATTGTCAAGTCCGTCCGGGCCGTGCTTGAACGGCCCGATGTGCCGCTTGACCAGGAGCCGGCCACGCCCGAGCAAGCCGCGGCACAACGCGCTACGGTCGAACTCGAGCGTCACCTCCCGCTGGCCGCCCCGTGGATCGCCCAGGCCATCCGCGATCACCCTGAACCACCCGGCTCGGCCACGCTGCGGACACTGCTGAATCAATACCAGCTGCATGCGGGTCAGGTCCAGGCCGCCCCAGGCCGCGGACGCTTGGGCGATGGGTTTTGATTGGCAAGAGCACGGGCGAAAGCAAAATAGCTGGCGGCCTACTGACGCCGGCTATACGGAAATGCTCGCACGTGTTGGCTAATCCAGAGCGCGTCTTTGCTCACGGCTCGTCCGTCACGACCATCTCGATCACGGGCTTGCCGTCGGACCAGGTGCCCATGTAGCGCTGCTCGGGGGTGTTGCCCAGCGCGTATTCGCGGTTTCTGCCGTGGAAGGCAGCGTCCATCAGCGCGTCGAAGGGTTTCCATAGGCCGTAGTAGTCCAGCGCATCGGCGTCGACGCGGCCGCCCTCGACGATCCGGGAGGCGGGGATGAAGTGGTCGGCGACCAGGGCCGGTCGGCCGTGCCGGTCGCTGCGGATGACGACAAAGTCCTTGTCCTCGTCGGGGATCTGTGTCGCCGCGTTGAAGATGCGCTTGGCCATGCCCATGCCGACGATGCCGTCTTCCTCGCCGGCTATGACGAGCATCAGCAGCCCGCGCGGCAGGGTGGTGTGGTCTTCGGCCAGGGAGGGCAGCAGTGCGCCCAGGCCCTGGTCGGCACGGGTATCGCCCGGCTCGATGCTCATCAGCGCTTTGGGCTTGGGCAGCTTGTAGGCGGCGTGAGCCGCGGCAAGATTGGCGCTGATCGTCCCGCCCAGAGAGTGGCCGGCGAGTGCGAAACGCTGGGTGTCGCCCCGGGCGTGGTCCGTGCCGTTGAGCCGGGCGATCGCCTCGACGGCGGCCTGAGCCGCCTTGTCCGTAAACGTCCGCGGATCGACCAGGCCAACCGTCTGATACGCGGGATAGATCACGATCGCGCCCCGACGGACCAGATGGTTGATCCAGCCCCGGTTCATCGCCGGCGTGATCGCGTTGAGCCCGTGGACATACAACACGATCGGCAGCGGAGTGGCGACCTCGACATCGGGCTCAAAGACCCAGTAGCGGTCCGCCCCCTCGCCGTAGCTCGTCACCTTGACCGCATCGTAGACATAGTCCCCGCTGCCCCCGGGACCTGAGTCGGGCTGACCGGGCGGCGTGACCTCCTGACCCAACGCGTGGCTTGCGAGCAAAAGCAACAAGATGAACAGCAAGGTGCGCATGGTGAAATCCTAGCAAGGACGCCGAGACGTGCGTAGAAGGTTCACCCGTAAGCCATCCAACCCAATGCGGCTCTAAGCCGGCGGCAAGAGGTCTTCCTCAGTCAGTCCCAATTCGATCAATAGGCATCCCCTGTCGCACTCCGGGCAGGTGACCACACCGTTCACGGTGCGCTGCCCGATGAGCGGATAACGACAACCCGGGCACCGTGACAATTCAAGCCGATCGGCGAGAACCGCATGGATCTTGCGTTGATAAAACCAGAGCTGGATAACCAGCAATGGGGAAAGAGCAATCAAGATCAACACAAAGATCGGTACAAAGTACAAGACATCTTCTACTGCGTTGGTTGGCTCGCCGATCTGCTTGTTGAACCAAACTGCGATGGGGGAAACACATAGCCCAACCAATGCGACATAACCAAGCATCAAGACATTCGCGATCCATCGCTGGAGCACCAGCCCCACCCGCAATTTGGGCCATGCGCGTTTCGCCCGGTTGAGCAGGTATCGGCACTGCTCATCGGAGTAGGCGTCCAGCTCGGGGTAGGCCCGCCAAGGTTTTGAGAGCGGAAGGCGCATAGGTAAAGCCTACTACGAAGAAGAACCCGCCGGTGGTTCTTCCGGCTCAGGCTGATCCCCCGTCGGCTCGGTCTTATTATCCTTATCAACCAGCGTCTCGTTGCCCGCCTCGTCCAGCAGGATGTCGGCCCCATCAAAGCTGTAGCTCACCGCGCCCGGGGGGTTGTCCAGCCAGGGCTGGTTGCTGACCAGTTCCCGCGCCGCACGGATGCCCTGCACCAGCGAGCGGCGGTCGGTCGATTGCCCCGGCGTCTCGTGATGTGGCTCGTACGCCGCGTGCTCCTCCTTGTAGAGATGCACCGTCTGGGTCGGGAAGGCGAACTGCACGCCCAGCGCGTCGGCTAGGCGGACGATGTCCACAAACAACCGCTCGCGCTCGCGCAGCTCCGTCGACCAGTCCGGCACCTCAAAGAAGATGTACAGCAGCACGTCCATCGAAGACGCCGACCACTGGTGCATCCAGACCTGGTAGTAGTCCTTGCGGGTGTAGGGGTGCTTGCGGACCAGCTCGCGGATACCCTCGGTAAATGCGATCAGCTTGTCCGGCGGGGTGTCGTACTGCACGCCGACGTGCGTCTTCCATCGGCGGTACTTGCGCCGGCCGTAGTTGTCGACCGTGGCGCGGACCAGCGTCGAGTTGGGCACGGTGATCTGCGAGTTGTAGAAGGTCCGGATGCGGGTCGATCGGAAGCCGAGCTCTTCGACCGTGCCTTCGGTCTTGTTGTCAAAGACGACCCAGTCCCCGACCTCGAAGGGCCGGTCGAGGATGACGGCGACGGAGCCGAAGAAGTTCTCGATGGTGTCCTTCGCGGCGAAGGCGAAGGCGAGCGAGCCGATACCCAGCGAGCCGAGCAGCGGGACGATTGGTAGGTTCAGCGCCTGCGCGGCGTAGACGATCCCGATCGCGACGGCGAAGATCTTCGCCGCCTTACGGACCATGGGGATCAGGATGTCATCGAACTTGGTCTTGGTCCGCTCGGCGTGGGAGGCGGCGACCATGGCGACCAAGTCGATCAGCTGCCAGGCCGCGAGCACCCCGGCCAGGACGGTGAAGATTGCCGCGGCACCGAACAGCACGCGGTACGCCATCTCGGGCAGGCCCATCAGCGAGAGGCCAAACATCACCAGCACGCCCCCGGCCACAAACCCACACGGCCGGACCGTGCGGTTGATCTGGTCCCGCTCCACCGGCTCGCCCGACCCGCGCACCCGCCGGGACACCACCCCACGGAGCACCGCCCGCAGCGCGTGGTCGATCACCACACCAAGCAGGATCAACACCGCCAACGAAACCCACTGCCAGTAATACACCCCTACCAGCTCGCCTTCCTTCAACGACTGGGGCATGTGCCGCGCTAACACGCCTTCGCCCTTGTCCGCCTCGTCCTGACGGAACTGCTGCTCGCGGTGCTCCAGCAGCAGGCGGTGGAGCTGGGCGAACTCCTCGGTCAGGACCATGAAAGACCAGCCTCCCTCGCCGCGGACCATCGGGATGGTCAGGTCGTCCCGGCCGATGTCTTCGACCGCCTGCTGGTGCGTTGGGTTGTAGACCTGCGGGAAGTAGACGAAGTAGTCGGTTTCAGCGGGCAGGTCCGTCAGAAATTCCTCGGGCTTGACCTCGCCGATGTAGTCCAGCGTCTGCTTGAGGTTAAAGGCGTGACGCCGCAGGGTGTTGATCTGGGTCGGCGGCGGGTCTGACTCGCCGAGCAGGGCATAGACCACCGGCCAGCGCCGCCTCTCGCCGGATTCGATCGCGTTCATCGCATCGAGAAAGGCAAACATCGCCGCCTGCGGGTTGGCCCGGTCCGGGTCGATCGCGTTGGCCGCGGGTTGATCTTGATCCACATCACCGTAGGCCGTCGGGCCGGCGATCAGCAGGATCAACAAAAGCAGCGGCAAGAAGCAAGCCAGGAGCAGGCGGCGGGGCATGGTAGGTCCTCGAGCACGAAAGCCGGTCGATCTAGACAGCCGGCGAGTATATGCGAACAGGCCCGCGTGACGGGTTGTCGGAGCCGCCGCACCGCAAAGCCGCGCGGGCAGATAAAAAGGCATGATTCACCGCACCGCCGCAACCCCCATCAGCGTTGCGTTGATCCGTGCCCCCAGGCCCTCGCAGCAAAGCGTCAGGTTCACGTTCGCGCGAAGCTGCCGCTCGAACTCGTCCACCGCTTCGATCACCGCCAGCCAGGGAGCCAGCATCATCTCGCTGGTGCCGGGCGTGTCCGGGTCGCACCCCGCCGCCGACTCGCTGAGCTTTCGCCGGGCGTAGTTCGAGATCATCGAGCCCATCAAGGCCGCGGCCATGCGGTTGGCCGCTTCCTTGCTTGCGTTCTTGTGGTCGCCGACCCAGGCCTTGGCAAAGCCATCGACCCGCTCGGCGATCGCGCCGCCCAGCTGCGCCGCCGGCCGACCGCTGCGCAGCATCTGCTGGACGGGCGCCAGCACAGCCGTGCCCCATTCAACCAACCCATACTTCGCCGCCAGCGCCGCCCGACCGATGCTGCCCTGGGCAAAACCGATCACCCACTTGCGACTCTTCTCATCAAGGCCCCCGGACTGCCGGGTCAGCCAGGCGCCCACCTGCTCGTCGGTTAATGGCATAAAGGGGACACGCTGGCACCGGCTTCGGATCGTCGGCAAGAGCCTATCCTCGCTGGCCGTGACCAGGATGATATGCGTCCCGGCCGGAGGCTCTTCCAGCGTCTTGAGCATCGCGTTCTGCCCGGCCCCAGCCAACAGCTCGGCCTCGTCGACGATGAAGACCTTGCCATGCCCCAGCGTCGCCGCAAGACCGACCGGCCCCAGCAGGTGCTCGCGGATCACGCCGACCGGGATGGTCGTGAGCTTACGGGCGCGGGTCGCCGCATCGTCGTCGAACAGGGCCAGTTCCTTGGTCACCACGTGCAGGTCCGGGTGGGCCGAGGCCAGGTGCGAGGTCGGGTCATCTTCGGCCGCCTCAGCGTCCCCACCGCCGCGCAGCGTCTGCAGCAACCGGCAGGACTTGCACGTCCCGCAGGCCGACCGGTTGCCGTGCAGGTCGCTCACCGGATCGTGACACAGCAGGAGTGCGGCAAACTCGACGGCGGTGGTAAACTTGCCGATACCGGGCGGGCCGTGGAAAATCTGGGCGTGGTGGACGCGCCCGGCTGCGACCTGCGACGCCAGCGTCCCCACCGCACGGGTTTGACCGATGATCCGGTCCATGATCCGATTGTAATCGACCACACGACCCGCGAAGCGGAGACCCAAGATGCCCAAACCGACCCCGCTGCTGTACCCCGCTTGCACGCTCATGTTCGTGCTGCTGTTCGCGCTTGGCTGCGGGGAGCAGGCGCCGCCCGCACCGCCCGCACCGGGCAAGGGCGCGGACGCGGACGCGGCAACGTCGCAGGCCGATAACACCCCCGCCGGCACCGGTGAAAACATCAACATCAAAGCTGATGCAACAGATAACACCAACGCCTCGCCGAGTGATGGCGAGCTTGATCTCAACGTACCCGAGACCTTCCCCGTCCACGACAAAGCCGGCCGCAGCCCATTTCCCCAGCCCGGCGAAGTTGTCCAGACACTGATCCCGCCGGACCGGCTGACCGATGCCGACCCGTTCGGGCAGGCCATCGACCCGGATAACATCCCCGATGTCGTCCCCTGGACCCAGGCGGCCCAGTACGTCGGGCACGAGATCGTGGTCGAGGGCAAGGTCGTCCGCCTGGGTAAGTCCAGCGCGACCAACTTCCTTAACTTCAGCGCAGACTGGCGGGGCAAGTTCTACATGGTGATTTTCGACGACCTCGCCTCCACGCTCGATGGTAGCGTCGAAGCGACCTTCCGGAACAGGACCGTCCGGGTCCGTGGCCTGGTCGAGGCCCACCGCGGCACCCCGCAGATCAAGATCCTGTCCATGGACCAGGTCCAGTTTATGGACTGACGACGCGCCGGCTCGCGGGCACTGCCCAGCCGCACCGACTGCCGCTACACTGCCCGGCATGTCAACCCGCAGCAACGACGCCCCGCTGATGCTCTCGATCTCCGGCATGCGTGGACTGGTCGGTCGATCGCTTACCCCAACGGTCGCCGCACGCTTCGCGGCGGCCTACGGGACCTGGCTCCATACCAACCGCCGGCCCGGGCACGACCCCACATCTCCCCCGATTGTCGCGCTGGGCCGAGACTCGCGAGCCTCGGGACAGATGCTTGAGGCCGCCGCCGCCGCCGGGCTCGCGTCCGTCGGCTGCCGGGTGGTCCGCGTCGGTGTGCTGTCGACGCCCGGCGTCGCCATCGCCATGGACCACCTCGCCGGCGACGGGGGGATGGTCATCACCGCCAGCCACAACCCCTTCCCCTGGAACGGCATCAAGCCGCTGCGCTACGACGGCGTCGCGCCCCCGCCCGACCAGTCCCACGCCATCATCGACCGGTTCAAGCGGGACGACGTCTCGTTCGCCGAGGTCGCCGCGATCCGACCCATCAGCGACTTTGCCGAAGGTGTGTCGGTCCACGTCGACCGCGTGCTTGAACGAGTTGATGCCGACCTGATCCGCGGGGCCGGGTTGTCCTGCGTCGTCGATTCGGTCCACGGTGCCGGCGGGGACGAGGCCCGCGCCCTGCTCGACGCGCTGGGGGTCCGTGTCACCCACCTCTTCGCCGAGCCGACCGGCCACTTCCCCCACACCCCCGAGCCGACGAAAGAGAACCTGGTCGAGCTAAGCGAGCAGACGGCCCGGGCCGGCGCCGACGTGGGCTTTGCCCAGGACCCCGACGCCGACCGCCTCGCCATCGTCGATGAGCAGGGCCGGTACATCGGCGAGGAGTACACCCTCGCGCTATGTGCTAAACACAAGCTCGGCCCGGGCGAGGGCGTCGCCGCCAACCTCTCCACCAGCCGGATGGTCGATGATGTGGCTCAGGCGATCGGCGGCTTTGTGGTCCGCACCGCCGTCGGCGAAGCCAACGTCACCGCCGGGATGCGCGAGCGAGGCTGCACCCTCGGCGGCGAGGGCAACGGCGGGATCATCGACAACCGCGTCAGCCAGGTCCGCGACTCGCTCATCGGCATGGCCTACATCCTCGAAATGCTCGCCGCCGAGAAGAAAACGCTCAGCGCGATCGTCGCCGCCATGCCCGCCTACGCCATTGTCAAGGACAAGGCCGACGTCGACCCGGCCGTCCTCCAAACCATGCCCGACAAGATGCGGGCCGCCTTCGCCGACCAGCGGATCGATGACCAGGACGGCATCCGCGTGGACTGGGACAACCAGTGGGTCCACGTCCGCCCCAGCAACACCGAACCGATCATCCGCATCATCGCCGAAGCAGAACGTGAAGCGGATGCGAAGGGTTTAGTTGCATTGGTACGTAGGGTGCTTGGACTGTAATGAATCGCTAAGTATGCTTTTTCTTGCTCGGACATACTTTGTGATCTGGATCCCACCAAAGAACATAAAAGTAGGGTTCTTTGCGTACTCCAAATAGTCGCTTTTTGGCAGAAAGTCTCATGCTAGAGCATCAGGCGTATTTAGTGGCAGTATCCGCACGCCTTGAAGGAGCCCAAGCAGTCCTGTGCAGTGACGGTTCTTAGCGCGTTGGCGGTTGCTTTGACTAGGTCCTCGACCGTCGTCGCGGCGATGCGGCGCAGGCA
>JBCDHS010000012.1:0-80862 GCA_038749735.1 Planctomycetota bacterium
CGCTGACCGAAGCCCGGGTGGTGCTGGAGGACTGGCGTTGGAAGTACAACCACGTGCGTCCGCACCGGTCGCTGGGCTACGTGACGCCGCGGGCGTTCGCCCAGGCGGAGGCGACGCAAAACGCGTCAGTTCCAGGCCGTGGCTCCACTCGGCCTACGGCCTCCTTGCGTCCCAGCCTGGAACTGCTTTACCATCTTGACCAACTCATTCACCCCGCCAGACTAACGCAGGTACTGGGCCAGATTGAGTAACTCGACCACCGTGTTAGGCTATTTGCTATTGATTGGGCTTTACCCGACTCTGAGTTTATGAGGGGGCGTGGCGGTATTGTCGTAGCCTCCGCACGCTACAATGGTGCGATGAGCGAGAGCGAAGTCAAAACAACTGAACATGAACACGAGCAGGGGCCGGGGGACGGATGCGGGGGAGCGTTTGAGGGCGCGGAGCATTTGGCGGCGGAAGGTGAGGCTTCGGATGCGGCGCCGGTGGTGTTGTCGGAGGACTTCGCGGTGCGGGTGGAGGCGGCGCTGTTGACCAGTGATCGGCCGATGTCGGCGGCGCGGGTAGCCGAGGCGTTAGGATTCAAGGGGGCGTCCAAGGCAGTAGAGTCAGCGGTCGGAGAGCTGAACGAGCTGTACGAGCGGACCGGTCGGAGCTTCCGGATCGAGCAGGTAGCGGGGGCGTGGCAGGTGGTGACGCTGCCGAAGTACGCGGATGTACTGGACGGGCTAAAGCGGACGAAGAATGAGGGGCGGCTGAGTACGGCCCAACTCGAGACACTGGCGATCGTGGCGTACAAGCAGCCGATCGTCCGGGCGGATGTCGAGGCGGTACGCGGAGCGGCGAGCGGCGAGGTCTTGAGGTCGCTCATGGACAAGCATCTGGTCAAGATCGTTGGCCGGGCCGAGGAGATTGGTCGGCCGATGCTTTACGGCACGACCAAGCAGTTCCTCGAGGTCTTTGGCCTGGGCACACTTAAGGACCTTCCGAAGGTCGATGAACTCAAGCCGGTGTAGGGTGATGATGCGGCATTTTCCTGACAAGCTTGCGATCGGTTTGCTGCTGGTCATAGTCTTTGCCCTATTTGGGTGTGGTGGCTCGTATGCGATCCACGGGAAGGTGATCCAGGGTACGGCACCCCAGGTCCTGGTCGTGGGACAAGACGACCCGCGTCTGAAGGAGGACGACCTGAGTGGGGTCGGGGCGACGGTGCAGGCGGTCTTCGAGCCGAACAACCGGATCGACCGCCGGATGCTGCCGGGTGTCCTGACGGACAGTCAGGGCTTTTTCGTTTTGCCGGTGGATGTAACCGGTGCGGGGTTCCTTGAATACGAGGCGACGGTGATCGCCCGTAAGGACGGTTTTGCCGGTGCGATGCAGACGCTGGCGTTGCCCTCGCGTCGTCAGCGTTTGTTGATCATCATGCCGCGTGGCCGGGAGAACCTGCGTGTGCCAAGCGATTTCCTGGATGAGGCGTTGCGTGATGCGGCGCCCTACCTGGAAGACTGAGTCGGCGGGGGTTGGGCCTGAGCGCGGCGGGGATTGGTTTGGCGGCCGTCGAGTTTGACTATGAAGCCAACGCGCACACGACTGGAAGTCGGACCGACGGGGCGGGTGTTCCTGTTTGTGTTGGCGTTGACGCTGGGCGCGGCGCTGTTTACGCAGGCGAACCTGATGTTCATGGCCCTGGGCTTGTTGGGGGGCTTGCTGCTGAGCTCGTTGGTCTGGGCGTGGCTGGGGATGCGTGGGCTGGAGCTGGATCGGCTGCCGGCGAGCCACGGGGTGGCGGGTGAGGAGCTGGTGTTGCGGTATCGGCTGAGCAAGGCGGGGCGGGTGCCGGTCTTCTCGTTGGTGTTAACGGAGACGTGGGGCAAGGGGCGTCGGGGGTACAAGCGGGCCGGGCCGATGAAGGAGCGGCCGCAGCGCTTGCTCGAGCGTCCGACCGGCTGGGTCAAGCACCTGGCGCGGGACGCGGTGTGCCAGGCTCAGAGCTCGTGCTGGCCGATCCGGCGTGGGCAACTCGGGCTTCAAGCCATCGAACTGCACAGCGACTTTCCTTTTGGCGTGGTGCGGCGGGTGGTTGTCTTTGAGGATCCGCAGGAGGTCCTGATCCTGCCCCGGTTGTACCGCATGACCCGCCAGGCCATGGGCGCGGTGACCCGGCTCGACGCGGGCGGCTTCCACCAACTCGACAAAGAGGGCGGCAGCGAGGAGTTCTATTGCCTGCGCGAGTACCGCAAGGGCGACAGCATGAAAATCATCGACTGGAAACACTCGGCCAAGACCGGTGAGCTGCGGTCTCGGCAACTGACCCAGCCGGTCCCCCCGAGCCTGATCATCATGCTCGACCTTTCCAACTACGCCCCGGCAAATCAGGATGACGCCGTGCCGCAGCGCACTGCGGAAGACGAGTACGCGATTGACCGGGCGATCAGTCTGGCGGCTTCGCTGGCGTGTGATGCCTACCTCGCGGGCTACCGGGTCGGGCTGAATATCGACGGGGCGGACACCATGCCGCTTCGGCCTCACCACTCCCACCCACACCGTGCCGCGATCCTTGAGACGTTGGCCCTGGTCCGGGCCGGCACGTTACCCTCTGGGGTCCACGCGCCTTCGGAGACGCCTTCGGTGATCGTCCAGGCCGGCGGCGAGCGTGGATCGCTTCGTCGCCGCCGGGCGGTGGTGCTGCTGGGTGATGAATTGGAGAAGATCACCGTGCCGATTGCGCCGAACCAGATCCTTGCGTCGAGGCACAAGCGCGATCGTCGCGGCGAGCGCCCGGTCCTCGACCGCGATGAGCCGGCCTTTGAGGTCAGCTCGCAGGAAAGGGGGGCGGCCCGGGCGTGAACCCGCTGGACTACCCGTTCCGCCGCCTGGCTTTCCTGCAGATCCTGCTTGGGATCCTGGCGTTCTGTATCGCGGAGGGCCGGCCGGTGCTGCTGGCGTTGGTCGGCGCGCTCGCGGTGATCTCGTGGTTCTATACCGAGTCGGGGGGCCGGCGTGGTATCAGCCGACAGGGGCTGAATTTCGGGGCGCTCGGCGCGGTGATGCTGCTGACGCTCGAAGTCAGGCTGACCGGCGCTAGCCAGCCGGTCGCGCTGGTCGGGCACTTTACGATGTCCCTGCAGGTCATCCTGCTCTTTGCCCAGAAGGGTCGGCGGGAGTATCTGCAGCTTATTGCATTAAGCGCGTTGCAGATGCTCTCCGGCAGCGTGTTGCCCGGCGGCATCACCCTGATCTATGGCTTGCTGTTGCTGGTCTACTGCATCCTTGCGCTGCTGACGGCGCTGACCTTCCAGCTCAAGAGCTGCGGCGATCTGGTGCATGAGCGTCAGAAATCGGCCGCCCCATTAGATGAGGCGCCCGCGTTCCCCGAGCCGGTCGGCGGGCCCCGACAGCGGTGGCACTTCCGCTGGACCGCCGCTGCGCTCGGTCTTTTCTGTGTGGTTTGTGCGGTGCTGGTCTTTATTGCCGCGCCCCGTTCCAAGCAGGACGGCCTGGCCGTTGCGCTGTCCCGCCCGGCTGGCTCGGCGCAGTCACAGGCGGGTTTTTCCAGCACGATCAACTTGGGGGGCGGGGCGATCGGTACCGGCTCGCCCGAGCCGGTGCTCAACCTGAGGGTCAAGCGCAACGGTGTGACGGTTGGGGGCGAGGATCGTCCTTGGCTGCTTCGCGGCGCGGTGCTGGATCAGTACGAAGCGGATACGCAGTCCTGGGTCCGCTCGCACCAGAACGCGACCGAGGAGCGGGTCATCGAGGCCGGCGATCGCGGGCTTCGTCTGGCCAACCTCTCGGGCCAGCCGATCTACGACGCGACCATTACCCTCCGGCGTATCAGCCAACAAAACCTCTTTGTACCCACGGCGGTCGAGGGTCCGGTCGCCACGACCTATCTCCGTGTATCGACCCAGAAACACATCCAGTTCAACATCGAAGACCAGCAACTGATGTCCCTGTCCCCCTCGTCGCGGGTTCAGGAATACGGGGTCCAGCTGCCGGTGCAGCCACAGGGCGATATCCGTGAGCTGTACAAGGCCCAACTGCCCGATCAGGTCAGGGTCTCGCGAGATACGGGGTGGCGGGGGCCGGGCGAGGCCGACAGCCGGGGGCGGTTTGACTTCAGGTCTCGTGGTACTCGGTTTGGCCCGGCTTCTGAAGAGGAGGACGAGCGGTATGTCCGGGCGTGGTCGGTTGAGGTGGACCGGGTCGGAGCGATGGCCCGATCGATCCTCAGTTCGGCGGGTCTGCCGACGGACCTGTCCAATGCCGACGCGGCAACCCGCCGCGCTGCGGTCCGTGCTTTGGCCCGTTATCTCCGCCTGAATTTCACCTACACGACGGACAACCCCAAGTCCGCGGCCGATGACCCGGTCATCGGGTTTCTCTTTCTCAACCGGGCCGGGCACTGCGAGTTGTTCGCTTCGGGGCTCGCGGCGTTGTGCCGATGCGTGGGGCTGCCGGCGCGTCTGGTGACCGGTTTCCGTGCTGCGGAATACAACGAGATCGGCGACTACTACGTGGTCCGTCAGCAACACGCCCACGCCTGGGCGGAAGTCGACCTGGGCCCGGGCCACGGCTGGTACACCATCGACGCGACCCCGGCATCGGCCGTCGACCAGCTGCACTTTGCCAGAAGCGGTGGGTTGTTAGGCTCGCTCCGCTCGCTCTACGACCACCTTGAATTTAACTGGATCGCAACCATCATCACCTACGACAAACGCGCTCAGGAAGAACTGCTGGGCGCGATCAGCTCGTTCATCACCGCCGGCCCGGACTCTTGGGTCGGCTCCGCCCGCGCCTGGGTGGACACCAAATCCAGCAACCTCGAGATCGACCAGGTCGGCTACATCATGATGGTACTGATCAGCGTGGTGCTGATGGTCGCGCTGTTTTCACTGATCCGCACCCTGATCCTCCGGCACCGCCGGATGGTCGCCCTCCAGCTCACCGCGCTGCCCCGGCATCAGCGGCGCCAGCTCGCCCGTCAGCTCCGCTTCTATATCACCATGCTTGAGGTGCTCGAGCGCTACGGCTGGGAGAGGCCGCACTGGCAGTCGCCGTACCGCTTTGCCCGTGACCTGGCCGAGCAGGACCAGCTCCGCTTCGAGCCGGTCGTGTCACTCACCGAACTGTTCTATGAGGTCCGTTTCGGCCACCGCAGCCTTGACGACCTCCGCCGCCAGCAGGTCCGCGCCCACCTACGCCGCCTGGAGACGACCCTGTCAGGCAGCGCGGATTAAACCCGTTGCCCCGAGCCGCGGCCGCACTCGATTCGCGTAATGATGTTTAGATTCCCAGGCCCGGTGAGAAACATGGCAAGCGATAAACAGCCCGATTTATTCGTAGGCTGATATGCCTTCGCAAGCCGCCGCGTCACACGCGGCGGACACGCTATATGGCCGTGTCCGTTGGGCGTTGCATGGCGGCGATAGTGCTGAACCGCATGCGAATGGATCGGGATGCGTATGATAGGCATACCTCAATCCTTTACCTGATCGATGCCGGATGACGCCGGACGCGATCAGAGGGTATAGAACGTATGCGGGGACCGGCCCGGCCTGATCTGCCCCGAGTTGTTTGGCAAACCGAGCAAGAAAGGACATCCACATGCAACGATGGCTCCGATCCATTTATACGGCGGCCCTGCCGGGCTTGGCGGTCGCGTTTCTCACGCTGCCGATCTTGGCCGACGATTGGCCCCAGCATCTTGGTATCCAGCAGGACGCGACCTCGGCCGAGACCGGGCTGCTCGATGCCTGGCCGGCCAACGGCCCGCCCGAACTCTGGCGGCACGACGTCGGCGTCGGTTTCGCCGGGCCCGCGATCGTCGATGGCCAAGTCTTCCTCAACGACCGCGTGCAGGGCGAGGCCGACGTCCTGCGCGTCTTCAACCTGGACACCGGCGAGGAACTCTGGCAGTTCCGCTACGACGCGCCGGGGCGGATCAACTTCCCCGGCTCCCGCTCAACGCCTTGCGTCACCGACACCCACGTCTACATGACTGGGGGCTTCGGACATATCCATGCGGTCAACCGTGAGACCCATCGGGCGGACTGGCAGTTCAACATCTACGACCGCTACCCCGATGAGAACAAGCGGTTCGGCTACGGGCCGTCCGCGGTTATCGTGGACGATATCCTGCTGATCACGCCGACCGCTCAGGGTGACCCGGTCGTCGTGGCCCTCAATCCGCAGACGGGTGAAACGGTTTGGGAATCCCAGGCCAGGCTCGAGACCCTGCACTCGTTCCACACGCCCGTGGTGCGGGAGATCGCGGGGGTCCGCGGGATCAGTGTCCGCGACCGCACGCACGTCCACTTCGTCAGCATCGACACCGGGCAGACCATCTGGTCGCATCAGGTCTACGAGATCCAGGGCGGCCCGCACGTCACCATCCCGCCGGTCACCGTACTAGGCCGGAACAACCAGTACGTCTTCTGTACCAATGGGTACGAGAACGGTTCGGTACTTTTCGAGGTCAAGCCGATCGCCGCGGCGATACGTATCGAGGAGGTCTACCGCATCCCCGAGGGCGGCCAGGTCCATCCCGCGATCTACTACGAAAAGTACCTGTATCTGAACATCAATGAGAATGCCAATCTTCTCCGCGGCCGTAACCTGCAAGGCGGGTTGGCGTGTATCGACCCACAGAACGGCGAGGTCGTCTGGAAGACCCGCAATGCGCCCAACCTCAACCGCGGCGCAACGACCCTGGTCGATGGCAAGCTGCTGGCGTTCGATGGCGACACGGGGGAACTCATGTTGATCGACCCGGGCCCGGAGCGGTTCAGGCTCATCTCCAAGTTCGTCGCCCTTGAGGGGCGGGGCAACTCGAACAACGCCTGGTCGCCCCTGGTGGTTTCGGATGGCCGGCTCGTCGTCCGCGATCATCGGCAGGTTGTGTGTTTCGATCTCCGCCAATAGACCCGAGGTCAGAATAAAGTGAGAGCCACCGGTCTGCGGCTCGGTTTTGATCGGCGCGGTATGGTGCATCTATGGACGTCCCAACATCTGTTCGCCGTTCGCTTGGAAGTCCCATGCAGACCCGCACGACCTCTCTCTTCCTGTTTGTTGTGCTCGGGCTGCTGGCCGATTCTGCCATTGGCCAGGCGATCGCCCCGGTCACCCACGACCGCCACACCCACTCGCACAACCAAGCTCACCCCCGTGAGGAGGCCGGCGACCGATTCCACACCAGCCGCGATGGCGCGCCGCTGTCGCTGCCCGCCGAGGACGAGGCGTTCACGTTCGTCATCTTCGGCGACCGCACCGGCGGCCCCAACGAGGGCATCGACATCCTTGCCCAAGCCGTGGCCGACACCAACCTGCTCGAGCCGGACCTGGTCATGACGGTCGGTGACCTGATCGATGGCTACAACCAGACGCCCGACTGGCTCAAGCAGGCCGAGCAATATAAAGCGGTGATGGGCGAGCTGCTCTGCCCCTGGTTCCCCGTGGCCGGCAACCACGACGTCTACTGGCGGGGCCCGAACCGGCCCGAGGGCGAGCACGAAGAGAACTACGAGATGCACTTCGGCCCGCTCTGGTACGCCTTCGAGCACAAGGACTGCTTCTTTATCGTCCTCTACTCCGATGAAGGAGACGAACAGGATCGGCGGGGCTTTAGGCAGCCGTCCATGCAGCGGATGAGTGACGAGCAGTTCTCCTGGCTCGAGGAAACCCTGGGCAAGGCCGAGGAAGCCAAGCACGTGTTCGTGTTCCTGCACCACCCCCGCTGGCTGGGTCGGGGTTACGGGGAGCACTGGCAGAAGGTTCACGCCTTATTGGTCGAGGCGGGCAACGTCTCGGGTGTCTTTGCGGGGCACATCCACCACATGCGATACGACCCGAAGGACAACATCGAGTACTTCGCGCTGGCGACCGCGGGCGGATATCAGCCCGGCTGGGCACCCCGGGCGGGTTGGCTGCACCACTTCACGACCGTGACCGTGCGGGAGGGGCAGATCGCCGTGGCATCGATCCCGGTCGGCGGGGTGATCGACAGCCGCGGCATCACCGGCGAGGTCTCCGAACAGAGCGAGGTCCTGGGCCGGGCGAGGACGATGATGAGCTTCGAGCAGCCCATGCAGATCGAAGAAGACGGCTCGGTCCTGCAGGACCTCACGGTCACGATCACCAACCCCGCCTCGATGCCCATTGAGATCGAAGTCATCCCCACGTCAGAAGACAGCCGGTGGAACGCGCTGCCCGACCACCGCCACGCCACGATCAAGCCCGGCGGGCAGGCCACCATGACCTTCCGGATCGTCCGCGCCGCCGGGCTCTTCGACACCACGGCCCGCCCGGTCGTCATGCGCCTGGGCATCGACCTGCTGACCGACCGGATGCGTTACGCCATCCCGGTCAAGCAGATGGCCGTGCCGGGGTCGCTGATCCTGAGTGAATAACGATTCACGCGTTGAGCGTGGCCGCCCAAACGGCTGCCTGCTGCAAGGCGTGGTCAAGGCCCGGCGACACCCATCATCGTGAAGATGAAGGCATAAAGCAGGCAGACCAAGAGCGTCAGCGCGCTGCCGATCCAGCCGAGGATCAGGCCGGCCTTAGCCATCCCCATCGAGCTCGCCGGGGCACCCCCCGACTGGACGTCGGCCTTGGCACGGTAATAGAAGACGATCCCCAGCGGCGCGACAAAGCCGCACGCGGTGATCCCGATGAGCCCGAAGACCAGCGACATCACCGTCGCCTGCGACGAGCCGGTGCCGCCGGACTGTCCCACGGCCAGCCGGATCGAGTCGGTTACGGGGGTGCCGCACTCCGGGCAGAACCCGCCGATCGCCGAGCCGCTGAGGTCATAGCCGCAGTTGCTGCATCGGTAGGAAGCCGGTTCGATCTGGCCTTGGTCGTGGTTCACGATACCCCGGGCTATTGGGCCGAAGCGGATGTGCCGACCAGGTGGTCCAGCGCGGTGTTGAATGTCTCGCTGGGACGCATCGCGGCGGCCGCCTCTGCATCATCGAGTCGATAGTATCCACCGAGGTCGGCCGGCCGGCCCTGGGCCGCGTCGATCTCGGCGAGGATGGCTTCTTCGCTGCCCGCGAGTGCTTGGGCCAGCGGGGCGAAGGCCGAGCCGAGGCCCGGGTCGGCTTCCTGCGCGGCCAAGGCCTGCGCCCAAAATAACGCGAGGTAGAAGTGGCTGCCACGGTTGTCGAGTTGGCCGGCTTTACGCTGCGGGCTCTTGCCCTGGTTGAGCAATTGGGTCGTCGCGGCGGTCAGTGCTGAGGCGAGCACCGCGGCCTTCGGGTTGTCGGTCTTTCTTGCGACGTCCTCCAGCGACACACCCAGCGCGAGGAACTCACCCAGCGAGTCCCAGCGCAGGTGGTTTTCCGCGACGAACTGCTGGACGTGCTTCGGTGCCGAGCCGCCGGCCCCGGTTTCGTAGAGCCCGCCGCCGTTGAGCAGGGGGACAATCGAGAGCATTTTGGCGCTCGTGCCCAGCTCGAGGATCGGGAACAAGTCGGTCAGGTAGTCACGCAGCACGTTGCCCGTGACACTGATCGTGTCTTGGCCGGCCTTGCATCGCTCCAAGGCGTGCCGGGTCGCCTCGACGGGGGCGAGGATCTGGATGTCCAGGCCCTTGGTGTCGTGGTCTTTGAGGTAGGTGTTGACCTTGGTGATGAGCTGGGCATCATGGGCGCGGTCCTTGTTGAGCCAGAAGATCGCGGGGGTGTCCGTCAGCCGGGCGCGGGTGACGGCCAGCTTAACCCAGTCGCGGATCGAGATGTCCTTGGTCTGGCAGGCCCGCCAGATGTCGCCCGGCTCGACGGCATGCTCGAAGATCACGTTGCCGTCCTGGTCGATGACCTGTACCTTGCCGGCGCTTGTGATCTCGAAGGTCTTGTCGTGGCTGCCGTACTCCTCGGCCTTCTTCGCCATCAACCCGACGTTCGCAACGCTTCCCATGGTGCACGGGTCGAACGCGCCGTTGGCTTTACAGAACGCGATCGTCGCCTGATACACTCCGGCGTAGCAGCGGTCGGGGATCACCGCTTTCGTATCGCGCGGCTTGCCGTCCGGCCCCCACATCTGCCCGGAGTTGCGGATCATCGCGGGCATCGAAGCGTCGATGATGATGTCGCTGGGCACGTGCAGGTTCGTGATACCTTTGTCCGAATCAACCATCGCCAGAGGCGGCTGGTCTTTGTAAATCGCTTCGATGTCTGCGTCGATTCCATCAGCTTTCGCGACGATGTCACCAAAGCCATTGTTCGGGTTGACGCCCAACTCGTCGAACTTCGCGGCGTGCTTCTCGAAGAGTGGCTTGAAGAACACCTTGACGCAGTGCCCGAAGATGATCGGGTCGGAGACCTTCATCATCGTTGCTTTCATGTGCAGGGAGAAGAGCACGCCTTGCGCTTTTGCATCGGCGATCTGCTCGGCGAGGAAGGCTTCGAGCTTCGCGGCGGACATGCAGGACGCGTCGAGCACTTCGCCGGCTTCTAGTTTGAGGCCGTCCTTGAGGATGGTTTCTTTGCCGTCCTCGGCGACGTGCTTGATCGTCACGGTCGTCGCCTGCTCACAGGTGTGCGACTGCTCGCTGCCGAAGAAGTCGCCCTCGGTCATCGAGGCGACGTGCGACTTGCACTCGCTGGACCAGGCGCCCATTGAGTGTGGGTGGGCCTGGGCGTAAGCCTTGACCGGCCCGGCGACGCGCCGGTCCGAGTTGCCCTCGCGCAGCACCGGGTTCACCGCGCTGCCCAAGACCTTCGCGTACGCCGCCCGGATCGCTTGTTCCTCAGGTGTCGTTGGCTCGGCAGGGTAGTCGGGGATATCGAATCCCTTGGCCTGCAACTCCGCGATCGCTGAGCTCAGTTGAGGGATCGACGCGCTGATGTTCGGCAGCTTGATCACGTTCGCCCCCGGGGTCTTGCACAACGCGCCAAGCTCGCCCAGCGCATCCGGCACCCGCTGCGCATCGGTCAGCCGGTCCGGAAACTGAGCCAGGATGCGCCCGGCCAGGGAGATGTCCTTGAGTTCAATATCGATGCCGGCCTGGCCGACGAAGGCGCGGATGATCGGCAGCAGCGAATACGTCGCCAGCGCCGGGGCTTCGTCGGTCTTGGTGTAAACAATCGTGAGGGTGGTGCTCATGCCGGTCGGTGGGCTCGGGGTGGAAATCATTAGCGAAGCCCGGCATTATCGCGGAACCGACGCGGGGGACAAGTGGGGGAGCGAAGATCGGCGTCTTTTTAGCGAAGCTATGCGAAGATGGCGGCAGGGGCGAGAGACAGGCCCTCGACAGCGTCTGCGACGACCGGCGTGTCGCCTTTGAATTGCTGGATCAGGGCGTAACCGTGGTCGGTTGGGTCGCGGTGGACGATGAGGGTCTGGTTCTCGATGTCCGCGATCCAGTATTCGGGGATCCCCGCCGCGGCATAGACCGGCATCTTGACCTGTGCGTCGCGTTTCATGGACGAGCCAGCGGCTTCGACAATGAGCATGATGTCGCCGGGGCCTGGGTGGCGGTCCTCAAGCACTTCGTCATTCTGCAGACGGATGACCGTGATGTCAGGATCAAAAATCTGTCCATTGCTTAAATGGACCGTACCTTGAACCTGTAAATCATGCCGATCCAAGACGGATCCGAACAAACGCGTCAGTCGTCTTACCACTGCGTTATGTTTTGGCCCGGCGGGTGACATAGATGTAATCATACTGTTGATCAACTCGACCTTATCTTCGGGCCCAAGTTTCCCCGAAGAGATCAATTCAAGATACCTCTCGCTCGTGACACGCCAAGGCGGCATCGCTTCGAGGTCAATCGGCGGGTGGTCGGGTTGGTCGGCCTTGACGATCATTACTGCATTATATCGACCGATCTTACGAGTCAATCCCCCAACGCGTCCCGCACCGCTTTGAACTGTGCCATCGCGAAGTCCAGGTCATCGATCGAGTGGGCAGCGCTGATCTGTGTGCGGATGCGGGCCTGGCCCTTGGGGACGACCGGGAAGCTGAACGGGATCACGTACACGCCGCGCGCCAGCAGCTTCTCGGCAAAGACGCTTGCCTTCACCGCGTCGTAGAACATCACCGGGCTGATCGGGTGGGTGCCCTCGAGCATGTCGAAGCCGAGCTCCTTCATGCCGCTTCGGAAGTGCTGGGTGTTGGCTTCGAGCTTGTCGCGGAGTTCGGTCGAGGCGGCCAATATTTCTAAGGCCTTGAGCGAGGCGTTGACAATTCCGGGGGCGACGGAGTTGGAGAAGAGGTAGGGGCGGGAGCGTTGGCGCAAGAGCTCGATGATCTCTTTCTTACCGGAGGTGTAGCCGCCCGAGGCGCCGCCGATGGCTTTGCCGAGGGTGCCGGTGGTGATGTCGATGCGGTCGATCACGCCGCAGTGCTCGTGCGTGCCTCGGCCGGTCTTGCCGACGAACCCGGTGGCGTGGCAGTCGTCGAAGTGGACCAGCGCGTTGTACCGGTCGGCGAGGTCGCAGACCTTGTCGAGCTGCGCGATGTAGCCGTCCATCGAGAACACACCGTCGGTCGTGATCATCTTGTAGCGTGCCCCGGCGGCGTCGGCCTCTTTGAGCTTGGCTTCGAGGTCGGCCATGTCGTTGTTGGCGTAGCGGTACCGCATCGCCTTGCAGAGCCGAACACCGTCGATGATCGACGCGTGGTTGAGCGAGTCGCTGATGACCGCGTCTTCCTTGGTCAGCAGCGTCTCGAACAGCCCGCCGTTGGCATCGAAGCAGGACGAGTAAAGGATCGTGTCCTCGGTGCCGAGGAACTCGGAGAGCCTGACTTCGAGTTGCTTGTGGATCTCCTGCGTACCACAGATGAACCGGACGGAGGCGAGCCCGTAGCCCCAGTCGTCCATCGCGGACTTGGCCGCGGCGATCACGTCGGGATGATCAGCAAGCCCAAGGTAGTTGTTCGCGCACATGTTGAGGACGGGCGTGTCAGTCGTCGTGACGCCGACCTTTGCGTCCTGCGGCGAGGTCATGATGCGCTCGGCCTTGTAGAGCCCGGCGTCTTTGATCTCATTGATGGTCGATTGGAGGTGGTTTTGGAAGTTGCCGTACATCTTTTGTGTCTCGTTTTTTGAACCGCCAAGGCGCCAAGGACGCCAAGGAAGGCATTAAATGAATATTCAATCCGGTATTTGGGGGTCATGTCCTAAAGTGTCAATGATTCGCTGGCGTCGTTCTCGTGATTCTGGTGAGTTCGCATAATCCAAAGCTTTTTTTCTTAGTTCTTGCATTTCTTGGATGTGTGGACGAAGCGTTGTGTCGATCGCTTTGACCGCCTCGCCGATCGAGCTGAAGAGCCATTTGGCAGGGTCTTCTTGCATCTCATATTCCACTAGGCTGGTAAGTCCTTCTCGATTCAAGTCAGACACGACCGCCGCCGTCGGAAAATCCTCGCCATACCAAGCTAACGCGACGGTTAGTGTTCTATGCATCTCATCTCCCCAGTCGTACTTCAGATCTCGTAGATCAAGAATCAGTGCGGAGGGTTCCCATGCGATAATGCCGGCCATTGTGACCGCATCCATGAATCGAAAGGTGCCACAGTGTTCGTGACTATTGCCCGCTTCGCCAGAAAAAGCGACGATGAGTGCTGTGTATAGGTCATCGCTAGGAAGGCTACACATTGAGTAAGAGTAGGAAGCGGTGCTCAGGCCTGCTAGCTTTTGTTCTTGAATGTTCATCATCTATTCCTAAGATGGATTAGTCGTTCGGCCTAACTTCTATCTGGTCGTGTTACTCGCAAGCTTGTTAGATGGCAAAGTTACTTGCCTTCCTTGGCGTCCTTGGCGGTTCAAGATCGAATTACCAATTCAGCACAACCTTCCCGCAGGTGCCGCTCAGCATGGCGTCGAAGCCTTGCTGGAATTCGTCTGCGGTAAAGCGGTGGGTGATCACAGGACTGATGTCCAGCCCGCTCTGGACCATGACCGCCATCTTGTACCAGGTGTCGTACATCTCCCGGCCGTAGATGCCTTTGATGGTGAGCATGTTGAAGACGACGGTGTTCCAGTCGATGGCCATGCCGGGGTCGGGGATGCCCAGCACGGAGATCTTCCCGCCGTGGGTCATGTTGTCGATCATGTCGCGAAAAGCGCGTGCGTTGCCGGACATCTCTAGACCGACATCGAAGCCCTCGCGCATGCCGAGCTGTTGTTGGGCATCGGCGATGGAGTGCCGGGTCACATTGATCGCGAGGGTCGCGCCCATCTTCTTGGCCAGGTCCAGGCGGTAGTCGTTGACATCGGTGACGACGACGTGCCTGGCCCCGGCGTGCCTGCAGATGGCAGCACTCATGATGCCGATCGGCCCGGCCCCGGTGATCAGCACGTCCTCGCCCAGCAGGTCCCACTGCAACGCGGTGTGCGTCGCGTTGCCCAGGGGATCAAAAATCGATGCCACGTCCCGGTCAATGTCCGGGGGGTGCTCCCACACGTTGGCGTTCGGCAGGGCGATGTACTGGGCAAAAGCGCCGGGCCGGTTCACCCCGATCCCCGAGGTGTCCTTGCACAGGTGCCGACGCCCGGCCAGGCAGTTGCGGCAGCGGCCACACACCACGTGCCCCTCGCCGGACACGATCATCCCCGGCCGGTAGTCGTTGACATTCGACCCAACCTCGACGATCTGCCCGACGAATTCGTGCCCGACGACCATGGGCACCGGGATGGTCTGTTGTGCCCAATCGTCCCAGCTGTAAATGTGCAGATCGGTGCCGCAGATCCCGGTGCGGTCGACCTTGACCAGCACCTCGTTGATGCCGATCTCGGGGATCGGCACATCCTGCATCCACAAGCCGACCTCCGCTTGAGCTTTGACCAGGGCTTTCATCGTCTCGGGCATAGGCGGGAATCTTAACGATATCACCGCAGCTAAGCTGGGCCAGCGCTTAAGCGGGATGACCTGCTGAGCCGATGATCCTGTTGGTTGACACGACCCGTCCCGCCGAATATCCTTCGACCCGATATGAACCGTTGCCTCTTCCAGCTCGACCTCGGCACCGGCCTAATCCTAGGCCTGCTGCTGTTGGACCGCGCTGGATAGGGCTGCGATCGCTTTATAACGATCTTCCAAACCCTGTCTGGCTCGGCCCGACAGGGTTTTTTTGTCGCTCGGTATACCTAATCCCTCATCCCCACCACCTCCAGCCCCACGACACACCATGGCCCAGACCACCCCCATCCGGATCTTTGACACGACGCTGCGTGACGGCGAGCAGTCGCCCGGTGCCTCGCTGAACCACCAGGAAAAAATCGAGATCGCCCGTCAGCTCGAGGCGCTGGGTGTCGACATCATCGAGGCCGGCTTCCCGATTACCAGCCAGGGCGACTTCGAGGCGGTCAAGGCGATCGGCAAGGACCTGGCGCAGACCACCGTCGCCGGTCTGGCTCGCTGCGTTGATCGAGACATCGAGCGGGCGGCAGAAGCCCTGCGCTCGGCCTACCAGCCGAGGATCCACGTCTTCTGCGCGACGTCCAAGATCCATCTCGATCACAAATTTAAGAAGCCCTTCGAGGCGATTGTCGAGATGTCGATCAGGGGTGTTGAGAAGGCCAGGTCCTATGTCGATGACGTCGAGTTCAGCCCCGAGGACGGCAGCCGGACCGGCATCGACGAGCTGGAACAGATCACCCGCGCGGTGATCGAGGCCGGCGCGACGACGATCAATATCCCCGACACGGTCGGCTACGCCGTGCCCGCCGAGTACGGGGCGATCTTCAGCCAACTGCGTGAACGTATCCCCGAGATCGATGCCAAGGGGATCGTGCTCTCGTCGCACTGCCACAACGACCTGGGCTTGGCGGTCGCCAACTCGCTTGCCGCGGTGCAGGGCGGGGCGAGACAGGTCGAGTGCACCGTCAACGGCATCGGCGAGCGGGCGGGCAACGCCGCGCTCGAGGAGCTGGTCATGGCGATCAACACCCGCGCGGACTATTTCGAAGCCTACACCACAAACGTCAGGACCCGGGAGATCTACAAGACCTCGCGTATGGTCAGCAACCTGACCGGCCTGGCCGTGCAGCGCAACAAGGCGGTCATCGGGCAGAACGCGTTTGCCCACGAGTCCGGCATCCACCAGGACGGCATGCTCAAGCACCGCGACACGTACGAGATCATGGACCCGCGCGACATCGGCGTGCCCGAGAGCAAGCTGGTCCTGGGCAAGCACAGCGGCCGGCATGCGCTGGGCGACCGGATCAAGGAACTGGGCTACACGCTTGACGCGGATGCGCTCAACCAGGTCTACGAGGACTTCAAGCACCTGGCCGACCGTAAAAAAGATGTCTACGACGAGGACGTCGAGGCGCTGCTGGATCGCCGGCTGAGCGAGGGCAGAAAGCTGTTCGAGCTGCGGTCGTTCAAGGTCACTGCCGGGACGGACGAGACCTCGGTCGCCCTGGTCGAGCTCGAGGACTCGGCCGGGACCCGGATCAAAGACACCGCACACGGCGACGGGCCGATCGACGCGGTCTTCAGCGCCATCCAGCGGATCACCGGGGTGACCGTTCGTCTCGAGGAGTACACGACCCGCGCGATCACCGGCGGCAAGGACGCGATGGGCGAGGCGTCCATCCGTATCGCCCACCACGACCGCAAAGTCCGCGGCCGGGGCGTGAGCACGGACGTGATCGAGGCGGCGGCCGAGGCCTACCTGTCGGCCATCAACCGGATCAAGACGATGGATGAGGTGAAGGCGGCCAGTGTCGTCTGAGACGCATCATGGGACTAATTTATCAAGTCGATGACGAGCTAAGCCTGCGGCTGGTCGAGCCACATCACGCCCAAGAAATGTTTGAGGTCGCCGATGCGAACCGAGAACACCTCGCGCGTTGGATGCCGTGGATGACCCCGGGCTACGACCTTGGGGCGGCGCGGGCGTACTGCGAACGGTCGTTGCGCGAGTTTGCCGAGCGTAAGCAGCTTGGGGTGAGCCTGGTGGTCGATGGGAGGATCGTCGGCGGCAGCGGTTGGACGGACTGGAACCAGCGGACGCTCTTCGACGGCGTGCTCGACGCGTCTTACGCGGACATCGGGTACTGGCTCGCACAGTCACACACCGGGCGGGGGCTGATGACTCGCGCGGTGCGGGCGCTGACGACACTGGCGACCCGTGAGTACGGCATCCGTCGGTTGACGATCCGTGCCGAGCCGGAGAATAAGCCGAGTTGGTCCGTTGCCGAGCGCCTGGGCTACTCCTACGAGGGCACGTTCCGCGACACGTTCCGCGTTGCTGGCCGGCGTATCGATCACAAGCTGTACTCGATGCTGGCCGAGGAGTGGCAGGTGTGAAGTCGACGGTCGATGAAATCCGCGAGCGGTTCGACAACGATGTCGAGCGTTTCTCGAACCTGGAGACGGGCCAGAGCGCGACGATCGATGCGCCGCTTTGCCTGGACCTAGTGGCCGAGGCGGCACAAGCCGTTACACCCAACGCCAAGACCGTCCTGGACATCGGCTGCGGCGCGGGCAATTACACGCTCAAGCTGCTTGAGCGTTTTGAGGGCGCGGATGCGACGCTGATCGACCTGAGCCAACCGATGCTCGAGTGCGCGGTAAAGCGTGTTGGGCCAGCGACAGCCGGGCGGGTGACGGCGGTGCAGGCCGACATCCGCGAGGCCGAGTTGGGGGCTGAGCGGTTCGACGTGGCCGTCGCCGCGGCGGTGCTGCACCACCTCCGGTCGGACGCCGAGTGGCGAGCGGTCTGCGGCAAGCTGTACCGGGCGCTTAGGCCGGGCGGGTCGTTTTGGATTGTTGACCTGGTTCGGCACGAGCACCCGGCGGTGCAGGAATTGATGTGGCGGGCGTATGGCCAATACCTGGCCGATCAGCGTGATGCGGCGTACCGGGACCACGTCTTTGCTTATGTGGAAAAGGAGGACTCCCCGGCGACGGTGTCCGCGATCCTGGGGCACCTGGCGGGGGCGGGGTTTGGCCGGCTGGAGGTGTTGCACAAGCACAACTGCTTCGTGGCCCTGGGTGGGCAAAAGCCCGCCTGATGTGCTAAATGACCTGTTTGGGTCAGGGATTCATGAGCAGTGAGGAAAGTCTGGATCAAGTTGTCAGACTTGGCCGCCCGGCAAGCCGATAGGAGTAGTGGGGCTCGGTGCCGGTAGGCGGGCCGAGGCACCCCGGACACGCTAGAGTGTCGTTGGCAGAGAAGAGTGGTCGGGCAGTGCCCGACCCGGACCACACCCCGGAGCGTAGGCGCATGGGCAAGACCCTGGTGGACGAACCGACCCTTGAACCCTCAACCCCGGCCGAGTCATCACCCGGCACACAGGCCAAACCGGAGCAGGCATCCCAGGTCAAGTATTTTGTTCTTGATACGAATGTGCTGCTGCACAACCCCCGGTCGCTCTACCTCTTTGACGACAATACCGTGGTGATCCCCTTCACGGTGCTTGGCGAGATCGACAAGTTCAAGAAGCAGAACGATGATGTGGGCCGATCCGCCCGCGAGGTCATCCGCCAGCTCGACCACCTGCGCCAGAAGGGAACCCTCCGCGAGGGGGTGAAGTGGAACGGCCACGGCGGGATCATCAAGGTCGAGTTCGCCGACCTCTCGACCTGCGAAGATCGCCCGGACTGGTTTGTCGAGGATACCCCCGACAATCGGATCATCGGGGTGGCGTGGAGCCTGATGCGCCAGGGCCTGCGCGCGGTGATGATCACCAAGGACATCAACGTCCGGCTTAAATCGGATGCGTTGGGTATTCAGACCGAGGACTTTGAGGCCGAGAAAGTCGATATCGACACGCTGTTTGGTGGCTACATCCCGCTGGACGTGCCGAGCGAGGTGATCGACCAGCTCTACGAAGAGAAGCAGCTCGATCTTGACGAGCTCAAGCCGCACCTGGTCCGCAAGCACGACGATGGCAACGAAGAGACGATCGAGGTCCACGCCAACGAGTTTGTCCAGCTCAAGGACCCGTTTGACGAGTCGCACACCGGTCTGGCCCGCCGGCTGGCCGACACCGATCACCTGATCCCGGTGCAGGGCCCGCGTCGGCCGGTGTACGGGATCATGGCGCGCAATGTTCAGCAGACGATGGCGCTGGACCTGCTGCTGGATGATGAGATCAAGCTGGTCACGCTGCTGGGCATGGCCGGGTCGGGCAAGACCTTGCTGGCGCTGGCGGCGGGGATGTGCAAGGTCTTCCAGGAGCACCGCTTTGACAAGCTGCTGGTCGCCCGGCCGATCATGCCCATGGGCCGGGACATCGGCTATCTGCCGGGGGACAAGGACGAGAAGCTCGCCGCGTGGATGCAGCCGATCTTTGACAACCTGACTTACCTGATGTCGACGCGCGGGGCCGACGGCCAGCACGCCGATTCCAAGCCCGTCGAGCAGCGGGTCAACCAGCTGATGGACTCCGGCCAGCTTGTGCTCGAGCCGCTGACCTACATCCGTGGCCGATCGATCCCCCACCAGTTCCTCATCATCGACGAGGCGCAGAACCTCACCCCCCACGAGGTCAAGACGATCGTCTCCCGCGTCGGCGAGGGCAGCAAGATTGTCATCACCGGGGACGTCGCCCAGATCGACAACCCGTACCTCGACGCATCGAGCAACGGCCTGTCCTTCATGGTCGAGCGGCTCAAGGGGCAGGCCATGACCGGCCACATGACCCTCGCCCGCAGCGAGCGCAGCGCGCTGGCGTCGATCGCCGCGGAGCTGCTTTAGGACAGGCGAACGGACAGAGAACGGTTATGTCGGGTGCCACACAACTGGCCGAAGGCCTGCTGTGTGGCACCCCAAGTGGAGCCGAACGAAAGGATCGATCCGCAACGTCTAGAATGGGTTGGAATATGGCCCACCGCACGCCAACCCCGCCCCCCGCTGACCTGTCCGAGGATACGGCGGGAAACACACGGCCGGACCGTTACACCCAGCCCGATTCGGCATCTGTTGTCAAGCCACGTAGCAAGTCCCGTTGGGTCTGGCGTGGCCTTATTCTGGGGTTGTTGCTCGTTGTTTTGTTGGTCGCGTTGCTGCCGATGCTGTTGAGCACCGGGCCGGGTACTCGGCTGCTGGTCGACCGGCTCGGCCCAAGATTGGGCGGGACGCTGGAGATCGACGACCTATCGCTGGGGTGGATCGGCGGGCAGTCGGCGAAGGGCGTGCGGTATCGTCGTGGCGACGGCGTGCTCTCGATCGACATCGGCGAGGCCCGGGCCGACGAGTTGTCCTTGTTTCATGTGTTGACGGGTGGGCGTGGGCTGGGGGCGATTGATCTCGACAACGTGCTGGTGGTCTACGCCGTGGCCGAGTCGAGTGATGCCCCGGCCTCAAGCCAGCCTGCCCCAGGACGAGAGCCCGACCCCGTCGCCGCCGCGCCTCTGGCCGAGCCCCAGCCATTCACCCTGCCCCGAGACCTGTCCGTTGAGCTTCATATCCGTGGCCTGGACGTCCGCTATCGCGCACCACAGATGCTCCCGGTGCAGGTCAGCTCGGCCGCTTCATCGATCCGGATCAACAACGGGGCTGACCTTGGATTGAACATCGACGCGTCGGTGCAGCAGGGCACGCGGATCGGCCGGCTGACGCTCAAGGGCGACGTCTACGACCTGGCCGACGATGCCGGCATGCTCCAGCCCGGCCGGGCGGACTACCAGCTCACCGCCGAGGCGAACAACCTACCGATCGACGGCCTGACCCGCGCCCTGGCCGAGCGCGAATACACCAACCCCGCGGCACAGTTTTTTCTGGGTCAGCGGGGCCGGCTGGCCGCCGTGCTCGGCGGCGAACGCCTCGATGCCCGCGCGACGCTCAAGGGGACGGTCAACCAGATCGAGGCGGATGTCTCGGTCCAGACCGAAAACCTCGACCTTCGGCTCCCGCTGCAGCGCGAGGGCCAGCGGGTCGTGGTCGCTTCGAGCGACGCAACCCTTGAATGGGAGTTGACCCCCGCCGGGTTCGCCTCCTTGTTTGCCCAGAGCGGTTTGACCCTGGACGGGCCGGTCGCCTTTGCTTCGCGGAAGTTCGAGGCGAGCCTGCCGCGTCAGGGGGTTGGCTTTGATCTTGATGCGTGCGGTTTAGCCTTCGTCATGGCCGGTGAACAGGCCACGATGACCGACCCGCTAGGCCGAGCCATCGAGGTCCAGGGGCTCCGCCTGGGCGTGACCAGTGAGTCGCTCTCGTCGCTGGTGGTGGCCGGTCTGGAGGCGATGGTGACCGCGCCGGACGAGGCCGGGGAGATGGTGGCTGGGGCGTTGCAGATCGACCTGCGGGGCAAGCGGCTGTTCGAGCCGGACCGCGAGGTCCGCTTCATCAGTGAGAAGCTGCCGATCCTGCTGATCGACGCACTGGGCGGTTTCGAGGACGACCTGGTCGTCTGGCTGGGTGCGACACTGGACCTGGACATCATGGCTCAGGGGGTGTTGTTACAGGGCGACGACGGGTCACGCTTTGTCTACGACTTTAGCCTGCTGTCCGAGTCGTCCCGGGTTGATGGTGAACTGCCCGGCCGGATCGACGGACCGCACATCACCGGCGCGACCCTGCCGCAGCAGCCGATCCAGATCGTGCTTCGGGCCGAGGCTTTTGCGCGTCTCATGTCGATGATCTCCGGCGACCGCGAGAACCCCCTGCTCCGCCTTGCCCGAGACCAGTCGATGACGGCCTACGTCACGGTTCATCCCACCTCGTACGCGGCCGATCCAAGCCGGCCCCGCAGCCGAGAATCGCTGGTGCTTATCCCCGAGTTGGTGTACACCGATATCGAGATCGAGCTGTCCTCGGCGACGGTGGTGGACCCAAGCAAAGATGTGACCTATGAACTGCGTAAGGGCACGTTCACGGCAAAGGTCGCCGACCGCACACTCGACTACGCCCTGGACGTGGACCTCTGGGTGCCCGCGGACGCGGGGCGGGCGGGCTTTGGTGCCGCGTTGACGCTGCAGACGACGGTCTTCGACCTGTTGGACACAACGGGCAAGCTGCCCCTGGCCCGGTCCGCTTTTGCCGAGCAGGTCCGCTTGAGTCGCGGGATCGGCTTGGAGCAGACGCCCTCGGCCCTGTTCGACACACTGCTCCAGCAGGACGGCGACCTTGCGGCCCTGCTCGGCCCGGTGGTCGAGGGCCTCGACGTGCAATTGAGCGTTGCCCACGGCAAGCCAACGGGCGCGACGGTCCGGCTGAACTGGGATGATCGGATTGGTGCGCCGATCGACGGCACCTGGGCGAGTATGAGGCCGGTCGAACTGGCGATCGATGACCAGGGCATGATGACCATCGCCGATGGCCAGGACGTCACGATCGAGCTGCGTGTCCAGCCCGACCTGGCCGAGCGTTGGATGAGCCGCCTTAACCCGATCCTCAGCCGGGCCCGCCGGGGTGATCGCCCCGTCCAGATCAGGATCGACGGCAGCAGCTTCCGCTTCCCGATCGGATCGGGCTCGATGAAGGGGTCTCACGTTGATGCAACGGTTGACCTGGGGTCGTTGGAGTTTGTCCCCGAAGGGCTGCTGCCGGAACTGATGTCCTGGGCCGACCTCCCCGCTCAGCGCGCCGTCTTCAACCCCGCGCGTGTGAGCCTGGTCGATGGGATCCTCAGCTATGAGCAGTTGGACCTGAACGTGGACAACGTGCAGCTGCGGTTTGCCGGACGTGTCAACCTGGAGAGCGGCGAGATCGAAGAGATGGCCATGCGGGTGCCCGGCTCGTCGCTGATCAAGGTTTTTACCGAGCTTGATGGTGTGGTGGCCGAGGACGATTTTCTCTCGATCCCCATGTCCGGATCACTGAGCAAGCCAGAATTTGACCGCACACTCATCACGCAGGAAGTCGCCCGCCTATTGACGGAAAACGCCGAGCGTCGTCGGCGGCAGGCGGAGTAGGGCGAAGTGTCAGCTTGGGCGGCTACCGCGTCTTACTGCGAAATCGGCGTCCCAAGGCGTACACTGCGTCTATGCATCAGATCATCGTGAACCGATTCGGCGGCCCCGAGGTCCTGGCGTGGCAGGAACTGGACACGCCCGAGCCCGGGCCGTTGCAGGTGAGGGTCCGTTTGACGAGCATCGGCATGAACCACGCGGACCTGATGGGTCGGCGTGGTGAATACAAGGCTTCGACCGGCGATCCGCCGTATGTGCCGGGGATCGAGGGCGGGGGCGTGATCGAGGCCGTCGGCCCTGGGGTTGACGGTGATCGTATCGGCCAGCGGGTCTCGCTCGGGCCCGATGTCCCGCGTGCTGCGCACGGGCCCCACGGCGGCACCTACCGGTCACATATCCTGGTCGAACAGGACACGGCCTTAACCGTACCCGATGCCATCCCCGACGAACAACTCGGCACGCTCTGGCTGTCATATCTCACGGCCTGGGGCTGCCTGGCTTGGAAAGACAAGCTGCCCCCCGGCTCGTTCGTCGGCATCCCCGCCGCGTCCAGCAGCGTCGGCCTTGCCGCAGCGCAGGTCGTCAAGCGCCTGGGCTCAACGGCCATCGGCCTGACCAGCAGCCCCGATAAGACCGACGCCATCCTCGCCCTGGCCAGCCATGGCTTTGATCACCTGATCACGACCCACGAAATCGGGACGGATGGAACGCGCTCGCCCCGTCCCTGGCACCGTGAGATCAAGAAACTCACCGATGGCCACGGCGTAGACGTCTTCTTTGACCCGGTCGCGTCCGGTCACTATCTGTCGACCGAGGTGCGCTGCCTCGCCCCGCAAGGGCGGATCTACATCTACGGCCTGCTGGGCGATCCGGGCCCGGTGGACCTCTCGCCCCTGATTATTCGGCAGGGCAGTCTGCATGGATGGGTGCTATACGAGATCGTTCAGGCCGGGATCGAGGCCTGGGGGCCCGCCTGCCACGCGATCTTGTCGGGCTTTGAGAAGGGCGATTTCCGCCAGGCGATCGCCGGACGATACGCCCTGCGGGATGCAGCCACGGCTCATGCTGCGATGGAATGCGCAAAACATGTAGGAAAATGGGTGTTGATCCCCTAAGCATGTCTCACCTATCGACCCGGGAGCCAGTGAACAGTAAATGCCTCAAAAGCTGGGCGATCATCGTAAGGACATCTCATAAACGCAACCAAACAATACCGCTCGGCCGATATGTTAAATAGTGGCCGCTGGTTGCGATAGGTTCGCACAACGTCCTTAGCGAAGTGGCTGTAAATTTGTATTGCAATGGTCAGGGTGGCGAGATCATAAAACTTGCCAAAGAAAATTCGTGTTACCTGGCACAGCAGCTATACTTTTTCTTAACGTCCTGCTGACGCGCCTCGCGAATTCATATATCAATGCAATATGTTTGCAGGGCGTGACTTAAATCATGAAGAGACTTGTACGTCTAACCCCTTTGTGGCGTCAGCGTTTTACGGCCTTTCGTTCCTATTCGTTAGCGCTTGGCTCCTAACCGTTGTAGCGAATCTCGATAACATGCGGTACGTCAACCATGTCTCAGGGGCATGGATCGCCCTGAGCCAATGGACGACGCAAGGGTTCTTCTACCCACCGCTTGAGTTTGATGGCAACTACGGCGGCACGCGGTTTGGCCCCTTGGCGATCGCGTTGCAGGCCGGGGCGCACTGGTTATCAGGCGACCCCATCGTGGGAGCGAAGCTGCTTCACGCGATTTATGTCGTGGCGATTATCTTTGGCATTTGGACACTTCTGGGACCGCTGAATCTTCCAAGGCATCTGCGTCTTTTCTTGTCCGTCAGCGTGCTGATGTCGCCGATTGGTTGGGAAGCTGGCCTGGCGATCCGTCATGATGGGTTGGCTACTGCGCTGCAGTTGTGGGCGGTCATCCTGGTTGCCAGGCAAAGCAAGCATCCCTGGTTCATGGTGGTGCTTGTGGCGATGCTCGCGACGCTTGCCGTACTCGCCAAACTCAGCGCGTTGTGGGGTGGCGCGGCCTGCATGTTTTATCTGGCTTGGACTGCCCCGAAGAAGCTATTCATCTATATCCCAACCGGGCTCGTCATGATGGCCTGCGGGCTCGGTCTCGTGGAGTGGTTCAGCGGCGGGTACTTCTTTGAGAACATGGCGGTCTGCCTCTTCCCCAGCGGCGGTGTCTCCCAAGGCATGGACCGGCACACCGTGATCCATGTGTGCAAGTTTTTTCTGAAGACGATGATCACGGACCCGCTGCTCCTGCTGATGGTTATTTTCTCGGTGGCCGGCATTTGGCGGGGGTGGCGGGTCGCGCCCCACTTTGTCATCGCCTATATTCTGGTGTGCTTCATGTCGGTTTACCTGCTCACCCGCAATGGCATCGACCGGAACCACCTCATCGATTTTCTGGTGGTCTCGGCCCTGGGTGCCGGTCTCTTTCTCTCGGGACGAACAAACCAGGGGGCTAAACCGCGTGGCGAGAAGCTGAAGCCTGGTCCCGTGACGCATGGCGCTGGCCCAGTCCAGAGGGGCTGGGTTCTCGCAGCACTACTCGCCGCGAGCTTGTTGTATGTGGTTTTGCCTAAGCACCACAATGGGACGTGGTTTAATCGACCCAGGGCGGTTCAGAAGTCCGTCGCCACCCTTTTGGGCGCGGACCCGCCGATTGCGGTACTCGAGCAGTTCGGCCCCGATGATAAAGTCATCAGTTTCAATCCCGCGGTGCCCGTTTTGCTCGGGCAGAACCCGGTTGTGATTGATTCTTGGATGCTGCGGGTCTATTTCGAGCAGGATCGCGAGGCCGAGGCCGAGTTTGTCCGCCGGGTGCAAGCGCAGGAATTCGATGCCTTTGTCTTCAGTTTTGACGTGGGTGAAGGGCTTGATTTTGCCGATGAACACTTCGGCGCTTTGACGCTAGATGCGGTCCGCCAAAACTACCGCCTGGATGAAGTAGGGGCCTTCGCGGTTTTTCGGCCGATCCCACGCGATTGAACGGGTAGCCCCGAGTCGTTGATGCCGGCAGGTGGATGTGCCTGCGAGAGTGAAGATTTGGATATCCTGAACGATGAGCCAGACAATCGGCCCGACCTATCCGAGCTCGCCACCGCCTGATTCGCCCGACCAAGCGTCACCCGATGCCTTGGCACGGATCACGATCATCACGCCGATCACGATCGTCGTGCCGACTTATATGGAGCGGGAGAACCTGCCTCACCTGGTCGAGCGGATCGACGCGGTCAGAGAGGCGAACGGTCTCGGGCTCGAGTTGCTGATCATGGACGACAACAGCCGCGACGGAAGCAAAGCGTGGGCAGAGTCCTGCGGGCACGATTGGGTGCGGCTGATCGAACGGTCGGGTCCGCGCGGGCTCAGCCCGGCGGTGCTCGACGGTATTCGCCAGGCCAAGCACCCGGTCGTCGTGGTGATGGACGCGGACCTCAGCCACCCGCCGGAGAAGATCCCCGACATGGTGATTGCGCTCAATGCGGGCCAGGAGTTCGTGATCGGCTCGCGTTATGTAACCGGCGGATCGACCGACGATGAGTGGGGCTTTTTCCGCTGGTTCAACAGCTTTGTGGCGACCAAGTTGGCGATGGCGTTGACCAATGCCCGCGACCCGATGGCGGGCTTTTTTGCTTTCAGAAAAGCCGAGCTCGAACGCGCCGACTACCTCAACCCGGTGGGCTACAAGATCGGGCTGGAGCTGATCGTCAAGTGCCGGCTCAACAACGTCGGCGAAGTGCCGATCCACTTTACCGACCGGGTCCACGGCGAGTCCAAGCTGACCTTTAAGGAACAGCTCAAATACATCAAGCACCTCCGCCGACTTTACATCTACAAGTTCGGGACCTGGAGCCACCTGGCCCAGTTCCTGGTGGTCGGTGCGTCGGGGGTCGTGGTCAACCTCCTGGTGCTCTACGCGCTGGTCTGGATCGGCCTGCACGACCTGGTGGCCTACGCGGGGGGCATCCTCGCCAGCGTGGTGTCCAACTTCCTGCTCAACCGTCGTTTCACCTTCAGCTACGCACGCCAAGGGTCTATCCTCAAGCAGTTCACCGGGTTTGTCGGGGCCTGCTCGATCGGGATCGCGGTGCAGTATCTGGTGGCCCTGACCGTCTACCACCTCTGGGCGGACGCGCCGCTCTGGGTGCCGGCGCTGGCGGGCATCGCGGCGGGCACGGCCTTTAACTTCGTCATCAGCCGTTACCTGGTCTTCCGCACCAAGCCCAACGCCGCGCCCTAATCAAGCGGGGCTTGCGATCGAGGCCCGGTTCTGCGCGGGCTACACTACCCTCATGCAATACCGACGCTTTGGCCGGACCAACCTAAGCATGCCTGTCATCTCAACCGGCGGGATGCGCTACCAGGACGGCTGGAAGGACAAGCCGCTCGCCGAGGTCGATCCCAAGGTCCATGAAAATCTGGTCGCGACGATCGCCCGGTCGATCGAGGTCGGCATCAACCACATCGAGACGGCGCGCGGCTACGGTGTCTCCGAGCGCCAGCTCGGCACGGTCCTGCCGGACTACCCGCGCGACGAGCTGATCGTACAGACCAAGATCGGGCCCGAGGACGACGCGGACCTTTTCATCGCCAACTTCCACGAATCGCTAGACCGTCTGCAACTCGATCACGTCGAGCTGCTCGCCATCCACGGCATCAATAACAAGCAGACCCTCGACCAGTCGATCCGCAAGGGCGGCTGCCTCGACGCCGCGCGCAGCCTGCAGCAGAAGGGCCTGTGTAAGTGGGTCGGCTTTTCAACGCACGGCCCGCTACACGTCATCCTCCAGGCGCTCAACGCCGAGGCCCGGCCCGGCTCGGCGAGCGCGTTCGACTACTTCAACGTCCACTGGTACTACATCTTCCGCCGCAACTGGCCGGCGATCGCGCGGGCGACCGAGTTGGACATGGGCGTATTCATTATCTCGCCCAGCGACAAGGGCGGGAAGCTCTACGCGCCATCTCCCGAACTCGCGGCGCTCTGCGAGCCGTTGCCCCCGATCGTGTTCAATGACTTGTGGTGCCTGCGTCGGCCGGAGGTGCACACGCTGAGCCTCGGCTCGGCCCGGCCCAGCGACTACGACTTGCACCTCGAAGCGGTCGAACACATGGAGCGGACCGACGAGCTGATCCCGCCGATCGAAGCCCGGCTCGCCGCGGCGATGCGCGAGCTGACCGGCATCGACCACCCCGAGGCGATGAACGCCGGGCTGCCCCAGCCTGAGGACACCCCGGGCGGGCTGAACCTGGAGGTCATGCTCTGGCTGCGGCACCTCGCGGTGGGCTGGGGGATGACCGACTACGGCAAGATGCGTTTCAACCTGCTGGGCAACGGCGGGCACTGGTTCCCCGGCGCCCCGATCGAGTCGCCGGAGCACGTAGACACCGCGGCACTGGCCGAGGCCGTCTCCGATTCACCTTTCGCCGAGCAGATCCCCGGTCTCGTGGTTGATTGCGTCAACCGTCTGGGCGGGGAGAAGGTCAAGCGCTTGAGCGAGAGCTGAGCGTCATTGGCAGGCGTGCCTGAGCAATCAGGCGTTAAGTTTTTAGAAAAACCCCGACACCAGCGCATAGACCAGGATGCCCACAAACATCGGGGCGATGAGATAGAACAGGATCATGATCCCGATCTCGTGGTGTTCCATGTCGAAGAGCGTGCTGCAAAGCGGGTAGAAGACGGCGACCAGGATCGCGATGCGGATGAACCATCCGATCCCACCGAACCCACCGGTGATGATGTCCAGGCCGATGGCGACGCTGTCATCGACCGCGACGACAAGCGTCACGAGCGCGGCAAGCTTGAGTAGGGCCGTAAACAGGTTGCCGAAGCTGCTGCCCAGGACCGCGGCCATGAAGAAGATTCCGCCAAGCAAGATGGGGAACATCAAGACGATCGTGAGGGCAAAGACAACCACGTAAGCCAGTGCCGAAAGGCCGAAGCCGACATCCATCCCATACTGCGTGTTGACGGTCCGGTCGAAGTAGGGCGCGAGCACCAGTGCGTTGAGTAGCGCAAAGAACAGTCCCACGCCGACCACGATCAGCGGGAAGATGATCTCTTCCCACCGATGCCGTCTTGCTGTATCGGCCGCGACTTCACTGTCGTAGTCATCCCGGTTCCTGGCCCGGTCACTCGCTTGTTGGGTCTGGGGATTCTCGGGTGCGGTGTCTTGCTCGGATGCATCGGCGACCACCGCCGTCTCGACCCGCTTGCCCTCTTTCATGTTGAAGCCGCAGTTCAGGCAGATCACCGCGGTCTCGGGGACCTTGGTGTTGCAGACCGGGCACCGGCCTCCGACCGCGGGGGCGGCCTTGGGCTCGGGGTCGGCGGCGGTCCGCCCGTCTTCATCCAAGGCCAATTCGTAGGTGTCGTCTTGGGTCGGCGCGGCGTCCGGGGCGATGCCGATGCCCGGCTGATTCGGTACCACGAATCGCTCGCCACACTGCTTGCAGTCCACCAGCCGGCCGGCGAGTTTGTCCGACCAGCGGTAGCCCTTGTTGCAGTGCGGGCAGTTGACGCGTTGTGCGGCGGGTTCGGGCATGAGCCTCAGTGTAATCGGTGGGCGTGGCGGCGCGGGGCTTGGATGGTTATCTTGTTCGAGTCATAACCCCAGCCCCTCACGGAAGAGCCGAGCACGACATGGCGGTCCCGCTTTACGGTCTGATCGAAAGCAACCAGCCCCTGATGGCCCAGTTCCGCGCGGCGTTCGCGGAGGTGGCCGAGTCGGGCCAGTACATCCTGGGCAAGTACGTCGCCGAGTTCGAAGCGCAGCTGGCGGCGTACTGCGGTGTTGACTACTGCGTCGGGGTTGGCTCGGGCACGGATGGGCTTGTCGTTGCGCTGATGGCGATGGGCGTCGGCCCGGGTGACGAGGTCATCACCTCACCGCTGAGCTACGTGCACACGGCCGGGGCGATCGCTCGGCTCGGCGCAACCCCGGTGTTCTGCGACATCAACCCCCGGGTATACAACATCGCCATCGAGTCGCTCGAGGGCTGTATCACCGAGAAGACCAAGGCGATCGTCCCGGTCCACCTCTACGGCCAGATGGCGAACATGGACCCGGTCATGGAGCTGGCCGAGCGGCACGGCATCAAGGTGCTGGAGGACGCGGACCAGGCGATCGGCGCGAAGTACGGCAGCCGGATGGCCGGCTCGGTCGGCGACTGCGGCGTCTTTAGCTTCTTCCCGACCAAGAACCTCTCGGCCATGGGTGACGCCGGGGCGGTCGTGACGAACGATGCCCAGCTCGCCGCGACGATCCGCAAGCTACGGGTTCATGGCCTGGAGGCCGACTACTCGGTCCAGACCCTGGGCGGCAACTTCCGGGTCGATGCGATCCAGACGCGGATCCTCTCACTCAAGCTGCCGTACCTGGACGAGCAGACGCTGCGCCGCCGGGAGCTGGCCGACCGCTACAACCGCCACTTCGACGACCTGCAGCTGTCGACGCCCGTCGAGGCGCACCAGCGCTACCACACGTACAACCATTACACCGTGCGTCTGCGGGGCAACGGTCGGGACCAGCTCGCCGGGCACCTGGACGCCTGCGAGATCGGCAACCGGGTGTACTACCCCAAGCCGCTGCACCTGATGTCCTGCTTTGCGCACCTGGGCTACGGGCCCGGCTCGTTGCCGGTCGCGGAGCAGGCCTGCGACGAGGTCCTCTCCCTGCCGATCTATCCTGAGATGACCTTCGAGCAGCAGGACGAGGTGGTCGAGACGATCCGGGAATACTTCCGCGCGGAATAACCGGCTATGCTAGTAAGGCTGATGGTGTGTTGGCCCAAGCCCAGCCACTTTGAAGCTGGGTGCCCGAGGTCGCATACTGCGGGCTTCGGCTCTATCTGATATGAATCCCCCCGCCCCGGCCATCACGACTGCGCCACACACCCGCGGGCCCCGGGCCGAGGGAGCGCCGGTGGTCTCGATCAGGGGCATCCACAAGTCATTTGGCGAGTTGCAGGTCCTCGCAGGGGTCGATCTGGAATTCGAGCGTGGCAAGATCACCGTCATCCTCGGGCCGTCGGGCACCGGCAAGTCGGTCCTGCTCAAGCACATCATCGGGCTGCTCCAGCCCGATCAGGGCGAGGTCTATTTCAATGACACCCGCGTTGATACGCTGGGTGAGAAAGAGCTGGTCGATGTCCGCCGGCGGGTGGGCTACCTCTTTCAACTCGGGGCGCTGTTCGACTCGATGACGATCGAGGAGAATATCGCCTTCCCGCTGGTCGAGCACACCAACGACCGTCCGTCTCAGCGGGCCGAGCGCGTGAAGCAGGTGCTGGAGCTGGTTGGCCTGGACGGTGTGCAGCAGAAGATGCCTGCGGAGCTGAGCGGTGGGCAGCAGCGTCGCGTGGCGTTGGCACGGGCGGTGGTGCTTCGCCCGGAGCTGGTGCTTTACGACGAGCCGACGACGGGCCTGGACCCGGTGCGGGCGGATGTGATCAACGAACTGATCCTGGCCCTGGCCCGTCATATGGGGATCAGCAGCATCGTTGTCACGCACGACATGGCCAGTGCGAATAAGATTGCGGACCGTATGATTCTGATGGGCCGGGGCCGGGTGGTCTGCGACGCCCCGCCGCAGGCCTTCCGCGACTCGGACCTGCCGATGGTCCAGCGGTTCATCCACGGCCAGGCCGACCAGGAAGACCTCGACGCGATCCGACGGGCCTTCGCGCATGTCGGGGCCGGTCCCGAAGAAACGGTTGCCAAGCCATGACCGAACGACGGAAAAACGTGACCGAGCGTCGGCGAAACATCGCGGTGGGGGTGACCGCGCTGGCGGGGCTGGTGGGCTTGGCGACCCTGCTGACGGCGTTTGGCTACACCCCGCCGTTTTTGCGCGGTGGATACAGCGTCACCCTGTACCTCGACAACGCCGCGGACCTGCGTGAGGACAGTCGGGTCACGCTCTCGGGCTTGGATATCGGCCGGGTCGAGTCGATCGCGATCAACGACGATGCGGATCAGCCCGGGCGGGTGAGAGCGACCTTGTTTATCCGTGAAGAGGTCGGCATCCCCGAGAACGTAGCGATCCGGATCGAGACCCCGCTGTTTGGTGGCGGCCCGGTCGTCGCGTTGTTGGAGCCCGATAGCGTGCCGCGTGGCCCCGCGCTGGCGATGGACGGCTCGGCCAGGCTCGCCGACGCGACGATCGTCGACCCCCTGGTGCAGCTCGAAGTCGTCAGCACGGACTTTGGCCAACTGACCGAGACGATGGTCGAGGTCGGCGACAACCTCAACCGGCTACTGGTGGATCAGGGTCCGGATCAGCCCAGCCTGTTTTGGGTCGTGCAGAACATGGAGCAGCGGCTGAACCAACTCGACCAGGTCCTGGCCGGCGTAGACCAGTGGGTGAACGACCCGTCGCTCCGCGAGGACGTGACGCAGTCGGCCCAAAACATCCGTGAGCTGACCGAGCGGCTTGCGCAGACCGTTGAGACGCTCGAAGCACGATTTGTCAACCTGACCGACGCCGCTGAGCAGACCCTCAAGGACGCCAATGGCCTGATCGAAAACGGTCAGACCATGGTCGCCTCGATCGAGCGGAGCTACATCGCCCTGGCCGACGACGCGAGCGCGACGATGGTGCTGATTGACCGGCTGCTGGAACAGGCCAGCAGCGACGAGAGCGCGCTGGGGCTGTTGCTCAACGACCCGGATCTCTATCACAACCTCAACGACTCGGCCGAGCGGCTCGGACTGATGATCGATGATGCGCGGCTGCTGATCGAGAAGTGGCAGGCCGAGGGTGTGCCGCTGCGGCTGTTCAAGTAGGGGCCGGGATGAAGTATGCGATCGTGATCTTCGGCGGCGCGGCGGATCAGCCGCTGGAGGAGTTGCAAGACAAGACGCCTTTGCAGGTCGCCCGATGCCCAACGCTCAAGCGGATGGGGCAAACCGGCCGGTTCGGCCAACTCACCGCGCTGCCCGAGCCGATCGAGCCTACGCCTGATGCGGCGGTGCTTTCGATGCTTGGTTACGACCCTTTGACACACTACCCGGGCAACGCGCCGCTGCGGGCGGTGGGGCTGGGCATCGCGGTGCAGCCGGGCGATTGGGTGATGAACCTGTCGCTGCTGAGCGCGCCCGGCGGGCTGGTGGGCGGCTTCGACCGGGCGGTGCTGCCGCCGGCGGAGGCGCGGGCGCTGTTGGCCGGGCTGGTCGAACAACTCGACCTGGGCGGGGCAACGGTCCACCCGACCGATGACGGGCTGCACCTGATGGTGGATCCAGCATCGTTGGGTCGCGACTGGGCGGAGCTTTCGACCGCCCCGCCTAGCGTCTTGCCGGGCCGAACGATCCGCCGGATGCTGCCGACCGGGGGGGAGGCGGGCGAGCGGTTGCAGTCGCTGATCGCCCAGAGCGAGGTCTTCCTGCAGGGCCACGAGATGAACCAGGCGCGTGCGGAGATGGGCGAGCCGTTGGTGACCCATCTCTGGCCCTGGGGTCAGGGGCAGGTCGCGTCACTTCCGGGCTGGGCCGACGGCCACGGCAAGTCGGCGGTGCTGCTGTCGCAAGACCCCGCGGTCCGGGGCGTCGCCAAATCGGCGTGCCTGGGATGGATGGCCCCGGACCCAGGCGCCGCGGTCAAGGGCGAGGATGAGCGGGCCAGACACGACCCCGAAGGGGACCTGGTACGTCTGGGCTGCGCCGCGGTCGAGGCGTTAGACGCGGTGGACGTGGTGGTCATCGACGCCCATGAGGCCGCCCAGGCGGGGTTGGACGGCCATGTGGCGAACAAGATCGACGCGATCGAGTTGATCGATCAGCACGTGCTCAAGCCCATCGAGTTGGCCATCACCGCCCGTGGCGAAGACTACCGCCTGTTGGCGACCCCGCTTTACGCCACGCTGACCGACGAGCGGCGCTGCGAGTCCTTGCCGGTGCCGTTCGTTGTGACCGGGTACAAGATGCAGGGCGTCGTCCCCCGCCCGGTCACCGAGCCGGCCGCCGAGCACGCCGACCTCAGAGTCGATTACGGGCACGAGCGGATGGAGTTCTTTCTCAAGAGCGGCGTGCGTGGCTGAGGCGTCCGGGAGGGATTAATCCAGTTCTTCCACCGTCTTGCCGTGGCGCAGGTGCCGGCCGACCCAATAACGCCACGGGACGATCAAGAAGCGCCAGGGGTGGGTGATCGCGTACCTTGCATCGCGGCGTAGCCAGGACTGCAGCACCTCGCCCCCGGTCATGCTGACGCCCTTCGGATCGACAGCATGCTTCTGACAGATGTAGACCTCCGCGTTGTTGTGCAGGCCCCACGCGGCCCGGGTGGTCTTGTCCCCAAAGCTCTGCTTGTACCACCCGGCCATAGATGCAGAGGTGTGGGTATCTCTCACGTCGCCGGTGGTGACCCCGAGCATGGGTTGGTCTTGCAAGACAGTGACAAAGTCCAAGTGCCACTTACCCCCGTCCGGGCTGCCCAGGCCGTAGACCGCGGCGTAGGTCGACTCGCTGCCCCGACGCCACATCGCGAACACCGCCTTGCCGATCCGCAGGTCGACGAGGTAGGCCCCGTCTCGCTCGAAGCCTAGTTCGAGCAGCACGTCTTCGTCCACCGCTTCACGACTCGTCGCGAAGGCCTTCTGCGTTGACGCCGGGTCAAGCGGGTGAACACTGGCCCCGGCGATCGCGAACGACTGCAGCACCGGCACCACCACCGGCACCACCAGGACGGCTAACACGCCAAGCACGATCCAGAGTTCCATGGCTGCTCCTCAAGGACACCGGGCGGGCGACCTAAGCCTACCTGCCCCAGCCACGCTTGGCCGCGTCGCCGGGCAGCCGGGCGCTGGTGCCCATCGCGCGGAGCTGATCGATCTGCCGCTTGCCCATGCGGACCTTGAGCTGGACGACCTCGGCCAGGTATTCGCGCTCGAGGATCGTCGCCCGGTTCTCGAGGTAGCTCAGCGCCTTGCCGTCGGCGTGGGGCACGGTGATGTCCAGTTCGTGGACCGTCCCGTGCGCGGTCGAGCGCACCGCCTCGACCACCTTCTCCAGCCCGATACCCGAATGGGCGCTGACGGCGATCGCGTCGGGGAACGCGCCGGTGAGCATGAGCAGCTCGGCGTTGTTCTCCAGCTTGTCGATCTTGTTGAGGATCAGCAGCCGCTGGTTGTCGGTCGCGCCGATGTCATCCAGCACCTGCTGGACCGTCTCGAGCATCCGCCGGGCGTTCGGGTCGGCGACGTCCAGCACGATCAGCAGCAGGTCCGCGTGGACCGCCTCTTCGAGCGTGGCCTTGAACGAGGCGACCAGGTGGTGGGGCAGGTTGCGGACGAACCCGACGGTGTCGCTGAGCATGACCTCGTCGCCGTCGCCGAGCCTCCACGACCGGGTCCGGGTCGAGAGGGTGGCGAAGAGCTTGTCGTCGGCGTAGGCCCCGCCCTCGGTCAGGGTGTTGAACAGGGTGGACTTGCCGGCGTTGGTGTAGCCCACCAGCCCGACGGTGTAGTAGTCGAGCTTGCGTGCGGCGACCTCGCGGGCCTTGCGCTGCTGGACCTCGGCGATCTCACGCCTGAGCTGGGCCTTTTTGCGCTGAACGATCCGGCGGTCGATCTCCAGTTGCTGCTCGCCGGGCCCGCGCGTGCCGATCCCCGCGGGGGCACCGCCGACGATCCGCTCGAGGTGGCTCCACATCGCCCGCAGCCGGGGGTAGGTGTATTCCAGCTGGGCCAGCTCGACCTGCAGCCGGGCCTCGGCCGTGCGCGCCCGGGCGGCGAAGATATCCAGGATCAGCTCGCTGCGGTCCAGCACCTTGCACTCGACCGCCTCCTCGACCTTGGCGATCTGCGATGGGCTCAGGTCGTTCTCAAACAGCACGACCTCGGCCCGGTGGTACCTGACCATCTCGGCCAGCTCCTGAACCTTGCCCTTGCCGATGAAGGTTTTGGGGTCGGGCGTCACGCGCTTCTGCATCAACGCATCGACGACCACCGCCCCGGCCGTGTCCGCCAGCGACCGCAGCTCGCCCAGCGGGTCGTGCGGGTCCAGCCCATCGTTAGGCAAGAGCAGCCCGACGAGCACCGCCTTCTCGGCGGCGACGGCGAGGTTAGATTCTCGTTGGCCCAGCTCCATACCGACTAGTGTATCGCGACGCCCAACCGCCAAGCGAATCGGGTAGGTTTTGGGGTTTTAGCCCGCAGGCCCGGCAGCTCTGGAGCGCTATGCCGGCGCTGCCCGACTATCGGTTGGGCCGTCGCACCGTGACCCGGCGATCGACCGGTTGCCGCTTGACCCAGTTGACAAACTTCGCGATCTGCACGTGCCCGGCCAGCGCGGCCACGGTGTTGTACGACTGCTCAAGCTCTTTTTCGGTCAGGCAGACGTGGACGGTGCGGTGGCATGCCCGGCAGAGCATGGCGATCCGGCCGTACCGCTCGGCGTGGGGATACTTCTTGCGGACGCTGGCCTGGCGGTGACGCTTGCGTGGGATCAGGTGGTGCTTGGTCAGCTCCAGGCCGGACCGGCCGCAGAGCTCGCAGCAGTCGCTTGACGCTTTGTTGCCGTGTTGTTGCGTTGGGTGTCCTTGCATCGCGGCCTATCGTGGCAGGCAAAGCAGAGCCTATCCCCGCCCTTGCACTGCATCGGAAAGCGCCTGCAGCGGGTCGTCACCGTCGTCCGGGCTGGCCCGGTCGCGGCGGATCAGGGCGATGGCCTGCTTCATCCGGCGTACCAAGGCGGGGTAGTCGGCCGGCCGATGGTCTGCCTCCAGGGCCATCATGGACTGCACCAGTCTGCTGGTGGATTCATGGAGGTTGGCGGTGTGCTCAGCCGGATCGGGCGGGGGGACTTTGAATCGCCGTAGCACGATGTCGCGCGGGGTCGCCCCGGGGTGCTTGAAGGGCGGCCCACCGGTGAGCATGTGGTAGAGCGTGGCGCCAAGCGAGTAGATGTCGGCGCGGTGGTCGGCGACGTTGCCGCGGGCGATCTCCGGGGCCATGTAGTACGGGCTGCCCACGACCTTGCCCTCGCCCTGGTTTTTCAGGCGTTCGGCCAGGCCGAAGTCGATCACCTTGGCCCGCCGGTCGCGGTCGAGCAGGAGGTTGGCCGGCTTCATGTCCCGGTGCAGCAGGCCCAGTTTCTGCGCGGCGTAAAGCCCGTTGGCCGCGTCGATGCCGATCCTTAAGGTGTCGATCTCCTGCATCGGGCCCTGGTCTTTGATCTCCCCGAAGACGCTCCCGCCATCGACCAGTTCCATGATGATGTAGGGCTGGCCCATATCCTCGGACATGGCGTAGACCTGGGCGACGTTGGGGTGGTTGATCGAGGCCTGCACCCGTGCCTCACGCAGAGCCCCCTCGTAGAGGTCGTCGTCCTTGCTGGCCGGGGCCGAGACGATCTTCAACGCGATCCGCCGGCCCAGCACCTCGTCGTAGGCGAGGTAGACCGACCCCATCGCCCCGGCCGCGAGCCGCTTGAACATCACGTACTGGCCGATCTGTCCGGGTGCCTGAAACTCCACCCCGCAGGCCGGGCAGCGCTGCCGGCTCAGCGGCTTGTACCCGGTGATATCGATCACGTGCGTGCAGCTCGCGCAGGTGATCTGCTTGATCCGGTTGACCTGGATTTCACGGTCATCGCGTGGCATGGGCTGGGTCCGTATGTCTGGACCCTCAGTGTATCGCCAAATCTTGCTTGTGCTAGGACAACCGTGGTTGCCTCGGGTTCTCGCGCCGCGGTTGCCTCTTAACATCCAGGCGTACTTCCCGTCATGATGGGTGCTCAGTCAGCTGGCCCATCAAGCAGGGTCTTGATTCGCATCTTTATCCAAGCCCACCGGCTCGCGCTCATCGTGCAAGGGCCAGAGGACCCAATCGCCGTCGAAGGCTGCTTCGCCATCGGGGACGGTCCAGCGCTGGACATCGCGAGATCGATAGTCCGGATCGTCCGGGTCGTAGGCGATCTGCCCACCATCGTCATCCCGGTCGGCCCCGACGCTGTAGAGCACCGGGCCATCCTCGCCCACGCGGTACAGCATGGGCCCGCCGGTCATCCGGTCGATCGGCACCTCCGGCAGGTAACGCGGGACGAGCTGGCCAAGCGTGTCGGGGTATACACCTTCTTCATGTCGGTAGAGTTCCAACGCGATCGCCGCGCGCGTCGCATCGGCCTGAGCCATGTAGCGGTGCGCCGTGCTGCGGACCGCGGTGACCGCGGGGACCAGTTCGGTCAGCAGGCCGTAGCGTGGCCATGGCAACGGGGCATCGAGCATCAGGTCCTTGACCGCCTGATCCGTGATAGCCTGCGGCCGCTCCCAGATCGGTGTAGCCATATCTTGTTCCAGCAGGTTGTAGATGTGGTTGGCCATGTCAGCCAGCTCCATGCGATCGGCCGCGTAGAGCGTCGCGCCGGGCGACAGCGCGTAGTCGAACAGGTATTCCGAGCCCGTCCGATTGCGGGTGTCGTAGAAGGCCGTGGTCTGCCCGCTCATCTCCCGGGTGAATCGCCGCCAGGCCTGTGCATCCAGGTGCCCATTGCCGCTGCCGTCGTCGGTGTAGATATGTTGGATCGTGTCCATGAAATGCATCCGCTCACCGGAAAGATCGATTCGATAAGAACGGATCCTGTCAAGCTCGTGCGCCAGTTCACGCAGTTGCTGTTCGTTGAATAGATCCAGGTCGTATGCCAGTAACTCGCTGATCAGGTACAGGTTCAGCCGACAAACCGAGATAGCGACCAGTTGATTGATGAGTGTGTTCTGCTCGTTGGCAAACCTCCCGTACTGCAAGGCCGCTTGGAGGGCGGTGTACGCGCGTTGCGCATCTCCGTGCTCGGCGGCGACAAATGCTTCGACCCCTAACAGCCGTGCACAAGTCCGCATATAGCCCAGGTGGGGCATGACCACCGCCCAGAGCATCTGTGGGTCTTCGTACGCGCCAACCACCTGCGCCGCAAATGCTTCGTCCGTCGCTTCGGGCATGACCAGCGCACGATCTTCATCGTAAAAACCGTAGCCCGCGATATAGCCCAGCCCCGGCATCTGGGCGGCGCGGCGCAGCTCTGACAGCGGCCCCGTGTGCGCCTCACAAAACGCCACCGCATCGCCCCAACGCGCATCGCCCGGCCGAGGCTGAGAAACCATCAGGTCATAGCCCGACAGTTCTGCATACGCAATGTCCTGTGTCCGGTTCTCTGACTCGCCGGCCCCCATCGCCAGCAACGCCTCACGCACCACCGGCCAGGCCCGCTCGTCCTCCGGCACGGCCAACGCCCGCTCGTTGATCATCGGCAGGTAATCCACCGCCACGTTCGGCGAGCCGGTCATGTAGTACAGCCCCAAACCGACGTAGCACCCGACCAAGGCCGCCGCCGACCAGAAGCTGAATCGCCAGGCGTGCCAGAGGTAGCCTCGCTTGCGCTTGGTTGCGCGCCGGATCAATTTGGCTGTCTTACGCCAGTCTCCGAACAGCTCGATCGCGTGCTCCGGGCTCTGGCCGTTGGCCAACGCATCTTCAAAGTGTGCGAGCAACTCGCGCGCGATGGAGGCCTTCTCTAAACGCCAAAGACGGGTCCGTCGGACCAGCTTGGTCACCACCCCCTTCACCTGTCCAGGCACAGATGACTCTGCAATCAACCCCCGCCAGTCCAGCCGGCACGAGACGCGAAACCGGACAAGGTCGCGCAGTGGGGTCCGCCAAAGACGGACCGGCCAGAAGGGTTCACGAGCCTCGCTCATGCCCCACCCCCTGCCAATCCGGCCCCGGGTTCGCCGCCCGGTTTCACACCGAGTTTGCCCAACGCTGCGGATAGTGCTGCCCACTGGGACTTGTCCGCCGCCAGCCTGGTTTTGCCCCGGCCCGTCAGGCGGTAGTACTTGCGGGGCCGACCGTTCTCGGCCTTGTCCATCCGCGCCTCGACAAGCCCCTTGGCCTCAAGGTTGTAGAGCATGGGATAAAGCGTGGACTGGCCGAGGGCCAGCACGCCGTCGGTACGCTTGGAGAGGGCTTTGACCAGCTCGTAGCCATACATCTCACCGTCCTGGAGGACGGCAAGGACAGCTAGCGCAGCGGCGCCCCGCATCAGTTCCCGCTCGATCTTCATGGTAGGTTCCTTATACTATTTACAACATAGTATACGAAAGATATTATTATATTCAAGCCTTTATTATTTCAGTCGCCGGTGGATTCGTGTGGCTTGTCGTGCTTGCATCGTTGCTTGGCCTTGCTACACTATTTGGCTCGCCCCGGCCCATGCTGGCCATACCCAGCCCGGCATTGACTGACGGCCAACCCAAACGCCAAACAAGAGACCGACCATGCCCCGCGTCTGTGAATTTACCGGCAAAAAAACCACCAGCGGCAACACCTACACCCACCGTGGTAAGGCCAAGTACCTCGGCGGGGTCGGTACGAAGGTGACCGGCAAGACCAAGCGGAAGTTCAAGCCGAACATCCAGAACGTCAATACCGTCATGCCCGACGGCTCGGTCAAGCGGGTCAAGGCCTCGACCCGTGCGATCCGCAACGGCATGGTCGTTAAGCCGCTCAAGCGTAAGTACGCCTACACCGCTGAAATCGAATCTGCCGCTGAGTAACCCGGCTGGGCGGTATTTTGCCATGTTGGGTGGACCCTCGGGTCTGCCCAAACTACTGTGATAGAGATGATCTCCCCGCTGGGGGCCCCGACCGAAGAAGCCACCCCGTCTAGCCAGGCCCGGTCGAAACCCCGCCCCAGCAGCCCCGACAGGACGCGCCCGAAATCGGGATGCCCCCGACTCCATGAAAGACCCAGGCAGCGCCGCGCGACCATCGGCGTCTTTACCTGTACGGCCTGATTGAGTGGAGCCGCGAGCAAGCACGCACCATGACCTTCCAGGGCAACGACGATAAAGAGCGCGTCCAGGGCGCGACCGACCTCGTCCGTTTGGTCGGCGAGCATGTCCAGCTGCGCCCCAAGGGCCGGGAAGTGGTCGGGCTCTGCCCGTTCCACGACGATAAGACCCCGTCGATGTACGTCAGCTCGTCCAAGCAGATCTACAAGTGCTTTTCCTGCGGGGCGGGGGGGGACTGCTTTAGCTTCGTGATGGATTATCACAAGATGGATTTCCGCGAGGCGCTCAAGTACCTGGCCGACCGCGCGGGGATCGAGCTGACGCCGTTTAAGGCCGGCCGAGACGGGGCGCAGGGCGGTGGTGGGGGGGCCGGCGGAGCTTCGCCGCGCAAACGGCTTCTCGCGGCGAATGAACAGGCTCTGGAGTTCTTTGTTCAGCAGCTCCGCAGCCCAACCGGCCGGACGGCTCAGCAGTACATCGAACAGCGCCGCATCAGCGACGAGATGGTCGAGGCGTTCCAGCTGGGGTACGCGCCCGACGCCTGGTCCGCGCTGGCCGACGCGGCCGCGGCACGGGGGCTGGACCTGGTCGATATGGACCAGGCCGGGCTGATCCTGCAACGCAACGGCGGGGCCTACCGCGACAAGTTCCTGCACCGGCTGATCTTCCCGATCTGCGACGACCTGGGCCGGCCGATTGCCTTTGGCGGCCGGGAACTGCCGGGTCAGCAAGTGACCAAACCCAAGGACCCCGGCTACACCAACGCGAAGTACCTGAACACCGCCGAGACCCCGCTATTCAATAAGTCGGCGACGCTCTACGGCCTGCACCTGGCCAAGAAGCCGATCATCGACGCGAAGACGGCCGTGATCGTCGAGGGTTACACCGATGTGATCGCCTGCCATCAGCACGGGGCGAAAAACGTCGTCGCGGCGTTGGGCACGGCCTTCACCAGCAAGCACGCCAGCAAGCTCCGCCGATTCTGCGACAAGGTTGTCCTGATCTTCGACGGGGACACGGCGGGGCAGAAGGCCGCGGACCGGGCCGTGGAAGTCTTGCTGACCGGCGAGATCGACGTCGCTATCGCGATCCTGCCCGGCGGTCAGGACCCCGACGAGTTGTTGGCCACGGAGGGTGGTCTGCAACGATGGAACGGCCTGGTGGGCGCGGCCGAAGACGCCCTGAGCTACCTGCTTAACCGGATGCGGCAGGCCCTGGCCGACGCCGGCGGCACCATCACCGGCAAGCAGAACGTGGCGACCCAGTTCCTCTCCCGCCTGGCCCGGCACGGCGTCGGCCACCTCCCCGCGATCCGCCGGGCGCTGATCCTGGATCAGCTCGCCAACCTGCTACACCTTAGCCCGTCTCAGGTGATGGATGAGTTGAGACGGCTTGAGCCCCGGGATCGGCCGGCCAGCCCACCACCGCCCCCTTCCGAGCCACCGGGCCAGCCGGAAAACCAGACCTGGGTCCGAGAATCCGGACCCGAGCAGGACTCGGAAGCGAATCCGGGCGTCCGATATGAAGCTGAAGGTGCAGAATCGGTTGCCCCGAGCGTTTCTGGGGCTAAACTTAGGGGTATCACGCTGGCCGAGAGGCGGTTGATCGGGTGCCTGCTGCGACGCAACGACTTGTTCGAGCACACCCTTCGGGATGGGACAGACTTCTGCGAAGCCTTGCCCCCCGGCGAACTGACCCCCGAGCACCGGCGGATTTACCAGCTCATCCACGACCGTCTCTGCGATGCCGCGGAGCAGACCCAGCCTTTAACACTAAGCGGGTTGCTCGCCGAGCTTGCCGAGCGGGGCTGGGATGCGGAGCGGCGTCTGGTCACGTTGGCCGATGTCGAACTCGATCAGGCCTTGGGAGGCAAGCCCGAGCGGATCGAGAACGTGTTTCTGAGCGAGGCCGAGGTATTGCAGGGCTTTGCGCGGGAGCGTGAATACGAACGGCAGCGCCAGCGTCTGCCGGATGGGTTGGACCCGACATTGAAGGAGAACGCGGTCCAGCAGGCGCTGCGCAAAGCGCGTCAGGCGACGCCGCTGATCGAGCATCTGGCCCAGCAGAGTTCGACCGGACGTATATCCAGACAACGCGGCCGTGACCGCAGCAGCTGAGCCAACGTTCAGCGTACCAAATCCCCGTGCCGGTTTGAGAGAGAACCCGCCGACCCAGGACCCAGTGACACACACCTGTGGCGACAAACGCCACGGCAAGACCGGAGACTCGAATTTGAAGCTTGATACCCTCCACCCCGCCGTCTGTGAACTGGTTGAGCACGGTCAGCAGGCCGGCTTTGTCACCTTCGATCAGCTCAACGCGATCCTGCCGGACCGCTACGTCGAGCCGGACAAGCTCGACGAGATGCTGGTCTACCTGCGCGAGCTGGGGATCGAGCTGGTCTCGGCGATGGCGATGCCGCTGGCCCAGCGCCCGTACGACAAGGAGAAGCTCGGCCTACGGGTCGAGGTTGCCGCTGAGCCCGAGCCTGCAGTCGAGCAGAGCACGGCCTCCGCCTCCGAGCCCGCACCGGCTGCAGAAGGCGAAGAAGGCGAGAAGCAAGAAGACAGCGACGGCGAGACCGAGCTGTTGACGCCCGAGCAGGCCAAGGCCGAGCTTGCCGCCGCGCTCAACGAGCCGGGGCACAAGCGGATCGACGACCCGGTGCGGATGTACCTGACCCAGATGGGCGAGATCAGCCTGCTGACGCGGGACGAGGAGATCCGCCTGGCGAAGAAGATCGAGATGTGCCGCTACCTGTTCCGCCGCAAGGTCCTCGAGAACGATTACGCGATCGCCCAATCGGTCGATGTGCTGGAGATGGTCCACGCGGGTGACCTGCCGTTTGACCGGACGATGAAGATCAGCACGGCCGAGGAAAACGCAAAAGAAAAGATCGCCTCGCGGATCCCGAACAACCTGAAGACCGTCAAGCGGCTGCTGGAGATCAACCGCGCAGCGTGGGAACGGCTGGAGACCGAAGACCTCACCGAGGCTCAGGCCGAAGTGCTTTACAACGAGTTGCGTGACCGACGCCGCAAGATGGCGACCCTGATCGAGGAGCTGAGCCTGCGGACCAGCCGGGTCCAGCCGCTGCTCAAGAAGCTCGGCGCGATCGCCAAGAAGATGGGCGACCTGCAGATCGAGCTGGCCAAGGCCGAGGCCAACCCCGACCGGTACGACCCCGAAGACGTGATGGTGATGACCGAGGAGTTGTCGGGCCTGTGCTCCTTGGTGCTCGAAGACCCCGAGGAGTTGCAGGAGCGCGTCGCCGACGTCCGCCTGGTCTTTGACGAGTACGAGTCGGCCAAACGCGACCTGTCCGGCGGCAACCTCCGCCTGGTCGTGTCGATTGCCAAGAAATACCGCAACCGCGGCCTGTCGTTCCTCGACATCATCCAGGAAGGCAACACCGGCCTCATGCGTGCGGTAGATAAGTACGAGTACAAGCGGGGCTACAAGTTCTCAACCTACGCCACCTGGTGGATCCGCCAGGCGATCACCCGGGCGATCGCCGACCACGCCCGCACGATCCGTATTCCGGTCCACATGATCGAGACGATGAGCAAGCTGCGGACGATCCAGAAGAACCTGCTGCAGGACCTGTCCCGCGAGCCCACGATCGAGGAGATCGCCGAGGCCGCGAAGATGCCCGTCGCCGAGGCCCGCCGGGTCATGAAGATCAGCCGCCACCCCATCTCGCTGGACCGCCCGGTCGGCGAGTCGGAGGACAGTTACTTCGGCGACTTTATCGAAGACGAGTCGGCCTCGAACCCTACCGACTCGGCCACCAGCGACATGCTCAAGCAGCGCATCGAGTCGGTCCTCAAGACCCTGACCTACCGCGAGCGCGAGATCATCAAGCTCCGATACGGCATCGGCGACGGCTACACCTACACCCTCGAAGAGGTCGGCCGGATCTTCAAGGTCACCCGAGAGCGCGTCCGCCAGGTCGAGGCGAAAGCCATCCGCAAACTGCAGCACCCGGTCCGCAGCCGCAAGCTCGTCGGTTTCATCGACGGGCAGGACGAAGAAATGCTTGAGTAGGATTGGATCAGCAATAAAGATCGTGCAATCGTTTGAAATAGAAACGATTACACGGACTTGAAGGACAAGAGCCCGCGCGGGTTGTACGGCGTGGGCTCTTTTTCTTTGGTCACCATGCTTGTTCTGTTCAGCAACACGGCAAGAGGAGCCGGTCACGCCGCTTCGCGCAGCGTCTCGGGCAGCTGGGCGACACCCTTGAGCAGGGTCGCGCGGTAGTGGGCGCTGCCCAGCCACCAGGGCCGACGCAGCAGCTGCTGCCAGAGGAAGGTGCGGTGGTGGCTGCCTTGGCTCTCGGCCTCAGCCAATGCGTAGATGCGGCGGCGCTCGTCGCAGTTCTTCCACAGCTGGTAACGCTGGGGCAGGCTCAGGTGGTTGGCAAAGTCCTCGGCCGTCTCGATAAACTCCCGGCCGATGGCGAGGGTGGTTTGGACCGGGCGGGGGGTGCCCGAGTCACGCAACGCGGTAAAGACCCGGGGGGTCAGCTCGACCTCGATGTCGGCGGCGATCATCCGGGCGGCGAACTCGAAGCCCCAGGCGTAGCTGAGCCGGGTGCGGAGCCCGCCGAAGTCTTCGAAGAGTTCGCGGCGGAAGAAGCTGGCCGACAGAGGCAGCAGCCCCGTGTCATGCATCAGGAATGAGGCGAGCGATTCCGCGGCGGTGGGCGTCATCTCGCCGAGCGACTCGTGTAGCGGGCCGATACGGTGGGCGTGCCCGACCAGCCACTTGGGCTTGCGGCCGGTGGTCATCATCTTGGCGGCGTCTTCGATCGCGCCAGGTAGCAGCACGTCATCGGCGGCGAGGATGCAGACGATCTCGGCGTCGGTCCGGGCGATGGCGGTGTTGATCGCCTCGGCCGGGCCCGAGTCCCACTCGCTGTGCCAGTAGGCCAGCTCGTCGTTGTAGCACTGGAGGATATCGACGCTGTCGTCGTCGGACCCGCCGTCGAGGACCATCACCTCGCAGTGGTCGTAGCCCTGGTCCAGGGCCGAGCAGATGGCCTGCTCGAGGTACTGGCCGTGGTTGAGGTTGGGGATGATGATGCAGACGCGGGGGGTCATCGCGGACGGAACGGCCATGGCGGGGTCCTTGGAAAGACGCAACGGGCGACAGGCACGAAAGGTGCTGCTCGTTAAGTCGGTCCGTTCGTGGTCCGGGTAAAGCGCGCAGACGGAATAATCGGAAAAAATTAACAGCGCGGTGATCTGGACCCCAATGGCGGGCTGGGAGCGGTGCTCCGGGTTGTTTACAGGCGCTCGCAACTGACCGGGGGCACAGCCCCGGCTCGCTAGGCCGCGATTGAATAGTCGGCCATGTCGCTCGGGGTCCATTCGCCCATCGCGTGCAGGTATTCCGAGACGACTTGCGACCACGGGTAAGCCATCTGACGCCGACGGGCCTCAGCCCCCATCCGCTTGGCGTGGGCGGGGCAGACGATGAGCCGGTACAGCTTGTCGGCCAGGTCGGCGGGGTCGTGGGGCGAGACGGTGTAGCCGGTCTGATCGTGATCGATCAGTTCGGAGCACGCGGTGTAGATCGGTGCATCAGACCGGTCGCTGTAGCGGCGACCGATTGCGGGCACCCCGTGGGCGTGTGCCTCGATGATCACATTGCCAAAGGTCTCGAAACGCGACGGCAGGACGAGCGCATCCATCGCGTGGTAGGCGGGCCCGGGGTCGTCGAGGTTTCCGGTCCAGAGGGTGTGCGGGGCCAGGCCTGCTTTTTGGACCCATTGCCGGGCGGTGTTAAAACCTTCCCCACCCCCTACGATGAGCAGCCGAGCGTGGGCTGGGAGGGGGCGGTGTGCCAGTGCATCTAGCAGAAAGGGCAGGTCCTTGCACGGGTCGCCGGGCCGGCCGACGAAGCCGATGACAAAGTGGCCGGGGTGCAGCCCGAAGCGCAGACGCGGGCAGTCTGTTGGCGCGGGGCTTGCGGGGGTCGTGGCGTTGTGGACGACGCAGAGGTTGGCCCGTCGGCCGTACCACCGCTCCTGCTGCTGCTGCAGGCAGCGCGACTCGTCGATCACCAGGTGCGCCCGGCGGTACGCGAGCCGATCCAGCAACCGTGCGACCCGGCTTCGCTTAAGCGCGGCCATCTCGGGGTAGCTCTGCGCGACGTGGTGCATCCCGGCGTAGCAGAACACGGGCCGGTAGATCAGGTCGCTCGCCCGGCCGGAGAAGATCGCCGCGGCGGCCGCGGTCGGTTCATTCGCCCAGAGCCATCTGGTCCGGGGGGCTTTGGCCAGGGCACGCATCCACCAGCGGACCTGCACCAGCTCAGCGACCCGCCAGAGCCGACCAAACTCGACCGGCGGCGTTCGTAAGACACGCAACCTTTCACGCGCATCCTCATCCAAGACGGCGGTGTCGTGCTGTTCACTGAGGACCTGCACCGTGACCCCGGCGTCCGCCAGCGCGTTGGTCAACTGCCAAAGGACACGCTCGAGCCCGCCGAAACGCTTAGGCCAGAACAAACGGTTCATCACCGTGATACTCGTGCTCATGCGGCCTCCCGGTTTGCTTTGCCGGACCGGGCGGGTCGATCATGCTCGATGAAGACCTTGGCCGGTTCGCAAAGCGGTAGATTCTCTGCGCCGTAGAGGTGGTTTAGGCCAAATGCGTCGAGCAGCTTCAGCGCACGATCAAGCTGCCCCGCCGAGACGTGTTGTCGCCAGCCGCTGATCGGGCTGGCCCCGGTGAGCACGGCCGAGTCGCGGCGGTAGTGGGCGGAGACGCGTTTTGCCGCCTCACCGATACGCCGGGGGGCGGGTCGGCCGAGCCAGTTGAACAGCCCCTCTGCTTGTGGGTCAAACGCGTTGCAGAACCGCTCGTACTGAAGCACACAAACATCGCCGGCTTTAAGCTCGCGCAGCGGGACCACGTTCTCGATGCACCACATGGTGATGTGCTGGTCGAAAAGATCGCCGTCTTGCAGGACCCGCTCGATCAGCTCGCGCTGGTGGACCAGGTGGTCGCTGACGAGTGCTGGCTGGCCAAGCAGTTCGTGCAGATGCGGGGCCCAACCGAGCTTGAGCCGAGAGGTCGCGACGGCACAGGGGTGACGCAGCGCGAAGCAGAGCTTGACGTGGGGGAAGCGACGGCGGATGTAGCCGAGCATGAGGTTCGCGCGGATGACCTTGGTCAGACGCCGGCGGGCCAAGAACCTGCGGTTGTACCGGTCGGTCCAACGGCTACGCACCCGCCCCTCGAGCAGGCCCCCGATGAGTGCGGCGAGAGAGGCATCTGTATCGTTGACGGGGATGTATCGGGTTGTGGGAAACTCGGCGACCCGGCGGACACGTTCGGGGAACAACGGCTCAAAGACTTCCCGATACTGATGGTCGGCGTTGATGATCTGGCCCAGCCAGGTCGTGCCGCTGCGCCCCGAGCCGGCGAGCAGGACCGTGTTGGCAGGGTCGTGCAGGTCAAGGTGCGCCATGCCGCGCAGGGTCGCTGCATGAGTCAAGATGGCACGCCCGGTCTGTTGCAGCCGGTATCGCATCAGGCGGCCGCCCCTCCCGATGCCCCGGCCTTGGCGGGTGTGGTGACCAGCCGACCCAGCTTCCGGAGTGCCGGCCAGGCCGGGCGGATCACCGGGTTTGACTTGAGCCGGCGGGTCTTGAGGTTGTCCCTCTGCTGGCGGTAGCGTGGCGTGTCGATGAAGTAGTCGGCCGGCTCGCCACTCTGCTGCGCCAGCGTCCGGGCGGCGCGCTCGAGCAGTTGTACATCATCGCGACCGACCCCAAGCAGCTTGGTGTCCGCGAGCAGGTCGGTCAGGCGCTGGGCCTCATCCTCGGCCAACCCGGGGAAGACCAGCGCAGCCGAGGCGCGGCGGCGAGCGCGGAAGGTGGCCGCCGACTGGTCAAGCTGGCTTGCGGTGACGCTGTGGTCGTGCTCTCGGTAAAGCAGCAGGGGCTCGGGCAGGTTGGCCAGCCGGTGGCGGAAGGCCAGCCGGAGCCAGAGGTCGTCGTCCTGCCCGGGGCGGAGGTCGTGGTAGTTGCCGCAGTCGAGCACGGCCAGGCGGCGCATCATCACCGTCGGGTGGTTCAGCGGGTTGTGGGTCCGCAGCATCCAGCGCACGTCTCGGTCCCGGGTCGGCATCCGGGTGGTCCGCCGCGTCTGGGTGAGGGTGGCGTCTCGCCGCTGCATCTGGGTGCCCAGCGCCGCGACTCGGGGGTGTTGTTGCATGTGGGCCAGTTGCCGGGCGAAGCGTTGGGGGTGGCAGACGTCGTCGGCGTCCATGCGGGCGATCAGCGGGGTGCCGGCCGACTCGACCAGTCTTGCCAGGGCCCGGCCGATCCCGATCGGCTCGTGCCCCAAAACCCGCCCGGGCAGGCGGTTGGGCACCCACCGCTTAAGCAATGCTGCCGTATCGTCGGTCGAGCCATCGTCCCAGACATGCAGCACGAAATCACGGCAGGTCTGGCTGCGCAGCGACTCGAGTGCCGCGCCGAGGTACGACCCGCCGTTACGCACCGGCATGATGACCGTCAGCTCGGGCTTGCTCATGCTGCAACCCTCCCCGGGTGCTGCGTGACGGTGGTGTGTGCACGTGACAAACCGCCGAGGGCTGTGTGGTGTTCAAGCCAAAGCCCGACACTCAGCACCCGCCAGCGGCGTTGCGGGTCCGGGTCGTTGGTCCAGGGGATCACGCCGTCAAACCACTGGGCTAACGGGCTTTGTTTCCCAGTGACCCGCTGCCAGAGCTCATCGACGCCGGGCCGGCTGAGCCAGTTGCGGACCGGGGCGCCAAAGCCCTGCTTGCCCCGGCTTTGCACGGCGCTTGGCCAAAGCTCCCCGCAGCTATCACGCAGCAGCGGCTTGGTGCGTCGCTGGTCCAGCCGCAGGTCCGCCGGCAGGGACAGCACGAACTCGACCAGTTCGTGATCGAGAAATGGACTGCGGGTCTCCAGACCATGGGCCATCGCGGCGCGGTCGATCTTGGTCAGGATGTCACCGGGCAGGTAGACACGCAGGTCGAAGTCGGTCGCCCGATCGACCCCGACGAGGGTGTTGGCCGGGTGGAAGCGCGGATCGATCACGGCGGCTGAGGCATCGGTGGCACGGGCAATGCGCCGGGCCCAAGGGTCGGGCTGGTGCCGGCGCGTTCGGCCTGCGGTGTAGCGCGCGGCAGACAGCTCAGCGGCTTGCCGATCCGTCATCCCCAGTCGCAAGCCGACTCGTTTCGCCTGCCAGTTCAGCCAACGCATCGTTCCCGCGGTGATGCCTTGCCTGCACGATTCGCCCAGCAGCAGCGGACGCGTCCAGCCGTAGCCGCCAAACAATTCGTCTGCGCCATCCCCGCCGACCACGGCCTTGACGTGCCGGCTTGCGAACGCGCAGAGCAGGTAGGTCGGCAGGGCCGATGAGTCGGCAAATGGCTCGTCGTAGACCTTGGCCATCGTGGGCAGCAGGTCCTCGACCGGCAGCATGTCGAGCTGCAGTTCGTGGTGGTCCGTGCCGTAGTGATCGGCCACGGCCCGGGCGTAGGGCAGCTCGTTGATCAGCTCGCCGAACCCGGCCGCGAAGGTCATCGGCGCAGACCCGCTCTGCTTCGCCAGCAACGCGGTCAGCGTCGAGGAGTCCAGCCCGCCGCTGAGCAGCGCACCGACCGGCACGTCCGCAAGACGCTGTCGCTGCACCGCCGCCTCAAGCCGCCTCCGGACCTCGGCCACCGCCTCGGGGTACGTGATGTCATCCCGCCAACCGTAACTCGGCTGCCAGTAGGGCGAGATCGTTAGCCGACCGTCTTGCCAACTCAGCGTGTGCCCCGGCGGCAGCGCGTGGACCTCGTGATACACCGTCTCGTGCGGCTGGGTGTGCATCAGCCCCAATACCGAGTCGATCGCTGCCCGCCGGATGGTTGGTCGTATCAGCCCGCTGGCGAGGATCGCTTTGATCTCCGAAGCAAAAACGAGCCTGCCCAGCGGGTCGATGGCGTAATAAAAAGGCTTCTCCCCCAGCCGATCGCGCGCCGCGAACAAGCGGCGCTGGTCCGCGTCCCAGACGGCAAAGGCGAACTGCCCGTTGAGCCGGTCCAATGCGGCAGCCCCGTCAAGGGCAAACAGATGCAGGAGCACCTCGGTATCGCTGGTGGTCGTGAAGGATTGGCCACGGCGTTCGAGCTGCTGTCGAAGGTCGGCGTGGTTGTACACCTCGCCGTTGAAGACGAGTGTGAACGGGGCGCAGGCGGGATCGTACGGGCTGGCCAAGGGCTGCCGGCCACCGACCGGGTCGACGATGCTCAAGCGGGTGTGGGCGAGGTCACAGCCGTCGGGCTTGGCGATGCCCGTATCATCCGGGCCGCGGTGGTGCAGCCGGCGGGCCATGTGGTGGATCGCCTCATCGGGTGGGCGTTCGCTTGTTTGCCAGACGATTCCCGCGATCCCACACATCAGGCGGCCCCCCGTACCGGGCTCGGATCGACGGCGATGGGCTGGGGGGTGGCCAGGGCCCGGCCCGCTGGCTGGCGCCGCCACATCGCATCATCCACGGCCGGCGTCTCGGCTTGGGGAAGCCGAACGCCCGCCTGATTGAACACGCGCACGAGACGCTGGGCCCACTGGTGCTCGGCGATCACCCGACGGTAGCCCGCCTCGGCGACGGCCGCGCGCTCGTCTTCCTTCGCCAGGTAATACCGCACCCGGTTGACCAGGTCATCAACATCATCGAAGACGGCGCACTCCTTGCCGATTGACAGGTACGCGTTCAGGTTCTCCGCGGGCTGGGTGAGCAGGAACCCGCCGCAGCAGGGCACCTCGAAGACCCTTCCCTTGATCTGCCGTGGGTTGTAGATGTCCGCAGGTCGAGAAAGCCGCTTCTGAGCCGCCGCGGCCCGCTGAGCGAGACGCCAGCCGCGCCATAAAACCGGCTTATCCTTGAGCCGCTCGACACGGCTGCTGTTGGCCAGGACCTCCAGCCTGCTTGGCGGGGCCTGTGAGGCATCGGCGAAGTTGAGGTTGATCCGGCTGGCCGCGAAGACATCGACCATCTGCGCGTGGCTGAGTTTACCCTCCGGCCAGCCGTGACCCCAGGCATGCACGCGGATACCCGCCCGGCCCAGGGCCCGGACCGCTTCGAGCCGATTGCCGTAGGGCTGACCGACGAAGCTGACGTCGTACTTCATCGGTGTCTGACCGCTCGGGGTGGGCCGGCGGTACTGGCGGGGGTGGGCGCCCCACTGGCTCTTGATGACGTTGCCGATGCCATGGCCGGGATATTTAGCCAGGGCGGTCATCGAGGTCGTCACCACGTAGTTGAAGCACGGCGCCCAGCGCAGCGTGTGCTGGTCGAACTGCCAGTGGTCATCACAGAACCAGTTGATCGTGGTCGTCTCGGTCTGCTCCGAGATCCGCCGCATCACACGCCGGCTGATGTAGTCCCGGCGCAACACACCGAACAGCACCTCGGGCTTGTCGCGGCTGACGATCTCCCACAGCCGACGGTTTGCGGCCGAGCGCCCGCGTTGCCGCACCTCGCTGGGGTAGTCGAAGACGGTGACGTGGTAGCCCAGGTCAACGAGCGTCGGGTGGAAATTCACATACTCGAAACTGAGCCCGCGTTGCGGGTCGCCGTAGTCGTGTTGCTGGACGAGGAAGAGGGCGTTCATGCGTAAGGACTAGGGCTATGCCGCGTGGCTGGCCGCGGGCGTGTTGCCTTTGGTTTGGTGGGGCGTAGTCATGCTGCGTCGCCGCCAACCTTCCCAAACAAAGGGTACGCCGAAGCTCGCGTCGTGGGTGTTGGAGAGCAGGTTTAGCAGTCCATGTCTACGCACAGCCGCGTCATGCACGAAGTCATGAAACTGGACTTGGAGCCGATCGATCCGGCCGATCCAGGGCCCGGCGACCAGGTGTTCGAGCAGATCAAACTCGGCCCCTTCGATATTGATCTTCAGCAGGTCGATCCGCTCGATCCCCAGGTCTGAAAGTGCGCGGTCGAAGCCCAGCAGCCTGGCTTGGACACCCCCGTCTGCATGGCTGCCCGGTCGGAACGCGCTCGAGCTCTCGCCATCGACCGCGAAGCGGAGCGTCGCCGGGGCGGGGGCAAGCCCGGCGTGGAACACCTGGACCTGCGGGTTGCCGGCAAACCGCGCTTCGATCTGCCGGGCAAAGGCCGGGATCGGCTCGAACACCAGCACGCGGCAGCCGTACCGAGCGACGATCTCGGCGGCAAAGTCGCCACGGAAACCGCCCAGGTCGACGACCGTGCTGCTCGGTCCCAGCTCATGCTCGTAGAGCACCCGCTCGCCGGGGTATTGCTCCCGCCAGTCGCACAGCCGCGCGGCGTGTTGACCCGCCCGCAGGCGCGTGGCGTACCAGCCGAGGTAGACCGCGGTCTTGTCCATCAGGTTGGCAAGGGTCTGTTTCATACGATCCAACACGATCATCCAGCCGCACTTCAACTTGCGCTGGGCTTTATCAATCAGTCCTTTATGCCGCCGGGGCAAGCAGGCGCTTCGCCAGCGCACGCGCCTTGAGCCACGGCTTGATCGGCCGGCCGGACACGTCGGCCTGTTTGATCCTGATCGGCTGGTCATCCAACCGTTTCATCCAGCCGACCCGCCGGCGGGGCGAGCGCATGCGCGCCGCATCGGCGGGGTGGAGCTGGCCCAGGTACGGCTTGAGCAGTTCGTAGGCCTGCTGGTCGGCGACGCCGGGCTTGGCGTAGCGGTTCCAGTACGAGCCCGCCTCTAGCCGGTGACGGTAGCCGGTCTCGGGCACCACGTGCAGTTCGCTCCCCGTGGCGACCTGCCGCAGACCAAAGCCCCAGGTATCCAGCGCGCCGTAGTCCTCGGGGTATCCCCCGGCGGCGGCGTGGCTTGCTTTACAAAACAGGTAGTTGCCGCTCGCCCCGGGGACCTTGGACGTGGCCAAGTACTCCGCCAATGAATACCGCCCGTACGGGTAGCGGTGGGTGTGCGACGGTTCGCCCGATTCATCGAAGTAGCGGACCTCGCCGAAGCAGGCGGCCTCGGCCCAGTCGCGGTCCATCGCCGCGCGGAGTCGGTCCAGACTGCCCGGCAGCAGCACGTTGTCCGCATCGAGGCAGAACAGCAGGTCATGCCGGGCGTGCGAGATCGCGGTGTTGCGGGCCGCACCGCCGCCGCGATTTTGCGTATGCCGGATTACCTGGAGGTCTGGGAGCTGACCATGCAGCGCGTCGAGATGCGCGGCGGTCCGATCGGTCGAGGCGTCATCGACGACGATGTATTGATCGCCATCGCGGAAGTTAGCCTGAAAGACTGAGCCCACCGCCTCGCTGATGAAACGTTCGGCGTTGTAGGCCGGGGTGAAGAAGGTCACCGGCCGTGTCCGCTTGGTCACGGTCCAGATGCTCTGGCCGGCGTGTTCGACAACCCAATTGAAACGCCGGAAGAAGCGTTCCGCCGCGCGCCGAACACCGGGGAAGTCTGGATGGTCCAGGTCGTGTCCGGCGATCAGCCCGCCGTCGCGGACCTTGGGGAACCAGGCCGCGAGGTCACGCAGCAGGCCAGTTTCGCTATGGTCCGCGTCAAGGTAGACAAAGTCCAGTGAACTGTCATTGATGCATGCTGCCGCGTCGCTTGACTCATCCCGGATCAGCCGGAATCGCTCGCCGAAGACGGCTAAGCGCTGTCGGGTGAGCTCGCACAGCGCATCGAACCGCGGCTGAGGCAGGTTCATCGGGTCGTCGTAGTCCGGCCGGTGGCGGTACGCATCGACGCCAATCAGCTCGAGCTCGGGCAGGGCAGTGAGCATTGCCTCGCTGTGCCCGCCGAAGGCCACGCCGACCTCGGCCCCACGTCGCAGCCCCGCTTGCCTGAGCAGCGGGTGAAGCACGTGGTATCCGACCGACCAGCCCGGCTCGTGGCGGTCGCGGAGGCGCTCAAGGTCTTGGGTCAAAGCAGTGGGGCTCATGGGCTACTGGTATGTCGGTTTATTGCGTAAGCGGTGGACACAGAGCAGTGTTCAGTAGCAGGGTTCGGTGTCTTGCTCTCTCTCCCTCCCAGGGAGAGGGCGGGGGAGAGGGTCGGGTGTCTGATCCATAGAGAAGCCTGCGGTAAGAACACTTGCGGTCGACCTGGCGTCGTGCTTTTCGTGTGGCGCGGTTAATCCTTCGGTCAACCTTCACCCCTAACCTCTCCCCGGAAGGGTGAAGCGGCCCAGGCCTCACGCGGCCTGTCCGATAAGTCGGGCCAGGCGTCGGCGGATCGCCTCGACGTTGAGCGTCATGTTCAGCAGCGAGCCGGCGGCCGGTGCGCCTTCGAGCCGAAGCGGTCGGCTGACCAGCCGGCTAAACCACCGCTCCTGGTTGTTGGTGTGCAGCAGGTAGAACTGGGTCTCGGGGGTGAAGCGGTGGAAGAACGGGCGGACGATGGAGAGCGCCTGCCGATCGGTCTGCCCGGGCCGGTAGCTGCGCTGCCAGTAGCTCTCGTGGCCGATGCGGTGGTCGTAGAAGCTGCCGGGCCGAGTCTCGATCGCGGCGCCGGTCGCGGCCTGGCGGAAGACAAAACCCCACGAGTCCAAAGCGCCCACATGCTCGGGGTAGCCCTCGGCCCGCTCCCAGCTCTCACGGGTAAACAGCGTGTTGCCCGCGGCACAGGGCAGGTCACGGCTGGCGCAGTAGTCGGCAAAGCCAACCCGCCCGGGCCGATACACCGTCTTCCGCGAGGTCTTGCTCGGCTGTTCGTCACAGTGGAACAGCCGCAGCTCCGAGAAGCCGACCATGTCCGCCCCGCGGGTGATGAGCGTGTCCCTTAGCCCGGCGACCGAGTCGGTCGGTAGCACGTTGTCCGCGTCCAGCATGAAGATCAGCTTGTTCTGCGCGGCTTCTACCCCGGCGTTGCGGGCCGCGCCCGCGCCGCCGTTCTCTAACCGGTCGATCACGATGAGCGCCGGGTACTTGTCCTTGAGCTCGTCCAGGACCTGGGCGGTCGCGTCGGTCGAGCCGTCGTTGACGATGATCAGTTCGTCGCCCTCAGCCAGGTTGTCATCGATCACGCTCGAGGCCGCCTGCCAGAGATACGCCTCCGCGTTGTAGGCGGGGATGATGTAGCTGACCGGGGCCTGCTGCTTGATGACCCACCAGACGCCGTCGCCCTCGACCATGACGTTCCAGCCCAGCCGCTGGAAGAACCGATCGATCGCCTGGCTCACCCCGGGCAGGTCGGTGTGGCCGTAGTCATGCCCGGCGATGATCCCGCCGACGCGGACCTTGTTGTACCAGGCCCCCAGGTCGCCCAGGACCGACTCGTAGCGGTGGTCCGCATCGATATAGACAAAGTCCAGCGACTGGTCGTCGATCTTCTGCGCCGCGATCTTCGATTCGGCGCGGATCAGTTCGAAGCGATCGCCGAAGTGTTCGAGCCGGCGGCTGACGCGCTTGCGGAGCTGGTTGAACTCGGCCTGATTGAGGTTGGTCGGGTCCGCTCGGCCGGGGATGTGGCGGTAGCTATCGACGCCGTAGAGCTTCTCGATCCCGCGGTAGGCGAGCAGGTGCTCGGCGTGTCCGCCAAAGCCGACGCCGACCTCCGCGCCGATGCGCAGCCCGCGGGCCTTGACGATGCGCTGGAAGTGGCCGTAGGCCTCGTGCCAGGTGGCCTCGAGCTTCTGTTGCAGGTCGTAGAGGTTCAGGGCGGGGTGCTTGGTGTTCATGCGGCGCGGGCCTCTGGTGGTGGAAGGGTGTCGCGGCTGCCGTGGCCCGGCACGTTGACCAGGCCGACATCGATCGGGTCGTACTGTGCCGACCACTGCTCGGTCACGGTGAAGCCGATCAGGTCCGTGGCGTAGAGGTAGTCCTTCATCCCGTCGCGGTACCCGCCCAGCGCGACGCGGTAGTCGCCCGGCCGCAGCAGGTAGGGCGGCAGCGTCACCCGGCTGATAAAACCGCCGGCGGGCAGGTCCGTCGGCTCGGCGGCGTCGTGCTTGGACAAGATGCGGACGTTGTCTCGGTACACCGAGAAGGTCGTGCGGTACCGGGGTACGCTTGATGCGGCCACGCCGGCGGCTTCGAGGGTGATCGGCTCGTACGGGCGGATGATCCGGGGCTGGTCCGCGCCGGTGCCGTTGACCGTCAACTTGTTGAAGGCGACCGTCCCCCGCAGCGGCCCGTCGAACACACCCGCCGGGTCTTCCCGCCAGTCGGCGACCAGCCGCAGATACTGCTCCACCGCCGTCTGCGGTGCCGTGAGGTCTACGGCCTTGCCGCCCTCCATCAGCAGCACCCGGTCACACAGCGTGGTTACCGCGCCCATGTCGTGGCTGACGAACAGCACGGTCCGCCCGCCCTCGGCGATGCCCTGCATCTTGCCCAGGCACTTCTTCTGGAACCCCGCGTCACCCACTGCCAGCACCTCGTCGATCAGCAGCACCTCGGGCTCGAGATGCGCCGCGACCGCAAAGGCCAATCGCACATACATCCCCGACGAGTAACGCTTGACCGGGGTGTCGATGAACCGGTCCAGCTCGGCGAAGGCGACGATCTCGTCGAACTTCGCGGCGATCTCGCGGCGGCGCATGCCGAGGATCGCGCCGTTGAGGAACGTGTTCTCACGCCCGGTCAGCTCGGGGTGGAAGCCCGTGCCGACTTCGAGCAGCGATCCGACCCGGCCGTGGATCGTGGCCCGACCCGCGCTGGGCTCGGTGATGCGGGCGAGGATCTTCAGCAGCGTGGACTTGCCCGCGCCGTTTCGGCCGATGACACCGAGCACCTGCCCGCGGTTGACCGCGAAATCGACACCGTCGAGGGCCTGAAACATCTGGCGTTTTGGGGCAGCGGCTTGTTGCCCGCGCAGACGCCGCCAGCCCGTCCCGACCAAGTCGTAGACGCGCTCCCCGATCGTGTGATGGGTCGCACTACCTTGGCCTAGCCGGTATCGCTTGGTCAATCCTTCGACTTGGATGGCAACATCATGCATCATTCATTGCAGTAGGGGTCATCGAACCGCTTAGACCACATCCGCGAACCGCCGCTCGGCGCGCTGGAACCAGGTGACCCCAAGTGCTAGGGCAACAAGCCCGGTGAGGGTCGAGACACCCCAGGCGGTGTAATCAATCGGGGTGCCGAGCACGGCCGCGCGGAACGCGCTGATCGTCCCGCCAACCGGGTTGAGCGCGATCAGCCAGCGTAGCGCGTCGGGCAGCAGGGTGACGGGGTAGATCACCGGGGTCATAAAAAACAGCAAGCGGAGCATGAAGGGCACGAGGTGCCGAAAGTCGCGGTAGCTGACAGTCAGCGCCGCCAGCAGCACGCCGATGCCCAGCACCGCCGTCAGCACGCTCAGGATCATGAGCGGCAAAAGCACTAGTTGCCAGGACCAGGCCGCACCGAGGATCAGCATCGCGACGAGCAGCACGCCCAGGCCGATGGCGTAGTCCACCAGCGGCGCGCCCGCCGCCGAGAGCGGCACGATCAGGCGGGGGAAGTAGACCTTGCGGACGATCGCGGCGTTGGCAACCACGCTCCCGCTCGCCGCCGTGACCGCCGACTCGAACATCGTCCAGGGCAGGACCCCGGCCAAGACAAAGACAAGGTAAGGTACCGGCGCGACCTTCTCGTCCAGCCCCATCAGCACACCAAAGAACAGGTAGAGGACCCCGGCCATCGCGACCGGCTGGAGCACGGCCCAGCCGATGCCCAGCGCGGCTTGCTTGTACCGCACACGCACATCCCGCATGGTCAGGAGCATCAGCAGGTCGCGGTAATGCCAAATCTCGGCGAGGCGCAGCCGCCCGATCCCATGGGTCGGTTGGATCACGGTCGTCGCCGGGTGATGGGCCACCGGCGGCGGGGTGGGGATGGGCGAGACTCCAGCGGACAAGGGGTGATCTCCGCGCGGGCATGCTGCAACCGGCCCGACGGCGGGCCGAATGGGTTATCGACCGGTCGCTTGGCGAAGCCCCAACGCGGGATTCCCAGTGCAAAGGGACGACTGATTAGCGGACCGTGCGGTGAAAGGTTCCGATAAGACCGTGGATCAAACAGGAGTCACCCCCTGTGATACCGGAGATTAGATCGGGCGTCCGACGGGTGTCGGCTCTTCAACCGTGCGCTGCGTGGTGATCTGCATCGCCTGGGGGTCATGGCGACGGTCGGCCGTGCCGGCACGCGAAGGGTCGGATCGACGATCAGCCGGCCTCTGACGTTCTTGGCGATCAAAGGCGTAGATGTCGCCCTTAGCCAGCCGCTTTTCTTCGATCCGAGCTAGCTTGGCCTGCTGCCTTGCCTCTTGCTTCGCGAGCCGCTCGGCTTCTAGGGCGGCTTGTTCTTCCACGGTATAGCGTGCAGCGGGCCTGACCGCGAGAAAGCCCATCGCTAACACCGCGTGGACCCCGAGTAACCCGGTACGGCCCGGCTCGCCGAGCAGCGGGCCGGTGAAGAGCAGTACGAACAGCGGCAAGACCAGTCCTAGTGCGACCAGCGCCCGGCCACGCATCGTAAGGATCGCCACCGATGCCGAGGCGGCCAGCAGCAGCGCTAGGTTGAAGACGACCCAGGCGTCGCCGAATGCGCTGGCGACCGGGTCCGGCTGATCGGGTGGCTCCAATCCCGGGTTGAGCGCCTGGGTCAGCGGGCCGACGCCGACGATTTCGGCGTGCAGGGCTTGGCCGAGTTGAGGCAGTGAGTGGTTGCCACTGGCATAAACGATCTGCCCGACGAGTGGGGCTTGGGCGGTCTCTGTCCCGGCGGGTACCGAGCCCATTGCCGGCCAGGCCGAGAGCGAGGTCGGCGGGGTCAGTGGCTGCTGCTGGGTCAGGCTGTACCAGCCGACGGCCGGGATGATCGAGATGGCCAGCACCATGCTGGCGCGGACGAGGCCTTCGCGTCGGGATTGGGTCTGGCCTGCCAAGACAGCCGCGAGCGGGATCATCGCCCAGGCCAACGGTGCGGTCAGTGATGCGACGCCGATCAGGCCAGCGCCGGCCAAAGCAGCGGCCTGCCCGCGTTGGGTAGACATCGCCACGAGCGCCAGACCGATGGTCGTCAGGCCAAGTGTGAATGCGACCGGGCTATACACCCCGGAGGCGCTGTGCACGGCCGGGTGGAAAGCGACGATCGCGGCGGCGCCTAGCCCGGCGGCGACGCTGCCGGTGATGTGTCGGCCGAGGGTGTAGGCCGCGGGGATTGCCGCCGTCGTTACCATTGCTCCGAGCATGACCAGGAACCAGGCCGGCAGCCCGACCAGTTGGGTCAGGCTGGCAAGCACCGCGAACACGGGCCAGGCCGTCTGTGAAGCGGCGGGGTCCTTCGTTACGGCCTGCCCCAGGCTTGTCCACGGCTCGACTGTGCCGGGTAAGACTTCGCGCCATGCCCCGAAGTAAAGCAGGCCAATGCGCAAGAGCAGCCCGCCGCCGATCATCACCATCAGCCAACTCGCGATGCTCTGTTCTTCTGTGACCCTCGAGTCCTTGCCCGAACCAGACTCGAGGGTTGGCCTCATCCCGATGGGCGCGTAGGAGACCGCGGGCTCGGGCTCATTCGGCCGATAGGCTGTGGTCGGTTCGGGGATGTTGGCGATCGATGACATATCGGACTCTGGAGCGTCTTCTGGCTTATCGGCCACGGCCCCTAGTCGGACCAGCGTTGTGACATATGAGGCGGCATGATTGGCCCGCAAGATCGTTACAAGTGTTATGGTCGGGCACCAAAGAGGTTGGCTTGTTTGAAGCCGCACCAAACCCTTTCGCTTCCCTGCGAGCAAGAACGGTAGGCGTAAATGCATCGAGAATATGCGCCGCCAGGGTCAAGTTATTTCTTAGATCTCACCGGCTGGCGGTGAAGTGTATGGAGTGGGTATTCGATAGCTTAAGACAAGGGAACCGCGGTCAAGTCGGACCGCGGCGTCGGGTTATGAGGCAGGGCATACTGCCTCACGGAATGACGGAGTCGAACATGCCTGAGTCGAGTGGGTCGAGCGAGAACGCCGGGGTGCTATCTATCGAGAACGTCATGAGGAGTGAGTCACTCCCGACGCTCCCGGCGGTCGCGATGGAGCTGCTCCAACGCACCAGCAACCCCGATGTGTCGCTGGACGAGATCGCGAACCTGATCCAGAGCGACCCGGGTTTGGCGGCCAAGGTCCTCAAGACCGTGAACTCGAGTTTCTACGGCCTGCCCACGCCCTGCCCGTCGATCGACCGGGCCATCAAGATGCTGGGGCTGCGGGCGGTCAAGTCGCTGGTGCTGGGCTTTTCGATACTCAACCTGAACGACGCGGTCGGTGAGCGGATCGAGCTCGAAGCGTTCTGGAAGCACACCGTCTTTGCTTCGGCGGGGGCTCGGCAGATCGCCAAGCGTATGGACCTTGCTGAGCCGGACGAGGTCTTCGCCGCGGCTCTGTTTCAGGATATGGGCGTACTTGCCTTGCTCTCGGCTGAGATGCAGGCCTATGGCCCGGTGTTTGTTCATGCCCAGGGCAGTCACGCGAGGCTGCATGAACTGGAGCGAACCCAACTGGAGATCGATCACGCCGAGTTGGGCGCGTTGATCGCCGAGCGCTGGCGGATGCCCGGGCTGATTTCGAACGTCGTCCGATACCACCACCGCCCAACCGCGGCTCCGAACCATCTCCGGGTGGTACAGGCGGTTGGCCTGGGCCAACTCGCGGCGGCGGCGATCGAGGGGCTTGAAGACGGCGCAGTCGATACGTTGATTGATGAGGCAGTCCACCAGCTTGAGATCGAGCCGGCGGATGTTCCCGACCTCCTGGAAGACATCCGTCAGGCATCACGAGAGATCGCTCGCGTCCTTGACCAGCAACTGGGTGAAGTCCCCTCGGTCCAGGAGATCATGGGCCGGGCCGGGCAGATGCTGGTCGAGCACCAGATGCGTGCCGAGCAGGAAACGATGCAGGCCCAGCAGCGTGCGGTCGAGGCCGAGCATATGGCCACGACCGACGGGCTGACCGGGGTGGGAAACCGCAAGAAATTCGATACACTGGTTCATCAACAGGTGGCTGAAGCCTATTCCGCGGGTACCCCTATTGCCACCTTGTTTTCCGACGCCGACAAGTTCAAATTCGTCAACGATACCTACGGTCACCATGTCGGTGACGCCGTGCTGATCGAGCTCGCTCGCCGGTTGACCGACGCCCTGGGGGAGCGCGGCACGGTCTGTCGTTACGGTGGTGAAGAGTTTGCGGTGGTCGTGCCCGGCGTGACAAGGGACCAGGCCACCGCGATCGGTGAAGAGCTGCGCCAGGCGATCTGCTCGACCCCGTTTGATCTGGCCGGGGTGGAAGACGCGCCGCCTCAGCTCGACCGCACGGTCAGTGTCGGCGTCTCGGGCTGGTCGGCCGGCCAGCCGCAGGTCCCGGCATTGGACCTGGTCCAGCAGGCGGACAAGGCGGTCTACCTCGCCAAGGAGTCCGGCCGAAACAATGTCAAGACCTGGGGCGTGGACCTGCAAGCCGACGCTTCATCCACCGAACCCGCGCTGTCGTTGGCCGCGGCATCGTCTCCGGAGTCAGGTGCTTTGGCGGGCGAGATCAAGCTCGACCTCTTATTGATTGAAGATGACCCGTTAGCCGCAAAACTGATGCAGATGATGTTCCTACGAACCGGGCGTGCAGAAGTCGCTATCGCCAATGATGGGCGAGAGGCGGTGCAAGTCCTCCGTGAATGTGCTGGGCCCGATGGAAATCTGCCCGACCTGATCATCTGCGATCTGAATCTGCCCGAGTTCAATGGCCTGCAGATCCTCAAAGCGCTTAAAGCCAATGAACGTTTTGCTCACATCCCGATCTACATGGTTTCGGGATCAGAGAATGCGGACGAAGTAAAGGCCTGTCTTGACGCGGGTGCGGCCGAGTTCTTCAACAAGATCGCGGTCGGCAAAGACATGAAGAACTGGTGCGAACAGATCGTGCGGACCCTGCCCGTGGCCGCGTGAACAGAACAGACATTCATTCCAGGGGCTGCCCGGCATGCACCGCACCGTCATCATCTCTGACACCCACCTGGGTGGTAACAACCAGGGGGCGGTCACCGGCCTGGCGCTGCGGCCGCTCTGGCAGCGGGCGGACGAGCTGATTATCAACGGCGACGCGGCAGAACTCTCCGACCCCAAGTGGCGCGTCCACGCCGCCCGCCACATCCTCGAGATCGCCGACCTCTGCGAGCGCGACGGCGTGCAGCTCACCCTCCTCGCCGGGAACCACGACCCGCTCGTCACCGACCGGCGTTACCTTAGGCTCCGTGGCGGCGAGGTCTTTGTTACCCACGGCGACCTGCTGCACCCGGCCATCTCCCCCTGGACCACCAACCACCGCCAGCTCCGCTCGCTCCACAACGACGCGCTGGCCAGCCTCGGCTCGACCAGCCACCAACGACTCGAAGGACAGTGTCAAGCCGTCCAGCACGCCGAAAACCTCAAGTGGGAGCACATCGCCGAGCACGGCCACGGGCCCAAGCGCAACCCGGTGATCAGCAGGATCGAGCACGGCTACAAGTGCGCCCGCGTCCTGTGGTTCTGGCACCGGCTGCCCCGGCTCGCCGCCGAGTTCGCCCGGCGTTACGCCCCCGAGTCCCGCTACTTCGTCTTCGGCCACTTCCACCGCGCCGGGGTCTGGCGCTTCGGCCAGCACACCATCATCAACACCGGCTCGTACCACTGCCCGCGCAGGCCCCATGCCGTCGTCATCCAGGGCCAGCGCATCGAGATGTTCCGCGTCAACTTCGACCCCAAGGGCCACACCATGCAGGCCCAGCCACGCTACTCCGCCGACCTGCTGACCCCGGCGAGTGAGTTGCCAATCTACGCCGACGGCATTGCCGCATGACCGTCGGTCGTAGGGGAGGGGTGGAACACAGCGCAACCCACTGTCCAGTCTGGCGATCGATCGGGAAGCACATACTGCGACCCATTGCCCTTTACCTTGCGTTCTGGTCACGGCAGAACGTTTGTGATGGGTTATGCTGCGCTCTACCCACCTTGCGCCATCAATCCAAGCCCGATGATTCAATCGCGGTGAGCGATCGATGCCATCATTCGATTTAACCCGATTCGCTTTGCATCAACGCTCGCCCGTATATCCAGCATCCTGAAGTGAAAACGTAGTCTGCAGCAAGTCCACAACTCCGGCCGCACCACCCCCGACGCAACGCGGCGTACCCGGCCGCGGTTTGCCCTGACCGGCCCTTGATAGGTCAGGTAGGCCCGGCGGTGGGGCGGCAGCACCTCGAGTTCAAAACACCCCAACCCGGGCCAGTGGGTCGGCGGCGGGATGAACCGGGCGGTCCACAGCCGGGCGTCCGGGGCATAAGGGTTGGCCAATGAGGGGTCTTCGATCAGCCAGTCGTGGTGGACGCCCTGGTCGGTGGTGTGTTCGAGGATGGCGGTGGCCAGGGTGTGCATATCGGGCCTTGCGGGCGGTTTCCTGCGTCCAGGGCGGGGTTTTTGTGGTGGTGGAGTTTGCCGACGAACCTCGCCGATCATATGCTCATGGATTGCCCCGTACCGGGCGGGCCCGGGTTGGGCGTGATCGGTACCGACCCCTGACATGAGCCCTGAACCATGATCCGTGACCATCTGCTGCGGTTGTCCATCCTAACGTTCGCCCTGCTGCTGGTTGGCTGTGGGTTCAACCCGACGTTCGAGAAGGCCCAGGCCAAGAAGGCGTACGACGCCGGCGATTACGCCGACGCGGCCGAGAGGTACAACGCGGTCGCCGAGTACGCCTTGTACGATTGGGAGGCGCGCTACTACCTGGGGCTGTGTTACCTGGAGTTGGGCGAGCCGATCAAGGCCCAGGGCCAGCTCGAGCAGGCGCTGGCGGTGAAAGACGACAGCCGGACCTGGACCCCGCGGATCCTGGACGCCCTTGCGGAGGCCTACTTCCAGCAGGAGCGATACGACGCGATGTACGCCTTCCTGCGTGAGGCGATCGATCAACGGGGGACCTGGAAAGACTTTGCCCGCCAGGCGCGGTACCTGGCCAAGGCCGGGGACAACGACGGAGCGGCATCGGCGTACTACAAGGCCTGCTTCTTCTCGGGTAACAACGACGCGGAGATCTATGTCGAGTCCGCCGACTTCTTCGAGTCGATCGGGGACTTTAAGACCGCGGTGCAGTACCTGAAGTGGGCGGTTTACATCGAGAACGACTATCCGGGTATCGATGATAAGTTTGAGCGGCTGGGTGTGGTCCCCGGCCCGACGCTGCGCGTTCAGCCGCCCGAGCCGATCGACCCGGGCGACAGCCGGATCCCGGCGCTTTGATCATTCGAGGTTGTGACCGGCCCCTCTCTCTGCCGCCTGGAGGAGCAACCAATCCCACTCCCGCTACCCGGATTCAGTTATGAACATCGTCATATGCGGTGCCGGCGAAGTGGGTCGTCACTCCGCCGAGGTGCTCTCGCCCGCCGGGCATAGCGTGACCATCATCGATCAGTCGGCCGCGCGGCTGGCGGAGATCGACGACGTCATGGACGTCCGTTCGCTGGTTGGCGACTGCGCCCAGGCCGAGACGCTGCTGACCGCGGGGGTCGACTCGGCCGACCTGCTGATCGCGGCGACCAACATCGATGAGGTGAACCTGCTCTCGGCTTCGGTGGCCAAGGGGGTGGGTTGCAAGACCACGATCGCGCGGGTCCACCACGCCGGCTTCTTCGAGGCCGAGCGCGGGCTTGATTACGCCGCCCACCTGGGGATCGATCACCTGGTCTGCCCGGAGTACACGACGGCCCAGGCGATCGCCGCGGCGTTGCGAAGCCCCGGGGCGATCGCGGTGGAGAACTTCGCCCGGGGCCGGATCGAGATGCAGCGGATCGAGCTGCACAAGTCCAGCAAGGCGGCGGGCGTCGCGCTGCGTGACCTCAAGCCGCCGGGCACCTCCCTGATCGCCTGCGTGCAAAGGCCCGAGGAGGTCTTCGTACCCCAGGCCGACACCGTGCTCCAAGCGGGGGATGTGGTCACGGCGATCGGTGACAGCAAGGGCTTTTCGCAGATCAGCAAGTACTACAACCCCGACCAGGCCAACCGACGCAAGATCATGATCATGGGCGGGTCGACCCAGTCGGTCTGGCTCTGCCGAGAGCTGCGACATCTGAATTTGTCGGTCCGATTGTTCGTGAGCCGGGAGGCGCGGGCGACCGAGCTGGCCGAGAAACTGGACTGGGTCACCGTGATCAATGCGGATGTGATTAACTCCGACATCCTGCAGGAGGAGCGGGTGGACCTGGCGGATAGCTTCGTCGCGGCGACCGACGACGAGGAGAGCAACATCCTCGGCGCGGCGCTGGCCAAAACCAAGGGCGCGCGGAGCGCGGTATGCGTGATGCAGCGGCCGACCTACCTTCATATGATCGAGCATATCGGGATCGACCGGGCGTTCAGCCCGCGCGCTACCGCGGTCAACCAGGTCCTCCGCCTGCTGGACAACCGCGAGGTCCGCAACATCGCGTCGCTGGCGGCAGGGGTCGCCGAGCTCTACGAAGTCCGAGTGACCGAGGCCTCGACCAAGGTCGTGGATCAGCCGCTGGCGTCATTGGAGTTCCCCCAGCGTTGCCTGGTGGCGGCCATCAGCCGTGGGGATCACGTCTATGTCCCCGGCGCGCAGGACAAGCTTGAGGTCGGCGATACCGCGGTGATCATCGGCCCTGAAGGGGTCCTCAAGGACCTCTGCAAGCTCTTCGGCGTCAAACCCATCAAGAAGGCGCCAATGACCAGCGGCGCTATGGTCTAACCCAAAAGGCACGGCCCCGGGCGGGTCCGTGCCTTGATCGTGGTCGCGCGTCGCGTACGACGGCGCGGAGGGCGATTAAATTCCGCGTCTTCCCCGGGCCGGGTCAGGCGTAGGCGGCGGGTCGCGGGTCGGTGTCGTCATTGGGCAGCGGGGCCTGAGCCTGAGTCTGGCGGGCCGCAATGGGTCGAGCGATGAACCCATGCATCACCTCCCGCAACTCCTCTAGCCGACCGTGAACCCGGATCGCGGTCAGGTTCAGCACCGCGGCGATCTCCATCTCGGTCAGCCCGTCGGCGTAATGCAGCAGCACGATGTAGCGGTCGGTCTGGTCCAGGTTCTGCACGAACGCTCGCAGACGGGTGGCATCGAGACTGGCCATGAACTGCTCCTCGGCATCCTTGCCATGTGGGGCATATGTGGTGCGGCCGGCAGATGGAGTCCGATCGAACGCTCAGTCCAAGCGATCCGCTCCCAAATATCTTGCCGACCCTTACGCAGAAGGGCACCCCAACTAACACATCGATCCGCGGCAGTCCGTTGCCGCCACAAGCAGGCTTCGTAGTTATCGGATGTGCCGCGCCATCACGCCACATTTTTTATCATGCAATGGTTTACCACGATGCCCCCAAGCTGTTTGTGCAGCGTGCCCAGCGCGGTCCTATATCGGAGATTGATCATGCCGCTGAAGAAGAACCTGGCCGACCTCGCGGCGCAGGTCCGTGAGCGAGGCGAAGTTGTTGAGCTTGATCCCGAGGAGTTGCAGGACGAGCTGAGCGAACCCGATGGCCTGGTCTTGATCGATGTTCGCGAGCCCGACGAGCGTGCCCGAGGCCACCTGCCCGGGTCGTTGGCGATCCCGGCGGGCGTGCTGGAGCGTGACATCGAGAAGAAGGCCTTTACCGGCGGGGCGGGGCATCTCAGCGACGCCGACCTGGGCCGACCGATCGTGCTGTACTGCGGCGGCGGCCACCGCTCACTGCTCGCGGGGGACCGGCTGCTGCAGATGGGTTTTACCGATGTCCGGTCCCTGGCCGGCGGCTTCAAAGCCTGGGCCGAGAGTGGCGGGGCGGTGGTGTGAGGCACTGGGCTTGCTGGAGTATGATCACTTCACCCGCTTCACGTCGATTGATTCTGTGCTAACGCTGCTCATCGACCGGGTCGCCAAGCACATGCGCCGGGGTGAAGCCGAGGGGGGCCATCTCCTGATCGCTGACACCCAGGCCCCGCAGCAGTGTACGGGCGCAATAGACGTGTACGGATCGGAAATCGGCATGCCGAGCGGTTTCGAGCAATAGCCGCTTGGCCAAGTCGCGGTCACCCAGGGCATACGCCGTCCAGCCCGCATAAAACGCCGTTTCATCCCACGGGTGTTCGGGGTTCTGCGCTTGCCAGGCGCGGATGGTCGCTTCATCCAGCTTGTTGTCCTCGATGGCTTGGATGAGAACCGGTGCGTAGACCAACATCGGTTTGTTGCTTTGATCGTTCAAGATCGCCTGCTGGGCACTTTGGCTGTAAACGCGGACCCGATCGGCGTCCTGCAGCTGGCGGGCAATGATCAGGCCGCGCAGGTGATGCCAAATCCTCAAGTCACCCTGCGCCTTGTGCTGGTCGATCAGTTCCAGGCACTCCACGTAGCGACCGGCAGCGATCCGGGCCCAGCACTTGGCGGCGAGGACGAGATGCGGGTCCCAATCGTTCTGCGGGCCGGCGATCCGGTCGGCCAGGTCGATCGCGTCGTCGCCGTTGGCCTGGCCGGCCCACGACATGTAATTGAGCCATGCCGATTTGGTCGGCCCGCCGTATCGCTCGTCCATCGCAAGCGTCAGGCGCTCCGCCTCTTCGTGTCGTCCGTTGACGGCCAGGCAGATCACGTGGGTCTCCATCGCCCAGTACGCCCAACTGCCCGCGGCGGCTTGCGTGTAGGCCAAGGCCTCGTCGTATCGGCCCTGGTTCATGTAGGTGTTGGCGATGAGGCGGTTGAGCTGTGCGCGGTCCAGGCCCATGTCCGGCTGTGCGAGAGCCTGTTTCATCGCGGCGAGCCAGGCGTCTTCGTCGCCCAGTTGGAGGTGGAGCCGGGCGATGCGCTCGAGCGTTCGGCGTTCTGGCGCGGCTTCGGCGGCGACCGCGGCGTGCTTTAACGCGGTTGGGACATCACCGAGCTCTTCGGCCTTGTCCGCCAGCTCATGGGCGACGACGGGGTGGTGTCCGTACCGCTCAGAGAGCCGGTTGAATCGATTGGGTGGCAGGTCCAAGTAGCGCAGGAACATCGCGGCGCGAAGGGGGTTGTGCGGGTCGTAGCCGTTCATCCGTCGGGCCCAGTCGCCTCGTTTGGCGATATCTTCGTTGTAGAACCAACGCAAACCAACCAGCCAGCTACCGCTTTCCTGGAGTTCCATCTCTCCCGCCTTGTCCCCGTACCATCTCATCTCCTTGCCGTTGGCCAGCACCATGTCTCGACGGTAGGGGATGTGATAGGTAAACGCCCAGAGGTGGTAGAGGTTGATATACGTCGGCTCGAACATACCCATGAGCTGAGCCATACCTTGGTTGATGGTGTTGCTGCGGAAGACGTAGGTGTAGATCAGCGGGGCAAAAGGGTGGCGCTCGATGGCGTGGATGGCGTCGCGGAGGTAGTCGGTCGTATCCACGCCCCACATGGCCCGCATGAACCGGGCGCGGTAGAGCACGTGCAGGGCGTTGGCCTCGCCGATGAGTGTGCCCAGTACCGCGTAGCTCAGTTCCGCATCGTCGTGGCCGGCGGCGGTCTGTTCGATCATGACCCACCCCAGCGCGGCCGACTGGTGCAGCGAGAGCGGCTCTTCGCCCAGTTCCCCCGCATTCTGCTGGATCGCGGGGGGTACATCGGCGAGTTGTTGGTATTGGGTCGCCGTGACCGCGCCGAAGAGCCTGGGCAGCGCCTCGGTATAGCGGTGCCCGGCCGAGACCCCCATCACTTCGTAGGCGGGGTACGCATTACGAAGCGATAGGGGGTTGACGTCCATCGAGGCTTCGATCGTCGAAAACGCCAAGCCCGCCAGATCGATGAACTCGATCGATTTCACGTTCCACAGCGCGGCGAGGTGCGACTCGGCCCCCTCGCCCTTCATCGCCTCGCGGATCGACGGCATGTCGTATGCGTAGCAGGCCCGGAGCAGGCCGGCCAGCGAAGCCCATGACGGGGCGTCCTGCCCGGCCTGGTCGGCCTCGGCAACCCGCTTATCCAACGCGGCCAAGTGGCGCTCGGCATACTTCGGGTAGCCACACAAGATAAAGGTGTACGCCTTGGCCAAGTCCGTCAGGGGGTGGTCCGGGACCTTGACCGCAAGCCGCTGAGCATAAAGCAGTGCCCGAGCGTGGAACGTCGCGTACTGCGTCTGGATATACCAGCGGCATTCCTGACCGAGGTTGGTATAGGCCCGGCACAGTGCCCAAAGCCGCTCGGGCGATTCGCCGTCCGCTTCGATCAAGGCGTGCAGGGCGCGGACCGCAGCAAACTGTGTCACCAGGCTCTGCACCGCGAGATTGGATCGGATGTCATCGGGGACACCGGCCTGCGGCCTCCATCCGTGCCCATCGCCTTCGACCCCGGCATCACGCCAAACCCGGACGTAATCGCCACGCGAAGCGGCCTCATGCACTTCGATCGCCTGGATCAAGTCGCGATACGCACGCCAATCGGTCGGGATCACGGTGTCTAGCAGACGTTCGTGGTCATGCCGAAGCTCAAGGTCCGTGCCTTCCCCGAAGAACAGCTTCATCTTGATCTCTAACGCAATTACATCCTCGAACGAGGCTGGCTCGCCGAGGGCCGGGTCAAGCGTTCGCGCGCCAAGCTCGTCCCGAGCGGCGATCAGGACCGCCTGCCGGACCGTCTCCAGCGCGAGGGGGCCGCCCGCGCTCGCACGTGGTTCCTTGGGCTGCTCGTTCTGCCAGTAATGCCAGACCATCGGCTGGCTGAGAGTCACACGCGGCTGCGGCGCGGGTTCGGCATCCCGGGCCGCCTCCTGCCCATGATGCGGCTGGCCCGGCCACACGAGCAGAATAAGCAAGCAACAAAACAACCAAGTGGTTGAAAACGTGCGGCGATGGGCAAGTAGATACATGGCAACTCCCAGGAACATAGTCTGAAAAACAAGGCCAATGATTTTCTACCACTTTAGCAGAACGGCTGAAAACTTGAAACGTGAAGTTTATGTGGATGCTGATCCAGCTGGCTTCGCTTGAGGATGTGGTTGATGGCTTCGGGGGCAGGCACCGTGATAGCGATGTGTCGCGATCATATCATTCACTATCACAACCCTAAACAAACAACTGAATGAGATCCCGTGTCGGGTCTTACGAGAGCTCGCTCAACGTCGGCCTTCCCACGCCGCGGCTCGATCACCGCTCGGGCCTTGTTCGCGGGTGAGGATCGTTTCGCCGGTGTCGTCGGCGAGGATCAGGCGATCGCCCTCAAGCCGATAGAGCACGTCGTGCGGCGGGGCGTCGGACGTGCCCGGCGGGGTGATGCGCAGCCGCCACTCGCCGGCGATCTCCCACGACACCTCGTGCTCGGGGAAGGGCTGATCGTTGCGGGTGTCTTGGAGCGCGATCACCAGTGTGCCGTCTTTCTTGAATGTCCGCTTCTCGACCACCTCGGGCTCGACCCACCGACTCGCCTTCGCCTGCACGTACCACGTTCCCTCCAGCTCAGACGCCGGCGATTTTCCGCACCCCACCAGCCACAACGCACAAAACAAAACCCCCAAGCCGGGCCAGAGCGCAGCGCCGGCCCGGGTCGGTCCGTATCGATGCTTATTGTCAATATTCATCGTGTTCTACCCGCGTGCTGAGTTCCCCACTCAAAACTTAATTTAGTATGGAGAACCATTCATTAAGCGGATGTCCCGTCTGCTCTTCTAACAAATCCGACACTTCGTCCTTCGGCACCCGCCGGACACTGCCGTCTGCGAATCCGACCGCGATATCAGGCAGGTCCTTGTAGAACGGGTACTCAAATAGAACGATTGTTGACGGTGTGGCAGAGAATATTTCGCTATCCCCAAACAGATTCCCCCATAGATAGATGTATTCTGTCCAACTCGATAAAACCAACGCCTTGCGGTCTGGCTCAAATAGGTCGTATTCGTCCGGTAGCGTATGTTCGGTCCACGGCAGCAAGAGGTATTGCAGTTCAAGCGCGTCGTCTAACGCGAGCTTGCCTAGCAACGGCGGCATCTCCCCGGTTGCGTGGTACTCGTCCAGTATGAGCCGCAGCAACCGCTCAACCTTCCGTGTCGATTCAACGATCTGGCTGGGAAGGGGCCGGCGGGACAGTAGGTCATTGAGCGCCTGCTGCCGCGGCGAGCCCGCCGGTGTCCGCGACCACTCCAGCACGATCAGTGGCTGGTCCGCGTTATCGGTTGCGGGCAACTCGCCTAGCAGCAGGGCGTCGTTGACGACCGCGTACCTCAGCCGGAAGCTCTCCTCGCCCTGGGTCATTTTTATGGTCTGGTCGTCGGTATCGACGGTGTAGGTTCCAACCTCTAGGTCGCCGTACAGATCCAGGCCCTCGAAACGCCCGTCTGGATGAAACCGAGCATAAGGCTGGGTGCCGCGCCGGCGTGCGGGTATATCATCAAGCCCAAAGGATTGCTGGAGGTACCACGTGCCGTGGAGTTGTCCCGGCCCAGGTGTTGACTTACCTTCTGTAAGCGACGCGGAGCAGCCCACGAGGGTGCAGACACCTGCGAGCAAAGCACAGAGAATAAATGGGTGTATCACATTCACTCTGCGAGATCTCGCACCGCATCACCGGCCTCTTCCAGTTCTTCGCCGACGGCATCTCCCGCGTCCTCGGCCCGATCGACGCCTTCGATCTCCGCCGCGCCGTCGCCGCGGTCGCGGGCCGGAACGGCGGATCGGGCCCGCTGGTGATCGGCCGTGCCTTCGGGTCGGCGGCAGAAAATGATTTGGTCTTCCCTGCCGCCCTCTTCAAAGGTGATGATCATGACATCGTCGTACAGCGCATAACGCAGCTCGATATCCACTTCGGGGTCATCGATGTCATTCAAGATTTGAATCACCCGCCGATCGGGGACGACGACGTACCGCATCGGGCCCTCTTCCAACTCGCCGTTCTCGAAGATGTGGCAGGTGCCATCGTCGCGGAACTCGAGGCGGAAGACGTCTTGGGCCGGCAACCACGCGCCGTCCATCTTCTGCACGTACCAGGTGCCGGTCGGGCCGGCTTTGCCGACATCCTCGGCGTCTTCGGCTTCTGCCGCCCCCGGGTCCTCGGCCGCGTCTTCGTCCCCGGGCTCCCAGTCGATCTGCTCCCGGCCCATCGCTTCCATCCACTGCATGATCGTCTTGCCGGTCTGCTCGGTGATCACGGCGTCGGCCTCGTCGTAATCCATCCGCTCCACGCGGTTGTCATCGAAGCAGACGGCGATCGTCTCCGTGTCCGAATAGAGCGGTAACTCAAAAAGCACGACCTTCTTGAAATCGACTTCAAACTTGTCGCCCCCGGCCACAAAGGCGTAGGACGTGTTCGCCGCCACCCACTGGGCTTTCCGCTCGTCGTCCCAGTCGTCGATGTCCTCGGGAACCTCCACCTCCGCCCACGGCGCGAGCAGGTAATCGGCGGTAACGAACTCACCCTGCAGCAGCGCACCAAGGTGCTGCGGGTACATCTCTCGGTTGCTATTGGAATAGACCACAAGGCCCTGGTGGATGCCGCGGAGTTGGGTGGCGGATTGCATCCGGTACGCTGCTCGGGCCGGATGATTGTCAACCGGGTGGGCTTGGCCTTGGGCCTTGCGCATTTCCTGGTGCCGCGCCGTCCCGTCCGGATCACGAGTCAGTTCAATGACCATTGTTTCCTCGCCGTCACTACCGCGAAGAGTAAGGGTTTCATCGGCGAAGGAATAGGTGAACTCGATCTGCTGACCTGCGTCGCGAAACGTGAGGGTCTGGCGTTCAGGGTTGTGTTGATATTCGCTAATCTCCGGCTCATCACCTTGGCCCGGGCCAAATATCGTAGAAACACGAAGCTCGCCGTTGCCACGAAACTCTATCGCCATGCTTACACCTTCGGGTGTGGCTTCACCATTGCCAGCTTGCATGTACCACACGCCCAGCAGTGGGTGGTCGTCCTGGGCATTGGCGGCTTGGGGCAAAAGCAGGGCGACGAGGCCGAGCAGGGCGGCGAGCAGGGGGGTGTGGTGCATTTAGGTCTCCCGGGGAGGGGTGAAGGTATGCTTGCAAGCATACCTCGCCCCGCGTGGCGGGCCAAGCGTCGAGGTGCTCTGACCCGGATGTCAAGCCGTGAAAAACAGCCGGCGGCCTACGCACGCCGGATGAGCGTTCTGAAACTCCAGCCAAGCTCGAATCCGTACGAGGGCTCGTCCGGTGCCCTTAGGTCACCCGGCTATTTCAACTGGGTGTGATGCGGTTGCCAAGTTCCGGGGGGGTTACATCGGCTTGGCTTCGATGGTCTCGTCGTACACGCTCAGCAGTTTTTCCTTGTCGAAGATCATCTCCTGGCGGGACATGCCCACGACGTCGTAGACCTGGGTCAGTTCGATGGCGTCGACGGGGCAGGCCTCTTCGCACATGCCGCAGTAGATGCAGCGCAGCTCGTCGATGTCGAACTTGATCGGGTATTTTTCGCGGTCGTCCCAGGGGGCCTCGGTCCCGGTGATGTGGATGCAGTTGGCGGGGCAGGCGGTGGCGCACATGAAGCAGGCGACGCAGCGGACCCGGCCGTCCTCATCGCGGTTGAGCCGGTGGACGCCGCGGAAGTTGCCGATGTACATCCCGCCCTTTTCCAGCGGCAGGTCCTCGCGGCGTTCCTCGGGGTACTCCATGGTATGTAGCCCCTTACCGCCCCCGGCCCACTTGCCGACGCTGCCGGCCATGTGCTTGAGCGTCGTGCCCAGGCCCTTGAACACCTCGGGCAGGAAGAACGCCTCGGCCGCGTTCAGCGGGGACTGATCGACATTGACAATTTCGCTTTCTGCAATCGCCATGCTGAGATTATAGCGAGCCGGCGGCTGTGGCCCCGGTCTGTCTGGACAATGACAACTGGGTACCCCGATGGTTGCGAGGGTTCGGTAGGGACGGGGGCGAGCATTCGCTACGGACGGGTTCAAGGGCTCGGCACAGACCGGGGCCACAGGCCCCGGCTCGCGGAGTTATTTGCCCGACCAGAACCGGGGTAGCAGCAGCACCAATAGCGCGTAGATCTCAAGCCGGCCCAGGGCCATGAGGATCGCCTGGGTCCAAAGCGAAGGGGCGGACATCCAGCCGTAGTTCTGAGTCGGACCGACGTGGTGCTGGCCCGGGCCGACGTTGCACAGAGACGCGAGCGAGGCCGAGAAAGCCGTCTGGAAGTCGCACTGGGAATAGGACTCGAAGAGCAGGGTGAGGAAGGTGCCCGCCGAGATCCCGACGATGATGAGGACGAAGTAGGTCATGGCCGAGAGCTTGAGGTCATCGTCAATGACCATCTTGCCGATCTTGATCGGCCGGACGACGTTGGGACGAAACGCCCGCTCCAGGGCCGACCACATCACCTTGATCATGATCCACAGACGGATGACCTTAAGCCCGCCGGCCGTAGACCCCGCGCACCCGCCCATGATCATCAGCGGCACGAGCAGCCCGATCGACAGCATCGGCCAGAGGTCGTAGTCCGCCGTCCCAAAGCCCGTGCCGGTCTGCATCGAAGCGGTCTGGAACGAGGCGTAACGCAGCGCCGTAAAGAACCCGGCCTCCTTCTCCAGCCCGGCCGTCGTCGTGATCGTCCCCCCCATCAGGTTAAACGCGATCACCAGGCTCACCACCACCTTGAGCACCAGGTAGATCCGCAGTTCCACATCCTGCAGCATCGGCTTCCACCGCCGCTGGAGCACGTGGAAGTAGAGCACAAAGTTGATCCCCGCCAGGATCATGAAGCAGGTGAGGATGATGTCTACGGCTACCGAGTCGTACCCACCGATGCTTGCGTCGCGGGTGCTGAGCCCGCCGGTCGCCATCACCGAAAAAGCGTGGTTGACCGCGTCGAACAGCGACATCGTGCCGGTCGCCATCAGCATGAGGATGCAAAGCAGCGTCAGGCCCAAGTAGATCAGCCACAGAACCCGCGCCGTCTCGGCGATCTTAGGCCGAACCCCGCCCTGGTCCGCGGTCGACTCGACCTGGAACATTTTCTTGCCCACCGCCCCGACGGTCGGCAACACCGCGACAAATAACACGACGATCCCCAGGCCGCCCAGCCAGTGCGTCGCCGAACGCCACAGCAGCAGGCCCTTGGGCAGGTCCCCGATCCTAGAGTGGTCCGCCCCCAGGACCGTTGCGCCGGTCGTCGTCAGCCCGGACATCGCCTCGAAGTAGCAGCCGGTAAAGCTGTGGAACGCGTGCCCGGGGTCAGAACCAGGCAGGTTGCCCCAGAGGTAGTACGGCAGGGAGGCGAGTGCGGCACCAAGCATCCAACTTGTCCCCACCAGCAGCATCGCCTCGCGCCGACCGAACGTCGCCGTCTCCCCGGGCCGGGCGCGGGTGACCAGGTAGATCGCCCCGCCCAGGACCGCGCCGATGGCCGTGGAAATCGCCAGGGAGTGGGCGGCTCGGGTCTCGCCGCTGCCTTCGGTGATGCGGTAGATCAGCAGCAGCTCGTAGACCAGCGCCGCGCCCATCGCCCCGCTCAGGACCAGCAGCAGCAACGCGAGCTGTCGGATGACGTAGCGGTAGTGCATGGTGGCTCGCGGCGGGATCGGCGCACGGTCCTGTTCAACAAAAGCGCGGTGCCAATAGCACCGCGACGCTCTAGCATGATAAATCGGTTGCCCGGTTGATGCCGGTGCGCAACCCCCTTCAGTCCGTGCCCGCACCCGTGTCCAGCCGGGTAAAAACCCAGTCGCCCTGAGCGGCAAACAGGATCAGCCCCGTATCGGTCGTCTCAAAGGGAGCCACGATCGTTGGCACCACGCTCGTGTCCGTCGGGCTCAGGACCAGGTCCCCGCAGCAGTTCATGCCGTAGCTCGCCCCGACCGGCTCCACCGCGGCGCCGATGTACAACAGCGCCTGACCCTCGCCCAGAAACTGCACCGCCACCGCTTGCTGCGGGTCCGACCCATCCACCGTGTCCAACGCCCACATCCCCACTAAAACCGCCAGGTCCTTGCTCTCAGGCAGGTCCGGGCTCGCCGGATTGGCCGGACAGGTCTCCGGATCGGACTCGGCCGCCCCCGCAAGACCGGGCAAAACCAAGAGCCCGACCAGGAACAAGAACGTATAAAAACAATAAGTAAACAACTTTCGCATCGATATAGCTTACCACCCCTCACCGCCAAGACCAATCAAATCGAAATAGCCGCCCCCATCACCCCGGCATCTTCTCCACCGTCACCCGCAACGGCTCAGCCCCGCGGTGCATCACCGCCGGGTCCGCGCCCCGGCCCGTGATCTGGCCCGCCTTCAGCTCCGCCAGCTCACGGTGACCGCTCCACACCACCGCCCGGCCCGAAACGTGCGCCCGCATCGTCAACGCCACCGCATGGGTCAAGCCGATCCCCAAAACCTTCTGCAGCGTCTGGATGACAAACTCAAAGCTGTTCTGGTCATCATTGTGCAGCACCACCGCCCACGGCGGCAGCTTGTCAATCTGCTTACCCTCGCGCGGCTTCGCCGCACCCGCTTCCCGCCCCCGACCCGGCGCAGAACGCTCGTCTTGATCAACCGAATCAACCTCGGCCTCGGCGGCCCCCTTGTCACTGGCCATCAACATACATAGCTCCTGGATAACAACCCAACCCATTATCCGCCCCAATAGCACAATAACAAGAGCCGATCCAAAGATGTTCTGTTGAGATCATTCGACACGCTGTTTGTTTCAATGCTCCGATTCGTTATGAGAAAGTGTGCGAGAAGCCCCCTCGCGCCAGATCGATGAGTCATGACACGGACGTCTTACCACTCGGACCTGACCGATTGGCAGTGGTCGATCATCGAGCCTTTGATCCCGCCTGCCGAGCCCGGCGGACGCGGCAGAGAAGTCGATATGCGGGAGGTGGTCAACGCCATCCTCTACCTCGCGCCCCGCCGGTCGCTCGCAGCGGCTGTAGCTGGTGGATGCTGCCGCACGAGTTCCCGCCCTCGGGCACGGTTCATTATTACTACCGCCGGCTCCGTCTGGACGGCCCTTGGCAGCTGATCCACGACAAGCCCGTTGAGAAGGTGCGACGCAAAGTGGGCAAGAAGCCGACGCCTTCCGCAGCGGTCATCGACTCGCCGTCGGTGAAGACGTATGTGCCTTCAAAAAAAGCTGCCACGGCTACGACGCGGGCAAGGGGGTTGCGGCAGCGCTGTGCGCTAAAACCCTTGGCAGAAAGCGGTATCTGATTGTGCATACACTCGGCCTGGTCCTCGCGATGGTGGTCCATGGGCTGACGTGTAGGACCTCGACGGCGGGGACGAAGTGCTCATCAAGATCGCCGAACTGTTTCATCGTTTGAAGTTGATCTGGGCCGACGGTGGGTACGCCGAGCAGTTCGTTGAAGAAGCCAAGCTGTACTTCGGCCGAGTGATCGAGATCGTCAAACGTAGTGGTGATGTCAAGGGGTTCAAGCTGTTGCCCAAACGCTGGATCGTCGAGCGTACGTTTAGTTGGCTGGGCAGGTATCACCGATTGAGCAAGGACTACCAAAGCGATCTGAGGAGCAGCGAAGCGATAATCCACCTGGCCATGATCAACCTGATGGTGCACCGACTGGCACCAGGGTAAAATGGCTTCTCACACACGTTCTCAGGCTCGTCGTGCGAAGAGGCTTTGGGCTCGGGCAGCGACGGCGCGATGGCCGTCCACTGTTCGTCCGTGAGTTCCAATCGTCGCTCGGTCATGAAATGGGATCCTATCCATGGCCGGTTGGATCATAAGTGCGCTTAGAGCGCAAATTTGCAGGAAGCAGAGCTGTGAAGCCGCTTCTAATCAAATGACAGGCTCGTATCCCGGGGCAGGATCGTGATGGCGATGACGCCCTGGCGGACTTTGGGGCGGTGGGTTTCGCCGTAGACGATCTCGACCACGTCACCGACCTGGACGCCTTCGAGCACGGTCGGGTCGTTGACGGTAAAGGGCATGGGCATCGCCTCCATCCCGATGGCCCCGCTGATGGCGACATAGTCGGGGATCGGCTCGTGGAAGACCCGGAAGTCGCTGCCGAGCGTGCCGTCCGGGAGTTGGAGGACTCGGCCGCGGATGGTGTAGACGTGCTCGTAATCGGCATCGGACTCGCCGCCGCAGCCGATGAATGTGGAGAAACAGATCAATAACATGAGGCCGGCAATCGGGCGAAAAGCGAGTCCGCAACCTCGGAGGGTGATTATTATCATGACCTTGGGCAGTTTAGGCCGCGGGCCGCAGTATCGGCGGGTTAAGTGGATTTCCGGGCCCGTGAATATCACCGGGATTTATTTGCGGCGGTGAGTGCTGGGGTTGACAGGCGGGGCCGGATGTGCTTTAATGCGTGGCCGCACTTGCGGGACCGTCGCCCGCTGGAAATTATTTTCCAACTCTACCCGGCGGGTCTTGACAAGACGCTAACCGTCACTAGGATGTGCCGCTCTCGACTCGGAAACGGGTTGGGAACCACCGGAGGCGACGCTCTCCGGTCAGCGGATTTGTTGATCTTTGACAAGTGAACAGTTGGTTTGTTGCGAGGATGTGACCTCAGCATCTCGGGCTTCTACAAGACCCGTCGCTGGGGTAAACAATTCGGCCAAAGTCCTGATTCACAGCAGGCAGGCCGGGTTTCACATCCGAGTAGATCGGTCGTCGGGCTTGCCCGGCGGTCGAGGATGAAAGCCAAAATAAACCCCCTAAGTCCTGTCGGCCCTAGCCGACCGACAGGCCGAGGCAATCGATGACTTGTCATGGATGGTCTCGAAGACCGGTCGGGCCGTAAGGCCCGGCTATACAGGCAAACTCCAAGAAAGCACCGTCGGCCCGCTTGCGGGTCGGCCACGCTCATAAACTACAATCGAAGAGTTTGATCCTGGCTCAGATTGAACGCTGGCGGCATGGCTAAAACATGCAAGTCGAACGCGAAAGCACTTCGGTGCAAGTAGAGTGGCGAAAGGGCGAGTAATGCATACCTAACGTACCTCCAGGTAAGGGATAGCTCGGGGAAACCCGTGGTAATACCTTATAATCCCGTCGAGTCGCATGGCTCGGTGGGCAAAGGCTTGCTGCCTGGAGATCGGGGTATGTCCTATCAGCTTGTTGGTAAGGTAACGGCTTACCAAGGCTAAGACGGGTAGCGGGTGTGAGAGCATGACCCGCCGCATCGGGACTGAGACACTGCCCGGACTCCTACGGGAGGCTGCAGTAACGAATATTCCGCAATGCGCGAAAGCGTGACGGAGCAATGCCGCGTGCAGGACGAAGCCCCTCGGGGTGTAAACTGCTGTCAGGGTTTAGGAATTCATGACCAGACCCAAAGGAAGGACCGGCTAACTCTGTGCCAGCAGCCGCGGTAATACAGAGGGTCCAAGCGTTGATCGGAATCACTGGGCTTAAAGGGTGCGCAGGCGGCGTCGCAAGTACGTTGTGAAATCCCACGGCTTAACCGTGGAACTGCTTCGTAGACTGCGATGCTTGAGCATGACAGGGGCAACCGGAACTCTAGGTGGAGCGGTGGAATGCGTAGATATCTAGAGGAACGCCAAACGGGAAGCCAGGTTGCTGGGTTATTGCTGACGCTCAGGCACGAAAGCGTGGGTAGCGAACGGGATTAGATACCCCGGTAGTCCACGCCCTAAACGATGCACACTAGGTGGCGGATGCTTTGACGCAATCGCCGCCGAAGCTAAAGTGTTAAGTGTGCCGCCTGGGGAGTACGGTCGCAAGGCTAAAACTCAAAGGACTTGACGGGGGCTCACACAAGCGGTGGAGCATGTGGCTTAATTCGAAGCAACGCGAAGAACCTTATCCAGGGTTTGACATGTATGGATTAGCTTCCTGAAAGGGAAGTGACGCGCTTGCGTGGAACATACACAGGTGCTGCATGGCTGTCGTCAGCTCGTGCTGTGAAGTGTCGGGTTAAGTCCCTTAACGAGCGAAACCCCTATCACTAGTTGCCAGCGAGTTATGTCGGGGACTCTAGTGAGACTGCCGGCGTCAAGCCGGAGGAAGGTGGGGATGACGTCAAGTCCTCATGGCCTTTATGCCCTGGGCTGCACACGTGCTACAATGCCAACGACAGAGCGAAGCGATACGGTAACGTGGAGCAAATCGCAGAAACGTTGGCTCAGTTCGGATTGTGGTCTGCAACTCGACTACATGACGTTGGAATCGCTAGTAATCGCGTATCAGCTACGACGCGGTGAATAAGTTCCTGAGCCTTGTACACACCGCCCGTCACGTCATGGGAGCCGGGAGCACCCGAAGTGGCCACAACTCAGTGGTCCCTACGGTGAGCTCGGTGACTGGGACGAAGTCGTAACAAGGTAGCCGTAGGGGAACCTGCGGCTGGATCACCTCCTTTCTACGGGATATACGTAGAC
>JBCDHS010000013.1:0-78471 GCA_038749735.1 Planctomycetota bacterium
CCCCGGCCGCTGCACCACGGTCGCCGATACCTGCTTGGGCGTCTGGTAAGAGACCACGACCGGCATCAAGAACCTGGTCATGTTCGAAAAAGAAGGCAAGCTGCTCTTCCCCGCGATCAACGTCAACGACTCGTGCACCAAGAGCAAGTTCGACAACCTCTACGGCTGCCGGCACTCGCTGATCGACGGCCTGAACCGCGCGACCGATGTCATGATGTCCGGCAAGACGGCCGTCGTCTGCGGCTACGGCGACGTGGGCAAGGGCTGCGCTCAGTCGCTCAAGGGCCAGGGCGCCCGCGTCATCGTCACCGAGATCGACCCGATCTGTGCCCTGCAGGCCGCGATGGAAGGCTACGAAGTCACCACGCTGGATGAAGTCGTGGAAACCGCCGACATCTTCATCACCACCACCGGCAACTTCAAGATCATCACCGCCGAGCACATGGCCAAGATGAAGGACAAGGCGATCGTCGGCAACATCGGCCACTTCGACAACGAGATCGAGATGGCGGAGATGGCCAAGATCGCCAAGAAGACCAACATCAAACCGCAGTACGACATGTGGACCTTCGAAGCAACCGGTCGCAGCGTACTGGTCCTCGCTGAAGGCCGACTGCTCAACCTCGGCTGCGCGACGGGCCACCCCTCGTTCGTCATGTCCGCCTCGTTCACGAATCAGACGATCGCCCAGATCGAGCTGGCCACCAACAACGATCAGTACGAGAACAAGGTCTACATCCTGCCCAAGCTGCTGGACGAGAAGGTCGCGCGTCTGCACCTCGACCAACTGGGCGTGAAGCTCACCGAGCTAACCAAAGAGCAGGCCGACTACATCGGCGTCCCGGTCGAAGGGCCCTACAAGCCCGAGCACTACCGGTACTGATGTCTTGTCAGATATGCATTTAAGTAGGGCTTAGGAAGCCAACGGGTCAGTAAACTGCCGTTGGACCTATGCCTGTAAGCAAAACCGCTACGACCGACGTTCACGAATCGGCGCGTGGCGTTTCCGCCGCCTTATCAAGGATAACGTCCTAAATCATGCGATATTTGAAACAGCGGTCCTCCGAGCGGATGGTGTTGTTGAGGCAACCCATTCACTGGAGAACCACCATGACAGACGATGTTACAGGCAACGATGCCCCGATCCAAGGGGCTTTCAAGATCGACGTCGCCCAGGTCCGTGGGCATGTGGACAAGGTCGTTCGGGAGAGTGTCGAGCAGACGCTCAACGGTTTGCTGGAGGCCGATGCCAAGCAGCTGTGCGGGGCCTGGAAGTACGAGCGGTACACCCGCTTGACGTTCACTTGCCAGCCCTCACAACGCAGCAGAATGTGCAGCCGAAGATACCCATACGCCACGCGTGTCTCGGCCAGCTCACACAACCGACGACGCAACGCCTCCCGCTTCGGACGAACCGACAAATAACGCACCGTCGATCGGCCCGCCGCCATCACCTCACACGCCCGACTCCCGCTGACCCCGTAAGCCACTTGTGTTGTGCCTACCAGGTCACGCCGAGCTGCGGGCGTCAGAGCTTCCCCTTCAGGGCGTCCTGCAACACCGTCTTGTCCAGGGACAGGTCCGCCACCAGCTGCTTGGGCTTGCGGTTCTCTATCTTCCAACTGCTTAAGCCGACGCACACTGCCGACGACCAGCCCATCAAACTTCTTCTCCCAGCGGTAGAACGTCGCCTCGGAGACCCCCATCTTCCGGAAGATCTCCGACACCGGCGTGCCCGACTCGGCCTGCCGCAACGCAAACGCGATCTGGGCGGCACTAGAGCACCTTGCATTATTCCTGTCCCCACCCGCAGGCGGTGAAGTAGTTCATGCATTCCTCGCTACCGACCGCTCGTAGTGCCTCCGCGATCGCATCGGACAGGCTGTCGAAGGTCTTCGCCGCCGCCCGGCGTAGCCAGGCCTTGACCTTGCTCCACAGCTTCTCGATCGGAGCGTCCGTGGGGCGCCAGGTCCGGCGAGTAGGGCGGCAGGTACCACAGGTCACAGCCCGACGCTTCGATCGCTTCACGAACCCCCACGACCTTGTGCGCCGCTAGATTGTCCATCACGACAACGTCGCCGCATCGCAGCGACGGCACCAGGCAACGCTCGACGTAGGTCAGGAACGTGCCGCCATCCATCGCCCCGTCGCACACCACCGTCGCGTCTTGGATCACTTCGGTGCTGCGGACCGCGCTGAGCAGCGTCATCGTTTTCCAGTGGCCGCCGGGCGTGTCGTCGTTGCACCGCGTGCCCTTCATCGACCGGCCGTAGAGCCGTGTCATGTTCGTCTTCGCGCCCGATTCGTCAAGGAATACAAGCCGATCCGGCAAGAGGAACCGCCCGGCAATCCTGAAGTTGCGGCGACGCTTGACCACGTCGGGGCGTTTTTGTTCCGCCGCGATCAGCGACTTTTTTTAAGCGTCAGCCCGATCTTGATCAGCCGACGGCACACGGTGCACTCGGCCACCTCGACGCTGAGCATCGCACGCAGTTCGTTGGCGGTGATGCCCGGACGCTTCGCGACCATGTCACGCATCAGCTGGTCGTCCTCGGGCGTGAGCTTCATCGGCGACTTGGGCCCGGTCTTATCTGCCTCAAGCTGGCCAGCGGCGTGACGCTTCTTGAACCGCCGGACGGTCCGCTCGCTGATCTCGAACCGCTCAGCGACCGACGTCTGCGATTCGCCGCGCTGCAATGCCGCCACCACCCTCGAACGAAAATCCATCGAATACGCCATGCCGTGGCCTCCTTGCCAGGAAAACCACATCATCGCATACGGACACAAAAAGCGCCAGCCGCTCTAGGTGCTACAGACATTCATCTTTGTCTTGGTTGCTCGCCGGTGAAAGCCAAAGCGTGTGTCAAGCCCAGCCCAACGCGCAAACGCAAGCGGCGTTACGACAAGACGTGCTATAAGTACCGCAACGTGATCGAGCGGTTCTTCCGCAAGATCAAAGCAGTGCCGACGCGTCGCGACCCGCTACGAGAAAAAGCCGCCAACTTCGCGAGCTTCGTCTACCTCGCCGCAGGACTCGCGGGACTGATCTGAATGTTCGTAGCCCCTGGGGCGTGACCACTTCATGTCTAGCGGGCGACGCGCAGCGTCCCGATCGAACCAGAGCGCATCACTCGGGACGCCACACATTTCCCGCTACACGTCGATTGAATCCGCGCTAGCGGTCAAATGCAACATGCTTATCCGGTCAAGGCTATTCTGCCTTGCTGCGCTGGAACTTCATCCCCTGCGGGTCCGCGACCGCCGCGACGGCGACGTGGATCGACACCGCACCACAGCCCTTCAACTCGCGGCAGCAAGCGGCCAGCGTCGAGCCGGTCGTCTTGATGTCATCGACCAGCACCACTTCGTAACCGGCCAAGTCGACCCCGCGGGCCTGCACCGAGGCCCGGACATTCGCCTCGCGCTGTGAGGCCACCACCGAGGGCTGGGGCGGGGTCCAGCGCTGCCGCTTGAGCAACGGCAGGTAAGGCCAGCCCCGCGCCCTGCTGATCTCCCGAGCCATCAGCTCGGCCTGATTAAACCCGCGCCGCCAACGGCGACGCCAGTGCATCGGCACGGCGGTCACCACCACCCGGTCCCCACGAATCGGCTCGCCAAGCCGCTCGGCCAGCCGGTCACCGAAGTAACCGCCCCAGGTCCACTGCCGGCCGAATTTCATCTGCTTCAGCCAGCCATCGACCGGCTCGTCGTACAGCGATAGACGGGTCAGGCGTTGCCAGGGAAGCCTGGTGCCGCGGCAGAAGACACAGCCATCCGGCGCAAGCGAGCCCGGCCCGGCCGAGGCCCCGCAGCGCGGGCAATATGCGCCGTCCTCGTCGGGCTCCCAATGATCTACCCGGGCGAGCTCGCTCGCCACGACCGTCGGCCAGGCGCGGTCCAGCCAGCGCGCCGCCGATCGGACGCGATCAAGCCATGAGCGAGTCGCAATACGCGGGCTGACCGGGGCGTTGGGCATCGCCCGGTTATACTCGCCCGACTCACCCGGGACCAACCCCGGCCGCGCGATCTTTTAGCGCAACACGCCATGACCGATACCGCCAAAACCCAAGACACGCCGGGGGCCATGCACCTCCGCCCGCTGATTGTCTCCGCCCCGTTTGGCAACTACATCCAGCCGGCCGGGTGCACCGCGACGCTCGGCACCTTCACCGCGCTGCGCCGTGGCGGCGTCATCAATCGCGCCTGGCGGGTGCTGCTCACCGTCCGCTACTACCCGCGCATGAAGGCATGGGTCAACCGCATCGGCCTGCGCAACCCCGGGATCGACTGGCTGGCCGAGAAAGCACAGGCCGGCAAGGTCGATCTACACGACAAGCTCGTCTCGATCCACGGCTTTACCGCCGGCGACTGGTACACACTGCTGCATAAGACCGCGGCACTTAAGCCCTTGGGGATCGAGCTGAACATGAGTTGTCCCAATGTTGGGCACATCGCCTGGCCGGAGGACTTGTTTGAGCGTGCGGCCGCGGCGCTGCCGGGCCGGATCGTGGTCAAGGTCCCGCCGGTGAACTACGACACGATGGTCGAGCAGGCGTACGCCGCCGGGCTGCGCACCTTCCACTGCTGCAACACCCTGCCGAACCCCGGCGGCGGGATGAGCGGCACGCCCCTGAAGCACGTCGCCCTGCAGTGCATCCAGGACCTGCAACGCAAGCCCTACTGGGACCAACTGACCGTCATCGGCGGCGGCGGCGTCTACCAGCCCGAAGATGTTGATGCCTACGCAGACCTCGGCGTCAAGCATGTCGCGGTGGGGACAAAGCTGTTTAATCCGAAATATCTGTTCAGCGATGCTGGTATCGCGGGGATTAGGCAGCGCGCCGAGGTGCGAGTCAGATAGCCACTGGGTCACTACGCATGTGGACGAGTCGATGCAAACGTACCGTATTTTTTAGCCGAGAAGTGGCCTAGCCGATCAGTCGTCTTGGCGTGGCTCATGATTTTGATAAAAACCTGGCGGGGGCTGAGCTTTCAGACGATTCCTGGACTGTTTGACCAGCGCGAGCGTCGCGATCCAAGAAGCAATAGGAACGCCAAAGAAAAAGAGCGATAACCCAGCGAGCATTCTCGGCTTACTCGCCAATACTGCTGACAGAGATGACCCGAAGCAGGCGTAGCTAACAAGGATCGGTACCGAGCCGACGGCCATCCCGGTCAATCCAAGCGACACGCGGCCCCACCCGGCCAACTTGATGTCGTGTTGCCATGATTCCGGGCCAAGACATGCCGCCACGAGGCCATCAAACATACATGCCGAGATGAGCCCAACAACAACAAATACGCTAGCCAAAGAAGTCGCACAGCCATATAGAAATGTGCCGAAGACTAACGCGCCTAAGTAGCCAACAACCATGCCAGCCCAGTACGGCTTCATACAAGCCCCATCCGACTTTTTCCAAACCATCACACCCGGTCCTTCGGCGACAACTGTCGTTGCACCCGGAACACGCGGTTGCCCTTGTACTGGCCGAGCTGGCCGATGAACTTGCGCCTGCCCTCGATCTCCAGCGCGAGCGGGGCGGCGGCGGGCTTCTCGGTCAGGATCAGGTCGCCCACCTCGAGGCTGCTCAGGTCGCTCAGGCGGATCGTGGTATCGGCCAGGATCGTCGAGACCTTCAGCCTGGCCGCGTCGAGGTGCCCGGCCAGGCGGGTGCGCAGCTGCGCGTCGCGGGTCGACTTCTTGTAGGCCGCCCAGGTCTGGTTGCTCAGCTTCTCGATCACCGGCTCGATGACGTTGTAGGGGATGCACAGGGCCATGGTCCCGGCCCGGCCTCCCATCTTCAGCTCAAAGCCCACGACCACGACGACTTCGTTGGGCGGGACGATCTGCACCAGCGCGGGGTTGGACTCGGTCTCCCCGAGAGCGAACTGCATCGTCATGATGTTGGCCCAGGCCTCGCGCATCGCGGTCATCGCCCGGTCCAGGATCTTGCCCACCAGCCGCATCTCGATCGCGGTCAGCGGCCGCTGGGGGATAAACAGGTCCGCGTTGGACCCGCCCAGCAGCCGGTCGATCACCGGGTAGATGATCAGCGGGCTGATCTCCATGCACATCTGCCCGTCCAGCGGGTCACAATCGATCAGCGAGAAGCAGGTCGGGTTGGGCAGCGAGTGGGTGAACTCGCTGAAGGTCATCTGCTCGATGTTGGCGACCTTGACCTCCATGATCGTCCGCAGGAAACCCGAGAGCAGGGCCCCGAAAGATCGGCTGAACGACTCGTGCAGCGTCTCGAGCGCCCGCATCTGGTCTTTGGACACCCGCTCGGGGCGTTTGAAGTCGTAGTCGCGGATCTCGACGTCGTCCGACAGCCGACGGCGGTTGTGCGTGAAGATCTTGGGCCCGTCCCCGCCGGCCTCCCCGACTGAGGGCCCCTGGGTCTCCACCGCCGCCAGCAGCGAATCGATCTCGTCTTGATCCAGCAGGTCCATGCCAACAACCCAATCAGAATATCGTCACCGTTCTGAAAGGTATTATCGACCCGTGGGGTTGCTGGCCTGCAATGAGGGTCACGCGGCGAAACGCCGTTCAGTTAGCGGCTTGCTGATTGGGTTCGTTAGTCGCCCGCTTGATGGCCTGAACAACGATGTCGGGGGTGAGAGTGTTCGGCAGGATTTCCGGCTCTCCGCCGTTTGCGGGGTAGACCAGGTAAAGCGGTACACCATCTCTGCCGAACGCATTGAGTTCCCTCGTGAGTTCGGGGCTGCGTTTGGTGAAATCGGCAACCACCAGCGCCACATTGTTTTCACGGTATATCTGCTCTGTGTCCTCAACGCCCCGCAACGAGGTCCCTTTATTGACAATGCAGATGCCGCACCACTTGGCGGTAAAGTCGACAAGAACCGGTCGTCCTTCAGCACGAAGATTTTCAATAAGCTCGGGGCTGTAGTCTTTCCATTCCAAAACGTACTCACCGCTTGCGCGTGCAGCAGCGGCCTCCGCTTCGGCTTGTTGGATCGACCACGTCCGCGCCTGGACCCACATCAAGCCGCCAACCGCCAGAATCACCGCGATACCGCGACCGATCCATCTAGTGCGTTGGTTGTGTATCGGCGTGCTCCAGCGGCCGTATGCCCAGGCGGCCGCACCGATCGCGCTTAGACCAAAACCAAGATGCAACACGAGCGATTCATCCACCAGACCGGCGTAGATGTAAACAAGCCAACCCATGGTAGCGAACATTGGGAATGACATCGCCTGCTTGAAGGACTCCATCCACGGGCCGGGTTTTGGCAGGTAGCCCAGCAGCGCGGGGAAGCAGGAAAGAAGCACATATGGAAGCGCCATCCCAATACCGAGCGAGGTAAAAACAATCATCGCTTGCCAAGGAGGCATGTTGAGTGTCGCCCCCAATGCTGCCCCCATAAAGGGTCCGGTGCACGGTGTGGCGATGAGGGTTGCCAAGGCGCCCGTAAGAAAGGATTTGGTGTAGCCATCCGTACCGGCGGTTGCTTTTTGTCCCAGCCCGGTAAGCCCAACGCCAATCTCAAAAACACCCGCGAGATTAAGCCCGATTAAGAAGACCAGCACGGTCATGGCGAGGATGAAAGCCGGGTTTTGCATCTGAAAACCCCAGCTCACCGCATCGCCAGTTCCGGCGCTAATTGCGGCTTGTTTGATGATCAACATCAAACCCGCCAGAGCCCAGAACGAGATCAGTACACCCACCCCGAATGCATAGCCGTGCCTGCGAACCATCGCCGGGTTTTCACCTGCCTGCTTCACAAAGCCAAGTATCTTGATCGAAAGAACTGGAAAGACGCACGGCATCAAGTTCAGAATAAGGCCACCGATGAAAGCAGCGCCCAACGTGAGCCAAAGGCCCAACACCTCGTTGTTGGCCGCTTTATTGTCGTTTGAGTTAGCCCCGCTGCCAGATGCCGCAGAAGAAGCATCGGCATCCTCCGAGATGTTGCCCGATCGTGGGCCGGTGTCGATCTGAACTGTACCTTGGATTTCAGTATTGATTTCCAACGCCCGAGTCTGCCCGCCGTCGTCGCCGATGAAAGCAGCCTTGGTGCTCAGGATGCCATCGAGTCGGCTGACCGGGGCATCACGCTCGATATCGAAGCCAAAGCCATCCTTGGTCCGCTGCGTCAGGTCGATCGTCAACGTGCGGCCTTCGGTCTTCGCGGGCTGAGGCGCGGCTGGATCGACGGCATACTGCTCCCGGCTGAAGAAGTAGAGCTCTTCGAGCACATCTTCCGACAGGTCGTTCGGCGCGGTGAGGATCAGTTGGTAACCGCCGTCCCGCGCTTGGGCCTGAACCTCCCAGCCGAAAGGGACACTGGCGACGTCGCCACGAGCCGCTTCAATGAGTTGAGCCTGTTCGGAGGTTTTCCCGGGCTCGGCCCGTACCGGCAGGCTCAGAGACACTTCTGCCTCACCGGGGATGCACTGCTCTTCGCAGGCCAGCCATTCCGCGAGATTCGAGATCGTGATAGTGCTGCCCGGTTCGAGGTTATCCGGCGCGGTCACCTCAAAGAGCAGCGTCACCTGATCGCCGTAACCGAATTGCGACAGGCTCTCGAACTCAAAGAGTTTCGGGGCGGGCCACATGATCTCACCAAACTCAAAACCCGCCGGTGCGCTCCATTGCTGGACCGAGACCGGGAAGCCCGGCCCCTCGGGGTTCTCCCAGTAGACATGCCAGTCGCCCTCCAACTCCAGGTGCAGGCCGAGCGTAAATGACTGGCCCGGGGCGATGGCATCGACGTCGGCGATAAGCCGGGCGGTGACAGCAGTGGGCTCCGAGAAGGGCTGGCTTAACGCGGGCAGGACGACGGACCCTGCCAGCAGCAAGATCATCAAGAGCATCAAGGGCTTTACGGGATAGACGATCCGTTTCATCGCAAAAGTTCCTCGCGGGATCTGTGGCTGCATTGAAAACATGCCGCCGACCTATTTTATGCCCACGATCGTTGTGAAAAAGCCAAGGTGGCTTTGGACGTGGCTCAAGCTCGACAACACATTGCCTGCAACGCATAATCCCACGCATGGATATCAAAGCCAAATTGGTGGAGTTGGGCCACGCGTTACCGCCCGTGGCCAGCCCTGTCGCGGTCTATGTGCCTTTTGTTGAAAGTGGGGGGCACTTATACCTCAGCGGGCAGTTGCCGCTGAAGGACGGCAGCCTGGTCGCGACCGGGCCCGTGGCGGGCGAGGGCGGGCCGACGCTCGAACTGGCCCAAGCGGCGGCGGCTCAGTGCGTGCTCAACGGCCTGGCGCAGATCGACGCGGCGATCGATGGGGACTGGGAACGGGTCGAGCGGGTGGTCCGGTTGGGGGTGTTTGTCGCCGGGGGTCCGGGCTTCACCGACCACCACCTGGTGGCGAACGGGGCGAGCGAGCTTTTGGGGCAGGTGCTGGGCGAGCGGGGGGTACACGCCCGGGCGGCCGTGGGGGTGCCGAGCCTGCCGCTGGGGGCGAGCGTGGAACTGGACATGATCGTGGCGGTGAAGGGCTGAGGGCCTGGTTTCGAACGCTTTGTCGGGTTCAGGATTAGGCGGACGGCCGGTGATCCGTTTGGATGATAACCCTGGCCAGGTCACGGATTGAGTGGCCGATCTGGGTGCGCGGGCCTTGACGGATGACCCTTTTTCACCGACACTTACATGACTTCGATCCTCGAGACCCGTTGGAGTAAGTTGGAATGGCAAGATCACGCAGTGGTGGCGGCGCTTACGCGGTGGCTTTGGTGGTGATGAGCTGCTTCTGGGTGGTGACCCTGTTGTTTGCCATCATCTTCTACACGAAGATCGAGGAGGCCGACAAGGCCACGGAAGAGGCCAAGAACGACCTGAGCCGGTTCATCAAAACCAGCGAGACCCCCCGGGCCGACGCGATCAAGATCGAGGATGGCTCCTCTTATTTTGACTACTTTGTCAAAGAATTGACCAAGCTCGAGAACCAAGTTGCCGCGATCAGCCAGCAGCTTCAGGCCGCGAATCTCACCGCGACCCAGGCGGACGAACAGGTCCGGTCCCGCAACAACGAGATCACCGAGCTGAAGAACGACATCACCGAACTGGAGGCCAAGGCCCGGGCGGACCTGGCGGCCCACCAGGCCGCCATCGAGCGGATCGAGGCCGCCCGTGATGCACTGCAGCAGCAATACACCGCCCTGAGCCAGTCGACCCAGACCACCATCACCGAGACCGGCGCGGGCCTGCGTCAGCAGCTCCAGAGCCTGCAGGACGAGCTCGACGAGGCCCAGCAGGTCGGCATCGATCGCAACACCCAGATCGTCCGCCTTCAACAACGGATCGATGAGCTGGAGGGCCTTCTCAAGGCCAATGTGCTCGAAACCCGCGTCACCACCGCCGACGGCGAGATCGTCTCGGTGATCAGCAACGGCGAACAGATGTTCATCAACCGCGGCCGGCTGAACGGGGTCATGCTCGGCATGACCTTCGAGGTCTACGAGCCGGGCACGATCATCTCTCTGGAGGACGGCACGAACCAGCTCCGCGGCAAGGCGACGATCGAGGTCTTCGAAGCCAAGGACGGCACCGCGACCTGCCGCGTCGTACGACAGCAGCGCAACACGACCATCGATCCAGGCGATCTGATCGCCAATATCGTCTACGACCCAGAGAAGACCTACACCTTCTACGCCTACGGCTATTTCGATATCGAGCGTGACCAAGGCCCCAACGACCTGGACCGCATCCGCAACATGATCAAGCAGTGGAACGCGGGCGTCGCCGAACTGAACCAGGACGAAGACGGCCTTCCGATCTTGGTCCCCGAGGTCGACTACCTGGTCCTGGGCAAGGAGCCGGAGTTCCCGGCTGACCTGGACCCCGGGGTCATCGACCAGGTGCTGATCCGTGAAAACGAGGAAAAACGCGTGGCCTACGACACCTACCAGAAGCTGGTCGAAGAGGCCAAGCGGCTGCGTATCCCCATCCTGAATCAGAACCGTTTCCTGGTTCTGATCGGGTACTACCAGCGTTAAACTGGGTTTGCAGACAGTGCGATCTGGCGGCCGCGGTTGATCCCGTGGCCGCTATCTTTTCCAGCTACGGCCCGGGTTGCCGACCTCCCGGTTCGCATAGATGATGTGCCCATGGCAACGCCCGGCCCCGTGATGATGTGGACCCAGTACCTCGCCGCCCGTGCGGTGGTGGCGGGGCTGACATGTGTCGAGCCGGACTGGAACCTCAAGGCGGCGGGGGCCGTGGGCGGGCTGATCGACCGGGTCAGTGCCAAGCACGCCCGCAGGTCGCGCGAGAACATCCGCCGCAGCTTCCCCGGCTGGCCCCAGCGGCGGGTGGACCAGGTCGCCCGGGCGTCGATGAGCCACGTCATGAAGCTCATCGTCGAGACGATGCACACGCCACGCTCGATCCACGAACACAACTGGTCATCAAGGATCGATTCGAGCAACCTGGGCGAAGCGGTCGCGCTGCTCAACACCGGCCGGCCGGTCATCCTCGTCACCGGGCACCTGGGTAACTTTGAACTGCTCGGGTACGCGCTGGCGGTGCTGGGCTACGACGTGGACGCGATCGCCCGGCCGCTGGACAACCCCTTGGTCTACGACTGGCTGATGGGGATCCGCCGGAAGAAGGGGATGCGGATCATCAGCAAGTTCGGTGCGACCGAGCCGATGGTCCGGGTGATGGAGCGTGGCGGGGGGCTGGGTTTCATCGCCGACCAGAACGCCGGGCACAAGGGCATCTTCGTGCCCTTCATGGGCCGGCTCGCCAGCGCCCACAAACCGATCGGGCTGCTGGCCCAGCAGTTCAACGCGCCGATCATCTGCGGCTACGCCTTCCGCCTCGGCGATCACTTCCGGTACGAGGTCGGCACGGCCGACATCATCTACCCCGAACAATGGGCGGACCAGCCCAACCCGCTGTACTACATCACCGCGCGGTACACCCGTGCGCTGGAGAAGATGGTCCGGATGAGGCCCGAGCAGTACTGGTGGATGCACCGGCGATGGAAGAACCGGCCCAAGCACGAGGCCGCCGGCAAGCCGATGCCCGGGCGCCTGCGGGAGAACCTCGAGGCCTTGCCGTGGATGACGCCGAGCCTGATGAGCGAGCTGGAAAAACCCGTGGCCTTTTTGAACTAGCTCGGTCTCGGGGTTGACCCTCAGTCCCGGCGCGGCGACAATCCCCGTCCCACCTTGTCTCTACTCCCACCGAAACGACTTGCACAGGAACGCGCTTTCATGTCCGACCAAGATGAAGATGACCTGCGTCTGAAGGGGGCTAAGATCCTGATCGTCGATGACGACCCTGAGATCCGCACCGCGATCGATCACGCACTCCAGGCCGAGGGAGGCCTGACCCAGACCTGCGGTGATGGGAACACGGCGGTGCGGATCATCGAGACCGACCCGCCGGACCTGGTCGTGCTGGACATGATGTTGCCCAAGCGGTCGGGCTTCCTCGTGCTTGAAAAGATCAAGCGTTTCGAGCGTTGCCCGCATGTGGTCATGGTCACGGCCAACGAGGGCAGGCGGCACCAGCAGTACGCCGAGGCCCTGGGGGTGGACGGCTACCTGCTCAAGCCGGTGCGGTTGGAGCGGCTGATCGGGCTGGCCGAGGACCTGGTTGGGCCGGGCGCGAAGGCCTAGGTTGGGCCGGCGGAGCGGCAAGATCGCGTAAGTCGCCGCTCTCGCGGGCCGTCCTTCTGTACCGTTGGGGTTTCGGCGGCGTTGCCGTTGCCCTATAATGCAAATCAGCTCCAAGGCCCCTTGCATTAAGAGGTTGTGGTTTTTGGGGCGACCTCAAGGAGTCGGCCATGGCAACCAATGTTTTGAACATGCTGCGTCTCCCCCTTTGCCTTCTCTTGGCGTGCTGCCTGACGGCTGCTTTAGCCGCCCAGCCGATCGCTATCCCCGCGCGGGACGCCGACCGCGGCGATCGTCCGAGGCTGCTCAATGAGGACCAGGTCAATCACATCAAAATCTACGAGGTCGATCTAAGCACCCGCCCCCGGATCACAATCGAAGACGAAGTGCTCGAAGAGTTTTTGCGTGAGTTTGCCTCGAACGACAACGTGCCCAAGGGCCGTGCCGATCAGCGGGAGTTCATGCGGGCCGAGGGCTATGTGCAGCTTGCCAAGTTCTTCGAGGTCCGTGCCCGTGACTACTACGGCAAAGCATTGATGCGTGGCGAGCCCGACTCGATGCGGGCCTGGCACCGCATCCATGACGGCTACATCGCGGAGTACTTCCGCCCGTTCTTCGCGGTAGGCCAGGTCGAAGAACTGGCCCTGTTTGAACGGACCCGCGACCGCACCCGCGACCGGGTCAGCTACACCAACTTCTATATCCTGACCCAGATCCGGGTCGGCGGCGTGCCGATGATCGATCGCGATCGGCCCGAGGAGTCGCTGATCCTCCAGTGGGGCCTGCCGCGGGAAGACGCCAAGTTCCCCGCGCCAGAAGTGCCCAACTGGGAACCCTACTTCCGCAACACCGAGGACCAACGCTACCAGCTCGTCGTCGAGTGGATCAAGACCCTGATCATCGCGAACCGCAACACGGATTACGGCATCACCTACCGGGTGCCCAATTACCGTCGGCCCGCCGAGAACGAATAGGCCCAACACATACGCGGGCAGGCCCCGCACCAAGGCAAACCGGCCAGAGGGCAACCGCCTCCCGGTCGATGAAGTGAACGCGGGAACAACCCGCAACATTAGAAAGGATCGGTCCGTGCGCAATCTGACGCTGTCCCTGGTCATCCCCACCGGCTTGGTCTCACTCTCCCTGGTCGGATGCGGGCAGGAGAACCCCGGCGAGGTCGCGCGCAAGAACGTCGCGCTGATGACAGATCAGCTTGCCGATGTCTCGGTCAGCCCGGCCACGCTCGATGAAGCCGACCGTGTCTACACCAAAAACGACACCGAAGGTGGTGTCGAGGTTCTCGCCGACTACAGCAGCGCGGCCTTCGAGCAGGACCGGCTCAACGCGATGATCCCGGACCTGGCGTCTTCGGCGGCCGGTGCCGATGTCGATCCTCAGCAGAAATATTCTGTTGCCCGTGCGATCGCCACGATCCAGCGCAAAGACGCGGACTACCTGGCCGGCCGTGCAGCCGACCGATTCACCCCGATCCGCGCTCGGCTCATCTCAAACCTTGCCTCGCTCCAGCAACTGATGCTACTTGACCAGCAGGTCCTCAACCTGCAGGCCAACCGCGAGCAGATCATCGAGACCCTGCAGACCGGCGAGATGGGCACCGGTGTCGATCTGCAGAACTATGTCACCCTGATCCGCCGCGCTCAGAGCGTCGATCTTCAGGACCCCAACGACCCGAATCTCGACTCACTCTGGGCCCGAGACATCCGCATCAGCCCGGTGGTGGACCTGGCCCAATACGACGACGCGATCCAATACCCCAGCGTCGCCGGCCTGCAGGCCCGGCAGGACAAGCTGCAGCAGATCGCCCAGACGCTTGAGCAGATCGACGAGATCGACCGGTCCGACCTGACCGCCGAGGAAAAAAATGCCCGCAAGCTCCCGCTGCTGACTGCTCTCCAGGCCTCCGACCTGCGGATCCAGGAGATGGCGTATGCCATCGAGAAGGCCAACGAAATCTACGCCGTCCAGTTGACCGCTCACCTGGATCAGGTCGAGACGCTGCTGTCCGAGTCCACGAAGAACCGCCGGATCAGCCAGGAACTGGCCGAGCAAGCCAGTAAACTCACCGGTCCTTCCCGGTTCGAGAAGCTCGACCAGGCCGCGCGGGTCGAGTACCAGGCGCTGGGCGAACAGGCCCGGGCCGAGACCCTGATCATCCTCGCCCGCCACCAGTTCTCGCGCCTCGGGCTGACCCTGGACGCGCTGGTTGACGAGCATGTTCTGGATGCGATCTATAACGCTTTGAATGACGCCGGCAATGTCCCCGCAGCGGCAGACCCGGTGACGTTCCGCAGCCGTCTTCCCGAGGCACTCGTCGCTTTTTCCCAGGCTCCTGCTAATCTTCAGGGCCGTGCAACGACAACCTATCTCACCAAGCTGGCACAGACAACCGGCGTCCCTCAGGCCGACCTCTCGGCTGATGAGCAGAGGAAGTTTTTCAGCGATCAGGTGATCGAAGGTGAACGCTTTGCCCGCCAGTTCCTGGTGATTCAGCGTGGCACCGATTCGGCGGGCACGCTCGACGCGATCCGAAGCCTGCTTGCTGCGGGACAGCCCGCCCGGGACCTTGTGGGCCTGAACGCGGTGATCGAGTTGATCGAGGCACGCATCACCGAGGTTCGTGCCGATCAGGCCCGGGCCAGCAACGAACTGCAGCAAACCCAGACCCGGCGTAATGAGCTTGCCGAAAACTTCCTGAGCACGATGGTGGAGCTGGACGACCACGTCAAGGTCTTGGTCATGCAGCGCTATGAATCGGCACTCGAATCGGTTGCCAGGGCGGAAGCAACCCTGACCGCCGCAGCCGCAACCCCCAGTCTGCAGACGGCTCACGACGTCGATCTGCTCTCAACCTACCTGCAGCACGTCCGCATCCAGCACAACTACCTGATGGCGCTTGAAGCCTACGACACCCTGATCCAGAGCTACATCGCGAAGGAAGCGGGCAATGTCGCCGAGAACCAGGTGCTGACGGATACGGCCCTGGCCAAACTCCAGCAATTCAGTGCTCAGGTCGGTGAGAGGATCGCCGAACTCCGAGTCGAGGCAAGCACCTCGGGAGAGTCAACCCGGAATACCGTGCAGGCCCACCTCGACAAGACCCGCGCCGCGGCCACTTCGGGCTCGCCTGAAGCCGATCAGGTCCAGTTCATCGAAGATAGCCTCGGCAATCTCTGGCGCAGCATGAGCGGTTTATCGACCCCCATCCCGGCTGAAGGCGATATCGAATAAGTGACGGTCTGATCTGAGGCGACCCGGCTCTGCGCCTTGATTGCTTGACACAGCCCCATCACCTGGATCAGTCGCACAGTCGCGTCTGTGACTTGGCTATACTGCGGGAACGTCCCATAAACTCTCCGCGGTCTTCTTTGCCGATCGGCTTGGGGCAGCCCCCGGGTCGGTCGATAGTTGGGAGTATGTTGCACGACACGCTTATCCGTACCTCAGTGTTGCTCATCGCGGTGTCATGCGTGTTGGGGGGTTGCTCCTCATCCCGCCGGATTTCGGGGCCTGAGGGCGGTGATGCGGAGAGCCAGGTCAGTGTGCAGGCCCGTGAGCAACGGATCAGCGCGTTGATGCAAGAGGCCCGCGAGAACCGAGCCCGTGGCCTCAACGACAACGCCCTGGCTGGCTTTGGCCGCGCGATCGAAGAGAATCCCATGCTGACCGAAGCCCACCTGGGCATGGGTGATATCTTCCGCGAGCGGGGCACGTACCAGAGCGCGATGAATGCTTACCGCCGGGCGATCTTCGCCGACCCGAATAACTTTGATGCCCGATATTACCACGGGCTGACCGCTCACCTGATGGGCAAGATCGGGGAGGCGGTCGCGTCTTACCAGCGGGCGCTGGTGATTCGGCCCGAGAGTTTTATCGCCAATCGAGAGATCGCGACGGCGCTTCTGCAGGATGGTCGGCATGAAGACGCCGTGGCCTACGCGGAGAAGGCGGTCGAGCTCGATGCCGAATCGCAGATGGCCTGGGCCAATCTCGCGGTAGCGTATTTTTATTCCGGCCAGTTCGACCAGGCGGTGGCCGCCTACCGGCAGACCCTGGAGTTGGGCGACCCCCAGACGCCGATCTTGCTGGGGTTAGCCGACTCCCACATGAGGCTTCGCAATTTCCAGCGGGCCGAGAACGTGCTGCGGGCCGTGGTCCGCGAGGAGTCGGGCAACCCGATCGCTCAGGAACGGCTGGCCGTGGTGCTCTTCCAGCAGCAGCGATTTGAGGAATCGCGCCAGGCCTACGTATCGGTGCTGCGGTCGAGCCCGAACGATACCGCGGCGCTCAACGGGCTGGGGGTCTCGTTGATGGCCCTGTATCTGGCCGGCGGGGAAAACGACGAGAAGCTGCGTCACCAGGCCTTGGCGTCGTGGCGGAAGAGCCTTCAGATCAGGCCGGATCAGAACATGCTGATCGACCTGATCTCCCGCTACAGCAAAGAGTAGGCGCGATTCTCGGACCCCGCGTGATCCGTTCTTTATTGCTCAACGGCCGGGTAGCGATCATCCGAAACCTACAGGGTCCAGATGCGTTTGACCCCAAAGGCCAACCCCATGAGCACGACCGAATCCTCTAAGACCAGCACTCTTGGCCAGAAGATCGACGCCTTACTCAACCCACTCTACGAAGAGTCGGACCAGCATCGCCGAAACATCGACCTGGGCCGGGCCAAGATCGCGGAGCTTGAATCCGGGATCACCCAGTCGCTCAAAATCCTACAGCAGATCGAGGGCCGGATGGTTGCGGTCCTGCATTCACTGGCATCGGAAGAGCCGATCCTGGCCGCGGCCTTTGGGGACAACGCGGCAAAGAAGAGCGATCCTGCGACACCCACTGCGGGTGCCACGCCCGATGCCCAGGCCACCGCGGGCCCCGAGGTCGAGACACAACCACCCGCGGTTTCCCTGTCCTTGCAAGCCGGGCCTCCACCGGCCCAAGACCCTGCCAAGCCTGCCCAAGCCCCTGCACCCGACGCGGTGCCAGATCCGCCTTCGGCACCTGCCCCGCCGCAAGCACCAAAGGCGGCGTCACCCAAGCCGGAACAAGCCAGCCAGCCCGCGCCAGCCGCCGAGCCCGTTCCGCCCAAGCCCGCCGCAGCAGCCACCACCAAGCCAGATGAGGATGAGGACCCCATGGTCGCCCAGGTCGCGGCGCTGCTGGCCTCCGCCGAGAACCCCGGCAGCAACCCGGCCCCGGCTGCTCCTGATACCCCGAGCCCCTCGGCATCCGGGAACCTCTCAGAAGCCGCGAGTAAGGCAAAAGCCGCCGCCGAAAAGCTGCGCCAGCAGGCCAACACGCCGCCTCGACCCCGCGCCCAAGGCACCTAGAGCAACGGGCGTTATTTCGGTATGTCTCATACGTATCGCACAAAAAACGAAGGCGTTCATTGCTTCATGAGCCGCCGGGTCACACCCGGCGGACAAGCGGCAGGTAGCTCGTCCGCCACGTGTTACGTGGCGGCTTTCCAAGGCCTGACGAGCGTATGAGTTTTTTGGGATTCACATGAATCCCATAGGGAGGGGGCAAGGCAGAAAAGGCGATCAAAATAGACCGGTTGCTCTAATCGTCATGCCGCTCTTCGTTGGGTCAGGGTCCGTCCGCCAGATTTTTAGTAATGGTTCGCCGAGCCCGGTCAGACCTCGCTCGGTGCGGGGTGCTCGCTGAACCGGCTCTTCATCCACGACGAGATCGCGAGGTCGTACTCGGCCGTTCGTGCAAACGCCGAGGCCGCGAGTGAACGTCGTAGAGGGAGCGTGGTTGCACCGTCATGCAACTCGACCTCGTTCGCGACACGGTCGTACTGCTTGGGGTCGGTCACGATCGTCACGTAGGCGTGGTTCTTCGCCGCTGAGCGGACCATCGAGGGCCCGCCGATATCGATCTGCTCGACCGCCTCGGCATCGGAGACCGCCTGGTCGGCTACGGTCTTCTCAAAAGGGTAGAGGTTGACACAGACCAAGTCGATCGGCGTGATGCCGTGCTCGTCCAGCGATGCGGCGTGGTTATCTTTGTCCCGCAGCGCGAGCAGTCCGCCATGGATCTTGGGGTGCAGGGTCTTGACCCGCCCGTCCATCATTTCGGGGAAGCCGGTGACCGTTTCGACGGGCGTGACCTCGATCCCTGACTGGGACAGGACCCGTGCGGTCCCACCGGTGGAGATAATCCGCGTGCCGCAGCAGGTGATCAGCCGCCGGGCGAACGCGACCAGATCGGTCTTGTCCGACACCGAGAGCAGGGCGGTTTGTATCGAGACCCGGCCGGCCATGTCAGTACCTGGGTGAAACAGCTGATCTTACGCGCGCCGCCTGGGGCGGCCCCACATCACCCTGCAGACTCAACCATCCCGGGGCTTGAGGTGCAGCAGACGCCCCGAAGGATTGACCAGGATCAGGCCCTCATCGGGCGTGCTGAGCACGTCCTGTAATGGCAGGGTGGACTGCTCTTCAAGCACCTTGCCCTCGCCCAAATCCAGGAGCAGGATCGAGTCATCCGTGTGCATTAACAGGTCCTGATCCCGAACCGCCACGGGGTTGGCATTGATCTGGGTCCGCCACAGTTCATTGCCCTCGAGCGCATCGAGCGCGACCACGCCATTGTCCGGCGGCAGGGGCAGCAGCACCAAGCGGCCCAACGGGATCGGGGCCTGGGTCAGCTCCTGATCTCCGCCGAGGTATTGCCAGGAGTCCAACCCGCTGGTGCGGTTGATCGAGTAGAGCTTGCGGTCGGTTGAAGCAACGAGCACTTCGCTTCCCTGGATCGCGGGCGCGGCGACGACATCACCGAATGTCTTGTTGCGCCACTGCAACTCACCGCTGCGGGATTCGAGCAGGGCGTAGTTGCCCGCGGTATCGACCACGAAAACGTCCTGCTCGGTGATCACTGGCGGGTTATCGATACGGTTGGCCAGCCGGTAGCCCCAGCGCGAGAAATTGTTGCGGACGCTGTGGCCGAAGACCAGCCCGTTGGAGCCGGCGAAGATGGCCAGCCGGGAGATCGGGTCGTAGACCGGTCCGTTGTTGACCGAAACCTGGAGCGGGGCGACGGCCGTGACCTTACCGTCTTTCGCATTGAGCGTGAAGATGCGCGACTGAGAATTGATGTAGACCTCATCGAGGTCACGGACCGGGGGGTAAAACGTCTCCAGGTCGCTGCCGAGCTTGATCTTCCAGGCAAAAGCGCCGCTGTCGAGCTTGTACGCGGTCACAAAATTCTGGGGCCCTTCGACGACGATGACCATGTCGCCGAGGATCTTGGTGGAGAGGATTTGCTGACCCGGCAGCGGGTTGATGCTCACCGCCCAGCCGACGCGGTAGCCCAGGGCTGCGGCGGGCAGCGGCTCGATCAGCAGCCCGGTCTCAACAATCTTCGCCTCGTAGGTCTGCGGCGGCTCCTGGGTTTGAGCGGACTCATTCGGTGTCCCCGATTGACCCGTGGAGCAGCCCACGCACAGGGCGGCCAGGGCCGTCATAAAAAACCATCGCTTGACCGTCAGTCGCATCCACGAGACTCCATTTGGAGGTCAATAAGTACACACCTGTCCCCGTAGCGGCACATCGATACGGACGTGCCGAGTACATAAGTATCAATGAGGACAGGGTTTTGGTCAAGCGCTGCGTGGCAAACCGGCTCGAACGCCCCTTTCGGGTCGCCTGCGCGGGCTACGCACCGGCCAGCGACTGCCGCTTGCTTCGGATCGTTTCGAGCAGTTTTTTGTGTGGGTCGGCGAATTTAGCCGTGCCCTCATCCATCAAGGTCTGCTCCAGCTTCTGCGTATCGACCTTCTGGTCGATCTCATCGACCACCGCCGAGTCGGGCAGGGTGCGCGAGGTCGCCGAGTAGGTCTTGCCCAGGTCCTGGATCGCTGCATTCGTGCTCGGCGGGTTGGTCAGGATGTCGGAGCCGGCCATCTCGGCGATGTAATAGTCCTCGGCCTGCCAGTCCAGCTTCTTGCCGGTGGACGCGAAGATCATTTCCTGGGTCAGGGCCAGGCCTTTGTCCGCCCAGAATTCGGCGTTCTTGATCCCGATCTGCTTGGCGTTCACCACGCCGACGTGTCCCTGTGCGGCGTCGCTTAACTCGGGCACGCACTTTTGCGTGTATACATCGACACGGGAAATGAAGATCGAGTAAACACTCTTAAAGGTGTCGAGTTGGCCAAAACGCTGTCGGCCCTTCCATACCGCGTCGCGGGCGGCGACGTATTGTCGTTCGCTGAAGATTAGGGTGACGTTGAGCGTGATCCCCGCGGCGGCGAGTTCTTCCAGGCAGGCTAGGCCGGCCTCGGTCGCGGGGACCTTAATCATGCGGTTGTCGTGGCCCGCCGCCCAGTGCTTGCCCAATTCGATGTAGCGTGCGACTTTCTCCTCCAACGACAAAGGGCTGGCGGAATCTTCCAGCAGCGGGTCCAGCTCGAAGCTGACCCACCCGTTCTCCCCCTTGCTCTGCCGCCAGACGCCGTGGAACTGCTTCTGCGCGGCGTTGACCAGGTCGTCGGTCATCAACCAGGCGAGTTCCTCGTCGTCGCTGGCCTGCTCCATCAGTTGTTGCATGGTCGCGTCAAATCGCCCAGACTCGATGAGTCCGGAGATGATAATCGGGTTTGAGGTTGCCCCGGAGACGCCGAGCGCCTTGTTCTTGACGACCTCGTCGGGATCGACCGAGTCGAGCCAGATCTTCGAGCCCAGTTCTACGAGCGATGCGATGCCGGTTGCCATTGACGGGTCCTTCCGTAACGGGTTTCAGAGCGAGTGCCGGCTTGCCTCAAGACGGAGGCGGGCCTGGGGTGATACGGCGATGGTGTGATTCTAAGACCATGGGCAGGTGCCCGCATGAGCATTAAGTTTATTGTGCAATAAGGATCGTGGCAATCGCTGCGGTCAGAATAAACAGCCCCCAGCCCACGACCGCGGCCCAAAAGACCGGCTGTTCGGTCAGCGGCACCGCTTGCTTGGCGTCGGCCTTGACGGTCGTGATCTGGGTGTCGTCGGCTTCCAGTGCCGCGAGGGACGAGATGTCGAACATCCGCCGGGCGATCGTCGGGGCCTCGCCCTCGGCGACCGCCTCCAGGTCGTTGAGCAGGTCCTCGGTGTTGCCGTAACGCTTCTTCGCGGACTTGGCCATACACACCTCAATGATCTCGGAGATGCCCGAGGTCAGCTTGGTGTTCACGTGGTCCGGCGGGACCAGGTCGTCCTTGAGATGCTTGTGCATCACGGCCGAGGGGTTGGGGCCCTCAAACGGGACACTTCCCGTGACCATGTGGTACATCGTCGCACCGAGCGAGTAGATGTCCGCACGGAAGTCGATCTTGATTTCGCCACGGATCTGTTCGGGGCTGATGTAGTAGGGCGTCCCGTAGGCTTTGCCGGCCTCGGCCTCCGCCGCTTCGCGGTCGCTCACCGCACGGGCCAGACCCATGTCCGCCAGCTTCACCACCCCCTCGCGGGTGATCATGATGTTCTTGGGCTTCACGTCACGGTGAATAAAGCCGGCTTTGTGGCTGTGAGAAAGCGCCTTGGCGACCTGGATCGCGATCTCAAGCGCTTTCTCTTCTTGGTATGCCCCCTTCTCGCTGATGTCGTCGTAGACCGTCTTGCCATCGACTAACTCCATGACGAAGTAGTGGTACTCGCCGGCTTGTGCGACGTCGTATGCCCCGACGATATTGGGGTGGTTCAGCTTGGCGGCCGCCTTGCCTTCGTCATAGAACCGCTGGATGAAGTTCGGGTCCTTGCTGTGCTTCTGGGGGAGGATCTTGATCGCAACGATACGATCCAGGCTGAGCTGCCGCGCCTTGTAGACCGTGGCCATGGCCCCGGCTCCGAGCTTGGACATGATCTGATAGCCCGGGATCTGTCGGGTCTCTTTCGAGGCCTCCGCCTCCGGGCGGATGCGGGCGATCTGACCAGAAGTCACCACCCCCTGCTCCACCAGCACGTCCCCCAGGCTCCTCTGGTTGGCATCGGACCCGCCCGAAGCCGAGCGGATGAGCTGCAGGCACTGATCGACCTCGTCTTTGGTCGCTAACCCGCGCTCGACAACCAGCCGACCGACCTCGGTATCCAGACTGGCTTGAGATGCTTGACTCATACGCTAAAGCGATCTTGTGGGTACCGCGACAGCTGCGGCTGGCCGGGCGGAGGTGGTCTTTGGCAACAAAGTAGTGGGGCAGACACACTTGAGAGTAGACCCACACGTTTAGGGTGTCAACCAAATCTTAGTCTTACGGAAAGCAAACATCTGCTGGCAGGCACATGGAGCGAACGCCTGTTTTATAATAGATCGACACGCCAGGTTACCGTCTGCAGGTCACGTGGTCGCCCGTCGAAATGGTCACTAAACGGGGCGAGTTTGGGCCATGCCGCTCACTGGTCCACCGCCGCTTCCATGACAACCCCGGCCCCCGCTTCCTCGGGCTCGCGGACCTGGTCGATCATGGCCTGGGTCTTGTCGCTGGGTGGCTTAAACAGCGGCGTGAGGGTGAGGGTTACGATAAAGTTAATCGCCATCCCTGCTGTGCCGATGCCCTGGGCATCGATGTTGAAGAACCACGGTTGCCGAAGCCCCTGACCCTTGGGCCCGAGCAATGAATCTGCGACCTCGGCGTTGAGCAGGATGACCTCGGCCTTCTGCGTGACGATGTAGAACGCGGTAAAGCCGATGCCCACGAGCATGCCCGCGACGGCGGGGATCGTGGAGACCCGCCGGGTAAAGATGCCCAGGACGATAGCGGGGAAGAAGCTCGCCGCCGCCAGCCCGAAGGCAAACGCGACGACCTCGCCGACAAAGCCAGGCGGGTTGATCCCGAAGTACCCGGCGATGAGGACGGCCACCCCGATCGCGACCCGGCCGACCAGCAGCCGCTGCTTCTCCGAAGCCTCGGGGTTCATCACGCGGTAGTACAGGTCGTGCGATACCGACGATGAGATCACCAGCAACAGCCCAGATGCCGTGGACAGCGCGGCGGCGAGCCCGCCGGCGATCACAAACGCGACGACCCAGTCGGCCAGCTGGGCCATCTGCGGTGTCGCCAGCACAATGATGTCGCGGTCGGGGTGGTGGGCGGCACCGAGTTTGATGAGTTCCGCCTTGGCCGCCGAGCCGTTGTCCTCGGTCCCGCCGTACTTCTGCAACCATGCATCGGCGTCGGCGATGATGTCGTCGCGTATCTCGCCCCGGACGCCGCTGACGCGCATCAACTCGTTCGGCAGGATCGTCTGCCCGTCATCACCGGTGATCGGCTCGTCGGACAGGTTGTTGGTGAACGCGACCCGGCCATCGCCATTGAAATCGACCCAGGCAATCAGCCCGGTCTTGTTCCAATTGAAATACCAGGGCGCGATCTCAGAAAGCCGTGGCTGCTGGTCTTGATCGAGGTAGGCGAACAGAGTGCGTTGGCCGTCGGCTTGTTGGTAGCTGCTTTTCCCGTTGGCCAGGTCGGCCTTGATCGATTCGAGGGTCAGGCCGTCAACCGTGTCGATCTGAACGACCCCACGTGCGCCATTCAGCCCGGCGATATCATCGACCATGTAGTACCGCGCGAACGCGGCGACGGACGGCGCGGTGAGGTACAGCATCGAGATGAACAGCAGCGCCCAGAACGCCGACCAGCGGGCGGCCTTAACCGTTTTGACGGTATAGAACCGAACGATCACATGCGGCAGGCCGGCCGTGCCCGCCATCAGCGCGAAGCAGACGCAGAAGACGTTGAGCTTGTTCCACTTGCCCGCGTTCTCGCCGTAGGCCTCGGTGTAGCTGGCGAAGCCAAACTTCTCGTTGAGGTTGGTCAGCTTGTCCAGCAGGTACGGCCGGGCGGGGTCGACGGATTCGAGCACCTGGCTGCCCAGGCCGATTGGCGGCAGGGCGCTGCCGGTGAGCTTGAGGGAGATGGCGATGGCGGGGATCAGGAACGCGGTGATCAGGACCCAGAACTGGGCGACCTGAGTCCAGGTGATGCCCTTCATCCCGCCGAACACGGCGTAGCAGAACACGATCGCCATGCCGATGAACACCCCGACCGCAGGGGTCACGCCCAGGAAGCCGGAGAAGACCACGCCGACGCCCTTCATTTGACCGACGACGTAGGTGAAGCTGATGAAGATGGCGCAGAGCAGCGCGATGATCCGGGCGGTGGAAGACTCGTATCGGTCGCCGACGAAGTCCGGCACGGTGAAGTGCCCGAACTTTCGGAGGTATGGCGCGAGCAGCAGGGCGAGCAGCACGTACCCGCCGGTCCATCCCATGAGGTAGACCCCGCCGGCAAAGCCCATGCCCGAGATCAGCCCGGCCATGGAGATGAAGGACGCGGCGGACATCCAGTCGGCGGCCGTCGCCATGCCGTTGGCCGGCGCGGGCACGCCGCCGCCGGCGATGAAGAACCCCTTGGTGTCTTTGACGCGCGAAAGCCAGGCGATCCCCAGGTAGATCGAGAACGTGACCCCGACAAACACGATGGTCCAGATCATCTGGGTGCTCATCGGGCCGCGCTCCCCCCTGTGCTGCCACGGATCGAGGCCAACTCTTCTTGGTGCCGTTTGTCTAGCCGATTCAGCAGGACGCAGTAGACCAGGATGATCAGCACGAAGGTCATGATCGAGCCCTGCTGGGCGAACCAGAACCCCAGCGGGACCCCGCCGATCGCCCCGGCGTCGTTCAGAAAGTCGGCAAAAAGGATGCCGCAGCCCAGGCCGACGATCGCCCAGATAAAGAGCAGCACGCTCATGATGGTGAGGTTCGCCCGCCAGTATCGCTTGAGTAAATCCGCTTCCGCCTCGCGTTGTTGCGGCGAGGGGGGCGCAGGGGGATCGGGCGGGGCGGTCTGGTTCGGTTCAGTCATCGGTCAGGCATCCGAGAATGAAACGGGCTGAAAGATGCGGCAGGTCATAGAACGCCCCGGGTTGCCGTCAAGATGAAACGGATGCTAACGTTGTCCGTCGGCATGAGCAATCCCAGCGAACGCATTCTCGTGGGGTTGTAGCGCCGTCTGCGGGATTGCTTAGCCGGAGCAAGACCTGGCACCGTTTAGCATGGTTTGCGTCTAGCTTCTACCTCGCACGCTAACCGAGGGCTTCTCCGCGTTGCCGTTCCATCCCGGCCGATCCGGTGTCCTGAGTAGCTGGAAGCCACGGGTCAAGGGCCTGTCGGGCGAATCGCGCGGTGGGTCAACGTGTTAGATCGATGCAGCGATGCTATGGTCTGGTGACCCATTGCCCTCACGAGGTCTGAGATGACAAAAACCTTTGGCTTGTTGTTCGGTGCTTGCCTGATCGCTCCGTCTGCCTTGGCCGAGCACCCCGTCGCCTTCCGGGTGCAGGTGCTCGCGATCGATTCGAACGAGGGGTGCGCCATCGCCGACTTCGACAACGACGGGTACCTGGATGTCTCTGCCGGCCGAAGCTGGTACCGAAACCCCGGCAACGACGGGCCCTGGACCCCGCGCCCACTCCGGCTCATCGGCGAACGCAACGGCTACTCCCAGACCAACGGCGAATTCGCCTACGACGTCGATGGCGATGGATGGACCGATGTCATCGCCGGCAGCTTCTGGGATGAAAACGTCTACTGGTACCGCAACCCGGGCAAGGTCGATCTGGAACGCGGGACGCTCTGGCAGCAGAACGTACTGATCGAGACCGGCCAGAACACCAACGAGGTCGGGGCGTTTGTCCAGGTCGCTGGCGGCCGGGACAGCCGACCGGAATGGGTTGCGAATCAGTGGAACAAGAATAAACCAACCATTGTCTGGCACGCCGACGACCAGGGCACCTACTCCGGTCACACGATCGGCCCAAAGAGCGGGCACGGCATCGGCTTTGGTGATATCAACAACGATGGCCGCGACGATATCCTGACCGGCTCGGGCTGGTATGAGCGGCCTGAGGGCGACCCCTTTGCCGGCGCGTGGGCCTTCCACGCCGACTGGGACATCAAGCTGCCCTGCCCGTTCATCGTTCAAGACCTCAACGGCGACGGCAGGGCCGACCTGTTCTGGGGCAGCTCACACGATTATGGCTTGTTTGTCTGGTTCGGTGAGGGCGTGGACGAGCAGGGCAAGCTGAAGTTCCGAGAGATCAAGATCGATGAACCGACCTCACAGTTGCACGCCATGCTGTTGGCCGACCTTGATGGAGACGGCCGAGCCGAGATGATCACCGGCAAGCGCGTGCGTGGGCACAACGGCCGCGATCCGGGCAGCAACGAACCGCCTCAGGTCATTTACTACAGCTGGGATGAAGGTTTTGAAAACGTCCAACGCCACGTCGCGGCCGACGGTACCGCGGGTATCGGCCTGCAGATCCGTACGGCCGATCTCGATGGCGATGGGGATCTTGAGATCGTGGTCCCCGGGAAGGACGGCACACAGATCTTGTGGAACCTTTCCAAAGAATGATGCAATAGCGAGCCGGGTGGAAGTGGAGCCGAAGGGGATCGAACCCTCAACCTCTGCATTGCGAACACAGCGCTCTCCCAGTTGAGCTACGGCCCCGCAGGAAGGTTTTATTGTCACCGCGCCGGGCTGATTGGTCAAGTTAGCTCACTGTGCGCGTGCGGCCCAGGACGTTCAGAAAAGGCTTGGCGTGGGCGCGACCATCGCTTAAGATAAGTTATGGCCCAAGCGGACCTTGACCGCATCGCGCATCACGGGTCTAATGCCCGGATGAGCAGTTGGTGTGTGGCCCCGGCCCCGGCGTTTACATTGTTGCCTTCCTCCCTCCGTCGGGCCGAATCATCCAGAAACATTGCTGCCTTCCGCGACCGCGCGGGCGAGGTCACTGGCCTGTGGCTTGGGCGTCGGCGCGATATGGTATAGGTCAGAGATTTTGTGAACACGCTGACCCTAGGGCCGTCAGAAATATGGCGGCAGCCGAAAGGAGCGAAGCATGGCCAAAAAGAATGAAGCATGGGGCATCGAGGTCGGGGCACAGGCGATCAAGGCCATCAAGCTCCACCGCAGCGGCTCGGACGTTGTGGTCGAAGACTTCGATATCCTGCCCTTCAAACGCATCCTCACCACCCCGGATGTCAACGTCGAAGAAGAGATCCGGCTGGGGCTGGACGGCCTGGCGCAGAAGCACGAGATCGACCGGTCCCAGGTCGTGGTCTCGGTGCCGGGGCATAAGGCGTTTGCCCGCTTTGCCAAGCTCCCGCCGGTTGATCCCAGCAAGGTACACCAGATCGTTGCCTACGAGGCCCAGCAGCAGATCCCGTTCCCGATCGACCAGGTGGAATGGGACTTTCAGGTCTTTGCCGAGGACGACGCGCCGGACGTCGAGGTCGGCATCTTTGCGATCACCAAAGAGCGCGTCGCCCAGTTCCTCTCCAACTACCGGGCCGTGGACGTGCGGGTCGATGCCCTGACCCTCTCGCCGGTGGCGGTCTACAACGCGTTTGCCTACGAACACGCCGACGATGGCGGCAACGACGGCACGGTCTATCTGGACATCGGCACGACCTCGACCGATATCATCATCGTCGAGGCCGGCGGCATCTGGTTGCGGACCCTGCCCCTGGGCGGCAACCACTTTACCGAAGCCCTAATGAAGCAGTTCAAGATCAGCTTCAGCAAGGCGGAGAAGCTCAAGCGTGAGGCCTCGACCAGCAAGTACGCCAAGCAGATCTTCCAGGCGATGCGCGGCGTCTTCTCCGACCTGGTGCAGGAGGTCCAGCGGTCGCTGGGCTTCTACCAGTCGCTCAACCGGGACTCGGAACTCCAAACCATCGTCGGCGTCGGCTCGACCTGGAAGCTCCCGGGCCTGCAGAAATACCTCAAGCAGCATCTGCAGATGGACGTGACCCGGCCCGATGGCTTCCAACGCATCAGCGTGGAGGGCAAGCGGGCCTCGGAGTTCTCTGCCTCCGCGGTCAACCTGGCCACGGCCTATGGGCTGGCGCTCCAGGGCCTGGCGATGGAAACGGTGTCGGCCAACATCCTGCCTCAGTCGATCCAGATCGGCCGGATGTGGAAGGCCAAGCAGCCCTGGTTCGCGACCGGGGCCGCCTGTTTTGCGCTCGCCGCCGGGGTCGCGGGGATCTACCACTTTGTGCAGAGTTCCAGCTACGACTCTTCGGCCGAGGACAAGCCGCAGATCAGCCGCGTGATCAACAACGCCAACGCGATCAAGCAGCCGCTGTCTGAACTGATCGCGGAGGACCCCAGGCCGGAGATCGACAACTACCGCCGGACCTTCGAGTACCGCGACCTCTGGCCGAAGCTGACCGAGGACCTGGCCGCCGCACTGGCGACGGTCCCGACCCAGGAGGGGCTGCTGGACGCCGACCCCGAGGTCTATGCACAGATCCCCCGCAGCACCCGCCGGCTGGTCTGGGTCACCGGCTTGCGTGTCGAGCAATACACGGCGGCCCCACCGGTCGCCGCCGCAGTAGACCCATCAACCGGCGAAGCGGCGACCCCTGCCGCCGATCCGAACAACCCGCTGGCCGCAACACTGGTGACCTTCTTCCCACCGCCCGCCACTGAGGGGGCCCCGCAGGCGGGACCGGCCATGCGGCTGGTCATCACCGGCAACACCCCGCTGCCTCGGCTCCAGGCGGAGAACCTGCTCAAAGCCACTCTGATCAAGTGGTACACCGCTAATGCGGATCAAAGCGACCGGCCGTATCGCTACCGAATCGATAGCGGGCGTGCACTAAAAACATTGAGTAGGCGGACCGACGAGCCGGATTACCTCGAACGGCTCGCGTCCGGCAGCGGCAATACCCCCAGCGCCTCCATCGGGCTAGGCGGGACCGGGCCAAGGCCCGGCGAATCCCTGCAGCCCGGCGTGAGTCAGCCCGGCAGCGTCTTCCGCCCGGGCGGCGGCCTTGGGCAACCCGCTCAGCCCGGCGGCATCAACGAGCCCCGGGTCCAGACCACCCAGATCACCTCGCCCAGCGGAGAGGAGCTTGAGTTCGGCCCCTCGGGCTTCACCCTGGCCCAACTCTATCCCAAGCGTGTGACCTACACCGAAGACAAAGCGGGCGAGTGGTCGCGCGATCACGAGTTCCAGATCGAGTTCGACGTGGTCCTGCTCCCGCCCGACCAGGCCCGCCGGACGATGACCCCGTCGAGTCCCTCGGATGAGGACCCCGCCGCCGAGCCGGACACGGACAACCCCGCCGCATCCGACCAGACCGCCCAGCGTGACACCCAGGAGAACCGGCCGTGAAGAATCTGCTCGAGTGGCTGAAAGAAAACCCGATCAGCGCCGCGTCGGCTTTGGTCGCGCTGCTGTGCTTTGTGCTGGTGGGCTACTTCCTACTGATCGCCGCCGGCTCGCTGACGTCCAAGATCGTCGAGGACAACAAAAACGACGCGACCACGCTGCGTAGCCTGCAAAACGGTTCGGTCACGCTTCCCGCGCCCGACCCCAACGACCCACCGGAGGAGATCAGCGGGCTGGTCATCAACGAGAATGTCATCGACAGGATCACCGATATCTACGGCAAGATCGCGGCCCAGCAGCTTTTTATCAAGAGCGAAACCGAGCGGATCAATAAGCAGAACCACGACGGCAGCTTCATCGTGGATTTCCAGGCCCCCGAGATCGACGCCTTCGCTGCTGCGGTGCGATACGATCGATCCTTCCGTGTCTTGATGCCCCCGCGCTTTACCGAGTTGGACGCCTCGCCCGCCGAGATCAACGAGGTCAAGATGCCCTCGTTCCGCGTCGGGCCGGCCCCACCCGCGCAGTGGATCGTTGACGTCCAGGCGCAAACGGTGGAGGACTACCTCAAGACCCTCGGCTCGGAATCGGCCAATGCCCTCACCGAGAAACAGGCCCTCGGCCTCTACCTCCAGCAGCAGTCCACCTTGATGGCCCAGCTGACCCAGTGGGCGTACGGCCTGGACTTTTATGCCGACCTGCCCCAGGCCCAGTTGATCGAGATCGATCCGGAACGATACAAAGACACCGAGCAGACCGAAGCGGGAGGCCCTGCCCCCACCCCGCTCCAACCCGCGCGCGGCGGATTCACGATTCCGGGGCTTGAAGGCAACTCCGGTGGCCCGACCACGATCAATGTCGGGGAAGCAGAACGGTACGGCCCGCTTACCATCGCGGCCTGGGCCTCGGCGGAGGCGGCACCGTCGGTCGAGCAGCTCTGGGAAGGCCAGGTCGAGCTCTGGATCATCCGCGACCTGATGACGACGATCGCCCAGGTCAACCAGATCGGCACAACCGTGACCCTGCCCAACGCCGAGGGCGAGATGGTCGAGATGCCTCAGAACGTCGTGACCGCTCCGGTCAAGCGGCTGCTGGACATCACGGTCGTGCCGTACTACGTCGGCCTGCACACCCGTGGCGGGATGGCGGGCCAGGGGTCAAGCGGCGGCGGCCAAGCCGACGTACTCCTTACCCCGGCCGCAACCGCCCCCGAGACCGACCCGGATACCGGCGAGCCGCTCGCCGCCCCCAGCCCCGTCTCGCCGGGGAATTTCGGAGGCAACGCGGAACTCGATCAGTCGGTCTACCCCAACCCGGCGGTGGTGGCACTGCCCCAGGCCCGTGAGCCGCTCGACGGGAACTTCCATTTCGGCCCAACCGGGCGACGCTCGAACAACATCTACGATGTCCGCCACGTCTGGATGACGATGCACATCAAGGCCGATGAACTGCCCAACTTCTTCGAGACCCTGCGCAAGGTCAACTTCATGACCGTGATCAACATGCGGGTCACGGATGTGGATGAATACGCCGCGCTCCAGGAGGGCTACGTCTACGGCGACGCCGACGTCGTAGAAGTGACCCTGACCATCGAGACGCTCTGGTTCCGCACCTGGACCAAACAGTACATGCCAGAGGTCGTGAAGAAGCGGCTGGCCGTGCCCGACGAGCCGGACGTGATCGCCGAGACCGCGACGCCCTGACTTTGCCGCTTCACCATGATGCCGGGCGGACGTTCCGCCCGGCCGCCTCCCTGACGTACCCGGAGAGCCGCCATGCGAGTCAAAAACGCAACGTTCATCCAGAAGCACATCGAGAAGCTGGTGCTACTCGTGGCCGCGATCTTCCTGGTGCTGGTCTTGGCGATTTTTGTCGGGGGGGTCTTCAACCCGTACAAGGTTGAGCTGGGGAACAAGACCTACGACCGACCAGACGAGGTGATCCCCGCGCTTTTGCAAGATGTGGAGCGGGTCGAGGCCGGCCTTATCAGAGAGGACCAGATCGACCCGGACTACGCCCCCCCGGACATGCAGCAGAACTACGAAGAGATGCTGGGCATGCGGGTGATCTTAAGCGAGAACGGCACGCTTCCACGACGATTGTCCTTGAACGGCACCCCGCTGTCGGACCTCAACATCCAGCCGCCCCCGCCGCCCACCTACATCGTCCCCTCCCCGCCGATGCCGGCCGCCGTGGCGATGCTGCACGACCACGCCGTGCTCGACATCGAGTTCGCCCCGGAACTGAATCCCGAATTCGTGAGACTCTGGGACGGGATGCGTCGACCCCCGGACTTCTACTACGTCATCCTGGACGGCGAGTTTTCCATGTACGACTGGGCCCAGGCGCTGATCGGCGAGCGCGGACAGTCGGGCAAGGTCCCCTCGGGCATCTGGGAGAAGCGTCTGAACATCACCGGGGTTTATCTGATCCGTGAGCGCCTTGATGAACAGACCGGCCAGTGGGTCGACCGCGAGATCATCCCGAAGATACCCGGGCAGATCCGGGTGATGCCCCAGGATGTGATGCCCGACGACATGGCCCAGGCCGAGTTGCTGATTGAGCAGGCCGCCGAGCAGGCCCTGCAGCAGGAGATCTGCGAGCCGGTGCCGCCCGCCCTGGCGAACAACGATTTCATCATGCTCCCCAAGGACGCGATCTTCGAAGAAGAGCAGCTCGACGAGCCGGGCCTGGGCGGGCCCAACTTCCTGGAGGGTGACCTGGGTCGGCCGATGGACGAGAACGAGCGCCGCCGGATGGAGCGGCGCCAACAGATGGAAGAGCGCCGCGCTGAGCGTGAGCGGCAACGCGGCAACCGCGGGGGTGGCGACCCCGGCTTTGAGGGGGGCGGAGAGTTGCTCAATGAACGCGATCTCGAGCGCCAGCGTCAGCTCGAAGAGCGTCGTCAACGCCAGATCGAAGAAGAGCTCCGACGCCAGGCCGAACTCGAGCAGCAGCGCCAGCGTCAACTCGATGAGCGCCGTCGCCGGCTGGAAGAACGCCAGCTCAACAACCAGGGCGGTGTCAACAACGAGTTCGTCCTCGCGCTCCCCGGCGGCCGGCAACTGAACGCCGAGGAACTGACCCGCGTCTTCGCGATGGACGTGACCCCCGAGTACGGCCAGACCTACCGGTACAAGCTGGCGGTCGCGGTTATCAACCCGCTCTACGGTGTGCCCAAGCTCGCCGAAGAGCAGTTCGAGCAGAACAAGAACCAGGCCGCCCTCGGCCCGAGCGTCGAGGTCATCGAGGAAGCGGACTGGATGGGGCCGGTCACCGTGCCGCCCAAGTTCGAGTTCTTCTTCGTCGGCGGTGGCGAGAGCCGCTCCCGGCTCGAAGTCTGGACCATCTTCAACGGCCTGCGGATCAAGCAGGAGTTCGAGGTCTCCGCGGGCGACCGGATCGGCGGCATGGTCGAGCGCGACGTGCCGGGCATGGGGCTGGTCCAAGTCGACCTGAATGTAGGCGCAACGGTCGTTGATATCGAGCGGCGGCTGGATATCAGCAACCGCCCCATCTACGCGCTCACGTTTATCGACGAACAAGGACAGTTGCACGAGCGTTTGCAGGACCAGGACAAGAAGAACCCACGCCGCCGTGAGCTGGACCTGCTCCAGCAGGAACAGGAGCAGGAGATGCTCGACTTCCAGCAGTTCGAGGATGAGTTCAATGGCGGCCCGGGCCGGCCGAGGTAGCGTCACCGGTTCAGGAATCGCTCAATACCCTCAAGCTGTCTGCCCCTGATCTCAACCCCCCGATCCCGATCCCGCCGACGCCACGTGCGTCGGTTTTTTACTTGAGCACGTCTATTTCGTTTGGTATATGATAGGTATTTTAGAGCGCGTGTTTGAGATGCCCAATTGGCTGTTTCTGGACATGGACAACTACTTCGCTTCGGTCGAGCAGCAGCATCGGCCGGAGCTGCGCGGCCGGCCGGTCGGCGTCGTGCCGGTGCAGGCCGCGGGCACCTGCTGCATCGCCGTGAGTCGGCAGGCCAAGCGGCTAGGGATCAAGACGGGGACCACCGTGCTGGAGGCCAAGCGCATCTGCCCGGAGATCGCGCTGGTCGAGGCCCGGCCGCGGTTCTATGTCGAGGTCCATCGCCGCATCTGCGCCGCGATCGAGCGGGTATTACCCATCGAGAAGATCGAGTCGATCGACGAGGTGGCGATCCGGCTGATGGGGCGGGAGCGTCGGGCCGAGGCCGCGCTGAACCTGGGCCGACGGGTCAAGGCGTCGGTCCGGGACGCGGTGGGCGAATACCTGAGCTGCAGCGTCGGGCTGGCACCAACCCGGCTGCTGGCCAAAATCGCCTGCGAACTGGACAAGCCCGACGGGCTGAGGCTGCTGGAACTGGGGGGCCTGCCCGGGGCGATTGAGCACCTGGCGGTCACCGACCTGCCGGGCATCAACACCGGCGTGCGTGCCCGGCTACACCGCCACGGCGTCTGCACCACCGCCGACCTCTGGGCGATGCCCCGTGAAGCGGCGTACCGGGTCTGGGGCTCGGTCGAGGGCACGCGGTACTGGATGGCCCTGCACGGGGAGGACCCGCCGCGCCACGAGAACCCGCGCAGGTCCTTCGGCCACGCCAACGTGCTGCCCCCCGAGCTGCGGTGCCCCGAGGGTGCCCACGCGGTGATGACCCGCCTGCTGCACAAGGCCGCCGCCCGCCTCCGCCACCACGGCTACCACGCCCGGCACCTCGCGGTGATGAGCAAGTTCAACCACGCGCCCGCCTGGGGCGACCAGATCGACCTGCCCACCTGCCACGACACCCGCACCGTCGTCGAACACTTCGAGCGGCTATGGCGCCGCGGGCCGATGGCCGACCTGCCCCAGCTCGTCCCGGTGCGGGTCGGCGTGACGCTCGGCCGGCTGCTGCCCGACGCCGCGGTGGCCGGCCGGCTCTTCGGCGACCCCGAACACCGCGAAGACCTGGGCCGGGTCATGGACCGGGTCAACCAGCGCTTTGGCAAGCACGTGCTCTACCTCGGGGGGATGCACGCGGTCGCCGGCCGTGACATGCCGGACAAGATCGCCTTCGGCCGGGTCCCGGACGAGGGGGTAGTGATGTAGGGGAGATCAAATGGTGCAAGCCCGTGGTTAGCCGGGCCGGTTTTGAAACGCCGTGTCGCCGGGCCGGGCGGCTTCATCGATGAGCGCGGCGGGCGGTTCAGCGGGAGCGTCGCGGCGGGTGGACGGCTCCTGCTCGAACGACTCGGCGGCACGCTCGGCCGAGGTGATCAGCCAGTCGCCCGGCAGCCCGCCGAGGGCCAGGGCCGCCGCAGCCGCGGCCGCGCCGCCCCAACGCCGGCTGGGCATCGTGGCCTCGACCGTCTGCCCCTTGTCTTCGCCGAAGAAGGCGGCCGAGGCGATCCGCAGGTAGTACACCCCGGAGATCGCCGAGTTGATGACCATGAGCACGACCAGGCCCTGGTAGAGCCCGGCGTTGGGTGAGTCCCCACTGCCGGCCGAGTACACCGCGCCGATCAGGAACAGCTTGCCCAGGAAGCCGACCAGCGGCGGCAGGCCCACCAGGGAGATCACGCTGATCAGCAGCACACCCGCCTGGAACGGGTGGCGGTGGCGCAGGCCCGCCAGGTCGTCGTAGGTCTGGACCTCCTCGCCATCGGGCCGGGTCAGGCAGCCGATGACGGCGAATGTACCGACTGTGCTCAGCCCGTAGGCGACCAGGTAGAACAGCACGGCCGCGACCCCGTTGCTCAGCGAGAAGTTCGCGCCCGGCATCGTGCTTTGCAATTCCATCGCCAGCGCCGGCCCGGCCAGCAGGCCCACCAGCATGTACCCCGAGTGGGCGATCGATGAGTAGGCCAGCACGCGCTTGATCCGCGTCTGCACCAGCCCCAGCACGTTGCCTATGGTCATCGTCAACGCGGCGATCCCGGCGATGAGGTAGACCAGGACGTCGGGCAGCTCGGTCTGGTTGGCCCCGGTGCCGTGGTCCCAACCGACCAAGCCTAGCAGGGCGATCAGGGCCGCGAAGCCCGCGGTCTTGGGCACGAACGCGAGGAAGGCCGACACCGGCGTGGCCGCGCCCTCGTAGACGTCGGCCGTGTAGAAGTGCATCGGCACCGCCGCGATCTTGAAACACACCCCGACCACCGCCAGCACCGTGCCCGTCAGCATCAGTGGCGAGACGCCGTTGGCCTGGACGTAGGCGCTGATCGCGGCAAACTCGGTCAGCCCGGTCGCCCCGTAGATCAGCGCGAAGCCGTAGAGGAACACCGCCGCCGACAGCGCCCCGAGGAAGAAGTACTTGACCGCCGCCTCCTGGGCAAAGGGCTTGTCCCGGGAGGTCGCGACCATGACGTAGGTCGGTAGCGACGTCAGTTCCAATGCCAGGAACAGCCAGACCAGGTCCGAAGCCCCGGCACAGAGCATCGCCCCGGTCAGAGAGAACAGTGTGAATGCATAAAATTCGGCCTTGAAATCATCGCCCGGGTCAAAGGCCTTGCCCTCACGCGATTCGGCCTGGACGACCTGCTTGAGTTTGTCCACCGTGCCGGTCGCGACGAGGACCAGGATCAGCCCGATGCCCAGGATCGCCAGCTTGAGATAGCCCGCCAGCCCGCCCAGGCCCAGGAACTGGCCCGCGTCGTCCCCGCCGGTGAATCGAGCCAGCACGAACGCGATGATGATCGCCAGCACCGCCACGGCCGGGGTCAGCCGGCGGATGCTCTGCCGTCCCGCCAGCCCGGTGAACAGGCACGCGATCGCCCCGACCAGCATGGTGATCTCCGGCCAGAGGTTGCCGAGCTTCTCGACGATCGGGTTCATCGCTCGGCCTCCTGGGGTTGAGATGGTTCGTTAAGGCAGCAAGGCGTTAAACGCCAAGACGCCAAGACGCCAAGACGCCAAGGGAGACAGGGGATATGCAGAAAAAGTGGAGTAGTCATCACTTACTGCCCTCCGGGAAAACGACAGTGGTACTCGGGTCGGCAAGAAAATGCCTGAAGCTGTCGGGTAGGGTTGCAGTTTCAGGACTGTCGCCGGTGTAGAAAACCGTACTGCCTCTGTTTAGTCCCGAACCCCCAACGATAATCCAGCCATCAGTACCTTTGCAGCCTAAATCGCTTGACCGAGCTTCGTCGGATGCAGTGTCGAGTTCGGAATGAAGCCCGGGAAAAAGAGCTTCATTGTTGATCTCCTTGGCGTCTTGGCGACTTGGCGCCTTGGCGTTCAAATCGACGCGCTCGCCAACTTCAACGTCATCGCCAGCCTCCGCGACCGCCTCACCCACTGTGTTGATCTCTTCGATGTACGCCTCCACGTACTGCGTGTGGTTCTGGATCGCCGGCTCGAGCGAGCGGAGGATCGGGTAGGGGTAGAGCCCGATGAGCAGGCAGGCCGCGGCGAGGGGGGCGAGGGTCATGGCTTCGCGGTAGGACAGGTCGTGGCTTTCGCCGCCGCCGATGCCGGTCTCGCCGGTGTCTTCCCAGTGCGGCAACTCGAGCGGGCCGAAGACGATCTTACCCAAGAGGTACAGCAGGTAGATCGCGGCGAGGATGACGCCGAGCGCCGCGGGGATGGCGAAGATCGGCCCGAGCAGGGGGCGGTCGCCGACCACGGCCGAGTTGAACGTGCCGAGCATGGTCAAGAACTCGCCGACAAACCCGTTGAGCCCGGGCAGGCCGACGGAGGCGAAGGTGAAGAGGCAGAAGAAGAAGGCCCAGGCGGGCATGATCTTGGCCAGGCCCGACATCCGCGCGATCTCGCGGGTCTTGAAGCGGTCGTAGAGCATGCCGATACAGAGGAACATCCCGCCGGTCGCCAGGCCGTGGGAGAGCATGTAGATGAACGCCCCGGTCGCGCCGATCGAGCCGGGGTCGAACGCGAAGAGCCCGAGGATGCAGAAGCCCATGTGCGAGACCGAGGAATAGGCGATGAGCTTCTTCGCGTCTTTCTGCACCCAGCAGACCAGCGCGGCGTAGATCACGCCGATGACCGCCAGCCCGCCGAGCCAGGGCGCGAGGGTCACCGCGGCCATGGGCAGCATCGGGATCGCGAGGCGCAGCAGGCCGTAGGGACCGAGCTTGAGCACCAGGCCGGCCAGGTCCACCGAACCCGCCGTTGGCGCCTCGGTATGCGCCAGCGGCAGCCAGGTGTGGAAGGGGAACAGCGGTGTCTTGACCCCGAAGCCCGCGAGGAAAGCGAGCATCACCATGATTTGCGCTTCGATAGGCATCATCCGCCCGGCCGCCCAGAGCGCCTTGATATTGAAGGTCCACTGCCCGGCGTACTCGCTAAGCGCCCAGGCGGTGGCGTCGGCCGTCCCCTTGGGGGCGTCGAAGTTGATGCTGCGGTAGACCTCGGCGACGGCCGCACTAGCCGGGTCCAGCGTCGTGTTAAACCAGGCGACGTAGAGCGCCCCGGCCATGGTCAGCAGTGAGGCGGTGAAGGTATAGAAGAAAAAGACCTTCGCGGCCTTGAGCTTCTCGCCGTGGCCGAAGATCCCGATCAGGAAGAACAGCGGGATGAGCGTGAACTCGAAGCAGACGTAGAAGAAAATGATGTCACGGGCGATGAAGGTGCCGATGAGGGCCGCTTCGAGGATGTGCAGCCAGAAGTGGAACGTGCGCATATCACCCTTGACCTCGACCAGCGAGCCGAGCACGACGATGGGCATGAGGAAGGTGGTCAGCAGGACCAGCCAGAGGCTCATCCCGTCCATGCCGTAGTCAAAGCCCAGCCCGAAGCCGGGCACCCAGGGGATCTGCCCGACGAACTGCAACTCGCCGGAGTTGCTCCAGTCGAAGACCGAGGCGACGTAGAGGGTGAAGAGGAAGGAGATCGTTGACGTCGTCGCCGAGTACAGCCAGGCCCCGCGCCGCGTGCTGAGCGACTTGATCGGCAGCAGCAGGCCCAACGCGAACAGCGCGGGCAGGATCAGCTGGAACGGGATGGTGTATGATTCAGGAAGGATCAACGCTCAACACTTCTTTCAAATCGGATCAAATCTCCGGGCTTCAATTCTTCAGGTCAACATCAGCAGCATGAGCAGGGCGATCGCGGCAACCCCCGCGACCATGCCCAGGCCGTAACCCTGCAGCTTGCCGCTCTGTGCCGGCCGAGCCCCCATCCCCAGCATCCGGGGCAGCCAGGCCAGGGACATCACCGCGGCGTGGATGACGAGCTGGTCGATCAGGTACAGCACCTGCCCGATGATGTTCAGCGGCTGGACGATCGTGCGGTCGTAGAACTCGTCGATGTAGTACTTGCCGCGGAGCGTTGCGGTCAGGCCCGCGAACCGCTGGGCAAACTTCTCGGGCAGGTCACGGCGGACCGAGTAAAAGTAATACGCCAGCCCGATGCCGGCGATGGCGATGATACCGCTGACGATCATCATGATGACGTGTGGGTCCATGCCGGCGTGCTCGCCGTGGCCGTGAGCGTGGGGGACCGCCGCGCTGGAGGCCGCGACCGCGTCGTCGATCAGGTGTGTGAACTTGTGCAGCACCAGCCCGGACAGGATCGAGCCGACCGCCAGGATCACCAGCGGCGCGTTCATCGGCCACCAGGGCATCTCGTGCGGCCCGCCCCCGGAAGCATGATGCGCTTCATGACCGGATGCATCCGCTGCGGGGTCGTCGGCGTGGGCGTCGTCGTGTTCATCACTTCCGGGGGCGTGATGCTCATCACCCATCTCAAACTTCGTCTCACCGGTGAAGACGATGCACCACAGACGGAAGGTATAGAACGCGGTGAGGAACGCGGTGATCACCCCGATGACCGCGAGCACCGTGTACAGCGTCTGGTGATCGTGCAGCCCCTTGGCGAGCGTGTCGCCCAGGATCAGGTCCTTAGACCAGAAGCCGGCGGTCAGGATCGGGAAGCCCGCGAGCGCCAGGCAGCCGGCCAGCATCAGCCACTTGGTGACCGGCATCTTCCGGCCAAGCCCGCCCATCGTGCGGATGTCCAGCGTCCCGGCCAGGGCGTGCATGACACTGCCCGCGGTAAGAAACAACAGCGCCTTGAAGAACGCGTGGGTCACCAGATGGAACACCGCGCCGGTCGTTGACAACGCACCGAGCCCGAGGAACATGTACCCAAGTTGTGAGACCGTTGAATAAGCAAAGACACCTTTGAGGTCATTGCTGGTCAGCGCGATGGTCGCGGCGAAGAGGGCGGTCAGCCCGCCGACGATAGCGACGACCTCGAGCGGGGTGATCTTCAGCCCGGCGTACTCGCCGGTGAAGACGAAGATCGGCATCATCCGCGCGATCAGGTACACCCCGGCGGTGACCATCGTCGCGGCGTGGACCAGCGCGGAAACCGGCGTCGGGCCGGCCATCGCATCGGGCAGCCAGACGAACAGCGGGATCTGCGCCGACTTACCAAAGGCCCCGATCATCAGACAGAACGGGATCGCCCAGATCAGGCTCGGGCTCTGGCTGAAGGCCAGGTGCAAGGCGAAACTCGCCCGCAAGGCCTCGGGCGAAAGTGCTTCACGAGGCAACTGGCCCAGGTGCTCCTGCAGGGCGGGGAGGATCGCGTCGAAGCTCAGCGTGCCAAAGACCTGGTAGCAAAGGAAGATGCCGACGAGGAACCCAAAGTCGCCGATCCGGTTGACGATGAAGGCCTTCTTCGCGGCGGCGACGGCCGTCGGCTTGCCGTAGTAGTACCCGATCAGCAGGTATGAGCACAGCCCGACCCCCTCCCAGCCCAGGAACAGCAGGACCAGGTTGTCCGCCATAACCAGCGTCGTCATCGCGAAGATAAACATCGCCATGCTCGCAAAGAACCGGGCGTAGCCGGGGTCGCCCTTCATGTACCCCATCGCGTAGATGGCGATCAGCATGCCGATCCCGGTAATGACCAGCAGCATGGTGAAGGTCAGCCCGTCGAAGTAGTAGCCAAAGTCGATCTGGATCCCGCCCTCGTAGACCTCTTGGGTCATGGGCCGGCCCTGGTCGTTGACCCGCTGTTGGCCGGTCTCGGGGTCGAGCAGGGGTTGATCCACCAGTTCTCCGCCGGCGTAGATCCATGGGATGAGCGTAACGGTCTCGCCAACAACCGCGTAGGGATGGTGGTCATCATGGCCTTGCGGGAGTTGGTGTCCGTCGTCGTGCCCCCACGAACCAACGGTCAGGAACGTCAACAACAGCCCGAGCCCGATCGAGCCGACGCAAACCGGGCCGGCGTAGTGCCTGATCCCCGGCCGCGCCACCAGCACCAGACAGAGCACGGCGCCCAGAGCGGCGATCCACGGGATGTAAGCGGCGGCTTGAAGACTCATAAAAGATTCGCGTTCTTATCGAAAACAACACAGCCGTGCCGAGGCCGGACCGGTCTCAGTCAACCACTCAACGCCGACCACGCCCCCGCGTCCAGCGTCCGCCGGCGACGGAACAACAGCACGACCAGCCCCAGCGCCAGCGCGGCCTCGGCCGCGGCGATGGTGAGCACGAAGATCACAAACGTTTGGCCCGTCACGTTCGCGTGAAACTTGGCAAAGGCGATCAGCGAGATCGAGACGCCCTGGAACATCATCTCGGTGCAGAGAAACATGATGATCAGATTCCGACGGGTCACAAAACCCACCAGCCCCAGCGCGAATAGGATCGCGCCGGTCATTAGGTAGTGCGAGAGGACCAGCGGGGACAGGGAGGCGAGCATTACCCGGTCTCCTTGTTCTTTGTTAAACGCCAAGACGCCAAGTCGCCAAGACGCCAAGGTTGATCCAGGGGTTGCGATCTCTTAACGGGTGTGTCACTCTTCACCCCCCGTTCAATTTCGCCCAGATTAAAATACAAGGGATATGTGTCGAAATCGTGGTTGTATTGTCTCTCCCAATATCCCTTGCCTCGCATGAAATCACGCAAGCCTTGACCGAGATAGGATGCCAGTCGAAAATCGTCCGAACCGGCATCAGCAACGAGTAGATCGAGTTCATTATCAGAAACATGGATGCCTGAAAGATCAACAAAAATCGGTTCGGCCTTGGCGTCTTGGCGACTTGGCGACTTGGCGTTAAGACCACCCCCTCGCTGCACACAGCCTGCGAAGGACAGCGAGCCAATCAGCACAAAACAGCATGTATATGGCGTAGTAGGCATTACGCGGCCTCCTCGGAAGACACACTTTGGCCCCGGGCGATCGCGTCTTCATTGGGCACACGCATCCGCGCGATGACCACAGCACCGATCAACGACAACGTCAGGATGACCCCGGCCAACTCGATCGCCAGCGGGTGGGACTCGAAGAGGTCCAGGCCGACCTTTTCAACATTACTGAGCTTGTCGGGCGAGGCGTCCGGCGAGGAGGCCAATGCGACGGTCTCGTCGGTCAGGGCCCGATCGGGCATCACGTTTTCGATGATCTCCGCGTCGTCGCGCGAGGCGGCCGCCGGGTTAGGCACCATGGTGCCTTCGCGGTTGCTATCGAAATGCACGGGGTCGAAAAACACCGTCAGCAGCACCGCCAGCAGCAGGAACCCGGATACGCTGGCCCACATCGGCTCGCGGGCGTAGAGGTTGTAGGCCGGTTCCTCGTCTTCCTGCTGGCCCTGGCCGCCGTGGCTGGCGAGCATGATGACGAACATGTAGGTGACCAGGATGGCTCCGCCGTAGATGATGACCATCGCGAAGGCCATGAACTCTGCGGACAGGGTCAGGAACAGGCCCGCCGAGGCGAGCACGACCATGACGAACCACAAGGCGGAGTAGACCGGCTTCTGGTGGGTGATCACCCGCACGGCGGCGGCGATCGCGATCAGGCTGAAGACGTAGTAGTAGGCGAAGGCGGCGCGGGGCATGCCCAGATTGTCTTCGGTCAGTCGCGGGATCAGATCGGTTGTGCCGGCGATAACCAGCCACGCCCCACCCAGTGCCGAGGCACCCAACAAGGCACCGATCGGCCTTAGGTTGAGGCCCGCCCTTGGCATCAAGAGCACGAGCGCGGCTGCTCCGACAATCGTCGCGATGTAAAGCAGCAGGGCCGTGGGCATAAACCGGGCTCACTCCCGGAGATGAAGCTGGAGCAACCTGCGTCAGGCCACGCCTCACGCATGCACAGGCTTGTCAGAAACCGCCCGCACGTGAAGCCGACAGGATAGGTGCCTTGCTGCGGTCCGGCAAGTGACCCGGGATGATGCACAACACCTTGATACAGACTCTCAATGCGAAAGGATGAACAACCCGAGATCAGCTTTGATCCAGCAGGAGTTCGGCGATCTGCACCGCGTTGAGGGCCGCACCTTTGCGTACCTGATCGCCGCAGACAAACAGGTCCAGCCCACTGCCCTCGGGCTGGCTGAGGTCGCGCCTGATCCGACCGACCAGCACGTCGTCGCGGTGGCTGGCGTCCAGCGGGGTCGGGAATCGGTTCGCTTCCGGGTCATCCATAAGCGAGACCCCCGGTGCCGACGTGATCAGGTCACGGGCCTGTTGCTCGGTAATCGGCTCTTCAAAGGTTAGGTTGATCGACTCGGCGTGCGCACGCATCACCGGCACCCGGATACACGTTGCGGTGATCGCGGTCTGTTCTTCCGGGGACTGCCCCCAGATCTTGTGAGACTCGTTGACCATCTTCAACTCTTCCTGGTTGTAGCCGTTGGCCTGCATCGGCGAGTTGTGGCTGAAGAGATTGAACGCATACTGCTGCGGGAAGATGTCGCAGGTCGGTTTTTCGCCCGCAAGGACCTGCCGGGTCTGCTGCTCGAGTTCGGCCATCGCCGCGGCCCCGGCCCCCGAGGCCGCCTGATAGGTACTCACCACGATGCGACGTACTTTAGCCGCACGGTGCAGCGGGTGGACCGCGACCAGCATGATGATCGTGGAACAGTTGGGGTTGGCGATGATCCCCGGGGCATGCCCCTCGCCCAGGCCGATGTTCGCCTGTGAGATCGCCTCCGGATTGACTTCCGGAACCACCAGCGGGACCCCGTCGGTCATGCGGAAAGCCGAGGAGTTGTCCACCACCATGGCCCCGGCATCGACCGCGGCCTGCGCGTACTGCTTGCTGATCGAGCCTCCGGCCGAAAACAGCGCCAGATCAACGCCCGAGAAGCTGTCTAAAGCCAGTTCTTCAACGGTGAGTTGATCGCTCTGAAACGCATACGTCTTCCCCGCAGATCGAGCCGAGGCGAGCAGCCGGACTTCGCTCATTGGGAAACGGCGCTGCTCCAAGACACGCAGGAACTCCTGGCCCACGGCTCCGGTGGCACCCACGATCGCAACTCGGGGCGCTCGGGTACGGTGGTGGGGGCTGAACTGGGGGTGGGTAGCGGTCATGGTACATAGCTCCGGGCAGATCGCCGCGGCTCGCCGGACGATCGAAGGCGAATCCTCAATTATAAAAGATCCGAGTCAAAAACGCTGCAGATTTGCTCCCCAACAGGCATCCCGCCGGTATGCTGGTGAACTGCGGGCCTGCTCAGCCGTACGTAATGCATCAAGCTGGAGGGGAATCCTCCTCTCGGCGGAAACGGCTGGCCTAAGCCCCTACGATTGAATCATGCTGATGCCACACCCACCACGGATGGTTCTTTACTCGCTCGCAGCGGCCTTGGTGCTGCTGCCATTGGCTTCGGCCTCTGCCCAGTTCAGCGCGATCACCATTGACGATCAGCCCACGGCCGAGCAGAAGCTGCTGGAGATCAATAATCTGCGGTCCGCGGACCGCTACGACGACGCGGTCGAACTTGTGCAGGAGCTGGTCGATGGCTCGCGTTTTAAGCTGGTCGGCACCGGCGATGGCGCTTACATCGACGCCGAGCGTTGGGTGAGGCGAGAACTGGAGCGCGACCCGGTACTGCAGGCCGCGTACCGCAAACGATTCACCGCCGAGGCCGAGCGGGTGGCCGGCCAGGCTATCGCCTCGGGGCAGGTCGGCGAGCTGCGGGACGCCTACCGCCGTTACGCGGTTACCCAGCCGGGCTTTGAAGTGGGCCTGTTCCTAACCGGGCTGCTGCTGGAGTCGGGCGACGCGCCCTCGGCGTCGGCGCTCTCGCTTGAATTGTTGGACCACCCCGATGCGCTGCGGCGTCAGTCCGAGGTGCTGTCGCTCCATGGCGCAGCGGCCGCGTTGATGGGCGACAACGAACTGGTCGAGGATGTGGCCCGGCGCTTAAACCAGGCGGGCGACCCGGCTGCGGCCGCCGCACTGACCGCGCTGGCCGGATCGGTCACCCACCCGATGAGCGGCTGGTCCCGGCCGGTCGTTGATGCCGGCCCGGCCCCGAGTTCACTGGACCAGCCCCTCTGGAGCGAGCCGATGGCCCGGCGGGGCACCGACCCCTCGGCGGTCCGGCCCGAGATCGATGGCCAGCGCATCCTCCCCGTCGCAAGCCGTGATCTCATCTTGATCAACACCACCCGGCAAGTCCTGGCGATGGACCGCGCCGCCGGCCCCGCGCTCTGGGCCTACCCCGAGAACAACGCCACCCCCGACCGTCGGATCGTTAGACCTCAACGATCGGCCTGGCCCGATACCCGCGGGGTCGCGCTGGCCGGCGGGCGGGTCTTTGCCGTGCTGGGTGAGTGCAACGGGCTGAGCCGAAACAACCGCAGCCTGGTGACCCCCAACCGGCTGGTCTGCCTGGACCGCTCTAGCGGTTCGGAGCTTTGGAACCGTTTAGCGGGGGAGGTCCTTGAGGGCGAGCCGCTGATGTTCTCCGACCGCAGGGGCGAGCGCGTCAACCTCCACCAGACCCACTTCGTTGGCACCCCGATCATCGCCGACGGCCAGGTGCTGGTCATGCTCCGCCGGGCCAGCGATGCGGGGCAGCAGACCAACTGGCTCCTATCGTTTGACTCGGGCACCGGCGAGCTTGGTTGGCTGCGGCACTTGGCATTGGCACAGATCTCGCGCGGCTCGGGGGATGTCTATGTGACCCCCCAGATGGTCCTCGCTGGCGACACGCTCTACATCACCGACAGTATTGGGGTCGTCGCGGCCCTTGACCCGCGCAGCGGGGCGTATCAGTGGCTGACCGTCGTCGCCAACACAAGCCGGACCAGCGTCGATCTGGACAGCCAGGGCGCGCTCAGCCCGCCGGTGCTGACCAAGAGCGGCCTGGTCGTTGCCCTCGCTTCGCGGACCAGCAACCTCTTGCTGCTGGACCCCGGCGACGGCACGATCCTGGACGACTTGTCCAACCAGCGGGGCCTGCAGGGCGCGCGCTATATCCTTGACGCGGCGGGCGATGTGCTTATTGTCACCGATAACGCGGCCGCACTTTGGGACGGTGACCGCGGTGAACTGCTCTGGCAGACTGAGCACCCGCAACAAAGCCCGCGGGGTCTGGGCGACGTGGCCCGCGCGTTTGCCGTGGTCCCCACGGGCAGCGGGGCGTTTGTCTTGAGCCTGGCCGACGGGTCCGTGATCGGAGAGATTGCTAATGCGACGGGCAACATCACCGTGCTGGACGAAGAGGTCCTGGTCAGCTCCGATGGTCAGCTGCATTCCTACATGAGTTGGGACCGGGCCTACGACCGCCTGGTCCGGCGGATCGAGCAGCGTCCCAACGACCCGGACGCCGGACTGGCCCTCTCGTCTTTGGCTCTGAGGCAGGGCGGGCGGCGTGACGCGGTGATGCAGGGCGTGGACTACGCGATGGCTGCGATTGATCGGCTGACGGGCGACGAGGCAGAGGCCGCGGGCAAGCGGGTCTTTGATCGCCTCCGGGACCTCGCCGGTGAAACCCGTGAAGCCGACCCTGACCTGCGCCTCAAGCTGTATGACCGCTTAGCACTCGCCTCGCGCTCGGCGTCACAGGAAGTCGCCTACCACCTCGATTTTGGGCGATACCTGGTCGGGATTGGCCAGCCCCGCCAGGCAGTCGAACACTTCCAGGCGGTCATGGTCGACCCAACCTTCGCCGGCCAGTCCTACCTGCACACCGGTCAGTCCCAGGCCGCCGGCACGATCGCCCAGCGCGAGCTAGAGCGGCTGGTCCGCGTCCACGGCCGATCGGTTTATGCGCGGTTTGATGCCTTGGCGATCCAGCGACTGGAGATGCTCCGCAGCCGGCCGGATACCCAGGCCGCGGACTTTGCCTTGGTCGCACAACGCTACCCGCTTTCCGAGGCGGCGAGCCCGGCCCTGCTCGCCGCGGCCGAGGCGTTAAGCCGTATCGACCAGCCCTTTGGCGAGTTGAGCTACTGCCAGCAGGCCGTCGCCCGCGCCCTGACCCCGGAGCAGCTTGACGCCGCACTCGGCGCGATGCTCGCGGTCCACCTGCGCACGTCGTCACGTTCCGAGGCCGAGCACATCATCCACTGGGTCGAGCGTCAGTTCCCCGGCAGTCGACCGGTACGCAACGCAACCCCCACCGAGCTAGAGGACTGGCTGATCGCCGCGGCCTCGCTGGGCGGCAACGCGATAGCCCGTATCGACCTGCCCCAGGAGTTGAGCCGTGCTGCCCGCTACGAGGGGCGGCTGCTTGAGACCGCCCCGGGCCTACCCGCCTCTGTGACCAACGCCGAGCGCTTCTACCTCGTTCAGGACGGTCGGCTTCGGCGTGTGGATATGGGCCAGCCGAGCGAGCCGCGTTGGGAGGTCGAACTGCCGGCCAGCGATGACGTGACCTACCTGCTGGCCGATGACCGGGGGCAGCTGTTGTTATGGCAGGTCACCAGCGCCCATGTCTTGGCGTTGGATGTCAACACCGGCAAGGCGATCTGGGAACAACCGGCCGATCTGCGCGATGCCCTCACCCCGAGCGATACGGTGCCGCAACAGAACCTCCTGGCCCAGCGGCGGCCCAGCCATGCCCACGTCGCGGTGAGCCCGTCGGTGATCTGCTTTGCCGACCCCGGCGGCAATGTCCTGGCGATCGATCGCTACCTTGGGACGGTGCTTTGGCAGTACCGGATCGGGGTCGCCCGGGTGACGAGCCTGGCGATCGATGGATGGACGCTGGCGGTCGCGGGGCTCGAGGGCCCGGAGGTCCAACTCAACCACGGCCGGGTCATGGTCATGGACCTGCTCACCGGCGAGCCCCGGCTCGATGAGATCGATCTGCATGTTGGTTTTTCTCCTGAATTCCTGGCGATCGATCAGGGCAAGCTGATCGTCGCGGGCGGGTCGCGCGCCGCCTGTTTCGACCTTAACCATGGTGATCAACTCTGGACCAGCCGAGCCTTGAACGAAACCTCCACCGGTGTATTTGCCGCCGGTGGTGGGGTTCTAACCATGGAAGCGACCGACGGCATCGTCTACGTCCTGGACGTGAACGACAACGGCAAACTGCTCGGCATGCACGACCTTGGCATCCAGTTTTCGACCCGCCAGCACTCCGCGGCGAACCGTTCGATCTTCGCCGCCGATAAGGATCAGGTCCTATTCGTCTCCACCAGTACGGTCGCCAGCTTCGGCGCCGAGCCCGGGGGTTTGCTTTGGCGTGACGGGTTCAGCCACCGGCAGCAGACGCTCTACGGCCTCGCACTGGGCACGGACCGCCTCGCCGTGGTCTACGCACCGGCTGATGGCGGGCCAAAGCCAAACAACATACTGCCCCTCGACCACGCCGTGCAATTCTCGGTCTGCATCTTTGATCGTGACAGCGGCCTGCTGCTCAGCCAGACCCAGATCGGCCCAACGACCGACCAGCCCGACCCACGATCCATCCGCGCGGTCCAGGGCGGCGTCCTGGTGCCGATGGGCCCGGCGACACTGCTGCTGACCGGGCAAACCAGCCAGGCACCCGATGGCCAACCACGGTAATGTTCAAGTAGTCGCGAGCGGCTATTGACATGGACACACGCTGTGATTTGAAGTAATACGAATCCCAAAAAATTCATATGCTCGTCAGGTCTTCGAAAGCCGCCACGTAACACGTGGCGGACGAGCTACCTGACGCTTGTCCGCCGGGTGTTACCCGGCGGCTCATCAATTCATGAACGCCTTCGTTTTTTGTTGGATACGTATAACGCCAGACCTACGCCTACCGACTCGGATGCCCCCATCCTCGGCTGCCCGGGTCAATGCTCGCAGCGTGCTAGAAGAATACCCTTGCTGCGGTGTCACGCAAGATGGCGCGACGCTCGTCCGCAGACAACTCGTCTAACCCGCTCCGGATCAGCGCTATTGCATCGGCGTAGTTATTGCCGTTGTTGAGTTGGTACGGGCAGTCGCTGGCCCACATCAGACGCTCCACGCCAAAAGCATCGACCATCCGCCGGACCATCGGAGCCAGGTCGTGATACGGCGCCTGCTTGTCACCGAACTTGTAGAAGCCCGAGACCTTGACATAGACCCGGGGGTGACGAGCCAGTCGAGTCAACGACGCGACCGTGTCTGGCTTGTCCATATCAATGTGGCCCAAGTGATCGATCACACAGACCGTGTCGGGGTGCCGCTCACACATCGGGTCGAGGCTGGGGAGGAAATTGGGGCCGAGCAGCGGGCAGACCGCGACGCCCAACTCGGCCGCGTGCTTCCATAGCAGCTGCATCCCGGTTGCTCTGAGCCAGTTCGGCGGATCGGCGTTAAGCGTCCGGTCCGCGTGCTTGGTCGGTCCGATGCGGATACCCCGGGCTCCCTGGTCCCGCAGTTCACGCAGGCGCTGCTTCAGATCCGGCGTCCGCTCATTGATCATGGCAACCACACTGAATATGCCCGGCCGTTTGCGGGCACAGTCGAGGATGTACGTGTTGTCGTAGCCGTGCAGCGGGGCGTGCTGGATCAGAACCGCGCGGTCAACGTCATGGCGGTTCATGATTTGAAGAAACTGGTTATCGGTGAAGGTCGGCGGCTTCATGTCCTGCCGGCTGGCCCAGGCGCCAAGCGGGTACGCGTCCAGGTCGTCCGACCAGACATGCGCGTGCGCATCGATATCCCCTTTGAATCTCCCCCCGGCCTCCTGGGTCAGTCGGCAGCCCGGCAACGCACCGGCCGCGAGGGCAACGGTGCCCGCCTGGATCGCTTGGCGCCGGGTCAGGTTCATGCTCCACTCCCTTTTAACATCGGCTCAATGATCTTGGTGTAAAACGCCCAGCCCCCGGCCATGAACAGGCCCACCACGCTCAGCCATAGCATCACGTCCCACACCTTGCCCGGCAAAAGCCTCGCGTCGGTCCGGCGGTACCGGGCATACAACGCGGTAACCCCCAGCAGCGGCAGCATCAACGCGCCCATGAACCCGCCGGCCAGCACCAGCTCCCGCGGCGCGGGGATGAACACAAAGCAGGCCAGGAATACCACCGGCAATACGCCGCAGAAGATACGCGTCCAGTACCGGTACGCGTTCTCCCCGCCGGGCGAGATGCCAAACAGCCGGACGCCATCGGCCAGCACCCGGGCGTGGCTCGCCGTCGCGACAAAAAACGTCGAGTACAGCACCGCAAAAGCGCCGAACAAAAACACGGCCTGCGCCCAGTCGCCGAACACCGGCACGTACATCTCCCCAAGCATGCGGATCAGGTAGTCGCCCTTGGGGTTCAGCCCGCTTCGGCCGAGGATCGCCGCCCCCAGCAGGTAAAACGCGATCGTCGCGAAGGTGTAGACCACCATCGAGCACCAGGCGTCCCACTTGAGCACACGCAACCAGCCCTCGGCCCGCTTGGCCCAGGCCTCCGAATCGTCACGGGGCCCGGTCCATTTCGCGTACCCCTTCTCCAGGCACCAGTACGGGTATTGGATCAGTTCCGTTGCCCCCACGCCGATGATCCCGAACGCCGCCAATGCGACCTTCAGCCCGTCACCCGGCGGGATCGTGAAGGTCATGCCCGAGACCAGTTCATTTAGAGACACCCGCTGGTCCGGCATCATCTGCAGCAGGATCAGGTTGAGGATCGTGATCAGCGTGAACATCGCGACGAGCGCGGTCGAGACGTTCTGGATCAGGCGGTACCGCCCGACGACGAGGATGAAGATCGAGCCGAACGTGATCACCGCCGCCCAGACCTGTGGGTCGTAGGTCGCCGGCCGGGTTGTCGGGAGCTGGTGCGACGGGTCGGCACGTTGCAGCGCGACCTGCTCGTCATAGAAGGTGTTGACCATCTGACCCGAGTCGGTCAGCGGGAACTGGATCGACATGGCCTGGCCCACGCCGCCGATCAGCCCACCGACCTGCGCACGCGCAACGACCGTAAAGATCAGCCAGAACCAGCAGATCCAGTTGGCCCGTTTCTTCGCGTTGCCCAGCAGGCGCGGCCCGGGCACCTCGTTCATGCCGTCGAGCGTGGTCTTGCCGTTGATGATCGCGTACTTGCCGAACTCGATCTGCACGAAGACCTTGATCACGCAGCCGATGATGATCAGCCACATCAGCACGAACCCGGCCTCGGCGCCGACGGCGGTGGTCGCGATCAACTCGCCCGAGCCGACGATCGACCCGGCGATGATCAGGCCCGGGCCGAGCTGCCTAAGGATCCCGCCGATCGTCGTCGGCGGGTCAAGGGTTGTCGCAGGATCAGCCTGTCCGGCAGGCGTTTGCGAAAGGGCCTCGTCAGGCATCGAGACGGCTCCGAAGACAGGCGGAACTGGCGTGCAGTCAACGCCGATAGATGCAACTAGTCTATCGCATCACCGGCCGAGCTACAGCGTCACGCCATAGAACGAGGCGGCGTTGCGGCAGAGCAGCTTGTCCTGCTCGTCGCTACCGAGCGAGCCGATGAGCTCCAGCACCGTTGAGACCCAGCGCTCGTACCCCGTCTTGAGCAGGCACACCGGCCAGTCGCTGCCGAACATCAGGCGGTCCGGGCCAAACGCCTGGAGCGCGAGGTCCGCGTAGGGCCTGAGCATCGAAACATCCCAATCTTCCGCCCGGACCTCCGTCGCCATGCCCGACAGCTTGCACATCACGTTCGGTCGTTTGGCCAATTCGGTAAAGTCTCGCGCCCACTGCTGGTCCATCTTGCCCGGCTTGATCACCGGCTTAGCGATATGGTCCAGCACCAGCGGCGTGTCGTCCGGCAACGCATCGACCATTCTGATCGTGTTGGGCAGCTGGTGGCCGAAGATCAGGATGTCGTAGCGCAGCCGGGTTTTGCTCAGCGCCTGCAGGCCGCGAATAAAGTCGGGGCGGATCATAAACTCGGGATCGGCCTCGTCCTGGATCACATGCCGGACCCCTTTGAGCAGCGGCTCGTCGGCGTAGCGCTCGAGCACGCCCTCGATACCCTCATCCTGCAAGGGCACCCAGCCGACGACCCCCCGGCACAGCGGGTACTGCTTGGCCAGATCGATCAACCAGTCGGTTTCCTCAAGGGTTTGCCGAGCCTGGATCGCGATGGTGGCCTGCACGTTGTACGAGCCCCGGTGCTCAGCCAAATCATCAAGACCGTAGCTGCGCTGAAGCTCGGAACCCGGCGGGATCCACGGGTACTGCTCGGGGTCGTAGTCCCAGAGGTGGTGGTGGCTGTCGATAATGGGTAAAGACATCTAAAACGTCCGGCAGCCCAGGGTCAGGATCAGGTTGGCCCAGCCCATCTTCTCGCCGGTCTGGATCGTCAGCACGTGGTCGTCGTGCATGACCGCGTCATAGAACGCCCACTTCTCGATCGGCCTAAGCGGGAGGTCAAGCCCGGCATCGGCGATCGTGTTGCGGTACTCGGCCCAGACCGGCGGGTCTTCGGTCAGGCCGTATTCCCCCTCGGTCACATACTGCATGGTATTGATCTGTTCAACGGCGACGGCGGTCAGCAGGCCCTTGAGCACCTGATCGCACGACAGCAGGCCGGGCATGAAGTTGAGGTGCACGATCTTCGCGTTGGGCCCGTGCTTGCTCGCGACCGGGTAGTTGCCGTCGGCGATCAGCACCTTGGAGTGATGGCCCGCGGCGCCAAGGACGGCGAGGATGTCCGGGTGGATCAGGTCGGTCTTCAGCATGGGTTACATCCCGGCGCGGAGCGCGCGCAAGTGGCGGGCAAAGTGGTCGGACAGCACCTCGGCGTACGTCTCGGGGTGCGACTCGAGGACAGACCTTAGCTCACCACCCAGTATCGGATCGGTCAGCACCGAGCCGAAGGTGCAGTGCAGGATCTGCCGGCCGGCCTTGGTAAACCCCTTGCCTTCGGGGACCTCGGGCCACAGCTCAAGATACTCGCGCTCGATGGCAAGATCGTCGCCCAGTTCATCGGGCGACGGCGTGCTCTGGACCGTGGCGTGGACGTGGTAGGTCGCCTTGTCGGTGTCGTACCGGCCACGCGCGAACTCGACGATCCGGCGGAACAGCGCCTTGTCGTGCCGGGCCACCACGCGGATCGCTTCGAGGTAGCTGGTGCCGGCGGTCTTGACGTGGAATCGGCCCTTGGTGGCGCGGGCGAGAGCCGGGTACATCGAGATCTTGTCCGAGCCCGAGTGCAGGCTCAGCTTGTACGGCCCCAACAGTTCGGCGATCGCGTTGTGGTTGGCCAGTGATGCTTCGAGCGCCGCGACGTCGCCGATATAGTCCACGCCCTTTTCAAGTTCGCCGATGAACCGGGGGGCCAGCGAGACCAGCTTCATGCCCTTGCTCAAGCACTGGTCCGCGATGATGTAGTGCTCGGCGAGGGTCGTCGGCTGATCCGTCTCATCCACACTCAGCTCGATCTCGTAGTCCTTGCCGGCGTCATCGTGGACCTGCTGGATGTAGTCGGCGAGCTTGAGCGAGGCGGCGATCGCCTTGCCGTACTTCACCGCGCACCGCATGCAGGCCTCTTCATCTAGTTCAATCGTTGTGCCGTTGGGCAGGCTGATCGTCTTGCCGAGGTAGCCGGCATACCAGTCAACCCCACCCTCGATCTCGGCGAACTTGGCGCGGAGCGTCGGCTCGTCGTAGCTGTCGGATTTCTCGTCGACATCGTCGGAAGGGTCGATCGTGAAGAAGGTAAAGCCGACCGAAACGGTGCGGTCGACATCCTCGGGGGTCTTGAGGTGGTCGGCGTCGGCACCGATCGGGCCGTCCCAGCCCGAGGCGAGCGCGGCGTCCATCGCCTCGGACATCACGGCGACGGGCTCGCGGACCGTGCGGGCCATCTCCCGGATCGACTGCTGGGGGTAGATCGGGGCGATACCCTGGCCGGCCTCTTTCATGGCCAGCACATGGCCGGGCGTGGCCAGCCCGATCCGGTCGCCAAAACCAAAGCTCGCGGCGATGCCGAGGGTCACGGGGGCGGTCGTGGTGGTGGTCATCGTGCTTTCCTAGACAAGCTGCTTGATGATTTGAATGGTTGTGTTTGCACAGGTATCCGCATCCGGCAGCGGGAAGGCCTCGGCGCAAAGGTAGCCGTCGTATCCGATGTCTTTCAACGCAGCAACGATCGGCGCGTGGTCCATATGCCCGAGCCCGGCGGCGCGTCGGTTGGAGTCCACAAAGTGTACGTGCCCGACGTGCGCGCCCGCGTCGCGGATGGCCCGGGGGAGGTCCGCCTCTTCGATGTTCATGTGGAACAGGTCGGCGAGCAGCTTGATATTGTCCGTGCTCAGTGAGCCGAGCACCTCGACCCCTTCGGCCAAGGTGTTGAATAGGTTGGTCTCGTACCGGTTGAGCGGCTCGTAAAACAGGGGCTGGCCCTTGTCTTTCGCGTACGGGCCCAGGGCATTGAGGGTGTCCTGGAGGTACTCGATCGCCTGCTCGTGCGAGACGCCCTCGCCGCTGCGGCCCTGCATCGAGCCGATGATCGCCGGGGCGTCGTACTGCGCGGCAAGATCGATGACACCCTTGACGTAGGCGACGGCCTTGGCCCGCTGATCGTCATCCGCGTCGGTCAGCGAGAGCCTGTGCTTGACCCAGCCGGCGCCGGTACCGATCGCCGCGAGCTTGAGGTTGTGCTGCTCCAGCAGGCCGGCAAGCTCGGGGAGTGGATCGGACGATGGGACGAAGACCTCGACCGCGTCGAACCCCGCCGCCGCGGCACGGGCGCAGCCGTCGGCCAGCCCGTCGTGGTACACGAACGGGCCCCTGCGGGCTTCTTCAACGAGCGAGATCGTAATCGCGGATTTCATTTGGTTCAGTCCATCTCGATAACCGTTTTGATCGCCCCGGTCGCGGGCGTGACGAGCTCGGCGAACTTGCTTTCAACCTGCTCGAACGGCATCCGCCGCGTAATCCACGGGTCCGTGTCGATCGTCCCCTTCTCGATCAGGTCGATGATGTAGGGGAAGTCTTTGGGCAGCGCGTTGCGGCTGGGCAGGATCGTGACCTCGGGCTTGTGGATCGCGACGTGCGGGAAGACCAGGTCCTGCTTGGTGATCCCGACGTAGACGAGCCGGCCGGTCGCGGCGTTGTACTTCATGGCGTTGGACATCGAGCCGTGGTGACCGGTCGCGTCGATGACCACGGAGAAGCCGTCGCCGTGGGTAAAGTCGAGCACCTGCTGCATCTCCGATCCGTCCTGCTGGGGGATGATGCCGCACGTGATGCCGTAGGTCTGTTTGCAGAAGTCCAGTCGGTCCTGGCTGAGGTCTATGACGGCGATGCGCGCGCCGTTGACCTTAGCAAACTCAAGGGCGGAAAGACCGATCGGCCCGGCGCCGATGATCAGCACGTCTTCGCCCGCCTGTACCGCCGCCCGGTCGACCGCGTGGCAGCCGATCGCCAGGGTTTCGACGAGCGCGAGCTGCTCGTAGCGCAGGGCGTTGCCGACGTGCAGCTTATCGGCGCGGATGCTGAAGCGTTCACGCAGCCCGCCGTCGCACATCACGCCGATGACTTCCAGGGTTGTGCAGCAGTTGGTGTTGCCCTTGCGGCAGGGATAGCAGTTTGGGCCGCAGTCCATGTAGGGTTCGACCGAGCACTTATCGCCGACCTTGACGTTGGTGACGCCCTCGCCGACCGCGACGACCTCGACGCCGAGCTCGTGCCCGGGGATGCGGGGGTACTTGAAGAACGGGAACTTGCCCAGGTACCCGCCGATGTCCGTGCCGCAGACGCCCACACGGTGCGTGCGGACCTGCGCCTGGCCGGGCCCGGGGGCGGCGGGCGGCTGGGTCGTCGTGGTGACGATCTTCTTGGGCTCTTCGAAGATGATGGTTTTCATAGCGAGCAGTCTTGGAAGGCAGGCGAAGCTCCCATCGATCATCCTGAACTCGTCGGCAGCGGGTTGGTCGGCGTGTCGTTGTTCTCCGGCAAGCCCTCGATGTGGTGCCAGTTGTGGATCGGCTCAAGAATCTTCTTGACCTCGGTCACCAGGGCTTGATCCATCGGCTCATCGGCCCAGCTAGCCCACTGCCGGATTCGGTCGGGGTTGGCCGAGCCGGTCACGCACGTGGCAAAGCCGGGGTGCGCCAATGCATACTGCAGCGCGAGCTTAGCGATGTCTGTGCCCTGTGCTTTGCAGAACTCTACCGCTTGTTTGGCCACCTCACGCACGCGGGGCGTCGCCTTGTGCCACTCGGGCAGCGGCGCGCTGGTCAGCAGCCTGGCGGTAAAAGGTGCCGCGTTCATCACGCCCACCCCCCGCTCCGCGCAGGGTCCGAGCAACTGCAACGCCATATCGTTCTGCAGCGTGTAGTGGTTGTAGCTGAGCACGACGTCCAGGTCCGCCCACGCGATGGCGTTGAGCAGGGCCTTGATCGGGTAGCAGCTCGCGCCGATGTAGCGGACCTTGCCCTTCTCGACCTGTTTCTTCAGGGCCGGCACCGCCTCGTCCAGCGCCTGCTTCGAGTCAACAAACTCGATGTCGTGACAGATCACGATGTCCAGGTGGTCAACCTTCATCCGCTCCAGCGAGGTGTCGATGCTCTCCTCGACGCGCTTGGCCGAGAAGTCGAAGTGGGCCGGGGCGTAGCGCCCGAGCTTGGTGCAGAGCGTGTACGCATCGCGGGGTATCTCGGGCAGGACCCGGCCGAGCATCACCTCGCTCATGCCCCGGCCGTAGTAGGGCGAGGTGTCGATGAAGTTCATCCCCGCCTCCAGCGCGACATGCACCGACTGAAGGCACTCGTTGAGGTCGACGCTTCTGAACTCGGCCCCCAGCGATGAGGCGCCGAAGGACAGCTTCGTCGGCTCGATGTCGGTTCTTCCCAGTTGTCGTGTTTCCATAGCCACCCTTTGTTTGGCGTGACATCATACCGCAGCAGGTCACGAGGCGCGGGACGGTACATCAGGTCATCTATGCGCAAAGGGCCAGGCCGCCGAGTAGCAAATGGTGCATCCGGACCCCGGCATCATCCCGGCCAATGCGTACGATTAAGCTGGCAGTCATCAGATGCAGCGCATCAATCGCGCATCGCTGACGAAAGACGCGAAATAATCAGGCCAGCAGCTGGTCCTGTACGTGCCCGTGGATATCGGTCAGGCGGTAACGCCGGCCCTGGAAGCGGAAGGTCAGCCGCTCGTGGTTGATCCCCAGCACCGAGAGCATGGTGGCGTGCAGGTCGTGGATGTGGACGCCGCCTTCCAGGACGTTGTACCCCAGCTCGTCGTTGAGCCCGTGGTTGATGCCCGGTTTGATACCCCCGCCCGCCATGAACATGGTGAAGCAGCGCGGGTGGTGGTCTCGGCCGTAGTTGGATTGAGTCAGAGCGCCCTGGCTGTAGACCGTCCGACCAAACTCACCGCCCCAGACCACCAGGGTGTCGTCCAGCAGGCCGCGCCGGCGCAGGTCCTTGATCAACGCGGCCTGGGGCTGATCGGTCTGGCGGCACTGGCCACGCAGGTCACGCGGCAGTCTTCCGTGCTGGTCCCACCCGCGGTGGTAGAGCTGGATGAAGCGGACGTCGCGCTCGGCTAGACGGCGGGCGAGCAGGCAGTTGTTCGCGTAGGTGCCCGGCTTGCTGACGTCCGGGCCGTACATGTCCAAGGTCTCCTGGCTCTCGTCGGCGAAGTCCGTCAGCTCGGGCACGGACATCTGCATGCGGTAAGCCATCTCCCCCTGCGCGATCCGGGCGTTGACCTCGGGGTCCAGTGAATCCTGGAAGGCGATCTCGTTGAGCGCGTTGGTCGCGTCGAGCATCTTCCGCCGATCCTCACGGGTGATCCCCGCCGGGTCGTTGAGGAAAAGCACCGGGTCGGTCCCGCCGCGGAAGCGGACCCCCTGATGCTCGCTGGGCAGGAACCCCGATCCCCATAAACGGTCTGACAGCGCCTGCATGTTGCCCACCCCCTTGCTGATCAGCACGACAAAACTCGGCAGGTTCGCGTTCATGCTCCCCAGCCCGTAGCTCAGCCACGCACCCATCGAAGGCCGGCCGGGGATCTGGCTCCCGGTCTGCAGGAACGTCACGCCCGGCTCGTGGTTGATCGCCTCGGTGTAGACCGAATTCATCACGCAGAGCTCGTCCGCGACCGACGCGGTGTGGGGGTAAAGCTCGCTGACCCAGACCCCGTCGCCCTGGTTGTCGTACTTCTTGAACTCGAAGATGCTCGGCGCGATCGGCAGCGTGGACTGGCCGGACGTCATCCCCGTGATCCGCTGGCCCTGGTAGACCTCGGGCATCGAACGCAGGTCCTTGGCCCGAAAGTCGTGGAGCTTGGGCTTGTAGTCCCAGAGGTCCAGCTGCGAGGGCCCGCCCATCATGTGCAGGTAGATCACCCGTTTGGCCTTGGGCGCGTAGTGGGGCGAAGCGAGCGCAGCCGCGCTCGCCCCGGCCGTCGTGGTCGAGGCCGCCGCACCTTCGTTGATCAAGCCCGATAGCGCAGTGACCCCCATGCCCGCCGCGAAACTACCCGTTAGCTTGCCGAAAAACTGTCGCCGGGTCAGATTCAGAAAATGCTGCTCAAGCGGGTCCATCGGGGCTTCTCGCATGGGGGGCAAACGTTCAATGAAGTATACGTTTAGATGCAGGAATCCTGCATGGATTACAGCAGAATCTTCACCGCGACATGACCGTACACCTCGGTTTAGCTTTCGCGTCGACGACCATCCCGCAAGATAGGCTAAGCCATTGCACGGCAAGTCCTTGAGCAATCCATCGAGCGCGGCGGACGGCCCGTTTCAGACCCAGACACTCATAAACAGGGCGTCTTCGGTGTTCTTGCCCACCAATTTACCGACGGTCGTATTCACGAACTTGACCTCGTATTCGGGGTGGGCGTCGAGCCATTCGTTGACCTGCTGGTCCAGGTGCTCGACCGCGTCGAGTCGGAGTTTGGCCACAAAGGTCTTGACGTGGATCGCGCCCTTGCCGGTGACGTTGGGCTGCCGGGCCCAGTGGTCCTCGTGTGGGACACGTTGGGCGAACTGGGTGATCTTCTTGGAGGCCGTCTGGCTCGAAGCCGGCACATGACTCTCCAGCCCTTCGACCTCAAGCGGGGCCAATTCGTCTTCTACGTCAATGGCTTGCAGTTCGTCCAGTTCCTCGTCTGCTTGCGGGATCTGGGGGGCGTTCTTGAGCAGTTCTTCGTCGCTGGGTGTGGCGGGCATGGCAGGCTCCTGTTCAATGAATTCTTGGGACGAACCGAGAGGGGAAGCTGGATTCTACCGGTGCCCAGATGTATTGTCACGGGTCATCGGGTGATACGCCAGACATCCTTACCGGCCCCTAGATCTGCAATTAATTACCCTCCAATAGGCCCGACCCCGTGGTGATCTGGGCTTGCTCGTAAAATAGAATCGAGAAAATGGCTTTTGGGATCAAGCCGGAGTCTTGGTAACTTAATGGATTAGGTTGATTAGACCCGATCCATCCAAAAGTCCGTCAGCCCCATTGCCGGGCACCAAGGGATCGTGATCCCGGGAACCCTCATTTTCCTGCACGGAGAAAGACCTTGCTGTACTCCAATCGCCTTGTTGCCGCCTGCCTGGTCGCTCTGTTCTGCTCCACCAGCGCCCTGGCTCAATTCGGCCCACCGCGGACCGACCCGAACCCGCAGCCGAACCCGCAGCCCGAGCCCCGGCCCATTCCGGGCCCCAACCCGAATCCCGACCCTCGGCCCACCCCCCAGCCGGACCCCAACGCCCCTGTCCCAGACATCCGCCTGCCGGGCAACAACCCCAATGTCAGCCAGGCCCGGCCTGAGTGGCTTAAGCCCGGCGCGCAGGTGACTTACGCCGTGACCGATTCGTACAACCCGAACCCCAACCCCAACCTGCCGCCGAACCAACAGCCCAAGCCCTCGGCTGGGATGGGTTACCGAGAGTACACGGTGATCGCGGTGACCGAGGAAAAAGTCTACCTCCAGCAGACGCTCTACCTCGCGCCCCAGGGCCTGCCTCTCAAGGATGATGGCAGCGTCGACATGACGATTGACCCCAAGGCCCAGGCCACAGCGATGTCGTACAAGGTCGTCACCGGCATGGAGGTCAACCAGGGCGATGCGATCTGGATGCCCCCGGCCCGCCTCCAGGCGATGGAGCAGAAGCGCGAGTCCAGTGCCGACGGCACCCAGGGCTCCTGGATCGATCCGACATCCTGGCCAGTCCAGGGCCAGCTCGTCAACGCGGTCAAGATCGAGTTGTGGGGCGCCAACTTCGCCCGCAACCGTGTCTACCGCCGAGACACCGGCATGCTCTTGTTCCACCATGACGCGACCGGCGGAGTCAAGCCCGGCACGGCCCGGAACAACATCTACGCCAAAGAGATCGTGGACATCCGTCAGCTGGTCCACTATGAGCAGATCGACAGCCCGATGATCGGGGGCGGCTTCCCCGCCTGGACCCAGCAGGTCAAGGCGATGCACTACACCGGGCAGCAGGCGTTTGTCATGCAGGGCGCCCCGCCGGTGAGCCTGCCGATGAGCATCACCATGACCGTGGAACAAAACGACGGGCAGATCATGCTCGGCAAGGCGCTGATGAAGCAGCAGGGCTCCGCGGACCAGTCCACCGATGTTGTGATGGGGCCCGGTTCGTTGTTTGGCTACTGGGTTGATCCCCGCGCTCTGTCTCAGCTGCGGCCGGGTGAGATCCACCGCAACGACGCGACCCGCACCTTCATCACCTACCAGGTCCAGGAGGGCCCGCTGGGCCGGCTCGGTGTGTTCGTGCATTCCAACGAGGCCAAGAGCTTTTTCGCGGTCAACGGCTACGACCTGCAGGACGGCAAGCTCATGTACATGCAGTTCGCCCAGCCCGAGCAGAACCTGGTCCGCGAGTTCCAGTTGCAAAACGTCGAACGACGGTAGTCCCCCGGCGATATACCTTCAATGAGAGCGATCCGACCCATCCATCTTGTTCGATTGCTTAGCGTCTTACTGCTGATGGCGACTGCGTGGCCCGCGCAGGCGCAGTTCGGCCCGCCGCGCGGCGACCCCAACAGCCCCGAGCCAACCCGGACCCCGGGGCCCAGCCCGGTCGTCGACCCGAACCGCGACCCCGGCCCTGCGCCGGGACCCAACCCGGGGCCTGACCCCGAGCCGGCCGGGCTTGGCACCCCCCAGTGGCTAAGGCCGGGCTACCAGGCCACCTTTGCTCAGTTCCTGACCCACCAGCCCAACCCGACCGGCGACGCCAACCAGCCCGCGCCCAAAGGCCGGGCTTCTCAGAAATTGTTTGAGTACACCGCCATCGCGGTGACACAAGACCGGGTCATCTTCCAGGTCAGCCAGTATGAAGGGCATCAGGGCCTGCCCACAACGGGCAACGGGATGTTCGACCCGTCGGTCGACGGCAAGTACCGCCCGACCGACACCTACTACAAGTCGGTTGATGCCAAGCTTGTCAGCCAGGGCAGCGCGATCTGGATGCCGGTGGGCACGCTTCAAGGTTTGGCTCAGCAGCCGATCCAGCAGCAACAGACCGACCAGCAAAACGGTGTGCAGACCCAGGCGACGACCTGGCCCCAGGCGGGCCAGCAGGTCAACGCGCTGACGATCCAGGTGCTCGGCAAGGAACTCACCGAACTGCTGGTGTTTAACCGCGACACCGGGCTGCGCATCTTCATCCGAGTCAGCGAGGGCAAGCCTCGGCCAGGGGCTCAGCAGAACGACCCGTTCAATCGTGAATTCATGTTGATCGAGTCCTTAGTCGGAGAAGCACAGGTCAACTGCCCGCTGATCGGCGCCGCCTTCCCGCGGTGGACCGAGACGGTCAAGTCGATGCGTTACGAGGGCACCCAGTCGGTCGGCACACTCTCGATCCCCGTCGCGGCGACCCTCACCGTCGAGCAGAACGACGGCAGGATGATGCAGGGCAAGCTGCTGCTGCAGGCCCAGGGCAGCCCCGACGAGACCAAGGAGGTCTATATGGGGCCCGGCTCGCTGCTGGGCTACTGGGTTGATCCGGCCGTGCTCGCACAGATGCAGGAAGGCACCGTGCACCGCAACCCGGTGACACGGGGTAATCTCTACTACCGCGTGCAGGAAACGGAGCTGGGTCGGCTGGGGGTCTTCGTGTCGTACAACGACAGCCAGAGCTTTATCAGCGTCAACGGCTACAGCCTGGAAGACGGGTCACTGGTCTACGTGAAATTTGAGACCCCCGATGCCAACGTCACGCGCGAGATGTACCTGAAGAACATCGAGCGGCGCTAGCTGGCTAACCGGGTTTACCAAAACACCAGCAGCAGGGCGAAGATCGTCAAGCCGGTCATCCCCGTGACCAACCACGTCGCGAGGCTGGCCTGCCTGGGGGCTTGGCAACTCGGGCAGAAAGCACGGTTGGGTGGTATGGTCTCGCCGCATACGCGGCAGTGTTCGCATTCCATGGATATCTCCACCCTTTGAAAAACCGCACCGGGACCGGCCCCTCCCCTCGAAGCCAGCCCCGGGATGCGGGGGTATGTGTGTCACCCGTTAAGGCGCACGGCACAGGGAAGGGTTCAAGCGGAAGCTGGATTTCTCAGCACGCATCGAAGAGGTATGCATTTCAACGGCCGGGCATCACACGTTGAAATACTTCGCCTTGGGGTGGTGGACGATGATGGCCGAGGTCGACTGCTCGGGGTCGATCTGCCAGTTTTCGGTGAGGATGCAGCCGATGCGGGTCGGGTCGATCAGCCGCCAGAGCCGATCCTGGTCGGACATATCCGGGCAGGCGGGGTAGCCGAAGCTGTACCGGCTGCCGCGGTACTTCTGGGTGAAGAGCTGGGTGATCTTCGAGGCGTCTTCGGTGGCGATGCCCAACTCCTGACGGATGCGCTTGTGCCACATCTCCGCCAGGGCCTCGGCACACTCCACCCCCATGCCGTGGACGTAGAGGTACTCCTGGTAGTTGTTCTGCTTGAACAGTTCATTAGCCCGGACACTGACCTCGTTGCCCACGGTCACGCATTGGACCGCGAGCACATCCTTCACCCCCGAGTCCGCAGGGCGGAAGAAATCGCTGATGCACAATCGCTGCCGGCCGCCCTGGCGGGGGAAGCTGAAGCGCTCGATCTCCTGGTCGTGATCCTCCGGGTCGTAGACGACCAGGTCGTTCGGGCTATTCGGATCGCTGTTGGCCGGGAAGTAGCCGTAGGTGACCTTGGGGTGCAGGACGTTGTCCCGGGTCAACTCGTCGCGCATGCGTACGTAAATAGGCTCGACCTCGTGCTTGAGCTGGTCCTCGTAGGCCTTGGTGTCGCGGTCGCCCCGGACGTACTGCCACTGGGTCTTGAAGAGGGCGGACTTGTTCATGAAGGGGAAGACGTGCTTGAGGTCGATACCGGTCTCGACGACACGGTCTCCCCAGAACGGCGGGGTGGGGACCTCGGCATGATCTTCCGCAAACCTGGAACGTGCCGGCGGGGCAACGATGGTGCCAGTCGTGCCGTCCGCTTCGGCCGTGGCTAAAGCCGACGCGGCCGTTCGCTCGTCGCTCTTCACCTTCATCGCCTCGATCTTGGCGTCTTTCTCTTTGCGTTGCTCGTTGCGCTGGTCGATCTCGGCGTTGAGCTGATCTGCTTCGCCCGAGCAGATCATGTCCATGAGGCGCAGGCCCTCGAAGGCGTCCTTGCCGTGGAAGACGCTGCCGGTCTGGTAGATGCCTCGGAGGTGCCCTTCACAATAGGGCTTGGCGAGCGCGGCACCGCCGAGCAGCACGGGCACCTCGATCCCCTTGGCCGACATCTCGTTGAGGTTCTCCTCCATGACGTTGACGGACTTGACCAGCAGCCCGGACATGCCGATCGCGTCGGCCTTGGTCTGCTCCCAGGATTCAAGGATCGCGCTGATGGGCTGCTTGATCCCGATGTTGTGGACGGTGTAGCCGTTGTTGGTCAGGATGATATCGACCAGGTTCTTACCGATATCGTGGACGTCGCCGCGCACCGTCGCGAGCACGATCGAGCCCTTGGTCTGGCCCTCGACCTTCTCCATGAATGGCTCGAGGTGGGCGACCGCCATCTTCATCACCTCGGCGGACTGCAGCACGAAGGGTAGCTGCATCTGCCCGCTGCCGAACAACTCGCCGACGACCTTCATCCCCGCGAGCAGGTGATCGTTGATGATCTGAAGTGGCGGGTACTGTCCCATCGCCTCGTCGAGGGTCTGGTCCAGGCCCTTCTTCTCGCCGTCGATGATGTGTTTCTGAAGCCGCTCTTCCAGGGGCAGGTCGGCCAGATCGACCTTGGTCGACTGGACCTCGGCGTCGTCGGCGAACAAGCTGACGAAGATCTGCAGCGGGTCGCGGGTCGTGCTGCCGTCGGGCAATTGGACCGCGTTGGTTTCATCGCGCCAGCGGTCGTAGACCAAGTCTAGGGCGGCGTCCCACTGCTCCTCAGAGATGCGTGATTTGGGAAGAATCTTGCTGATGTGCACGATCGCGCTGGTCAGGCCGGCCTGCTCAAGCTCATACAGGAACACCGAGTTGAGCACCTGCCGCGCCGCGGGCTTGAGCCCGAAGCTGATGTTGCTCAGGCCGACGGTGGTCTGGCAGTTGGGGAAGGTCTGGGCGATCGCCTTCACCCCGGCGATGGTTTCCAAGCCCGACCGGCGGTCCTTGTCCATCCCCGTCGAGATGGGCAGCACCAGCGGGTCGAACATCAGGTCCGATTCATCCAGCCCGTGTTCGTTCACCGCCAGGTCGCGCATCCGCTGGGCGATGGAGAGCTTGCGGGCCTCGGTGCGGGCCATCGCTTCCTCGGGGTCCTCGTCGATCGTGCCCAGGACCAGCCCGGCGCCGTAGCGCTTGGCCAGGCCGCACATCACGGCGAACTTCTCTTCGCCGTCTTCGAGGTTGCCCGAGTTGATCAGGCACTTGCCTCCCGCGGCGCGGAGGCCCGCCTCGATCGTCGCGGGCTGGGTTGAATCGAGCATCAGCGGCGCATCGACCTGACGGACCAGGCGCGAGACGACCTCGTGCATGTCCTGGGCGTTGTCGCGGCCGGCGTAGTCGACGTTGACATCCAGCACGTGCGAACCTTCACGCATCTGCTCCCGGCCGAGCGAGACGATCTCGTCCCAGTCCTCGGCTTCGAGCAGCCGCTTGAACTTGCGCGAGCCCGAGGCGTTGCAGCGTTCGCCGACGTTGAGCAGTGAATTATCCTGACGGTACTCGGTCACCGCGTAGAGCGAGGTCACCGAGGCGGGCATGGGCTTTTTCTCGGTGGGCTTGGCGAGGCGTTCGCCGATGCGCTGCCGGGCCATGCCGATGTGCTCGGGCGTGGTGCCGCAGCAGCCGCCGATGATCGACAGGCCGAAGCGATCGACGAACTTCTCCATCGTGACGCTGAACGGCTCGGGCTGGAGCGGGTAGACCGTTTCGCCGGCGACAAGCGTGGGCAGGCCGGCGTTGGGCAGGATCGAGATGTGCCGGTCCCAGTAGCGGGCCAGGACCTTGATGTGGTCGGCCATGTCCTCCGGCCCGGTCGCGCAGTTCATGCCCAGCGACACGATGGGGTAGTCGTGCAGGGCGTGGGCGGCGGCGGCGATCTCGGTCCCGGTCAGCATCGTGCCGGTGTTCTCGATCGTGACCTGCACCATGATCGGGATGCCCTCGTCCTCGGGCGTCATCGCGGGGCGGGTGCCCAATTCATGCATCGCCCGGGTGATCGCGTCCACCGCGCATTTGATCTGCAGGATGTCCTGACAGGTTTCAAGCAGGATGACATCCGAGCCGCCCTCGATCAAGCCCAGTGCCTGCTGGTGGTAGCTGGCGTGCATCGTGTCCCAGTCGATCTGGCTGAGGGTGATCAGCTTGGTGCCCGGGCCGATCGAGCCGATGACGAAACGCGGGTTGTCGGGCGTGGCATACTTGTCGCAGGCCTCCCGGGCGAGCCGGCACGCGGCGAGGTTGATCTCCCGGCACTGGTCGACCAGGTCAAACTCGGTGAGCACGTGCGGCATCCCGCCGAAGGTGTCGGTCTCCACCGCGTCGGCCCCGGCGGCGAGGTACTGCTCATGGATCTGGCGGATCGCGTCGGGCCGGGTCTTGACCAGGATCTCGGTGCAGTTCTCCAGGCCCAGGTAATCCCGCTCCAGGTCCAGTTCGAGTTTGTGGATCGACGTACCCATCGCGCCGTCGAAGTAGACCACACGCTTGGACAGGAGATCGAGGAAGGTGTTCATGGCGGGTTTAGCGTCGGTGCGGCTTTAATATCCGTTTATCCGGATTAATGGATTTTACACCGTGTTTTTACGGGAGGCAACTTGTCACACGGTATTGTGCCGGTGGGCGCGATCAGCCGATATCAATGTCATCCCGCAGATAGTTAATGGGTTGTATATGTATTCTTCACAGTGAGTTAGCATGAACTGGTGGCAGGCGATCATTCTTGGCATCGTTGAGGGACTGACCGAATACCTGCCGGTGAGTTCGACCGGACACCTGCTGATTGTCCAGAATCTGTTGGACATCGGGACCGAGGATGCCGAGTCATGGGCCGCGGCCAATGCCTACGCGATCTGCATCCAGGGCGGGGCTATTGTCGCGGTGCTGGGGCTGTATTGGTCGCGGGTCAGGCAGGGCTTCGTCGGCATCGGCGGGAAAATCGGCATCGGCCAGGGCGACGCGGACGGCTGGCGACTCTTCATCAACCTGGTCTGCGGCTTTTTCCCCGCGGCGGTGGTGGGGCTGTTGTTCGATGACACGATCGAGCAGTACCTCTTTGGCGCTTGGCCGATTGTTTTTGCCTGGGCGGTGGGGGGCGGGGCGATCCTGGGCGTGGCGTTCTGGAAGAAGCGCAGGTCGGGCGACGAGCACGTCGGCCTGGACCTGGAGAAGATGAACTGGCGTATGGCCTTGGGCGTTGGGCTGATCCAGTGTGCGGCGATGTGGCCGGGCACCTCAAGGTCCCTGGTCACGATCGTGGGCGGGGTTCTCGTCGGCTTATCGCTGGCCGCAGCGGTGGAGTTTTCGTTCCTGCTCGGGGTCGTGACGCTGCTGGCGGCGACGGTGTACAAGGCGCGTGAGGCCGGGCCTTTGATGCTCGAGGAATACGGCTGGTGGCCGATGATCGTCGGGTCGGTCGCGGCGTGGGTCTCGGCGGTGATCGCGGTAAAATGGATGGTGGCCTACCTGAAGAAGCACGGCATGGAGGTCTTCGGCTACTACCGTATCGGGATCGCCATCCTCATCGCCACACTGATCCTCACCGGCGTGATGGACGCGAGCACACCGCAGTAGGGCTAAGCATCGCGCTATCGGGCATCACGCTCACACTTCCATCAACACTTTTAGCACGCCGGGCCTGGCCGCGTATCCAAGCGCTTCGACCCCGTCGCTGAGCTTCATCCGCTTGCTGATCAGGCTGACCACGTCGATCTCCTCACGGGACAACGCCTCGAGCGCCGTGGCAAACGGGCCGCACCGGCTGCCCACAAGGTTGATCTCGTTGATGACCAGCGGCGACAGGTCGATGCCTTGGGTTTGATCTGCGGCTACCGTGGTCTTCATCACCAGCGTGCCGCGCGGCCGGGTCATCGCCATGGAGGTTGCCAGGCCATCGGCCGAGCCGGTGCAATCGATGACAATGTCCTGGTCCTGTCGCAGCCCGACGTCGCCGAGCAGGCGGTGCTTGACGCCCCATTTCTCGCACAACGCCAGTTTGGCCTCGTGCTTGCCGACGCAGCGGACCGTGGCGTTGAGCTTGCTGAGCACCTGGGCACACAGCAGGCCGAGCCGGCCATCGCCCAAGACGGTGATGTAGGGCCGGCCCTCGATCGTCAGTTGTCGGAGGATCTGGTACGCCGCCGCCAGAGGCTCGGTAAACACCGCGCGGTCGTCATCGACGTTGTCCGGCACGGCGTGGAGGTTGGCCACCGGCAACAGAAATCGCTCGGCGAAGCAGCCGTCACGGTTGAGGATGCCCAGCACGGTGCGGTGACGGCAGTGCTCTTTGAGCCCGGCCTTGCACATATCGCACTTGCCACAAACACAGTTGATCTCGCCTACAACGCGCCGGCCGACCCAAGCCGGGTCCGCCCCTTCACCAACGGCCTCGACCACGCCGACAAATTCGTGACCGAGTACGCCCTGGTAGTGCATGTAGCCTTTGCAGAGTTCCAAGTCCGTAGCGCAGACGCCCAGCCGCGTAGGGCGGATCACGGCCTCACCCGCCATCGGGGTTGGGTCGGGCCATTGCGTCTGGATGGTTGGCGTCGTGTTCTTCAGGGCCAGGGCGAGCATGGTCGGCTCCGAACGGTAGTCGGGTACCTACAACTATCGACACAAAAGGCTGCTGGCTTGCACCAAGCACACGCCGTCTAGCCGTGCATCCGTTGGGGCGGCCGTCACGGGGGTTGGTGTGGTAGGATCCACACATGAAGCGAAGTCCGCCGGGAGACCTGACATGTTTGATCAATTAAGCAAGGCTCTGCTGTTTATAGCGGCGGTTTTATCAAGCGTCGCGATTCCGGTTGGGCTCGCCCACGCCCAGCCCGAACTTGACCCTCCGGCCACGGACGAACTTGCCGCTGAGCGCGGGTTATTCTTCACGGTCCCGCTCGCCGACGACCCGCCACCGGCGGAAGACTTCTGGGCGGTCTATGCCGACGCGTCGGGTGCGCTGTTTTATCTGCCGCTGCCAACGCACGTGGAGCAGGGCCCCGTGCTGGAGGACGGGGCTGTGCTGTATACATCGCCTGACCGCAACGCCGTGCGGATCGAGGCAGAGGTCTCGGAAGAGGTTGCGGGGCGGAGGCTTGAACTTGTCTCTCAAGTCGATGGGTTCGAACGTGCCCTCCGAGACGAGATTGAAGCATTGCGGACTAGCCGGCGGGGTCCGGTGGCGGTAACCCGTGCACAAGCCGAGGCGGCCATCGACCGTGCGCTGAGACGGTTGCCGGCGGCGTTCAATTCAGAAGCCTTGCGTGATCCCCTCGTTCAGAGGATGAGTGAGCTTGACGGCCTTGGCGGCAGTGATCTCAGGCGGGCACGCTTAGAGATGATAGATGGTGTTTCGAGTGTGATGCTCGCGCCGATGTTGCGCGGCCGGTTCGTGACCCATCGGGTCGGCACGATGGTGACCCCGCCGCCGCTCGACCCGCCCGCGACCCGGCCCTACACCACGACCATTGGACTGCCCGTCAACGAACAGACGACTTGGGTCGATAGGCCGCATCAGCGCGACGGGGTCATCGACTACCCAGAGGCATACGACCGCTGGCGGGGCTCGCAGATCGACCCCGAGAACAACGCCTTTACGCTGCTTGGGCCCTACCTGAACTTCGGCGCGTTTGGGTCGCACCATGCAAGCACGGCGCGGGTGGTTTGTTACCGCAAGCTCGGCCTGCCCCTCGACCAGGCCCGGGCCGACGACACACATAAGCTGCCGCCAATCGACCTTTTGCAACGAGCACTCCGCCGGCCCGACAGTTATTTACCGTCTGTGTTTATGAACCCACGGCGGCCCCCATCATTCAGCTATCGCAATACCGGCTACGCCTTACGTCAGCTTGATGGCTGGATGAAAGAGATCGCCAGACGGTCTGAGCAGGCCCGGGCCGCGGGGGATCTTGCCCTGGCCATCCGTTGGATGGCGATCGGAGAAGCGCTGGCGACGCACCTGATGGAAGACCCGTTCTTGGGCAACCACCCCTACCAAGGCACGGGCATGCACGACCTGCTGCTATTGGCCTGGGACGGGCGGGTCCGGCTGGAAGACTGGGAGGCAAGCCGACCCCTGCTGCGGAGTGTGGACCTGCAGCGGCAGTTGTTGCGGCATGTCGCGCTCGCCAGGGCCGACAGTCTTGCGGTCCTGCTCAACCTACACAAAGGCAACGCCTACTCGGCGGGGCGCGGCGATGCACCGACCGACTGGGTCGTCGGCACGCCAGACTCACAATGGAAACAGGCTTGGAGGCTCGGCGGGGCAAACCAACTGGTCCGCGATGAACGGTTTGACCTGGGACGCGCGATGCGGCGCGTTAACGCGTTGTATGGCGAGCTTGACCGCGGCATCCGTGAACTGCACGGCGCGGAACTTGCCGAGGCGATCGACGGCCTGACGGCCGACCACCAGGCGTGGAGCCAGGGATATATCCTGCTCGGTAGTCGGCTCAAACCAAAGACTGTACGTTTACTTGACCAACTCCACGCGGCACACGACCAGAACCATACCGAGGCCTACACGGACTACGTCACCGACCTGCTGACCTGCCCCACGGTCGGCCGGCTCAAGAGGATGACGCTCTTTTATCAGCGGCAGAGTGCGCGTGAAGGGTTGGACAGGCTCGCTGCTGCGGCGTGTGTTTACCGAAACGAGCACGGCGCGTGGCCGGCCAACGCCGAGATCTTGGTTGGTGACTACCTCGACGCGATCCCTGCCGACACCCACGGCGACCGGCCGTTGCAGTACACCCTGATTGACGGCACGCCCATCCTTTGGAGCGTCGGGGAAGACGGCCACGACGACCAGGGCGCGGGCGATGAGCGGGTGTATCGGCTTGATCAAGAGTGGATCAATATCGAGTTGCGGCGACCTTAGACAAGCTAGGGCGTTGATTCGCTAAACTTAATACATGGCCGACCGACCGCGCATCCTGCTGCTTTGCAACTACGGCAAGCCCCAAGTCACCGAGGCGCTCCAGTCGTTCCTGCCTTGGCTGGAGGAGCGGGCCGAGGTGGTGGCCCAGGTCTCCACGCGGGACGTCACCCGTGACACGGCACCCGATCTGCCCGGGGCGGACCTGGCCTTTGTGCTCGGCGGGGACGGGACGCTGCTGAGTCAGGCGCGGGCGCTGGTGGACCGCGACCTGCGGATGCTGGGGATCAACTTCGGCAAGGTCGGTTTCCTGGCCGAGTACTCGATCGAAACGGTGCAGCGGCACTGGGATCGGCTGGCGGCAGGCCACGCGCGTGTGTCTGAGCGGATCATGCTCGACGTTATGGTTTATCCCGAGGGCACGCCGCAGTGGGGCGGGCTCAATGGCGGGGGCGATACGGCCGGGTCCACCCTGCCCGAGCCGGTGTTCCGCGGGATCGCGCTCAACGACGCGGTGATCAACGCCGGCCCGCCTTTCCGGATGGTCGAGATCGAGCTGAATATCGAGCCCCAGTGGTCCCGCCAGAGCGCAACGACCTTCTCCGGCGACGGCGTGGTTGTCTCCACCCCCTCCGGGTCAACGGCCTACAACCTCTCGGCCGGCGGGCCGATCATGTCCCCAGGGATCGACGGGCTTTGCGTCTCGGCCCTCAATCCACAGTCCCTCGCCTTCCGCCCGATCGTCTTCTCGGGCCAGTGCGACGCGTGGATGTACCTGCACCGCGCGAACCCCGGCAGTTCTCTGGTTCTCGATGGCCAGGCCGCCACCCCGCTCCAGGTCGGCCAGCAGGTCCAGGTCCGCAAGTACGCCCGGACCCTGAAGCTGGTGCATAACCCGGAGCTGAGCTACTGGTCGATGCTCAGCCAAAAGATGCACTGGGCGGTCCGGCCACGAAGAGACTGACTCATTCGGGCCGATCCAGGACAATCCTGCAACACCGTCGAATCGTAGTGGTAGTCCCTTGCGTGCAATGATGCACCAAGCCAAGGCGTTGATCGGCTATGCAACACACCCACCTCATCCGCACGCTCATTGTCACGGCCCTGGCCATCTGGGTGGGCGGCCCTGTGTTGGGCCAGTCGTTCTACAAGGACGCTCAAGCCCCGTTTGAGATCACGATCCATGATGAAGACCTGCATGACCCAGAGCGAGGCCGCGACGTGCCGGTCAAGGTCTACGCGCCAGTTGGTGCCGAGGGCCCGAGGCCGGTGGTTTTGATCTCCCACGGGCTGGGCGGGTCGCGCGAGGGGCTTTCCTATCTGGGCAAGTTCTGGGCGTCACACGGCTATGTCTGCATCGTCATCCAGCACGTCGGCAGCGACGACTCGATCTGGCGTGATGTGCCGGCGCGGGAGCGGCTTTCGGCGATGCGGCAGGCCGTGACCGAACCCAAGCACGCGATCAACCGCACGGGCGACGTCACCTTCGTCATCGACACGCTTGAAGCCGGCAACGGCGAGGACGATGGCCCGCTGCACGGCGACTACGACCTGGACAAACTCGCGATCGCGGGGCATTCCTTCGGGGCCTGGACCTGCCTCGCGGCCGGGGGCATGACCCTCGGGTCAAACACCAACCTCGGCGACGAGCGGATCAAGTGCATGATCCCGCTAAGCAGCCCGGCCCAGTCCCGCCCCGGGCTACGCGACCGGACCTACGGATCGATCCGGATTCCGGCCCTGCACATGACCGGGACGCTCGACACCAGCGTCATCACCAACATGCCTGCCGAGGATCGCCGCATCCCCTACGACCACACGCCGGGGCCGGCCGATCATGGAGCATCACAGTATCTGGTCATCTTTGACGGGGCGGACCACATGACTTTCGGCGGGGAGACCGGCCGAACCAATCGCCGACTCAGCCGCGTCTCGGACCAGGCCAACGCCGGGTTCCACAAAGTCATCCTGCACAGCGGCCTGGCATTCCTGGACGCAAACCTGTTCGGGGACGACGCGGCCCAGCAGTGGCTCAATGGTGCGGGCTTTTTGGGCGTGGTCGAGCCGGTGGGCACGCTTGAGCGGAAACTCGCCCAATAGTCTCACCGCGAGATCGAACAGTCTGCGTCCATACTGTATGGCAGCGCTAAAATTAACACGCTTTTCGTAAGCCCTGTAGGCCGGATTGTGGAATAATCATTTGGCTCGCTGTCGTAGCAGTGATGCCCTTGTGACTATCCAGCGTACCGAGCCGTCATGCCAAAGTATTCCCGCCGACGTTTCCTGACCCAGGCCGCCGCCGTCACCGCGGGTTTCGCGGGGCTACGTCAATTTACCGGTCATACCAGCATGGCCTCGGCCGCCCAATCCGCTGCCGACAACCTCGGCTTTGGGCCACTCGAACTGGATGCCCAAGGCGTGCTGGACCTGCCCCAGGGTTTTGCGTATCACGTTTTTTCCAAGACCGGCGAGCGGATGGATGACGGCTACCTGGTGCCGGCCAAGCACGACGGGATGGCCGCGTTCCCCGGGCCCGATGGCTTGACCCTATTGGTGCGAAACCACGAGATCGAGGGTCCGGTCTTCCGTAACGGGCCTTTCGGCTGGCAGAACGAACTCATGCACCGCCTGGACCGCGCGTACGCCTACGACACCGGCTTCGGCCGAACACCCTCGCTCGGCGGGACCACCACACTGGTCTATGACACCCGGCAGAGGCGGCTGGTCCGCCACTACCTCTCGCTCGCCTGTACCGAGCGCAACTGCGCCGGCGGCCCGACGCCCTGGGGCTCGTGGATCACCTGCGAAGAGACCGTCGATCGCGCCAGCGACCGGCGTGAGCAGGACCACGGCTATAACTTCGAGGTGCCCGCAACCGCCCAGATTCAGCTCGCCAAGCCCGTCGCGCTCAAAGCCATGGGCCGGTTCAACCACGAGGCCGTGGCCGTCGACCCCGAAACCGGCATCGTCTACCAGACCGAGGATCGGCAGGACGGCGTGATCTACCGCTACATCCCCGACAAGCCTGGTGAGTTGGCCAAGGGTGGGCGTTTGCAAGCGCTGGCGATCCGCGCGCATCGGCCTACCGACCTGCGCAACTGGCACGAAGAGGCCCCGAAAGAACTGGTCAAAGGCGGGACTGGAGGCAGCTCGTTCAGGATCGACATCTCCAAGATGCTCGACCTGCGCCAGGGTCAGGTCTTCGACGCCGAGTGGGTCGATCTGGAAGATGTCGAATCTCCGAACGATTCGCTTCGGTACCAGGCCTACGACAAGGGCGCGGCCCGCTTCGCCCGGGGCGAGGGCATGTGGTACGGCCACGAATCGATCTATTTCGCGACCACGACCGGCGGCCGAATCGCCAAAGGGCAGATCTGGCGCTACGTCCCGAGCCGTTTCGAGGGCACCACCGATGAGCGCCGCTTCCCGGGCCGACTCGAACTATTCATCGAACCCAACGACGCGGCCATCCTCCAGCACGCCGACAACATCTGCATCGCCCCCTGGGGTGATCTGATCGTTTGCGAAGACGGCGGACCAACCAACCATGTCCTGGGCGTTACGCCTGAAGGCAGCATTTACAAGATCGCTCGCAACTCCATGAACGGCAGCGAATTTGCCGGCAGCTGCTTCTCACCCGATGGGTCAACCCTCTTCGTGAACATCCAGAACACCGGCATGACGCTCGCGATCACCGGGCCATGGGTGGGATAGCTGCATCAATAAAAATAACCAGCCCGGTGAAAAGGCCCGTCCGGCTTGGTCCTTCTGCAGATTACATAGAAGCGAACTGACTCACTCGGCTTAGCGAGCGGCAAGCTGCTCGTTGAGGGTGCTCAGCAATTCTTCGGCTTGCGCTGCGGCCGGGGTGCCGGCGTATTGCGTGGTGAGCTTGCCGAGCTCTCGCAGGTTGGGGGCCATGTCGCGGGCCGAGGCGTTGCCGAGTTCGGCGATGGCGGCTTGGATACGCACCAGTTCACGCATGGCGTCGTAACGCGCGGCGGCCTGCCGCATCTCCGGTAGGTTGCGGGTCTTGCCCAGCACGCGGCGGGCATTGACCGATGCCTCGCGGAGCATCGAGAGGCGGGAAACCTCAATCAGCGTGGCGTAAGCCTTGTCCTGCTGGCCGGATTCGACCCACTGCGCGGCCACATCAACCCGCTCGATCAGCAAGCTGCTGAGGCGAGCAAACAATTGAGCGGTCTGGTCGCCATAACCCGTACGACGGGCCAACCGCTCCATGTCACCAAGCGTTTCACGGGCGATGAGGTACTCGGCATCGCCGATCTGCTTCACCGCGATATCACGCAGCAACCGCCAGGCGACACGGTCTTCTTCCTGTTCTAGTTCGCCCTTCGCCTTGCTTGCGGCGGGCAGGCCATCCAACTCGGCCAGTTCGCGGAACTGGTCGAGGGCCTGGTCTTCATAGCCTTCAAAGTAAGAGGCATAGGCCTGGTCAAAGGCGGCATCCGAGCGATCACGCAGGGTCGAGGCGAGTCCACCAATCAGCGTCTGTATGTCGCGGACGCGAGAGACTTTTTTCTCTTCAGCCGAAGCGGCGACCGCCATCACGCGGGCGTGGGCCGCGTCGAGTGCGCCGCTCTGTACAACCGAGCGGGCCGCATCGACTTCATTGCGCACCTGATCGACAGGATTCACCCCGCACGAGCCGTTGGGGCAGCTTTGAGCCTCGGCCGGAGCCACAAGTATCAGGGGAGCACAGACCGCAAAAGCCAGGAAGGGTCGAATGCGAGAGGGTAAAGATCTCATTCTGATGCTCCTGATAGAAAGCTAGCTTTTCAGTAGGTGCCGCAACCAGTGAAAAAGCACCAACAACCTACTTTTTAATATAATCTCCCAAGTGGAGATCAATAAGCCTTGAGTCGTCGATGCGCTGAATTGTATGCCTTTCTACGCTTTTGACGAGTATAAGCCGGGACCACCTCAAACGCCTCATTCGCTAATTTTTTGTTCACAAACCAAGCCTGCTCGTACCAGCCCACCCTCAAACGCCCATCGCGGTAAACTCCTGCCCATGCCTATCCGTGCCCGAGATGTGTATCGCTACGGCCTGTTCGGCCTGCTGCTGGCCATCTTCCTGATCTTCCTGCTCTGGCCGATCCTGCTCACCGTGGGTGGCGGCTTTGTCCACGACGGCGCGTTCTCGCTCCGCTACTTCACGGATGCGGACGTCGGGGTGCTGCGCGACCCGCTCTACCTCCGCGGGCTGTTCAACGCCGTCGCGATCGCGGTCTGCACGACGCTGCTCTGCCTGATCATCACGCTGCCCATGGCGTCGATCGCGGCGAAGTACGACTTCCCGGGCAAGGCGATGGTCAGCGCGCTGGTCCTGGTCCCGCTGATCCTCCCGCCGTTCGTCGGCGCGATCGGCATGCGGGCCATCCTCGGACGGACGGGCGCCGTCAACAGTTTGCTCAAATGGATCGGGATCACCGACCCCAGCCAGCCGGGCATCGACTTCCTCGCCGGTCAGTTCCAACTGCCGATCATCGGCGAGGTCAACGCCGTTTTCGCGGCCGTGGTCCTCATGGAGGCGCTGCACCTCTACCCGATCCTCTACCTCAACATCACCGCCGCGATGGCCAACCTCGACCCGTCGCTGGACGAGGCGGCGCTCAACCTTGGGGCCGGGCGGTGGAAGCGGTTCTGGCGCTGCACGCTGCCGCTGATCCTGCCGGGCATCTTCGCCGGTTCGACCATCGTCTTCATCTGGTCGTTTACCGAACTGGGCACGCCCCTGATGTTCGAGTTCACCGAGGTCATGCCCGTGCAGGTGTTCTACGGGCTGACGGAGGTCGAATCCAACCCCCGGCCGTACGCGCTGGTCGTGGTCATGCTCGCCGCGGCGATCTTGTTCTACCTCGCCGGCAAGATCGCCTTCGGCGGCCGGGCCTACGCCATGCAGTCCAAGGCCCAGCACGCCTCGGCCCCCCGTAAGCTCACCGGCCTGAAGGCCGTGGGCGCGGCGGCCCTGTTCCTCGGCATTACCGTCCTGGCCGTGCTCCCGCACCTGGGCGTTGTGCTCACCAGCTTCTCGGGCATGCAGGCCGGCACCGACTGGTACAACACCGTCCTGCCCCAGTCGCTCACCACCGAGCACTACCGAGGCATGCTCACCCACGACCTGGCCGTCGGCTCGATCAAGAACTCGCTCGTCTACGCCCTCGCCGCCATGGTCCTGGCCATCATCGTGGGCCTGGCCATCGCCTACCTCGTGGTTCGCGTCAAGGTCAAGGGCGGCTGGGTCCTCGACACCCTCGGCATGCTGCCCCTGGCTGTGCCCGGACTCGTCCTGGCCTTTGGGTACGTCGCCATGTCGCTCAATTGGCCCTTCCCGCAATTAGCCCAGTTCTTTCAGGTGTCCCTTGCCAACCAGGACCCCGACAGCTTCTGGTACGGCGTCGGCTCGCTCTTCGCAGTACGAGGCCAGGCCCCCAACCCCCTGGTCTTTCTCGTCATCGCCTACGCCGTCCGCCGCCTGCCCTACATCCTACGCTCCGCCTCGGCCGGGCTCGAGCAGACCTCCGGCCAGCTCGAGGAGGCCGCGCTCAACCTCGGCGCGTCGACCATGACCGCCATCCGCCGCATCGTCGTCCCGCTGATCATGGCCAACCTCATCGCTGGCGGCATCCTCGTCTTCGCCTTTGCCATGCTCGAGGTCAGCGACTCGCTCATCCTCGCCGAGCGACAGGAGCACTACCCCGTCACCAAGGCCATCTGGACCCTCTACAACCGCCTGGGCGACGGCCCCTACATCGCCAGCGCTATGGGCGTCTGGGGCATGGCCCTGCTGACCGTCACCCTCGTCGGCGCGAGCGTGCTGATGGGCAAGAAGCTCGGGGCGATCTTCCGGGTGTAATCATTACATTCGCATGCGAACACCACCTGCAGTATTACGGAATACCGAGATCGCCTTGGCATGGCATAAGGTTGAAGATAGCAGATATACAGAATCCATTTTTACTGAATCCGAGGATACAGATATGCAACGACTTCTTTTGCGATTCGTACTTATGGCCGCCACCGCGCTGACGTTGCTGATCCCTGCGATTTACTTCATCCCCGTGGTATATGGCGTGCAAAATGAGTCTGATGATGTGGGTCAAGGAAGAGACATCGCCGTAGAAGATATGCCATTTGGCGTTTCGCAGGCATGGTTGTGGGAGATTGGCTTGGCCCGCGAGTGGCATAACGGGATTCATCATCGGCATGAGATTTGTTTTGTATATCGTGACGGCCAAGATGTTAATTCGTTGCTTCGCAAACTGGTTGAAATAGAGGTGGATCAGCGGCCGGAGGTATGGGTCGCACCTGAGAGCATTGAGGTGCACAAACGCATCGCGCTACGCAACAGTCCTGAACACGATAGCGACAGGCACACCGAACTGCCGCTTGTCCTTGCGGCGAGTATGCATGTCAATTTCGAGACGAACGAGCCTTACTGGCAATATGCCCTCGTTTTGGCAGGCGATCAAATCGATGCCAGTACGCTGTCGATTCCTGCAGGATTGCGCGTTCAGTATGGGAAGACTGAGTTACGGCGGCTCGTCGATTTTCATGCCTTACGCAGTGACTTAGAAGCCGAGCAAGCCCCGCCGACAACACAGCAGTTGTTTCGTAGTTCAAGTAACAGGGCTCGATTTGTTGGACCCGATGAAGAAGAAAAGTAGCTGCTTCCCGCATTGACGGGTGGCCGTGGCATCGCGTAGCGATCCCACGGAACGTGCTTGGGGTTGAGGTGTTGCTGCTTTGTTGCTCATCTACTCTGGTTCGTTCCGTGGGATGGCTTCGCCATGCCACGGCCACCCTGTCATGTGAGGCTTGAGGTTTAGGCTACTGCATGAACTCTCGGGGCCGGGTGAGGATGGTAGTGTCCGTCAAGTTGCGCACTTTGGTTGAAGCCATCTTCAGGGGGTAGAAAGATTGGTTGGCCCTGAGAACGTGTTTAAGAACCCTGCCGTGAACCGATGAATCTGGTATGACACGGACGTCTTATCCTACCGATCTGACCGACAAGCAGTGGTCTTTGATTGAGCCGATGATCCCGC
>JBCDHS010000014.1:0-75811 GCA_038749735.1 Planctomycetota bacterium
GTGTTGGTGGGGTGTCGGGTGGCGTTCCTGGTCCCCGCGCGGCGCGCGGGCCCGCGCGGGCCCCCGGGGCCCGGCGCGCGCCCCCGCCCCCCCCCCCGCCCCCCCCCCCCCCCCCCCCCCCCCCCCCCCCCCCGGGTGCCCGGGATCGAAGCGAAGCTTGCGGACAGAACGCTTGCGCTGACTGCCGATGGGCTGATCGTATACCGCGGTTGATGCTACGCCTCGACCCTCCCCCCAACCCCCTCCCTGGGAGGGAGGGGGAGCAAGGCAGTAACGGCCATCATTGACGCACCGCGCTCTAATGGGCGTTACTCTCTCCACAGGGATCGCGAGCCAATCCCTTGCTAGCGGAGATACTCCATCCGATCTTTCACCCACCGGTTTTCCCGATACGCCTCGGGCACTTGCGGGTCGATCGCAAAGCCCTCGACCGTTTCGTGCAGCAGCGCGGCCGAGTTCAAGACCAGCAGCGCCTCCATCGCCGACCGGCTTTTAGTCAGCGCCTGGTTCAGCAGCGACGCGGGGTCAAGCCCCGAGTTGGTGCCGGTCAGCGCGATGAACTCCGCGGCCCGGGCCAGCAACAGCGGCTCTTCACTGGCGTTGCCCGCGATCGCTTCAACCAGGGGTATCAGCTCCGCCGAATCGGTGCCGAACGAAGTGGCGGCGATAATGCCCCAGTACAGCTTGGGGACCTGGCCGAGCTGCAAGACCTCGACCAGCTCCGGCTTGGCCTGATCGTAGGGCATAAGTTGCAGGTCCGCGATGTCGAGATACCCCGCGATCTGCCGCTGCATCAACCGGCCGACCTCGGCCGGGCTCTCGAATTCGCCGAAGTTCATCAGCATGAGCGGCTCGGGGATAAAGCTCAGGTCCGGCATCGACTCGAGCTGCTCACGCAGCCTGCCCCGCAGCTCGGTGAGCGTTGCGACAAATCGCGGATCACCGGCAAGGTTTTGCGTCTCGTACGGGTCGGCCTCGACATCGAAAAGCATCTCCGCCGACCGGGGCCGAAAGAACGCCGCCTGCACGTCATTCAATTCCCCGGCCTTGAACCGTTCGCGCCATTGTTGATAGGCGAGCTGGCGGTAGCGGTATTGATTGAACAGGCCGTCGTGATTGAACGGCTGGTAGCTGCGGATGTACTTGTACTTGCCCACGCGAAGCGTGCGGACCAGGTCGTACTTCTCGTCGAAGCGGTCGGCGTAGCCGAAGGCGGTATCACGCTCATCAAGTTGTTCGAGCGTGACGCCTTGACCCATGAAGGCCTCGCCGTCGATACCGTCGGGCACTTCCACCCCAGCGAGGTGGAGCACGGTCGGGCCGAAGTCCACGAACTCGACAAAACCGTCGATCCGTCGGCCGTGCTCGCGCATCGGCTCGTCCAGGAGATGGGCAAAGTTCCGCGGGACATAAACCACCAGCGGCACGTGCAGGCCACGATCGTAGGCGTAGCCCTTGGACCCCGGCAGCGCCCCGCCGTGGTCGGCGAAGTAGAAGATGAAGGTGTCGTCCATCAGCCCGTCTTCCCGGAGCTTGTCGATCACTTGGCCGAACTGCCGGTCGATCTGGGCGTGCTGGTCGTGGTAGCGGGCGTAGGTGTACCGCAGCAGCGGGGTGTCGGGGTAGATCGGCGCGACCGCCATCTGGTCCGGGTCCGCCTGGGTCGGCTGGCGGGTATCGGGAAAGTGCAGCCGGCTCTCGTGGGTGGTCGCGATCGTCTGGACGTAGAAAAAAGGCTGACCCTCGGCCCGGTCGCGCCAGGTCGCGTTTTTTCCCGAGCGGTCCCAGGGCTTGCGCTGTCCTGGCTGGGCGTTGTAGTCGGTCTTACTGTTGTTGGCGGTGTAGTAGCCCGCCTCACGCAGGTAGGCCGGGAAGAAGGCCAGGGCCTCGGACCCCACCCGGGGCATCGGGGCCAGCTCGGCCCGGCGGTGATACTGCGTGCCGATCCGCGGGGCGTAGCAGGAAGTGATGAGCGTTGTCCGCGCGACCGAGCAGACCGCGCCGTTGGAGAACGCGTGGTTGAACACCAGCCCGTGCTCGGCCAAGGCCTCGATGTTCGGCATCGCCGCGCCCGACGCGTGGTACAGCCGTAGGTGGTGCACCGAGTTGTCCTCACTCATCAGCCAGACGATGTTGGGCCGATCCGCCGCCCCGGCCGAGAGCGGGACCAGGCATAGCACCGCCAAGAGCAGGGTTCTACAGTTCAGGATACGGGTCGGCATCAGGGCTCCGATCTGGTGTTGAGCGAGGACCATCCAGGCCTTTACAGTACCACCTGTATCTGACCGATTCTTGAAGCTCGGCCGCAACCTCGGCCGAGGGATCGACGTACTATCACGTGATGTCATACGCCCAGATGGAGACGCCTTAGACGATGACCACCCGCCGCCCCCGACACCCGCTCAACGGGTTCAGCCTGATCGAACTGCTCGTGGTGGTTTCGATCGTCGCGGTCCTGATCGGGATCCTCATGCCCGTCCTGGCCAGCACGCGCAAGACTGTGCAGAAGACGACCTGCGCCAGCAACCTGCGTCAGATCGGCGTCGCGATCCAGTCCCACCGCACGGACAACAAGGACCGCCTGCCGGTCGCCCGCTACATGCCCCCGCCGTTCCTCAGCGCCGATACCGACCCCGGCCTGCCCGAGGCGATGAAGGACTACCTGCCCTACGAGGACGGCAAGACCAGTGCGGTCTGGAAGTGCCCGGACGACGACATCGTCTACGACCTGGCGGGGACCAGCTACGACTATTTTTCGTTGGTCAGTGGCGAAAGGCCGAACGATATTTTCTTCGTGCGTCTGGGGTTTATTGAAGAGGACAAGATCATCCTCTGCCGGGATTTTGACAACGCCACGGCCGACATCGAGGGGCAGGATGAGCCCCTTGAAGTCCCCGCCCGGCACCTGCGTCGAAATAACCTATGGATGGACGGCCGGGTCAGCGTGATCGAGTTTGAGGAGTAGGCCATGGGCGAACGCAAGAAGAAGTGGGTTGCCTTTAGCTTGGCCATCGTGGCCTTTGTGACGCTGGTGGTAGGGGGATACCAGGCCTGGCTGCGGGTTGCTCCGCCGATGCCCGAGTCGGTTTCGGATGTCGAGGCGCTCTTAGACAACCCGCGTTATCAGCGGCTTTCAGACGCGGAGAAGCGGCCTTACCAGGAGCGGATCAACGAGATGTGGGGTGGCCTGTCTCAGGAAGATCAGGACCGCTTGCGGGCATATCTGGACAAGAACCCCGACGCCCAGCAGGAAGCGGCGGACGCCCGACAGCAGATGATGCGGACGATGTATGTCACGCGGATCATCAAGCAGGACGAGGCAGGTCGAGACCAGTCGATGGACGGATTCATCACCATGATGGATCAGAATCGCCAGGGTCAGCAAAGGCAGGGTCCGGACGGTGAAAAAACGCCGGAACAGCAGGAACGAGAGTCAGAGGGGCGTCGGCGGATGTGGGAGATGCTGGACAAGGGCGACCCGCAGAACCTCGGTTACATGTCCGAGTTTTTCAAGCTGATGCAACAGCGCCGCGAGGAGCGTGGGCTCCCGCCGCTGTGAGATGCCTCGGCGAGCCGGGACCTGCGGTCCCGGTCAGTGACGACCGCTCTAAAACAACCCACATCACCCATTGTCGCCTCAGCCGTCGCCTCAGACCGGCGGCACAGCCGCCGGCTCGCCGGTCAGCGCGAGGTCGTCTCTTGTTCAATCAAGGCCAGCACGCGCTCGCGTAGGTCTGACGTGATCCGACCCGGCTTGCCGTCGGCGATCTCACGCTGCTCGACCCGCACGACCGGCAGCACGCGCCAGTTGCTGTTGGTCAGGAACACTTCGTCCGCTTCCAGCAGTTCCTCGACGCTGAGCATCCGCCGCTCCACGGTGATCCCCATCGACTCGGCGGTCTCGATGACCGCCCGGCGGGTCACGCCGGGCAGCACCGGCGCGGGCAGGGACTGTTCCTTTTCCTCGCCGTGGGCGATCGGGGTCAGCAGCCGGCCATCCTTGACCAGGAAGAGGTTGGACACCGCGCCCGACGCCAGGTGGTTGGTGATGCTCAGCCAGATCGTCTCGGAGCATCCCGCGGCGGCGGCCTGCCGCAGCGAACGCAAGCGTGGCCAGTAGTTCAGGGTCTTGTGCCCCGCGGTGTCGTCGAAGGGGTTGGCGGCCTGCTTATAGACGGTTACGCCCACGCCCTGCTCGAAGTAGGCGGGGTCAAACTGAGTCGGCTCGCTGGGCACGACCGCCACGGTCTGGGTGACCTTCACCGCCGGTGCGCCCTCCTGGCGGAGCATGGAGAGGGTCCCGGCGGTGAGGGTGAGCCTGAGGCGGGCATGGTCGAGCTGGTTCGCGTCGATCGTCTGGCGGACAGCATCGGCGAGTGGGGCGGGGTCGAGTGTCGCGGCCAGGCCCAGCACCTCGGCCGAGCGTTTGAGCCGTTTGAGGTGTTGATCGAGGCGGAAGACCCGGCCTTGGTAGCAGAACATCGTCTCGAACAGGCCCACGGCGTGCTGCAGGCCCGCGTCCTCGACACTGACACGGGCGGAATCGGCGGGGACGAGCTGGCCGTTGAGGTAGATCTGCATGGTGCTGTGGGTCTAAAGCTCGGGGAAATGGGGTTGCATGGGCGAAGATGAATTGGCTATACTACTTGGCTCGCCGCGACGGGTCCGCCATGTGGATATCTGCTCGGGCAAAATCCAACCCGTAAATTCCAATTCCCAAACGCCATGAAGCCTGACATCCACCCCGAGTACCGCGCCGTCGTCTTCCAGGACGTCTCGGCCGACTTCAAGTTCATGACCCGCTCCACCGCGCCGACCAAGGACACCATCACCTGGGAGGACGGCAAGGAGTACCCGCTGATCAAGGTGGACATCTCCTCGGAGAGCCACCCGTTCTTCACCGGTAAGCAGAAGTTTGTCGATGCCGCCGGCCGGGTCGAGAAGTTCCAGAAGAAGTTCTCCGGCGGGTACTTCAAGAAGAAGTAGCAGCCTGATCTCTCCCGCAGCCGCGTTTCATGACGCGGCTGTTTTATGCGCCGACCTGATGCACGGAGCACGACCATGGACCGCATCCCGCTGTTGCTGACGACGATATTGCTGGCCCTGTCGGTTTCGGCACAGGACCGACCGAACATCGTGCTGATCATGGCCGACGATCTGGGCTACGGCGACCTGTCGTGCTACGGCAGCGAGCGGATACGCACCCCGCATATCGACGCGCTGGCCGAGCGGGGGGTCCGCTTCACGGATTACCACAGCAACGGCGCGGTCTGCAGCCCCACGCGGGCGGCGCTCATGACCGGCCGATACCCCCAGCGCACCGGGGTCGAGGGGGTGATCACCGCGGCGCGGCACCGAGAGGTCGGGCTGCCGCTGGCCGAGTACACCATGGCCGAGATGCTGCGCGACGCCGGCTACGCCACCGCGCTGTTCGGCAAGTGGCACCTGGGCTACGACGTCGCCAATTTCGGCCCGCTCCGACAGGGCTTTGACACCTTCGAGGGCTTTGTCTCCGGTAACGTGGATTACTTCAATAAGATCGACCAGGAGGGCCACAAAGACTGGTGGATCGGCGATGAACTGGAGCATATCGACGGGTACGTCACCGACCTGATCAACGACCGGGCGGCTCAATGGATCGGTGCGCAGCAGCAGGAGGACCCGGACAAGCCGTTTTTCCTCTACCTCGCCCACGGCGCGCCTCACTACCCGATGCAGGGGCCGGGGGACGAGGGATTCCGCGGGGTCGGCCGAAGGGTCCGCGAGATGCCCGAGGATGTCGCGGGGACGTACCGGGCGATGATCGAGTCGATGGACACCGGGATCGGTCGGGTCGTCGCGGCGCTGGTGGAGCACGGCATCGCCGAAAACACGCTGGTGATCTTCTGCTCGGACAACGGGCAGGCCTCGCGGTACACCGGCTCGGCCGGGCCGCTGCGCGGGCAGAAGGGCACGGTCTACGAGGGCGGGCACCGCGTGCCGATGGTCTGGTACTGGCCGGCGGTGATGACCGAGTCCAAGGTTTCGGACAGTATGGTCCTGGGTATGGACCTGATGCCGACGTTCGCAACACTCGCCGGGGTAGAGCTTCCCGCGGAGATCGTCTTGGACGGCAAGGACTTGGTCAATACCTCCGACTCCCAACTGCGAACGCGGCGAGCCCATTGGGTCCATGACAACCAACACGCCATGCGGGAGGGCCCGTGGAAGCTGGTGATCCGCGGCGAGAACGCCCCGGAACTCTACAGCCTCGCGGATGACCTGGGCGAGACGACCGATCTTGCCGGCCAGCAACCCGAACGTGTGGCGAGGATGGTCGCGGCCCATCAGCAGTGGCTGACCCGGACCCGTGAAGGTGTCGTTCCGGTTTCAGGCAGCCGCTGATCTATAACGAACCCATGCCCGATCCCAACCCCAACCTGATCGTCAAGCTCGACGAGTTGGCCAACCAGTTCGATGCGTTGGAAGCCCAGCTCAACGACCCGGCAGTAATCGCCGACCACGTGCAGGTCACCCGGCTGAGTGTTAAGCGCGCGGCGCTTGCGGGCCTGGTTGATCGGTACCGCGGCTACCAGCGGCAGCAGGTGGACCTGGCCGAGGCGAGGCAGATCATCGCCGACAACGAGGACGCGGACCTGGTCGAGCTGGCCCGGGAGCAGGTCGCCGAGCTCGATGGCAAAGGCGACGAGTTGCTGGAGGCGATCGCCAGCGAGTTGGTCACGGCCGACGACGCCTCGGTCGGCGCGGTGATCCTGGAGGTGCGTTCGGGGACGGGGGGCGACGAGGCGGCGTTATTCGCCGGCGAGGTCTTTGAGATGTACCAGTGCTTTGCCAAGTCGCGGGGCTGGAAGCTCGAGCCGATGGACTACGCCGCGGGCGAGCAGGGCGGACTACGGCACATGACCGCGTCGGTCAAGGGCGAGGCGGTCTGGCAGGGGCTGGGCTACGAGGGCGGGGTGCACTGCGTGAAGCGGGTCCCGGCGACCGAGACCCAGGGCCGGGTGCACACGAGCACCTGCACGGTGGCGGTGCTGCCCGAGCCGGAGGATGTGGAGCTGAAGATCGCCGAGAGCGAGGTCGATGTACACGTGACCACCGCCCAGGGCCCGGGCGGGCAGAATGTGAACAAAGTCGCCACGGCCGTGCACCTGATCCACAAGCCCACGGGGATCGAGGTGCGGATGCAGGAGAGCAAGAGCCAGCAACAGAACCGGGACAAGGCCTGGCAACTGCTCAAGGCCCGGGTGTACGAGAAGATGCAGGCGGAGAAGGACGCCGAGCGGGCCGAGAGCCGCAGCGCGATGATCGGCACCGGCGGCCGCAGCGAGCGGGTCCGCACCTACCGCTGGAAGGACAACATGGTGGTGGACCACCGGCTGGGCGAGTCGTTCAACCTCCAGAAGGTCATGGCCGGGGAGCTCGGACCCATCGTCCAAGCCCTGATCGCTCAGGACCGGGCCCACCGTCTGGCGGCCTTGTGAGGCGGTTTGCAGTGGCACCTTGCTTTGTCCCGCGATCCGGTCGATAATCCTGCTGTGAGGCCAGAACGTCCCCATTCCGCTCCACTGCCCGTTGCGCTGCTTGCACTATCGGTGGCGGTCTGCCTGTCTGCCTCGGCCCAGGCAGCTGGGTCTGCCTCGGCTACGCCGGGCTGTACCCGTGGGGCGGCGGAACAGCGGCAGACCCTCGAGCACCTGATCGCCGCGCTTACAGACGCGGCCCGCAGCTTCAGCCAGAAGATTGAGTCGCCCGCGCAGAGCCAATCCACGGCGGCGTTGATCGCCAGTGAAACCGCACCGCCGTCACTAACCATCTCCAAGACGCGGGCCTGCCCCCCGCAGCCGCTGCGCGAATCACTCTTGAATCTACCCCCTCCTGCATGCGGCTGATCGACGCGGCATGTCCTCTTGCGGCCGAGCACGGGAACCTTCCCGGTCGGCCGCCCCTGCACCAAACCTTACCCTTCGGCGTGGCCAAGGCCCGGCGCCGCGGGTCCCGCCAGATCGGTCTCTGCACCGCTCGGCAACACGCTCATACGAGCCAACACGGAACACCACCATGGTTACCCAACTCTTCAGCAACGCGATGTCCAAGGTCTTCGGGTCGCGCAACGACCGGATGATCAAGCGCTATAACCAGCGTGTCACACGCATAAACGAACTCGAGCCCGGCATCCGCGCGCTGACTGACTCAGAACTGCGGGCCAAGACCGCCGAGTTCACCCAGCAGCTCAAGGACGGTCAGACGCTCAAAGAGCTGTTGCCGCAGATCATGGCCGTGGCCCGCGAGGCGATGGACCGCTACGTCGGCATCCGCAACATCTTCAACGACGAGCACCGCTTCGACCCCAAGCAACTCCCCGAGCGGCTCCAGGGCATCTACGCCGAGATCAAGGCCAAGGCCGACGCGCTCGAGCCCGAGCCGGTCAAGGGCGGCGAGCCCGCGCCGGGCTACCTGCAGGTCGAGGTGCCCAACGAGCTGTACGAGGCGGTCCGCGAGATCTACCCCGAGTCCCGCCCGCCGTTCCGTGCCCGGCCGTTCGATGTCCAGCTCATCGGCGGCATGGTGCTGGGCGAAGGCAAGATCGCCGAGATGCGCACCGGCGAGGGCAAGACCATCGTCGCGCCCCTGGCCTGCTACGTCGCCTGCTGCGAGGGGCTTTCCTGCCACGTCGTCACCGTCAACGACTACCTGGTCCAGCGCGACCGCGACTGGGTCTTCCCGTTCTACTACGCGCTGGGGCTGACCGTCGGCGCGATCCACCCGATGCACATGCAGCCGCCGCCCCTGAAGAAGCAGGCCTACGAGTGCAACGTCCTCTACGCGACCAACAGCGAGCTGGGCTTTGACTACCTCCGGGACAACATGAAGCTGTCTGTCCAGGAACAGGTCCAACGCCACCGCGACTTCATCATCATCGACGAGGTCGACTCGATCCTCATCGACGAGGCCCGCACCCCGCTGATCATCTCGGGCCAGAAGGACGCGGAGAAGCCGCCCTACGACGTGGCCGACGACGTCGCCCGCCACCTGACCGAGAAGCAGCGCCCCTGGCAGAAGGTCGATGACAAGGTCAAGGACGTTCAGAAGAAGATCAAGGGCCTGGAGGGCGATATCCGCAACACCCGCGACAAAGCAAGCATCCCGGGGATGAAGGATCAGATCAAGACGCTGTCCGAGCAGATGTTTGGGCTGGAGGAGCAGCGCGACCAGCACACCCAGTACTTCGAGGTCGAGCTGGAAAAGAAGGCCGCGCACCTCACCCACGAGGGCGTTGCCGAGGCGCAGAAGAAGGCGGGTATCGGCTCGTTCTACGTCGGGCAGAACATGGAGTTCCCCCACCTGCTGGAGAACGCGCTGCGGGCCCACGCGATCTATAACAAGGACAAGGAGTACGTCGTCCACCAGGGCGAGATCGTGATCGTCGACGAGTTCACCGGCCGGATGATGATCGGTCGGCAGTGGTCCGACGGACTGCACCAGGCCATCGAATGCAAAGAGAAGGTCAAGATCAAGGAAGAGACCCAGACCCTCGCCACCGTGACAATCCAGAACTTCTTCAAGCTCTACCAGCGCCTGGCGGGTATGACGGGCACGGCCATCACCGAGGCCACCGAGTTCATGGAGATCTACCAGCTGGACGTGGTGGCGATCCCGACCAACCGGCCGATCGCCCGGGTCGACCGCGACGACCTGATCTTCCTGGCGGAGAAGGACAAATGGAGTGCGATCCTCGACGAGATCAAGCGGGTGCACGACATCGGCCGACCCGTGCTGGTTGGCACGACCAGCGTCGAGGCCAGCGAGATGCTCAGCCAGCTGCTGACCCGCAAGTACGGCATCAAGCACAGTGTGCTCAACGCCAAGCAGCACGAAAAAGAAAGCAATATCGTCGAGGACGCCGGGCAACTCGGCTCGGTGATGATCGCGACCAACATGGCCGGCCGCGGCACCGACATCAAGCTCCAGGCCATCCCGCGCGGGGACCTGGTCAAGCACTGGCAGTCCCGCAACCTGCTGCCCGCCTCGGCCAAGCCCGAGATAAGCGACGACGAGCTGCTTGACAAGGCCTACCGCCAGATCGCCCAGCAGCACCTGGGCCTGAAGAAGAAGGACGCCGAGTCACGGGACGCCGACGAACTCAAGCAGGAGCTCTTCCGTCACTGGCTGGTGACCAGCGGGCTGGTGCCCGAGAAGCGGGCGCAGGCGATGTCCGTTGACGAGTGTGCCGACCAGCTCGACACCCTCGGCGACTACGACCTGCTCCGCCTGGGCATCTACCAGCAGCACCGGCTGCAGCTCTACACCCACACCGAGCAGATGGGCGGGCTCCACATCGTCGGCACCGAGCGGCACGAGTCACGCCGGATCGATAACCAGCTCCGCGGACGCTCCGGCCGACAGGGCGACAACGGCTCGTCCCGGTTCTTCCTCTCGCTGGAAGACCCGCTGATGAAGATGTTCGCCGGCGACCGCATGCTCTCGATCCTCTCCCGCCTGGGCATGAAAGAGGGCGACGCGATCGAGCACGGCATGGTCTCCCGATCGGTCGAACGCGCCCAACGCAAGGTCGAACAACGCAACTACGAGATCCGCAAGAACCTGCTTGAGTACGACGAGGTCATGGAGCACCAGCGCGGCTTCTTCTACGGCGTCCGCCAGGACGCGCTGGAGGGCAAGCGGGTCCAGGAGATGATCTTCGACTACATCACCGAGGCCATCGACGACGCGACCGCCACCTACCTCGACCCGGGCTACGCCGCCGAGCAGGTCGCCGAGTGGTCACGCAGCAAGCTCGACGTCAGCATCGACCCGGCCAAGATCCATCTTGACGACGCGGACGAGCTCGAACGCCAGCTCCGCAAGAATGCCCAGGAAGAAGTGATCGCCAATGTCGAGGTGACCCTCGGCGAGTACATGTCCGACGACATGCTCCCCGAGGACTGGGACCTCAAGGGCCTGAGCGACTGGGCCAAGACCCGTTTTAACGTGAACCTGCCCAAGAACAAACTCGCGGAGATGAACGTCGGCGAGGTCCGCCAGCTGCTGATCGCCGAGGCGCAGGAGCACGTCGCGGGCCTGGAACTGGCCGGGTACGACAAGTACCTCGACCCGCAGTACGGCGCGAAGCAGTTGGCCAAGTGGGTCCAAGACAAGTTCGACTTCGAGATCGAGACCGATAAGGCGGCGGAGATGGTGCAGGAAAAGGAAGGCCTGGCCGACGTCGCGGACATGGTCATCGACAAGGCCCGCGGCGCTTACGCCGTGCGTGAGGTCGAGGTCCCCGCTCGTTACCAGCTCGAGACGTTTGAGCAGGGCGCACAGCAGGACCCGGGGATGGCCCTGGGCCAGCTCCACCTCTGGGCCGAGGACCGGTTCAAGCTCGGGATGAAGCCCGAAGAATTCGCGCGCGACCTGTCGGGCGGCGGCAACGAGATCTCGTCCCAGCGGGTCTACGAATGGATACGCGGCCACCTGGGTGACTGGCTCAAGGACGGTGGCAAGCTCGAGTTAGAGGTCCAGGAGCAGGCCGGCCAACTCACCGACGCCGACGCGGTCAAGGGCTATCTACAAGAACGCTTCCACCAGGAACTGGGCGATGACGAGTTTGCATCGCTGACCGAAGACGCGGCGCCGGACTACGCCGGGCTGGTCACGAAGAAGGGCCGTGCGACGCTGCGGTCCGAGCTGACCATGCTCGAGCGCGGCGTGCTGCTGCAGACCCTGGACCAGGCCTGGAAGGACCACCTCTACGGGATGGACCAGCTCAAGAGCTCGATCAACCTGCGCGGCTACGCGCAGCAGGACCCGAAGATCGAGTACAAGCGCGAGGGCGCGGAGATGTTTCGGCAGATGCAATCGACGATCCGCGACCGGGTCACCGAGCTGTCGTTCCGGGCCAAGCTCACGCCCAACGTACGCTTCCGCAACGCCTGGGGTGGGCAGCAGACCGCCCAGCACCCCGACGCCCGCGGCCCGCAGGGCGGCCCGCCCCAGCGCGCTGCGGCCAACCCCCCGCCCAGCGCCGCCCAGCGCCGCGACCAGGACGCCGCGAACCGCGCCGGCTCCGACGAGCAGCGCCCGGTTAGCCGCAAGCAACGCCGCGCCCAGGCGGCACGCAAACGCAAAGGCAAGTGATGCCCGTGATCAACTACCTCAACCCAACATGCCTACCATGCGTCGCTTAGACCCGATTGAATGGAGCAACCCCATGGACGCCGAACTGATTCGAAACAAACACGCCGCCGGCCTGGCCTGGGACGCCTACCTCGCGACCGGGACGCCCGACCAGCAGAAGGCCTGGCGTGAGGTCTACGACAAGGTCTCGTTGTCCGATGCTCAGTCCGGATTGCTCGGCGCGTTTGAGCGGGAGATCAATGTCGTGGTGGTCACCGGGATCTGGTGCGGCGACTGCGTCCGGCAGGGCCCGATGCTGCAGCGCATCGCCGAGGCGTCCAACGGCAAGGTTAAACTGGTTTGGTGCGACCGCGATGTCCACATGGACCTGCAGCAGCAGGTCACGGTCAACGCCGGCAACCGTGTGCCGGTCGTGGTCTTCGCGGCCGAGGACTACGAGGTGGTTGGCTGGTACGGGGACAAGCCGCTGTCACGCTACCGGATCGTGGCCAAGCAAGCGCTCGGCGCCTCCTGCCCGCTCCCCGGTGCCCCGGTCCCGCAGGACGAGTTGGATGCCGAACTGGCCGATTGGATCGACCAGTTTGAGCGGGTCCACCTGCTGCTGCGGCTGTCGGGCCGTTTGCGGCAAAAGCACGGGGACTGAGCCGGTTGATTTTGCACCTGGTTCTGCCTGAATCCAGGCGTGTGAAGACGGGCCTGCGGTGTGGCGAATGCGATCCCAATTGGCCGCGCGGTTGCCCGAGCGCTATCGGCAGGCTAAACTCCCGCACCCTGTGCGAGATTTATTTAATGTTTTTCGCCCGTGGTTTATTATTGTAAATTCAATTAAAAATTGAATTTATCAATTTTGGCGTCTTCTCATTCGGGACCCTTCCTGTGGCCAAGAAAAAGAAAACAACAAAGCGGTCCCCCGCCGCCGGAAAGACTTCGAAGAACAAGTTGGTTGCAAAAAAACCGACCGCCAAGAAGGCAACGACCAAGAAGGTGACCCAAAAGACCACCAGGAAAAAGGTGGCCAAGAAGAAGACCACCCAGAAAGCTGCGGCGACGGCGAAAAAGAAATCCGCGAAGAAAGCGATCACAAAGAAAAAAGCCACCAAGAAAAAAACCGACAAGAAAAAGATCGTCAAGAAGAAGGTCGTCAAAAAAACGACGGCTAAAAAAAATTCAACCAAGAAGTCGGTCACCGGTAAGAAGACCGCCGCGAAGAAGTCGGCCAAGAAGACCACGACTACGAAGAAGCTGGCCACCTCTAAGCCATCTCAGCCGGCGAAGTCTCCCGAACTCCTGCTCGAAGAGGCGATGGATCAGGACTGGACCAAGGCCAAGCTCCGCAAGGTCAAGTCCGGGTTGAGCCGAAAGGACATGAACTATTTCAAAGCCCTGCTCAAAGAGAAGCTGATCGAGATCGTCGGCAACATCCGGGGCATGGAGACGACCCGGAGTGACGCGCTCAGCGATATCGCCCACATGCCCCTGCACATGGCCGATGTTGGCAGCGACAACTTCGAGCAGGAGTTCACGCTCGGCCTGATGGAGTGGGAGCGCAAGATCTTCGCCGACATCAAGGACGCCCTGATGCGGATCGAAGAAGGGATCTACGGGGTCTGCCTCGACTCGGGCCGGCCGATCAACCGGGCCCGGCTCGAAGCGAAACCCTGGGCGAAGTACTGCATCGAGGTCGCCCGGCTGCGTGAAAAGCGCGGCTGGTAGCTCGGCTTGCCCTGCGATTGAGTTGTCATGGCCAAGCCCGCCGATCAATCAGAGCCCAAGGCATCTACGGCCGAGACGGGCGTCATCACCGTGGGCCGAAAGCCCGTCGTCCTGGTGTATTTCTTACTGCTGACCGGGGTGTTGCTTGCCGGCGACCTCTGGCTCAAAGCCTGGTCGTTCGAGCACATCGCCGACCACCCGATCCGGCTCGAGTCGTCCGCCGATGGCCCGGTCGTCTTTCTTTACCTCGCCCATCCGTTAACCGGCGACCAGGGTTGGCACCGGGCCGATGACGTTTATATCAATCTGAAGCCGGGCGTTGTGCCGCCGCATGATTCGACGCGGCTGGTGCCCAAGGCCCTGGACCTGCAACTAACGCTAAATACCGGCGCAGTCTTCGGGCTGGGCAAAGGGGCCCGCCCGGTCTTCATCGCGGTCAGCCTGGTCGCGACCGGCGTGATCTTCTTCCTGCTGTGGCGCAGCCCGGCGAGAGGCTATCTGTATCACATCGCGCTGGCGATGATCCTGGCCGGGGCGCTGGGCAACCTGTACGACCGGGTCCGGTTTGCGGCGGTGCGCGACATGCTCCATATGCTGCCGCAGACCCGGCTCTGGCCCTGGATCTTCAACTTCGCGGATGTGACGCTGGTGGTCGGGGTGTGCCTGGTGCTGCTGCTCAGCTTCCTGAGCGAGCGGAGGCAACGAATCGCCGAATCAGCATCCGGTTGAGCGCGGCTGACCCCGGCTCGTCGCACCGCTCGGGGTGCCACTGGACGCCGAGATAGAACCGCCGAGCCGGGTCGTCGATCGCTTCGATCGTGCCGTCCTCGGCCCGCGCGACGACGCGCAACGAGCCCGCGTCGGTGATCCGCTGGCGGTGAGACGAGACGACCGTGCCCGCTGCGGGGGCAAGGGCGCTGTCGGTGTGCTCAAAGACCAGCGTGTGGCGGTTGTTGTCGTCGTGGGTGCGGGCGGATCCAGGGCCCATCGACTCGGGCATGTACTGATCCAGCGTCGCCCCCCGGTGCAGGGCCATGAGTTGCATGCCCAGGCACACACCGAGCACCGACAAGGTGTCTTTGGGGTGGAGCGCTTGCCCGTATCGACGGTCGACCTCCTTGAGCAGCGCGAGTTCAAACGCCTGCCGCCGATGATCGATCCGCCTGGCCCGGCCATCGGTCGCGCAGCCGAACTGCTCCATGACCGGGTCCGCCCCGCCGGTGAGCAGCAGCCCGTCGCACCGGTCGGTGTAGTGCGCGGCCAACTCGATCTCATGTGGCAGCAGAATCGGCAACCCACCGGCCTGTGCTACGGCCGAGCTATACCGGATCGCGGACTCATAGATGCCTGAATCGGCGCGGTTGCCCTGATTATCCACGGTGATCCCGATGAGCGGTTTGATCATAATCTCTTATCTCAAAATAAATTGGGTTCTTTCATCGGGTGTAGTGGTATTTGCTTACGGTTTGCCGAATCTGCTCCAAGCTTACTTCTTGCTAGCTGTACGCTAACAATCCGTGGTTATGCTCTCAGTCCCAATCAGGAGCAGCCACCGATGACAACAATCCAGGCACAGACCCTGTCCTCGCAGAACGAGACCGACTTCTCCCCGGGTATCCAGCATAACCACGGCAAGCCCATCAAGGTGCGGAAAGTCGATGGCTGGTACGGCGATTTTCAGGCGCTGCATAACCTCAACATGGACATGCCTGTCCGACAAGTTACGGCCCTGATCGGTCCGTCGGGCTGCGGCAAGTCAACTTATCTGCGGTGGATCAACCGCATGAACGACCAGATCGACTCGGCCCGCATCGAGGGCAGCATCGAGATCGACGGGCACAACGTCCTGGACAAGAAAACCGACGTTGTTGAGCTGCGGCGGCACGTGGGCATGGTCTTCCAGAAGCCCAACCCCTTCCCCAAATCCATCTACGACAACGTCGCCTTCGGCCCCCGGCTCCACTACAACGTGAGCAAGAGCGACCTGGATAGCATCGTCGAGCAGTCGCTACGCGGCGCCTCGCTCTGGGACGAGGTCAAGGACCGCCTCAAGCAGTCAGCGATTGGTCTGTCCGGCGGCCAGCAGCAACGTCTTTGTATCGCCCGCGCCCTGGCTGTCGATCCGACGACCCTGCTGATGGACGAGCCCTGCTCGGCGCTGGACCCCAAGTCCACCGCCGCGATCGAAGAACTCATCGCCGAACTGCGTGAGCAATACACCATCATCATCGTGACCCACAACATGCAGCAGGCCGCCCGCGTCTCCGACGCCACCGCCTTCATGTTCCAGGGCCACCTGATCGAGTACGGCGCGACCGAACAGATCTTCACCAGCCCCCGCGAGAAGCAGACCGAGGACTACATCCACGGTCGGTTCGGCTGATTTTGATTCTTTATGGTTTTTGCTTGAACGTTAGCGGCGCGGTTGAGATGAATCGATCACCGAATTCGTTTTCGAAAAAATATACCCAAACACCATCTCCTGATCCATAATTGTCTGGATCACAGACGCTTTCACCGGGATTAATCCAGCCTTCCGGGTCTGAAACGCGGAACCAGTTGCAAAACTGAATGGAGTCATAGTAGCCTTCTACGGGGTCTTTTTTGATGCCGAATAAACCCTTGGCAAAAGGCCCAAATTTCGTGACTCGGATCTTATTGCGACTTTGATTTGTAATTGTTGTTGAGTAACTTGACTCGCTTGTCTGAGTTCTCGGCGGGCTATGTATGACCAGTGCGCCTTTTTCGCCATTGCGAACTAGTCGCTTCGTGTAGCGCAGTTTGTCGTCATTCTTTCTCGGTTCAATGAGGTAGGACACGCCAGGCGGAAGTTTGTAGATTTGTCCAAACTTGCATATTACTTCACCATTTGGATAGCAAACGAGGCCTGCTGAAGAGCGATTTAGTGTTTCGGGATTAATTGATGCGGCTTCGACAAGATGCCATTGATCGTCCCATAGCCAAAATAGCAACCCCTGATCCTGCATTGCATAAAGCAGGAATGTTTCCTGGAAGCTATCCATAACTCACCATCTAATTATTAGTATGTTTGGCAAACAGTAAGTCAATAGGTAAATATTCACAATCTATACACTGTATTTGTGAGGCCAAGATTTGCGATTTGGTCCTCATAAGCTTTATCGCCAATCAACTCTAAGAACGTGTACGAGAAGGTGGGGCGGGCATCTTGCCCGCCGTTCGAGCGCCGCTCGAAACAGGCCTTTTCACGACGTCGTCGTGACGGCAGGCTGGAGGCCTACACCACCTAAGGCACTTCTCGCACACATTCTAAGTAAGCTCAATAGCGAGTTGGCGCAATCGACTCAATTTGATTCTATTGCTTTGATCTGTTCAATCAACCATCTGGTGAACCCCAGTACAGAGTGCGGGTCGGTTTCTGGGCCAACCGGTCGGCCCCGGCCGGTGTGGTGGGGGAAGGTGTTGAGGTAGTAGTGCATCTTCGGGTGGTGCTTGGGCAGCCCGTCCTCCCAGAAGCGTTGGAGCCAAGCGCGCTCGATGAACGGGCGGTAGTGGGGTGAGGGTTGCCAGAGGATCGGCCCGTAGTAAAAGATGTATTCGAGGTCCTGTGCGAGGGTCCATTTCGCACCCTCGACCACCTTGTCCGGGCTTGACCAGCCGGTCTCCAGCGGCCAGTGGCGGTTGAACTGGTGCGCCTCGTAGGCGACGCCCTCCATCTGCATCACCACGGCTTGTGCTTGGGCATCCTTGGCAAAGAAGGAGGGCTCTTCGACCATCTGGATCAGCTTGTAGTTGTCGTGCTCGATCAGGCCGGCCGCGTGGGCGTTGCGGAACAGCGCGCGGATGTCGGCGACGTCCTGGGCCGAGAGGATCCGCCCGTCTTCTTCAAACGGGCCAAGCTCCGCATCGGGCCAGCCGCGCTGAATCGCCAGGCGGGCTTCGCGGCAGATCAGGATGTGTTCCACCTCGCCGCCGGCCTGCTCCCATCGCCGGATGGTCCGGACCAGGTGGTTGCGGTTGGGTTCCAGGGCGTCACGCTCTTTGCTCAGCCCCCAGTAGTACTCGAAGAACATCTTCCGGGTCTTGAAGTCTCCGTCCAGCCAGCCCTTGACGATATCGAGGTGTTCGGCGACGAAAGGGTAGTGGCCCTGCTGTTCTTCAAACGTTGGCATGCCCGTCCAGGCCCCGCCGTGGTGGTGTTTTTGGTCTTCCACGTTGCGCGGCAATGGACGCAGCCCGACCATGCCGTGGGTTGGCTCGGGCTGTTGTGCGACGACCGGGGTTTCGGTTAACGACATCAGTAGGAACATAGGCAACACGGTCCACAACAGTTTCATCATTCTCTCCCGGATAACGTGTTCATTTTGGTCGGTTGGGTGTTCATCCCTGTCCCTAGTGGTGGCCTGTGCTTCATTGTCGATGCTCAGCACCAGCGCCCGAGATGCGTGGCCGGTGCTCCCGGGTTTGACCGATCAACGAAACGTTGGAAACGACTGGCACTGCAGATCAGTTTTGCTTTTTATCGTTACAGTTTATCGCGAACCAGGGGGCGTCAGGTCTGCGGAATTCTGAGAAACGTCCTCAGCGGCTTGACAGGGCTAGGGCGCGCCCTATAATGCGAAAATTTATTCGTGTATTACAAAACATAAAAGGACCCGGATATGAACCTGACCCTACCGATCAGTAACCCGCATCTCCCGGCGCTCAACGCCACTGAACCCAGCAACCTCACCGAGGTCGCCATCGCCCGTGGTGACGGGATCGGGCCCGAGATCATGGACGCCGTGCTCGCGGTGTTGCAGGCCGCCGAAGCGCCGATTCGACCCCGCCCGATCGACATGGGGGAGCACGTCTACCTGTCCGGCAATAAGTCGGGCATCACCGACGAGGCCTGGCGGCTGCTGCGCCAGACCGGGGTCCTGCTCAAGGCACCGATCACCACCCCGCAGGGCGGCGGCTACAAGTCGCTCAATGTCACGCTCCGTAAGACGCTGGGGCTGTTCGCGAATATCCGCCCCTGCGTCGCCTACCACCCGTACGCCCCGACCCGGCACCCCGGGATGGATGTGGTGGTGGTCCGCGAGAACGAGGAGGACACCTACGGCGGCATCGAGCACCGGCAGACCCACGAGGTCACTCAATGCCTCAAACTCATCAGCTGGCCCGGCAGCCTGAGGCTTTGCCGGTACGCGATGGCCTACGCGCAGGCACGCGGGCGGGAGCAGGTCACCTGCTTTGTGAAAGACAACATCATGAAGCAGACCGACGGCTTGTTCCGTGCCGCGTTCGAGCAGGCCGCCTCGGAGTACCCCGACATCGAAACCCAGACCATGATCATCGATATCGGCACCGCCAAGCTTGCGGCTCGGCCCGAGATGTTCGATGTCATCGTTGCGCCCAACCTTTATGGCGACATCATCAGCGATGTCGCGGCCGAGGTTGCGGGCAGTGTCGGTCTGGTGGGTACGTCGAATATTGGTCCTGGCTCCGCGATGTTTGAAGCGATCCACGGCAGCGCACCCGATATCGCCGGCCTGGGTATCGCCAACCCCTCGGGCCTGCTGCTGTCGGCGGTGCAGATGCTTGAGCACCTTGGCCAGCACGACCACGCGAAGCAGGTCCACAACGCCTGGCTCTGCACGATCGAAGATGGGATACATACCGCGGATATCTATCGGCCCAGGGCCAGCCAGAAGAAGCTCGGAACGATGGCCTTCGCCGAGGCGGTGATCGACCGCCTGGGCCAGGAACCAACCACGCTCGCGGCGATCGACTACGACCCGGCGCCGATCGCGGTCCCGCCGGTACCCAAGCCGAAGAAGGTGGACAAGCAATTGGTTGGGGTCGATGTCTTTTTGCACTGGGACCAAGCCAAGCGTGACCCCGATGTTTTAGCCAACGACCTGATGGCGATTACCAATCCGGGCTTTGTTTTGAAGATGCTGACCAACCGCGGGACCAAGGTCTGGCCCCAGGGCTTGCCCGAGACGTTCTGCACCGACCACTGGCGATGCCGGTTTCTCCCATCGAACGGGTCGGGGCCGATGGGACCGCGCCGGATCGTCAAGCTACTTGGGGCGTTGGCCGAGGCGGGGCTGGACGTGGTCAAGACCGAGAACCTGTACCGCTTCGACGGCAAGCCGGGGTACTCCATGGGCCAGGGTGAGTCGTGACACTTGGCGTATGATTGGGGCGGCCTGATTGAAGCCACCACCCACGGAGCAAGCGGGTGCAAGTCGCTGTTTTCAGCACCAAGATGTATGACCGACGCTTCCTAAGTGATGCGTTTGAAGGTGCCGGTCACGGGTTGAGCTTCTTCGAAGCTCGGTTGAGCCTGGACACGGCTTCGCTGGCTCAGGGCCACCAGGCGGTCTGTGCCTTTGTGAACGACCGGCTTGATCGGACGGTGCTTGATCGGCTGGCGGAGGCGGGAGTCGGGTTGGTGGCGATGCGTTGTGCGGGTTACAACCACGTGGACCTCGACGCCGCGAAAAAGTTGCACATCTGTGTCGCGCGGGTGCCTGCCTATTCGCCGCATGCCGTGGCCGAACACACCCTGGCCCTGATCCTCACGCTCAACCGCAAGACCCACCGGGCCTACAACCGGGTGCGCGAGGGCAATTTCGCGATCGACGGGCTGCTGGGCTTTGACCTTTGCAGCCGAACCGCCGGGGTCGTCGGCACCGGGACCATCGGCTCGATCGTCGCCCGGCTGTTTGCGGGCTTTGGCTGCCGCGTCCTCGCCCACGACGTCAAGCCCGACCCCGCCTGCCAGGGCCGGGGGGTGACCTATGCCGACCTCGACACCGTGATGGCTCACAGCGACATCCTTTCGCTCCACTGCCCGCTGACACCGCAGACCCACCACCTGATTGACGCGCAAGCCGTCTCGAAATTCAGGCACGGCATGATGCTGGTCAATACCAGCCGAGGCGCGCTCGTCGATACGCCCGCCGTCATCGACGGGCTCAAGGCCGGCCGGGTCGGCTCGTTTGCCCTGGATGTCTATGAGGAGGAAGCCGACTTCTTCTTCGAGGACCACTCGGCCACGGTGATCCAGGACGACACGCTCGCCCGGCTGCTGACGTTCCCCAACGTGCTGGTCACCAGCCACCAGGCTTTTTTCACCCACGAAGCGATGGAGAACATCGCCCAGACAACACGGGCGAATGTGGACGGGTTCGAGCGTGGGCATATCGAGCCAGCAAACCAGGTTGAACGTTAGCGTCTGGTTCGTTGAGCCGGGAAACGTGCTTGGTTCTTTGCTGCCGCTGATTGTCGAATGGGGTCGCCGGGGTGGGGCTAGCCCTGCTCGCTCAGTCGCTCTTGGGGATGACCCGGAAGAACCCATTGGGCGAAAACACGTCGAACCCGGTCTGGCGGTCGCCCATCAGGAAGATGTCTGCGGTATCTCCCTTGGAAGGGATGTTTTCGTTGCCGGCGTGGTCGGAGGGGATTTGCGTGGGGTCGCCCAGCCAGGTCTTGTGCCAATAACGAACAAACACGCGGTCGCTTGCCTCGATGTCTTGGCCCTTGCTGACTTGGCGCACGTCTACTTCGACCACGCCGAAGGTGTATTCCCAGTTATCCTTACGCTCGGTCCGGACGAAGACGTTGCTGACGCTGCCTCGGATCACGTGGGTGGCCGACGCCCGGAGTTGTTCCTCGGTAAGCGGGCTGAATTGGGCGCTGGCGTTTGCGGAGAGCATCACGATCACGGCGACGATGATCAGGATCGGCACAAAAGTAAGGGACTTCATTAACTGCATATCGGTGCCTGCTCAATCCCCGGAAGAGGATCACGGACGGATCGGATTCGGCTCGTATCAGTCGGCGCGCAACCGCTTGGTTGGGGCAATGCGTTTCTCGGCGGCCCTGCTAGTTGGTGAAGCATACGGCAGAATTTCCACCGCCCGTCTTGCGTACTGCTATATATCGGGGCCTTGAGGTTTAAACTCCTAAACTTTTCTTAATCTTCGGCATGATATAGCTGCTGATCGATCAATGGAAGAAAAACGCTTGAAGTCTTCTCTAGTGCTAAACTTACAGGTCTATGCCCTCCGACGCCGCCTACCAGCAAGCCATTGACCCCCAGGCCCCCCACACCTACGGGGTGGACGAGGTCTACGTCACCGACCCAAAGGCTGCGGAAGAGGGCCGGGCGGTGCTGCTCGACGTGCAGTACGACTGGGACCGGCTGCCCGTGCCCAGGTCGCTGGGGTACTTTGAGCACCGCTGGATGACCAAGGGCGAGGGCGGGGCCGGGGCACTGGATTTCTCCGGGGTCTGGCGGTTCCGGGAACTGTTGCCATTCTTTCAGCGTGAAGACAAGATCGTCACCGTCGGCGAAGGGCGCACCAACCTCCAGGATGCCCGCCTGCTCGCCGGTGAGATCGGCATCAAGCCCGGCAACCTTTTCCTGCAGTACGAGGGGCTCAACCCGTCGGGTTCGTTCAAAGACAACGGCATGACCGCTGCGTTCACCCACGCCAATCTGGTCGGGGCCCAGCGGGTCGCCTGCGCATCAACCGGCAATACCTCGGCCTCGCTCGCGCTGTTTGCGGCGCTGTCGCAACGCACCGGCATCGTCTTCATCGGCAGCGGCAAGATCGCTTACGGCAAGCTGTCGCAGGCCCTGGACTACGGCGCCCGAACCCTCCAGATCCAGGGCGACTTCGACGCCTGCCTCCGAAACCTCCGCAACATCGTCACCCAGAGACGCGAACTGGGCATCTACCTGATGAACAGCTTCAACCCCTTCCGGCTCGAAGGGCAGAAGACCATCATGTACCGCGTGCTCGAGGCGCTGAACTGGGAGGTGCCCGACTGGATCGTAGTGCCCGGCGGGAACCTGGGCAACTGCTCTGCGTTTGGCAAGGCGTTCGCCGAGCTGAAGTATCTCGGGTTGGTCGAGAAGGTGCCGCGCCTGGCCGTGGTCCAGGCCCAGGGGGCCAACCCGCTGCACGAACTTTACAACGAGCACGGCGTCCGCTGGAACGGCGGGCGATACGACACCGACAAAGTGTCGTCGTATTTTGCTGGCCTGGACGCCGCGGATATCCATGCCGACACGGTCGCCAGCGCGATCGAGATCGGCCGACCCGTCAACCTCCCCAAGGCGCTGCGGGCCCTGGATGTCATGGACGGCGTGGTCCGGCAGGTCGACGACCAGACCATCCTCGAGCACAAAGCGATGGTGGGGCGGTTTGGTTTCGGCTGCGAGCCGGCGAGCGCCGCCAGCGTGGCGGGGGCGCGGATGCTGCGTGAAGAGGGCGTGATCGACCCCGGTGACCGGGTGGTCTGCATCCTCACCGGCCATCAGCTCAAGGACCCCGACGCGACCGTCCGCTACCACACCGGCATCGACATGAAGGCCGCCCAGCCCGACGCGCCGCGTACTCATCCAACCGGCCGGCTCAGCAACCGGCCGATCCCGGTGCCCGACGAATTGGAGCAGATCATCGCCGCGATCGTTGGCGACCAGCAGGCGGATCAGCTCATTGATGCAGCGCATCAGAAACTGACCGGGGCCGACTCGATCGTCAACGACCTGCCGGTTCGGGAATACTGAGGCAGCGTTGGCCCCGGAATCGCAGCTGAATCAGCAGGCCGCGTGGACCTCGATGAGATTGACCCCCGATTCGGCCAGCTCGTTGAGTTGTTCGTCTGTGCAGTACTGCCGTGCCATGGCCCGGACCGCGGCGTCTAGGCTGCTGCGGTTAAAAGCATAGACCGCCTGACGCTGGGTCGGCTGATGCACGATATCGAAGATAAACCCACCTTCATCCTGATGAAATGCAACCTCGTAGCCGTTGCGTGTGATCATCTGCGCAAGACGCTCGATCAGGTCCTTCATGCCGGTCATCCTTCCTTGGAACGTAGAGCGGGCTTCCAATCCCACGAGTCCCATTATCATAACCCCATTTGAGGATACCCCAAGCTTTTCTTGCTCCTAAGAACGTGTATGAGAAGGTGGGGCGGGCGTCTCGCCCGCCGTTCGAGCGCCGCTCGAAACAGGTCTTTTCACGACGTCGTCGTGACGGCAGGCTGGAAGCCTGCCCCACCTAAGGCACTTCGCGTACACGTTCTAAGCCAAAGGGCTGCAGAACACCCGGGACTGTTGCCCTGGGGATAAGGGTTTAGTTTAGTCGCCTGAAGGCCGAGGTATAGACCCGATGGCACGGGCTAACCCGACGCGGCTAGGGTTTCCAGTTCCGGGACCGATTCGTTGGGCTGGAGCGGGATGCCTAGGAATTTGATCCCGACGCGGTGCTTACCTGACTGATCGACGTGGACGCTGCGGACCTCACCACGGATTCGAAACATGCCCCCGGGGATCGGCTTTTCAAAGAGCAATTCGCTGTCCTCGTAGATGTATTTCGGGCACTCAAAGCTCAGCCCGCCCGGAGACAGGTCGATCGTCTTCACGTCCAGGACGCGCAGGTTTTGCGATTCCCGCAGGTATATCTTGGCGGCACCGGTCCATGGCCTGCGGTCGTGCTGACGCTTTGAACGGCCACCGGTTTCCTTGGCAGCGGGCTGGTCTACGGCAGAGCTCTCTTCGGCCGCGTTCGATTCAATCGACTGCGGGTTCTCTCCGGCCGAATACCGAAGGTTCCCCCCAAACCCGCTGGCTCGCCCCGCCTCGATCTGCTGTTGGTTCTGTGTGATCCGAGACAGTTCACTGAGCAGTTGGCCGTCGCACGGGTCGGCCACCAGCCCGTAGCGCACTCGTCCGTCGGTGAGCTTGGACCAGTTGCGGACCTGCATCCGCCCGGTGATCGGCTGGCCGTCGTACCCGATCGCGAGGGTCACCCAGGTATCGATCGCCAGGCCGTCCGAGTCCAGCGACACGGCCAGGCCGGTGCAGCTTAGGTTCAGCACCCGTCCGTCGCCCACGTTGTCGATCCGGGCTGAGACCTCGTCGCCGTGCACCTGCACACGGAGGGCTTGTCGTTGGTCGTCCCGCTGGGGCTCGCCGATCAGGCTTATCGACCCGACCGGTTGGGGCCCAAGGCTCTCCATGCGGACGACCTCGCACGCGATGCTGTAGAACGCCTGATGCTGATCGTGGAAGAAAAGGCGGGTCCGCTTCTTCGCCGGCAACGCGACAGGCTGGAGGAACCGTACCCTTGCCCGATGCTCTTTGACTTCAACCACCGCCGCAGGGATCAGGTTGTCCTTGCGGGTCGGGTGCTGAACATAGATACGCTGGGCCTTTTCGAGCATGGTGGAACGGCACCGCCTTGTGTGTCATCGTTGCGATGCATCCCGGGATGATTCCTATTTTGAATTATCGAGCCACCGAGTGTTACGACTTGGCCCGACCAAGGATTTCATACAAACCCTGATGGATCAGCCTGTATAGCCCGCACAGACCGCCAGCCATTTGGGTCGGTTCGTGCCACAAAGCGGCTGGTCTGCACAACAAATTTGGCCGTTGAACGGAATATCTCCGTCATTTTGTCGATACCACATTTGATGCAGGACTTATCCACGATCAAACGTAAGCGTTGGCTTGTTGCCGGGTTGCTCACGGTTGAAGCCGTCATGTTCTTGATCGGCGGGTTTATCGGCCTGCGTATTGTGCGCGAGCAGATGGCGTCGATGATCGGCGAGCAGGTCAAAACAGACAACGCACGCTACGCCGAGGGCCTTGCCGGGGTCATCGAAGCGATGGGCGTTGACGATGCGACCTACGGCAGCAGGGACTGGCAGCGGATGCAAGGCGCGGTAGAGGGGCTTGAGATGCCGGCCGGCGGATTTGCCTGCATCCTCAATGCCTCGGACCAGGTCGTCTGCCACCCCGAGCTTGATGCCGATGTGAGCAAGAACGAGGGGTCCAGTCTTCTTTACGCCGAGCTGGGTTCTCACCTGAGCAAGCTCAACGAGATTGCCGGGACCGATGGCCAGACCAAGGTGGGTGAGAGCTACTTCCTGGCCGATGGCGTGCACTACATCGCGACGCGCGAGATCACGGGGACGAATGGCCATCGGCTGCTGGTGCACCAGCCGGCCGCAGGGCTGGTCACGGTCAGCGACGCGATCACCACGCCCCTGATGCTGACGTTTATCGTGGTTGGCTTGTCGGTCATGGCGCTGACCGCGGCCGGGAGCTATGTCGTCGCCAATCGATACGAGCATGCACTCGAAGTGATTAACGCGGGGCTTGAAGGCGAAGTCGCTGAGCGCACGGCTAAACATACCGCCGCCCGCAACGCCCTCATCTTCGGGCTGGCCAAACTCGCCGACTCGCGCGACCCGGAAACCGGAGCCCACCTCGAACGTCTGTGTGCGTTTTCCGAGCTCATCGCGAATCAGCTCCAGCGTGACGGCAAGCACCCCGAGGCGACGGACGAATGGGTCCGCGAGCTAAGGCTCGCCGCCGCTCTGCACGATATCGGAAAGGTCGGTGTTGCGGACTGCGCGCTGCGCAAGCCCGGCAAGCTCAATGCTGAGGAGCGTGCCGAGATCGAACGCCACCCCCAGATCGCCGCGGACACGCTGCTGGGGATTTACGACAAGATGGGTGACGACACGCTGATTGCCTCTTCCGTACAAGTCGCCCTGTATCACCACGAAAAATGGGACGGCAGTGGCTACCCCTTCAAGCTCGCCGGAGAGAATATCCCCCTGGCCGCGCGGATCGTCGCAATCGCCGATGTATACGACGCCCTGACTTCCAAGCGTGTCTATAAAGACGCGATGCCACACGAGAAGGTCTGTCAGATCCTTAACGAGGACGCGGGCACCCACTTCGATCCAGCCGTTGTCCAAGCGTTTAACCAGGTCGCTGATCAGTTTGCCCAGATCAAGCGGGAGATGAGCAACGACCCGTCTCGCTCTTTCGAAGGGATGTTTGCGTAGGCGCTGGGCGGTGTGAGCCGGGCGCTGGCGGGTGCTTTCTGCCATAATCCCCCGCTTATGGCCAAGCAGAAGACCGCGATCGTTCCGACCCGTGAAGAGAACTACCCCGAGTGGTACCAGCAGGTGGTCCGCGCCGCAGACCTGGCTGAGAACTCGGACGTACGCGGCTGCATGGTGATCAAGCCGTGGGGTTATGCGATCTGGGAGAACATGCAGCAGGTGTTGGACCGGATGTTCAAGGACACCGGGCATCAGAACGCCTACTTCCCGTTGTTTATCCCCAAGAGCTTTCTGGAGAAAGAGGCCGAGCACGTCGAAGGCTTTGCCAAGGAATGTGCCGTGGTCACCCACCACCGCCTGGAAGACGATGGGCAGGGCGGGCTCAAACCGGCCGGCGAGCTCGAGGAGCCGCTGATCGTCCGCCCGACGAGCGAGACCATCATCGGTGCCGCGTTTGCCCGGTGGATCGAGAGCTACCGGGACCTGCCCCTGCTGATCAACCAGTGGGCCAACGTCGTGCGGTGGGAGCTGCGGACCCGGCTGTTCCTGCGGACCAGCGAGTTCCTCTGGCAGGAGGGCCACACCGCCCACGCCACGGCCGACCAGGCCGAGGCCGAGACCGCGCTGATGCACGACATCTACGCCGAATTCGCCGAGCAGTGGATGGCCATGCCCGTGATGAAGGGGGAGAAGACCCAGGGCGAGCGCTTCCCCGGCGCGGTCAGCACGCTCACGATCGAGGCGATGATGCAGGACCGAAAAGCGCTGCAGGCGGGCACCTCCCACTTCCTGGGCCAGAACTTCGCCAAGGCCCAGGACATCATGTACTTGTCCGATGAAGGCAAGCGTGAGCATTGCTGGACCACCAGCTGGGGCGTGAGCACCCGACTGGTCGGCGGGCTGATCATGAGTCACGCCGACGACGACGGCTTGGTTCTGCCACCCAAGCTCGCGCCGGCGCACATGGTGATCCTGCCGATCACGTTCAAGGCCGACGACCCCCAGGCGGTGCTGGACTACTGCGAGTCGCTCAAAGACGACCTGAGCAAGCAGGCCTATGCGGGCCGGGCGATCGAGGTCGAGATCGACGACCGCGACCTGCGCGGGGGCGACAAGACCTGGCAGTGGGTCAAGAAGGGGGCCCCGATCCGACTGGAGATCGGCCAACGCGACATCGCCCAGGACAGCGTCTTCATGGCCCGGCGTGATCAGAGCCCGAAGGACAAACAATCGATCAAACGAGCCGACCTCATCGCCGACGCCGCCGATCTCTTGCAATCGATCCAGGACGGCCTGCTCGAGAAGGCCAAGGCCTTCCGCGCCCAGCACACCCGCGTGGTCAACGCCAGGGACAAGTTCTACAAGTTCTTTACCCCCAAGCAGGCCGAGCAACCGGAGATCCACGGCGGCTTCGCGCTCGCCCACTGGAACGGCGACGAGGCCATCGCAGACCAGGTCCAGAAAGACCTGGGCGTCACCATCCGCTGCATCCCGCTCGAGGGCGAACTCGAACGCGGCGGCTTCGGCGAAGCGACCGGCGAAGGCAAGTGCATCTTCACCGGCGAGCCGAGCCGGGGCCGCGTCGTCTGGGCCAAGGCTTATTGAGCTTCTGGCCTTTATACGACTAAGATGCTATTTGCAATAAAAGAAGTTGCGAAACGTTGGGTCTAGGATGTCTCTACGGAGATGCAAACGCTAAACGAAAGGCCAACCCATGTACAACCAGACCCAAGACCCGAAACATGGGTACAGCCGTCGCCGCCTCATGCAGACGATGGCCATGGGTGCCGCGGCATTGACCGTGCCCGGCGCTTTTGCGGAATTGCTCCAGACCCCACGCCTGGGCGAGGGCCCGTTCTATCCCGACAAGCTGCCGCTGGATACCGACAACGACCTGATCCGGATCGGCGACGACACGACCCCCGCGATCGGGCAGATCACCCACCTGACCGGCAAGATCCTGGACGGCCGGGGCGAGCCGGTCCGCAATGCGCTCGTCGAGATCTGGCAGTGCGATGCCAACGGCGCTTATCTCCACTCCCGTTCGAGCAACGCCGACACCCGCGACAGCCACTTCCAGGGCTACGGCCGCTTCCTCACGTCCTCGACGGGTTCGTACTACTTCCGCACGATCAAGCCCGTGGCCTACCCGGGACGGACCCCGCACATCCACTTCAAGATCACCCGCAGCGACCAGCACCTGCTGACCACGCAGATGTTGGTCAAGGGCGAGCAGCGAAACGAGCGCGACGGGCTTTACCGACGCATCCGCGAGGAGGATCGCCGAGCCGCGCTGCTGGCCGAGTTCACCCCGGTCGAGGGCTCAAAAATAGACGAGATGGACGCCCGTTGGGATGTCGTGCTCGGCTGGACGCCCGAGGATGAAGATCACACGGACGACTCGTGAGCAATCCTGATAATACGCATCCCAGAAAAAACGAAGGCGTTCATTGCTCCATGAGCCGCCGGGCAACACCCGGCGGAGAAGCGTCAGGCAGCTCGTCCGCCACGTGTGACGTGGCGGCTGTCCAAGGCCTGACAAGCGTATGATTTTTTGGGATGCGTATAAGACAAGCATGACAAGAAAAAACCCTGCCAAAATCGGCAGGGTTTTTAACTTTAATGAGGCGTTGCAAGTCAGCCCGTAGCGACACGCTTCTTGTTGAGCTGGGCGCTAAGCCGGCTCTTGTAGCGCGAAGCGGTGTTGCGGTGCATCGCGGGGGTCGGGGCGGTCTGGTCGAGGAGCTTGTAGATCTCTTTGAGCTTGGTCTCGGACTCCTCGACGCTGCCGTGGAGGATCAACTCGCGGTAGTCCTTAATCGCGTCGCGGTAGCTGGCCTTGCGCCAGCGGTTGCGGGCGCGGCACTTGGCGTTCTGGCGGATTCGCTTCTTGGCGCTCAGGGAGTGGGCCATCGGTATGCTCTCAGCAATTCGGTTCAGGAAATTAGGGATGCCCGCCAGTTCGGCGGATCGAGCCGCATATTATGCACGAATGAGGCAGATAAATCAAGCGAGGTGTTAGATTCAAGACGTGTGCGCTCTGCACTCTCACCGGCCCGGCCCGAGCCTAACTGAACCAGAGCGATTTTGCCTCCCCGGGCAAGTTCGACGGGGCTTGCTGAGCTTGACAAAACCGCCTCAGGCCTTACAGTTATGGGTTCTCTGCCGCGCATAGGGTGCGGCGGGATTGCCTGAGGCAAGCGGTATGCGTTTGAAGCGACTCCAAGTCGGCCGACGGACCACCCAGCGATGATGGTTGCCCCCGCGCACCATCTTGGCCTGATGCCCCCGCGCCTGCGGGGCCGGGTGCCCGGCCCGGCGTCGTTCCCTGAGAAGGGGGTGTCGCCGGTGGCCTGAGCGTTTTCAGGACCCATCCCGTGGGATGAGCCGGTCACCCGCTGCGTGTGTAGCGACCCGGAACGCCCGATGCCGCAGGCCACGAGGATCGATCTCGTGGCTTTTTGTTTGCACGACGACAACCCGGGTCGGCCCCGTTGGCCGGCGACAACCGAATAACAATCCGACACAACACGACCCAGGACAACCACCGATGAACGGTTCCGAAATGCTGCGGCTGATCGACGCGATCTCCCGCGACCGCAACGTTGAGAAAGAAGTGCTGATCCAGGACCTGGAGCAGGCGATGGTTTCCGCCGCGCGAAAGCATTTCAACGCCATCGATACCGAGGACTTTACTTGCGAGATCGACCGGTTTAACGGCAAGATCAAGCTCTGGCGGGAGCAGGAGGAGATTGCTCTGGAAGAACTGGGGCGGATCCCCGCTCAGACCGCCAAGCAGGTGATGATCCAGCGGTTCCGCGAGGACGAGCGGGCCGCGATCTTTGACGAGTTCATCGAGCGGGTCGGCGAACTGACCACCGGCGTTGCCCAGCGCTACGAGGGCGGGGCTCTGGTTGTATCGCTGCAGCCCCGCGGCGAGGGATTCATGCCCCGCAGCGAGCAGATACCCGGCGAGCAGCACCAGCCCGGTGAGCGGGTCCGTTGCCTGATCCTTGACGTACGCGACGCGGGCAACCAGGTCAAGATCGTCCTGAGTCGGGGCAACCCCGAGTTCATCCGTCGGCTGTTTGAGGTCGAAGTCCCCGAGGTGATGGAGCGCATCATCGAGATCAAAGCCATGGCCCGCGAGCCCGGGCACCGGACCAAGATCGCGGTGCAGTCCATCGACTCGAAGGTCGACGCGGTGGGCGCCTGTGTCGGTGTGCGGGGCAGCCGGATCAAGAACATCGTGGACGAGTTAGGCGGCGAGAAGATCGACATCGTCCGCTGGAACGAGTCGAGCCAGATCCTGATCGCCAACGCACTCAAGCCGGCCGAGGTGGTCGAGATTTCTCTCTGCTTCGAGCTGGGCCGCGCCACCGTCGTGGTCAACGAGGACCAGCTCTCGCTGGCGATCGGCAAGCGCGGGCAGAACGTGCGATTGGCGGCGCGGCTGACCAACTGGGACGTGGACATCCTTACGCCGGCCGAATACACCAAGTCGTTGGATCTCATGGAGCAGGTGCTCCGCGAGCTGGAGTTTGTGACCGAAGATATGGTCGATAAGCTGGCGGCCCTGGGTGTGATCAGCGTGTTTGATGTCGAAGAGGTCGGCCCGGACTACATCATGGAGACGCTGGGCATCGAGGAGGAGCAGGTGACCAAGCTGATGGCCCTGGTTTCCGAGAAGTCGAAGGTCGTCGCCGAGCAGCAGGCGAAGGAGAAGGCCGAGCAGGAGAAGCAGAAGCAGGAGCAGGCCGAGCAGGCGGCGATGGGGATCGACGACCTGCTGGGTGGTGGGGCGGTCGCCGACGGATTGTCGCAGGAGACAGCACAAGACCAAGCGTCAACAGACGAAACCGCCGAGCCTGCCGAACACCGTGATTACGGAGAGCCGGGCGAAGACCTGGTGCCTGAAGCCGAGGTCGCCGCGACCGAAGCTGAAAGCGGCGACGAGCCGGTCGATCCGGGGCTGCAGGCCGAGGAGTCGGATGACGAGACGGGCAGCGAGTTTGTCGCCGAGCACACCGAAGCTGACGCGGGGGTGGTTTCCGACGGAGAGGTCCAGGAGAACGGCTGACGGATTGATTTGAGTTTTACTGCGGGCCGCGTCGAAGCGTGGCCGGCATGGCCCGGCGGCTGAGTCTGACCGGGCTAGCGGAAATGAAACGGGTCGAAGGAGCCAATCTTGGCGAAAACGTTACGCATCCACAACCTGGCGAAAGAGCTGGGCGTCCAGAGCAAGGTCATCGTCGCGAAGTGCGAGGCCGAGGGTGTCCCGGACATCACCAACCACATGTCGGTGGTGAAGCTCGGCCTGGCCGAGACGATCCGCCAGTGGTTTGCCGTGGACGAATCGGACCAGGACCACGCCGCGGTGGAGACGGCGGAGAAGGTGGACGTGACCAAGGTCCGCAAGAAGGCGGCCAAGAAGAAAGCGAAAGCCGCTCCCAAGAAGAAGGCCGCGGCCAAGAAAGACGACGCTGAGCAAGCGGAGACGGCCGTCGCCGTGGAGCAGGCCCCCGAGGAGTCTCCAGCGACCCTCAAAGAGCAGGCCCAAGCGGTCAAGGGCAAGGCGCACCGGGCCCCGAAGAAGCCCGAGCCCGAGGTTGTGGAGCAAGTTGTCGAACCCGCCGAGCAGGTTGTCGCTGACGCCGATGCGGCCGGCCCAGCCAAGTCAGCCGAGCCGCTGCAGGCCGCCGCATCGACCGCGGGTGACACGATCCAGCCCGAGTCGATCAAGCCGGTTGGCCAGGTGAATGTGCCCGATCGGCCGGACATCATCAAGCCGGTGGGCGAGCAGCTGACGGCCCCGAAGAAGGCCGCGATGCGCGGGCCCAAGGTCATCCGGGTCGAGAAGCCCGAACCGGTGGCGTCTCCGAGGTCGCGTGGCCCGCGTCGGGACGAGTCGCACGTGCCCAGTGGGGAGATCGATGGCGTCACCCGGTCCCGGGGCCCCGCACGGGGCGGCGGGGTTAAGCGAGGCGGTGAGTCGGCCCCCGCTGATTCGGGCCGGGGTAACAAGCGGCGGTCCCACAGCAACCGCCGCAACCGCAACGACCCGCTGCTGACCGGCCCGGCCCACCTGTCCAAAGCCGACCTGGAAGAGCTGGACGCGAAGGTCCGCGGCGCCGCCGGCTACCTCAAGAAGCGGCGCCAGAGCTTCGGCAAAGGCCACGTCGGTGAGCAGGCCAAGTCCGCGCTCGTGACCGGTGGGGCGGTTGAGATCGAAGAGCCGATCACCATCAAGGCCCTTTCATCCGCCACCGGGATCAAGGCCGCCGACGTCGTTAAGTTCCTCTTTAAGAAGGGGATCATGGCGAATGTGAACTCGGCGATTGAGACCGAGCTGGCCGAAGAGATCTGCCTCGAATACGAGATCGAGCTGAAGGTCAAGGAGCACGAGACCGCGGCCCAAAAGGTCGAGCAGGAGTTCAAGGACCGCGACCCCGTCGATGTCCAGCCCCGGCCGCCGGTGGTTACGATCCTCGGCCATGTCGATCACGGCAAGACCTCGCTGCTGGACCGGATCCGCAAGGCCGATGTCGCCCACCACGAAGACGGGGGGATTACCCAGCATGTCGGCGCCTACCGTGTCACGGTCCAGGGCAGCGACGACGCCGAACGCTCGGTCGTCTTCCTTGATACGCCCGGCCACGCCGCGTTTACCGCGATGCGCGCCCGCGGGGCCCAAGTCACCGACATCGTGGTGTTGATTGTGGCGGCGGACGACGGCGTCATGCCGCAAACCATTGAGTCGATCAACCACGCGACCGCCGCCGGCGTCCCCGTGGTGGTGGCGGTCAACAAGTGCGACCTGCCGGGCTTTGACGAGCAGAAGCTGACCGCGATCTACGGCCAACTCGCCGAGCACGGGCTCAACCCGACTGCGTGGGGCGGCGACACCGAGGTGATCAAGACCTCCGCCGAGACCGGCGAGGGGATCACGGAGCTGCTCGAAACCCTTGACCTGCAGTCCCAGGTGATGGAGCTGACGGCGGACTACGGCGGCCCGGGGCGGGGCATCGTGATCGAGGCCGAGATGCAATCGGGCCGCGGCTCGGTGGCGCGGGTGCTGGTCAAGGACGGCGTGGTCAAGGTCGGCGACTTCATCGTGATCGGCCGTGCCTTTGGCCGGGTCCGCGACATGACCAACGACCGCGACCAGTCGATCCGCGACGCCGGCCCGGCGACGCCGCTGGAGCTGTCGGGCATCGACGAGATCCCCGACGCCGGCGACAAGTTCTACATCACCAACTCGCTCAAGCGGGCCGAAGAAGTCGCGATGCAGTACCGCAACGACGAGCGCCAGCAGGCCCAACTCAGCCGGACCAAGGTGACGCTCGACAACTTCGCCGAGACGATCCAGGCCGGCAAGGTCAACATGCTCAACGTGGTGCTCAAGGCCGACGTGCAGGGCTCGGTCGAGACCTTGCGCAAGTCGCTTGAAGAGCTGGGCAACAACGAGGTCGCGGTCCGTGTGATCGACTCGGGCGTCGGCGGGGTGACCGAGAACAATGTGCTCCTGGCCGACGCCTCGGACGCGGTGATCATCGGCTTCCACGTGACGATCCCGCCGGCGGTGCGTGACATCGCCGAGCAGCGCCACGTCGAGGTCCGCAGCTACCGCGTGATCTACGAGGTGATCGACGACCTGAAGAAGGCGCTCGAGGGCATGCTCACCCCGGAGACCAAGGAAGAAGAGGTCGGCCGGGCCGAGTGCAAGCAGGTCTTCAAGATCGGCCGGCTGGGCGCGGTAGCCGGCTGCCTGGTGGTCGATGGCTCGATCCAGGCCGGCGACAACGTCAAGATGCGTCTGGTCCGCGACGGTGTCGTGGTGACCGAGAACCGTATGCTCGAATCGCTCCGCCGGGTCAAGGACGAGGTCAAAGAGGTCCGGGCCGGCACCGAGTGCGGCATCCGCATCGCGGGCTTCGAGGACGTGAAGCCCGGCGACGAACTGGTGTGCTACGAGGTGACCGAGGTGAAGCGGAAACTGGACTAAGCGATAAGCAGTTAGCCCTTAGCCCTTAGCCGTTAGCTCACGATACTTGAGCAAGTGGCCGTTGCGGGCTAAGAGCTCATCGCTAAACGCGAACGGCTAACCATGACCCACCGCATTGAGCAAGCCGAATCCACGCTCCGCAAGGCATTGGCCCAGGTGCTCCAGCGCCGGATCAGCGACCCGCGTATCCGTGGGCTGGTCTCGATCACGCACCTGGATATCAGCCCGGACCTGAAGAACGCGAAGGTCTACATCTCGGTGCTGCCGGGCGAGTTCGAGAAGCGGACCGTAGCCGGCCTACGGGCCGCAGATCGGCATATCCAGAACGAGGTGAAAAAGCTCGTGGCGTTGCGGGTCGTCCCGCACCTTCAATTTGAGCTCGACAGCTCGCTCAAGTGCGCCGATGCGGTGTTTGATGCGATGTCACAGGACCCGGCCGGCCCCACCGGGCCCGATTCCGAAGACGACGAATAAGCCCACCGGGCAACGGACCGACCCCCACCCCAGTTGAAGGATCCCAACGTTGGTCAAGACCGACAGCAAACAGAACAAGGCGTTTACCGCGCTGCTTAAGAAGGCCTTGTCTGCGTATAAGGGCGACGCCGAGCCCGACGCGATGGACCCGATCGCCCAGCTCGTGATCAGCTTTCTGCTCTGGAACACGACCCAGAAGCAGGCCGAGCTTGCTTACGACAAGATCCTTGCCCAGGTGGTCGATCTGAACGAGCTGCGGGTCTCACACCCCCACGAGATCGTCGCGATGATCGGTGTGCGGTACCCCAACGCCGACGCCCGTGTCCGCCGGATGCTCGAGTCCATGATGGAGGTCTTTGCCCGTGAGCACGACTTCCGCATGACCTCGGTCAAGAGCAAGGGCAAGCGCGAACAGCGCGAGTACCTCGATTCCTTACCGGCTATCCCGCCTTTTGTCGCCGCTCGAGTGGCGCTGCTCAGTTTCGGGGCCCACGCGATGCCGGTGGACGACAAGCTCGCCGACCAACTTATCAACCAGGGGATCTTCGAGCCCGGCACGAGCCCGGCCGAGATCGAGTCGTGGATGATCCGCCAGTTCAAAGCGGGCACCGCCCTCGAGGCCCACCTCGCCCTGCAGGCCTGGTCCGATCAGACCGGCAGCACCAAGCGCTCGTCGAGCACGAAGAAGAAGACCAGCAAGAAGACCAGCAAGAAGACCACCAAGAAGAAAACGGCAAAGAAGAAGACGACCAAGAAGCGGGTAGCCAAGAAGAAATAAGCCTGATCAGACCGCTTCAGCGCAGCCCCCTCGCCGAGCACGATATGAGCGACCAAGACAACCAGCCGCTGCTGCGTATCGGCCTGCCCAAGGGATCGCTCCAGGAGCCGACGGTCGATCTGTTTGACCGCGCGGGCTACAACATCTCGCTCCGCTCCCGATCCTACACGCCAGAGATCGACGACCCGCAGCTCGCCTGTGTGATGTTCCGCGCTCAGGAAATGGCCCGATATGTCGAGGACGGCGTGGTGGACATGGGGATCACCGGTCACGACTGGGTCGTGGAGAACGACGCGGATGTTCAGGAGGTCTGTGAGCTGCCCTATAGCCGCGCGACCGGTCGACCGGTGCGGTGGGTACTCGCCGTGCCCGAGGAGAGCGACTGCCACGAGCCGAAAGACCTGGCCGGCGGCATCATCGCCACGGAACTCATCAACACGACCCGCCGGTTCTTCGCCGATCAGGGTGTGGGGGTGAAGAAAGTTGAGTTTTCTTGGGGTGCGACCGAGGTCAAGGCCCGTCTGGTCGACGCGATCGTGGACGTGACCGAGACCGGCTCCTCGCTGCGGGCCAACAACCTGCGCGTCATCGCGACGCTGCTGACCTCGACCACCCGCCTGATTGCTAACAAAGAATCGTGGAACGACCCGGCCAAGCGGCGTAAGATTGAAGACCTGGCGCTGCTGCTGACCGGGGCGATCGACGCCCGATCAAAGGTCGGCCTGAAGATGAACGTACCAAGGTCCCAGCTTGATCAGATCATCAGCCTGCTCCCGGCCGAGCACTCCCCCACGGTCAACGACCTGGCCGACCGTGATTGGGTCGCGGTCGAGGTGCTCGCCGACGAGAAGGTGGAGCGTGACCTGATCCCCGACCTCAAGCGGGCCGGGGCGACCGGCATCTTCAGCTACCCGCTGAACAAAGTGATCCCCTGAGCCGGGGCCGACCCATGCCGAGGCTAGCCATGAACCGATGCACCCAGCCCTTGACCCTGACCCGGACATGGCTACTAGCGGGTCTGATCTCCTGTCCGCTCTCTTTATTCGCGCAAGACTCGGGCCCGGCGCTGCCCGACAATGAGCCGGTCCCTGTTGCTCCGCCCGAACTGGAGGTCGAACAAGACGGCCAAGCCGAGCAGCAAGCGGTTGAGCCAGCCGCGCCCGCGTCGCTCCCGCCGCTTACCCCGGATCAGCTGCCCCCACCCGCGATGCTGTTGGAGGTCTTTGACGGTGAGGCGGACGATCCAGCGGGCCAAGGCTCTGTCGAGCAGCGGTTGGCCGAGGTTGGGCTGCCCGACCCGATCGCCAACCCACGCCCGCTGGCCGACCCGCCCCTCGCTGAATCGCTGCGCGCCATGCTTGATCGCGCCCGAAAGGCCAAGGCCGAGGGCCGGTACTACGACGCGATCGGTGTCCTGCGTGAGCTGCACCGCCTCGCCCCAACCCACCCCATTGTTCTGCGTGAGCTCGGGCTTGCGTACGCGAGCAGCGGCAACACGGTGCGCGGCCGAACCTACCTCGAGGCCGTGGTCAGCCATGACCCCAACGACCGCGAGGTGTTGCTCGTTCTTGCCCGACACGCCCAGCAGCGCGGCGACCACGACCAGGCCATGGCCTGGACGGTCGCCCTTAAGCGCGCCGCCGCCGTCGATCCGCCTAGCCAAGACACCGCGCAGGTTGCCGCGTACTTCCTCGCCAATGAGTTTCTCGCCCTGGGCTACCGTGACGCAGCGATCGCGTTGTATCAGGACCTACTCAACTATGAGCCGGCCAACGACGGCGGGCCGGCCGTCCAGCGCGAGTGGTTCATCATCGACCGCCGAAAGTCCGAGCTGAACCTTAGGCTTGGAGACCTGCTGCTCGCCACGGGCAAGGTCGAGCGGGCCGCCCAGGCCTACCAGGACGTTGACCCCAGCGAGTTGCCCCAGCCCGGCCGGTACACGGCTCGGCTTGTCTATTGCGACCTGTTGCAACGCGACCCCGCCGCAGCGATCGAGCACGCGGTCACCCACCTCGCATCGGATCGGGCCGCCCTGGAAGACGCGGCCATCATCGACTACCTGCTCTTAAACCAAGTCGATCGCGCAGCCCTGGAATCGGCCCTCAGCGATGTGTTTGAAGAGCAGGTCGGCCCGCTGCCCCTACTCGCGGGCCTGGCCCGGCTATTAGACCTTGACCAGACCCTGGCGCTCACCTACCAACTGCTCGAAGCCGGGGGGGTGGATCCCGCCGCGTTTGGCGCGATCCTCTCGGTGCTCGAAACCGATCAGGCCGCGCTCGCAGACCCCGACGCGCTGGCCCGGGTGTTCCTACTCACCACTCACGCGATCAGCCGCCAGCCAGCGCAGGCCGAGGATTTCGCCAAACTCCTGCTCGACCTGCGCCCGGACCCGGTCGCGTTGCTGCGTACCCTGCGCCGCCCCGAAGTGACCCAGACCGATGAGGTCTCGTCCCACTACCTGGCCGGGCTGGCGTACCTCTGGACCGAGCGTATCGACCTGGCCCGGCCCGCGCTGACCCGGGCGGTCGAGCTAGACCCCGAGTGGCTCGGCCCACGCCTGGAACTCGCGAGGCTGATCGCCGGCCCCAACCTTCAGGCGGTGTTCAGGGGGCAAAACGAGCGGATCGAGATCGGCCCGATCCGTGAGGCCGCCGCGCTGATCAAGGACGTCCAAGCGAACTCGAAGTGGGAGGCCTTTGAGTTGTATGTCCGTCTGCTGCAGGCCCAGCAGCGCTTCGGTGATGTCCGAACCCTCATCCAACAGCGGGCCCAGCTCATGGGCCTGGACCCTGAGCTGCGTATCTTCCGGGCCAGGATGTATATCCTTACCCGTCGATATTCGGTGGCCGATGCGGTGGCCGACCTCCGGGAGCTGATCACCCAGCGCCCTGACTACGAACCGGCCTACAACGCCGCGCTCGAACTGATCGATGATTTCCAGGCTTTTAACCGCTTCAATGACAACAACCGCAACGGCCTTCCCGAACAACGCCGTTGGGTGGTCGCAAGCCTGATCGAGAACCTCCCCAACTCGCGCTCGGCTTTGTTGCAGCAGCTGTACGAGGTCTACCAGGCCGAGGGGCAGGAGAAGTTCGCGAAGTACCTGCTGGTCCAGATGCTCGAACTGGACCCGGGAGATCGTACCGCGCTTTATTACCTGGCCGAATTGTACGAAGACGCCGGCGATTCAGAACAGGCGATGGTGTACAACCGCCGTTACTTCCAGGCCTTCCCGCCGGGGCTCATGAAGCGGTATTACCTGGCGCTGCTGGAGTTCGAGGCGGAGAACCAAGAGGCCGTGGTCGAGCTATTGACAAGGACCCTGGCCGAAGAACGAGAAGGCGTGATGCCCGGGCCCGAGCTCGATGGTGACCTCGCGTCGAGTATCGTCAACCTGCTTGGCCGGGTGAGCAGTGAAGAAGAGACCGAGAGGCGTTTCCTCGAGATGGTGCGGCGTTTCCCGTACAACGCCATGCTGAACAACGGGCTTGGTTATCGCTGGGCGCTGGCGGGCAAGAACCTGGTCCAGGCCCGCAACATGGTTCAGCGGGCGATCGATGTCGAGGGCGAGAACTACGCCTACCTCGACTCGATGGCCTGGGTGTACTACAAGATGGGTGACTTCGCCCAGGCCGAGGCCTATCAATCCCAGGCCCTTCAGCAGTTGCTCCGTGAAGCGTCGGTGACCAACCCGATGCGGGGGTCCAAGGCGGTGCTCTACAACCACATGGGCGACATCCAGTACCAACTCGGCGAACTGCCTTCGGCGATGAGGAACTGGCAGTACGCCCGCGCTCAGCAGCTGACGCCCGAGGAGATCGCCAGCGACCCGGAGTTGGACGGCCTGCGTGACGCGGTCCGCCAAAAGATCAACGACGCAAACGCCGGGCGTGACGTGTCTGTCGCCGATGTGCCCGGCGAGGCGGCGTTCGGCCCCGAGGGACACCCCGCAGACGATTTGCTTGAACGATGAGTGGTTGGCTTGATATTAAAGCTCGAGGATTGATTCGAGTCGCTGACGAGCCATGATGGCCGAATCAACTTGGTAAGCCTTCGGGATCGCATGCTGCCGGGGCGTCCCTTGCTCTTGCATCTGTAGCGTGAGAGGTAGCGCCTGCCCGGCGATTTCACCCCACACAACGCCAGCGAGCACCACACCACGGGACCGGTTCAGGCCGGGGTCGAAGTCGCATTGCACCATGCCCATCAATACGAATAGGCCGAGCGGCAAGTGACGGATGATAGGGGTGGCTCGGTACCGGGGAATCGGGGTTGCGAGCAGGTCGCGACTGCTATGCTCCACACTTTTCAAGCCGTTTGCCGGCTGGCCGTTCGGGCATGTCCAGCGCTGCCTGGGGCAGGCCCGCAGGTGGCTTGTACCGGCCTATTCTGCTATAATTTCTAAACGAATTGAGCAAACAACATCATCCAGTTGGTGATATCTAATTGCTTGATATTTTGGGATTTAATCGCAACGAGCCAGCTGCACATGACCGATGAACAACCGCTCGAAACCTTCCCCCCGGCCGCGACGGCTGAGGTGGCTGCGCCGGCGGTGCCCAGCGACTATTCCGAGCAGAGCATCTCGGTGCTCGAGGGCCTCGCCGCCGTTCGCAAAAGGCCGGCGATGTACGTCGGCGGGACCGACCTGCGTGGCATGCATCACCTGGTCTGGGAGGTCGTGGATAACGCGATCGACGAGGCCCTGGCCGGCCACTGTGACGAAATCCGGGTCATCGTCAACGCGGATGATTCGATCACGGTGGTCGATAACGGCCGGGGCATCCCCGTCGGTCCGTACAAGCACGAGAATCCGACGCTCAACGGCAAGCCGACGGTGCAGATCGTACTCACGATCCTGCACGCGGGGGGCAAGTTCGGTGCGGACAACGCGTACAAAGTCTCCGGCGGTCTTCACGGCGTGGGCGTGTCCTGTGTCAATGCCCTGGCCGAGTGGCTGGAGGTCGAGGTCGCCCGCGGCGGCAAGCTCCACGCGATGAGCTTCGAACGCGGCGAAGTCAGTGAAGAGCTCCGCGTCATCGGTGAGCGCAAGAAGACCGGCACCAAGGTCTCCTGGAGGCCCGACCGGGAGATCTTCGGCGACCTCCCACACAACTACGACACCATCGCCACCCGGCTGCGCGAGCGGGCCTACCTCAACCCCGGCATCAAGCTGACCATCGAAGACCAGCGCCCCCCCGACGCCGCGCCGACCGGCGGGAAGAGCGAAGTCTTCAAGTTCGACGAGGGCATCGTCGAGATGGTCCGCCACCAGAACCAGGGCAAGAACACCATCTGCGAGCCGATCTCGATCTCCACGACCTCCAATGACCAGGCGATGGTCTGCGACGTCGCGATGCAGTACGTCGATTCGTACAACGAGGTGATCACCTGCTTTGCCAACAACATCAACACGCCCGACGGCGGTACGCACCTGTCGGGCTTCAAGACCGCGCTGACCCGGACGCTCAACAACTACGCCAAGGCCAACAGCATCATCAAGGGCAGCGGCCCGTCGCTGTCCGGCGACGACTGGCGTGAGGGCCTGGTCGCAGTGATCTCGGTGAAGATCCCCGACCCGCAGTTCGAGGGCCAGACCAAGGGCAAGCTGCTCAACGGCGACGTCGAGGGGCTGATCAGCTCGGCGGTGGGCGAGTCGCTGACCCGGTGGTGCGAAGAACACCCGGCCGAGTCCAAGAAGGTCTGCCAGAAGGCGGTGATGGCGGCCGAGGCCCGCGAGGCGGCGCGCAAGGCGCGGGAGCTGACCCGACGCAAGGGGGCGTTCGATACCGGCGGACTGCCGGGCAAGCTCTACGACTGCACCAGCAAGGACGTCGATTCGTCCGAGCTCTACCTGGTCGAGGGCGACTCGGCCGGCGGCTCGGCCAAGGGCGGACGCGACCACAACACCCAGGCCATCCTCCCGCTCAAAGGCAAGATCCTCAACGTCGAAAAAGCAAGGCTCGACAAGATCCTCGGCTTCGAAGAAATCCGCGCCATCATCCAGGCGCTCAACTGCGGCATCGGCCACGACGACTTCGACATCAGCAAGCTGCGCTACGGCAAGATCATCATCATGACCGACGCGGATGTTGACGGGAGCCACATCCGCACGCTGCTGCTGACCTTCTTCTTCCGGCAGATGCCCGAGCTGATCAAGCAGGGCCGGGTCTACATCGCCCAGCCACCGCTCTACCAGGTCACCCGCCGCAAGAAGAGCGAGTACGTGCTCAACGAGCGGAAGATGCGCTCGGTCCTCGGCCGGCTTGGTGTCGAGGGCACGACGGTGGTGGCCTACCACGAAGACCGCTCGGTGGCCCAGCGCATCGAGGGTGAGGCCCTGGAGCAGTTGCTGGCTACGCTGGAAGCGATCAATGACCTCACCGCGATCGTGAACCGACGGGGCATCACGCTCGAAGAACTCCTGGCGCTGCGGGGCCAGGACCCGACCGGTGCCGGCCGGCTACCTCGGATCCGCTTGTCGGTGCCACGGGTCGAGACCGACGACGAGGCCGACCACAGCGAGCTCAACGCGATCGCCGGCGACCACTACTTCTGGTCCGAAGAAGACGAGGACGCCTTCCGCGATCGGCATCAGCTCGGCGCGGCCGACCCGGACCTGGACCAGGTCATCGACGGCAACGACGACGCAGACCAGCCGCGCGCTTCGGTGCGTCGAGAGTTGCACGAGGTCAAGGACCTTGAGAAGCACTTCGCCAAACTCGCCGGCATGGGGTTTGACGCCGACGACTACCTGCTCCAGCCCAAGCGGTCGGTGACCGGCCTGCCCGAGCCGACACGGTTCGAGCTGCTGGGCGAGCCGGGCAAAAGCGGCGCACAAGAGCAAGGCGAAGCATCGGGGGCGGTGCCGGTGGTGAATCTCGAGCGGCTGGTCAACGCGATCTACGACCAGGGCAAGCTCGGGATGGACATCAAGCGGTTCAAGGGCCTGGGCGAGATGGACGCCGAGCAGCTCTGGGAGACAACGATGAACCCCGAGAACCGGGTACTGCTGCGGGTGACCTGGGACGCGGCCAGCGAGGCCGAGCAGCTCTTCAGCGTGCTAATGGGCGAGGATGTCGAGCCGCGGCGTCGGTACATCGAAGACCACGCGCTGGAAGTGAAGAACCTGGACGTCTGACCGGACCGTCTACCGGACCAACCCATGAATCAAGCTGGACCACCCCCGGCCATGATGCACGCCGCCCCTGAGGTGCCGCAGTCAAATGGTCTGGGCGTGGCCGGCTTTGTGGTCTCGATGATCGGACTGATCCTGACCGGGGGCTACCTCTGCCCGATCGGTGTGATCCTCAGCGGGATCGCCCTGTTCAAGGCACCGCGGGGTTTCGCCATCGCCGGTTTGATGGTTGGGCTGCTGGGCAGCGGGGTCGCGATCCTCTTGTTTGTGTTGATGGTGGGTTGGATCGCTTCACTTGTGCCGGGCGGATATAGCCCCGAGCAGATGGCGGCCGAAGGCCAGATCTCCAGCCATGCCATGGCGACCGGCGCGTTGCCCGACGAGCGCGTTGGCAACGACCTGCTCAAGTATTACCCGGACGAATGGGGGACGCCGTTTCGCTACCGCCCGGGCCTGACGCCGGATGGTTATACGCTGACCAGCGCTGGCCCGGACCGCGCTTTCGATACCGCCGATGACGAGGTCTTCAGCCATACGGTCTACCTCGGCGGGCCCTCGGGCTTGGCGGCTAGTCAGAGCTATGACCTGGCCAAAGACCCGGGCTTGCAGCGCGCGATCGCGGCGCTCAAGGCCCGCTACAGCGGAACCATGCTGACCGACGAGCAGGGCCAGGCCGCGATCAGCGGCTTCACCGATCAGTTCGGCAATCAGCTCCGATTCGACGCGACGTTTGATCATTTCTATTTCCTCCGCTCCGCCGGCCCCGACGGTCGGTGGGATACCGCCGACGACCCTCCCCCCTACACCGATACGCTGGCAAGCGAGTAGCGCCCGCTCGGCCTCGCACCTTAATCCTGTGCCATGTCTGGGCGGGCTATGATGCTCTGCCCATGATCAAGCCGGACCAGCCCACCGCCGTTCAAAGCCCACCCCGCAAGCCTCCTTCTCGGAAGTGGTATGCGTTGTCGGCGGTAATCCTGCTTATGTCTTTTGGTGTCTTCTTCGGGGCGATCCTGAGTAAGGCCGAGGCCGTGCGCGATCGGATCGAGACGATGCCGCGGTTCGTCGCGCCGATCGAAGGCGGGCACGTCGTCGATCTGGCCGAGCCGGGCCACTACATCATCTACCACGAGAACCTGGGTACGCTCGAGGGTCAGGCCTTCGACAACCCCCGCCGACAGGTCTGGCCGACCATGGCCTCGCCGGCGATGACCTGCCGCATCACCCGCGAGGGAGACGGCCGGTCGATCGAGGCCAGGCTGCCCGGGGTGGACAACCCGACCCAGGGCAAGCGCGAGGTCACGACCGATCTCATCCCCGCGTACAACACCGCTGGTCGCCAGGGCCACGGCGTCTGGGTCTTCGATATCGATCAGCCCGGCCGGTACCGCGTCGAGCTGGCGTATGTGCCGGAAATCAACCTGGACCCCGACGCGATCGCGTTGCCCGAGGCATTGACGCGGGAGGTGCAGGGGACCATGACCAGCGCGCAGGGCAAGGCGTATGAAGTGGCCCGCCGCGAGGCGCAGGAGAGGCTGGCGCTGGCCGGGCTCGAGCCGGTGGACGTACTCATCGCGGTCGGTCAGGACCCGACCGACGGTTCGTACTTCAACCTGCTCGGCGTCAGGGGGGCCGCGACGGTCCTCGCCTTCGGCTTTACCGCTTCGGCCATCATCGGACTGGTGACGCTCATGCTACGTGGCGGGCACGTGACACCGCGTGGCGAGCTCAACCAGGTCCAGCGCGGGCTACTAACAAAGAAGACGGACCCGAGCTGAGCCGACCCAGTCTGTCTTGCCGTTATACGGATCCCACAAAAACCAAGGCGTTCATTGCTTCATGAGCCGCCGGGTAACACCCGGCGGACAAGCGTCAGGTGCCTCGTCCGCCACGTGTTACGTGGCGGCTTGCCAAGACCCGACGAGCGTATGAATTTTTGGGGATTCGTATTACTCCGCCGGCTCCGCCTGACGCAGCACCACCCATCGGCTCGTCGGCGGGCGGGTGCTCGCCGACACGTCGGGGTACAGGCCCGGCGGGCTGTCGCTGATGCCGAGCGTCGCGTTGACCCGGGTGAACCCCCCGGCCATCACTTGCAGCACCACACTACTTGACGTGTACCCATCGACCCGCAGGGTCAAGACCGACTCCGCGTCACTCGGCGGGGTGATCTGGCCGGACAGACCGCCGGTGACCGTGATGCGTGTAGAAGGCTCGCCACACCTGATCAACCCGGTCATCCCATCGTCGATGATGATCAGGCTGCCCCGCGTGCTTCCAACCAGGCCCCGCAACGGGCCGCCGACAAACAGGTGCAGCGTCCCGTCGCAGGCCACCGCGCCCTGCTCGCCCAGCGCCCCGGCGATGATGACTTCGCAGTTGCCCCGCAGCGTGAGCGGCGCGTTCAGGTCGCCGTAGATCAGCACGGTTGCCTCGCCGGTGATCTCCAGCGGCGCGTTGACATCCCCGACGACGCGCACCGCCCCCGTGCCATCGACCAGGGTTTTCTTTTTCAGGTCGCCATTTTGCTCGAACGCGAAACCCCTGCCCCGGATAAAGCCGGTGTGCCAGTAGGCTCTTGCGGCGTAAAACCCGTCATCGTGCGTGACGCCGGCGTGGTCAACCGCCCGCTGGACCGCAGGCCAGCGTTCGTGATAAAGCAAGACCCGGTCCCCTTCGCTGAGCGGGCCGTCACTTAGACGCGTCTCAAAGGAATCGATCGCGACGGTTGTTGGGTGAGCGTCGGTCAGTCCAGCCGTTGGAGCTACCGTAGGCGGCAAACCCGGCTGCTGACAAGCCGATAGCCCGGCCGCGAGAAGCAACAGGCCCGGCAGGCCGGCTAGCGTGATCGGGTTGGACGATGCTCGTCCCAAGCCAACGATTGTATCGGCATCAAAACCCACCGGGATCATCACCGCCCGTTATGGCACTTGATTACTCCCCGTCCATTGGTTGTACATCCGTAAAAATAGTGTTTGGTGATCCGCCCGCGGCGCGTACACTTGAGCTGAGTTGTTGTCATTGCCCGGATCTAATTTCCCCTCTTCGGAATCTCGCCATGTCACACCGCCTGCACGCGATCGCATTGGAAACCAACCACGAAGATGCGGATCTCTTGCGGCGCTGCCTCGCTGCGTTAGGTACCTACCGGATCAACTTCAGCCACCTGCCACGCGCGAACCGTGCGATCGAGCGCTTGCGGCGGTCAGACGCCGACCTGTTGTTCATCGACTACGACCTGCCGACGGTGACCGGGCTGGAACTGATCGACGCGGCGCGGACGGCCGGCGAGCAGCGCCCGATCATCGCCACCGCCGCCGAGGACTGCGGCCACCTCGCCGCCGACCTGATCCGCGCCGGGGCCGATGGCTACCTCGCCAAGCGCGACTGCCACCCCGGGTTTGTCGGGCCGCTGCTGGACAGTTCGCTCCAACTCGCGAGGCAACGCACGACGCAGCTGCGTCTTCGCCGCGAGGCTGCCCGCGAGATGATGCGCTCACGCGGGCGCAGCCTGACGGCGGTATGAACCCGAGGCAAGGTCACTGTCCTGCCTGGCTTGGCGGACATGGCACGCATCTAACCCAATGCTCATCTTGGCGGGCCCTCCCGTTGTAACGGGCCTCTATACTCGTGACGGCATGAGCGAACCGACCGGCCAACTCAAGCGGCAGATCGGCGTGTTCCAGGCCGTCCTGCTTGGGCTCGGCTCGATCCTTGGTACCGGCGTGTTTGTGTCCATCGGCATCGCCGCGGGCATCGCCGGCCCGGCCGTGCTCGTCGCCATCCTCCTCGCCGGGCTGCTCGCCTTGTGCAACGGCCTGAGCAGCGCCCAACTCGCCGCCGCCCACCCCGTCGCCGGCGGCACCTACGAGTACGCCTACAAATTCCTGCACCCCAAGCTCGGCTTCACGGCGGGGTGGATGTTCCTGCTGGCCAAGTCGGCGAGCGCGGCGACCGCGGCGCTGAGCCTCGCGATGATGATTCTCGCCGCAGTCCAATTCGATCGTCAAGACAGATGGATCGTCGTGGCTGCTGCGCTTGTTTTGCTTGTCATGGTCACCGCAATCGTTTTAACCGGCATCCGACGTAGTGCAGGTGCAAATGCACTGATCGTGGGTTTTACAGTTTTCGGGTTGCTCCTCTTTGTAGGAGGTTCGGCTTGGTCACTAACAAATGCCAAAGTCGTTACATGGCGTGAGGCAGAAAACATAGCGCCATTATTTGAAGCATCCTATTTCTTGGCGGTGCTATCCGCATGCCCATTGATGTTCGTGGCATTCACCGGTTACGGAAGAATTGCAACGCTTGGAGAAGAGATACGTGACCCTAAGCGCACTATTCCATGGGCGATCCTTGCAACACTTGGATGCTCGATTGCACTCTATTTCGCAGTCGGAGTGTTCGTTGCATTAATGTATCAGCATGAGTTTGTGATTTTGACACGAGGTTGGCGGTACACCCTTAAGCCCTTCGCAATCACCGGAGTTGCAGCGAATCTTCAACTTCCCACATCACTGATTTACATCATCGGCATCGCGGGGATCACCGCAATGCTTGGTGTTTTGTTGAACTTAATACTTGGCCTATCACGCGTTGCGCTTGCCATGGGCCGCCGCCGTGACATACCCGGTGTGTTTGGCAGCGTCAATACTGCCGGCACGACACCCGTGCCGGCCGTCATGTTGGTTGCCGCAGTCATCGGGGCGCTAGCTGGCATTGGTCACGTCAAAGCCACCTGGTCGTTCTCCGCCTTTACCGTATTGATCTACTACGGCATTACCAACCTGGCTGCGCTGCGGCTGCCGGTTGAGCATCGGTTGTACCCGCGGTTCTTTTCTTGGGCGGGCCTGGGCGGGTGTTTGTTCCTCGCGTGGTGGGTCGAGCCGATCTATTGGATTGTTGGTAGCGGGTTGATCGTGGTGGGGCTGGTGTGGCATACGTTAGCACCTTGGATGTTTGGCTTGCCGCCCCAGCCGGGGGAGAAGTGTGAGCACTGCGGTTATGATTTAAGGGCGTCGGCCGGTAACTGCCCCGAATGCGGGGCCGCGATCCCGTTGGGAACCAGACATCCTGACGAGGTTTCCCGCAGCGACGAGGCTCCCGCCGAGCCGGGCAATTGAGAGACTTCGCGACGAGGGGTGTGATCCTACGCGGCCAATTAAATTAGCGGATTGCCTTGCACCTGCTCTCTAAATCTCGATCCTAATAACCCTGAGTACTACGTGACCCCCCAAGCCCTGATTTTTGACCTGGACGGCACCCTCGCCGACACCATGCCGGCCCACTACATCGCCTGGAAAGAGGCGCTCGAGCCGCACGGCATCGTCTTCCCCGAGGACCGGTTTTATGCCTGCGGGGGGATGAGCACGCTCACGATTGTCGAGATGCTCAGCACCGAGCAGGGCAAGCCCGCCGACCCGCTCACGGTCAGCAACGCGAAGTACGAGGCGTTCTTCAAGCACCTGCCGAGCATCCAGCCGATCGACCCGATCCTCGACGTGGCCAAGGAGCACCACGGCAAACTGCCGATGGCCATCGCCACGGGAGGTCGACGACACGGCGCGGAGAAGATTCTCGCGCAGGTCGGCATCGGGCATCTCTTCGAGTCGATGGTCACGGCCGACGACGTGAGCAACCACAAGCCCCACCCGGAGACGTACCTCCGCGCGGCGGAGCTGATCGGCGTTGCCCCGGAGAACTGCCGGGCGTTTGAAGACGCGGACCCGGGCATCGCCTCGGCCCGCGCGGCGGGGATGGAGGTCGTCGATGTGCGCGAAATCTTGGGAACCGGTTAATGGCGAAGCGAAAGAAGAAGCATAGACCAGTGCCCTGGCCTGAGAACGCGGCGAAGTTCGCTTGGAACTCTTTCGTTGTAGCGTTGCTCGTTCCGACGTGCCTGAATTTTGTCTTGAACAACCCCACGAATCAGCGCGCAGACGACATGGAGATCACGCGCTACATACCCGGGCTCCTCTACCTGCTGTTCACGGTCATGGGCGTCGGGGCCGGTATCGCGGCTCTGTTCGGGATCGGCCGGTATGGGAAGAAACGTATCCTCATCCCCGCGATAGTTGGGATCGTCCTTCACATCGGCATGCTCGCACTGCTGCTAAACGCTTTGCAGGCGGCCCGGCGTGCTGCAGAAAGGATGCAACAACAGCAGCAACAGATCGATCCTGCTGTCCCCGGCAGCGATCAGGACTCTTCGAGCCCGTAGGTCTTTGCCGCCTGGTTGATGTACCGCATCGGCGGGCGTTCGCCGGTGATGGCTCGAGCGATCTTCGCGGCGTGTTCATGGCAGTTCTCGATGAACAGCTTGAAGCGGTTCTGCGTGCCGGCGGCGGCGGTGCCAGCGATGTAGAGGTTGGGGACGTTGGTCTGCATCGTTTCGGGGTCAACGCTCGGTGCGAGGTTCTCGCCGGCCAGTTCTACCCCGGCCATGCGGAACAGGGTCTTATCCTGTTGGTAACCGGTGAGCAGCAGGACGTGGTCGGCGGCGATGTCTCGTGATTCGCCGCCTTCGGTGTTTTTTAACTCGACCCGGGTGTCGTGGATCTGTTTCACGATGGTCTGCGGGTAGAAGCGGATCTGGCCGTGCTTAATCAGGGCTTTGATCTCGGGGAGCAGCCAGTACTTGATGCTGCTTTCGCAGAAGGCATCACCGCGGTAGCTGATACTGACCCTGGCCCCGGCACGGTGGCAGCGCAACGCGGCCTCGACCGCAGAGTTGCGCCCACCAACGATCAATAGCTCTCGGCCGAAGAAGGCGTGTGGTTCCTCGAAGTAATGCGAGACGTGGGGCAGGTCTTCGCCGGGGACATTGATGCGGCGTGGTTGATGCATATCGCCGATGGCCATGACCAGTTGGTCGCAGGTCACGGCTCGTTTGCTGGTTTTGACCGTGAAGGTGCCGGTGGCCGCGTCGCGCGCGATCTGGCGGACCGGCTCGTGCGTGGCGATGGGCAAGTCGAACTGCTGTACAACGCTGCGCAGGTAGGCGAGGTATTCCTCGCGGCTGGCCTTGGCCTGGTCGGCGCTGACGAGCGGGACGCCCGCGATGGCGATCCGCTCGGGCGAGGAAAAAAAGCGGGCCTGCTTGGGGTACCAGGTGATCGTCTGGCCGATGGCCCCGGCCTCGAGATGCAGCACGTCCGTGCCCGCGTGCCGGAGGCAGACCGCCAACTCAAGCCCGATCGGCCCGGCCCCAACAATGATGACACGGTGGTGCTGCACAGATCGATTGTAGGCGATCTCTCAAGGCCTACGCCGCAAGCTCGACCGGCGGCTCTTCTTCGAAATCTTCAAACAGGTCGTCCAGCATCGACTCCAACGCTTTCACCACCGCATCGATCTTCTTGGAGAGCAGCGTGACCTGCTTGGCGTGCAGGATCTTGAGGGACTGGCTGATCTGTGCGAGCACGAGGACATCGCGGAGCAATGCATCGGCGGCGTCAATTATGGCACGGGCGGGGGCGTAGTCAGATTGTTCGTAGGCCGCGGCCGCCTTGCCGGGCAGGGCGGTGATGGATTTTCGCATGGAACCCGCGAGGCCGGATTTCTCCTCCGGCGGGAAGTCCCGGGTCAGTTGGTAGACGTGGGCGACCAAGGCGATCGAGGCCTTCCAGGCCTTGGTTCGTTCGTAGGCTCGACAGGTCATGTGTTGATCATCGGCCGGTTCATTCAGATTGCGGCAGAAACTCGACGTACATGACCCCGCGGGGGGCGTCGAAGGTCAGTCGGAAGCTGGAGAGCAGCTCGTTGCCGAGCCGGCCGATGGTGAATCGGAGGTCGGTCAGGCCCGGTGGCGGGGGCTCGAAGGTGACGGGCAAGTCGCGGAGCGTGAGTTCGAACAGGTCGAGCCGACGAAGCCAGCCGCTCTGGGTATGCACCTCTCCCCCCACCCCACGGGCGATGGTTCGGCTGGTCTGCCCCGTCGCAAGGATGCCCGGCCAGGTCGCTACGGACGAGGGCAGCGTCAGCGCATTATTGGCGCCCGAGTCCAGCAGTAAAAGCACCGGTCGGCTCGCGAGTGTGGTCCGCACGGCCGGGAGCCCCCGGTAAAGCACCAGTGGCACGGCCGTCGCGTCGGGTGGCGGCACAAAGCGGTCGCGTCGATAGAGCGTAAGCTTCTGCGCCTTGTAGTCGATGGTGAAGGGGTGATTGCCGAAGCAGTTGAAGCCGATAAGCCCCTGGGTTGAGACGCCCAGGCCCTTGGTGATCGGGAACATACTCAGCGCCCCGACGTGGTCCTGTCCCAGGTCGAGGCCGCCAAGCTCCAGCCGCTCAATCGGCCGGACGGTGAAGTCTGCCGATCCAGCGACGCCGACGGTGCTCCGCTCTTCGAGCTCGGGCAGGCCGATCCGGTTGGCCAGGCCCTGGTCGACGATGGTGAGGTTGCTTCCGGTGTCGAAGAGGTACCAGCCGGGCCGGGCGTCGTTGACCCGCCCCCGGGCGATGAGGAAACCATCCTTGATGAGTAGCGGGATCTCGTAACGCTCGGGCAGGTTCTCGGGCTCAGCCAGTGAGTACGGGCTGCCCTGGGCACTGAGCGTCGTACGCCGAGGGGCTGGGCTTGATGTGCAACCAGGTTGGAGCAGCAGCGCAAGCGTCGTGACGATCAGCGCGAGCCGGTGCATCACGCAACGCATGGCCACAGATCGCCTGCAAGAGGGTCGAGACAAGCGTTATTCCCAGCTCAGGATGGTCTGGTTCGGGCTCACCCCGCCGCGGTCGGAGACGAGCTTCTGAAAGCTCAGGTCGGTCTCCGGGCTGACCTCGACACCCTCGTGCAACAGGTCCAGGGGCTTGGCCTGCTTGACGACTTCCCGGTAACGCTTGCTGACGTAGTGGCTCAGTTCATGGGCGGTGAGGATCTTGTCCCGGTTCAGGTCGGCCTCGTCACGTTTTTCGCCCATCGCCTCGCGGATGAACATGCTCATGTAGCCCCCGGCCTCGAACCGGCTGGCGACCATGGAGAGCACGTCTTCTTCCGACGAGAACAGGCCCATCCGGCCGGGCCGGCTGATCAGGTCCTTGGCAAAGCCGCCGGCGTAGCAGGCGTCGATCATAAACAGGGCGGTGCCGGCGTCGAGGTCTTCAATCAGTTGGGCGAAGCGGTCGTCGGTGATCTCACCGTCGTACACGGCCAGGGTCTCGTCCTTGGCATCGGGGTCGAGGGCGTCGAAGCCATCGCGCTCGACCTGACCGCCGTGACCGGAGTAGAAGAACAGCACGGTGTCGGCGGGCGAGGCCTTCTCGACGACCGCTTGAAGTGCCGCCTCGATGTTCTCGACGGTTGCTTTCTGATCGGTCAGGATGAAGGCGTCTTCGGGCCGCATGCCGAACTGATCTCGGAGGGCTCGGTGCATGGTCGTTGCGTCGTCGGCGCAGAAGGGCAGGTCGCCCGAGCCGTTGTAGTCGCTGATGCCGATGAAGATGCCGTAGACCCGCCGAGCCGGCAGCACGGGCACGATCTCTTCGGGGATGCCGATGTCCAGCGACAGGGTGTAGTTGCCGGTGACGTCGGCGTCGTAACAGGCGGCGTAGAGCCGGTAGACGCCGGTCTCCTCGGCGATGAAGCTGATCTGACTGTGGGCGGTGCCGTCGAAGTCGTCGTTGATGAATTCTTTGCCGCTGGGGGCGATGAGTTTGAGGAACGTGTCGAATTCCTGAGACTTAAGGTCGATGGTGACCTGCTGCCCGGCGACGGCCTCGAAACGGTAGCGATCGGTCAGCTCGCCGTAGTCCATCGTGGCGTCGCCGAACATCAGCTCGCCGGGCACGTCCCGCCCCGGGGCGAGGACCTGGACCTCGCGTAGCGTGTCGGTGTCTGGTGCCGGGAGAATCAGCACGTCCAGCGTGTAGCTGCCGGTTTCTCTCGGCTGGAAGCTGCTGACGCCGATGCGGTGGATGCCCGGCTCGGTCACGCGGAACTCGATCCGGCTCTCGTCGCCCCGGCCCTCCCAGTCGTCGTTCTCTTCTTGCTTGCCCGACGGTGTCTCGACGATCAGGAAGGTGTCAAACGCCGCCGCGGTCAGCCGCACCTCGATGGTCTGGCCCGGTTCGGTGGGCAGCTCGATCCAGTCGACATGTTCACCAAACGGGCGTGCCGGGTCATCGCGCGTCAGCTCGCCCTGGATCAGCTTGCCCTCGCGCGGCGGAAGGTGCGTGATCGTTAGTTGGTACGCCCCGGTCTCGTCCGAGTCGAAGCTGCTGGCGTACACGGCATACTTCCCGTTGGCCGGCAGCACCACCGAGAGCTGGGAGTGGTTGGGGTTGTTGTCGTGGTCATCGTTCTCCCAGTCTTCCTTAGCGCCTTCGAGCTGCTCAAACACCAGGTAGGTGTCGAACTCACCCGAGCGCAGGTCGATCGTCACGGTCTCGCCGGCGACACCCTCGATCTCGTATCGGTCGGCGTACTCCCCGCCTCGCCGCACGGCATCGCCCCGGGCCAGCTCGCCGTCGTGCCGATCGGTGGCGGGCTCAACCGCCATCGGCGGCGGGGCGCCGCGCCGGATCGTCAGGTCGTAGTCCCCCGTCTCCTGCGGGTCGTAGCTGGTCACGATGATGAAGTACCGGCCGGCCTGCTCGATGGTCTCGCTGAGGTAAGACACGTCTTGGCTGTCGCGAAAGTCGTCGTTCTCCCAAAGCTGTTTGCCGTCTTCGGATTCAAGCACCAGGTACGTGTCGAAGTCATAAGAAGTCAGCTCGATCGTCAGGTGCTGGCCCGCGACCACATCGAGCGGGTAGCGATCGACGTACTTGTTCTCTTCCTCTTCCGGGCCGGGCAACTCGTCGTCGCCGCTGACCAGCTCGCCGCTCTCGATGATCGGCGGCAGCGAGCCGTCGGGCGACTGCTCGCCGGTGTAGATGCTCAGCTTGTACTTGCCGACCTCGTCGATGCTGTACCCCGCGACGCGGACCTCGTACCGGCCGCCCTCGGCCGAGATCAGGTGCAGGTGCGAGTGCTTGCTGGTCTGGTTCCAGTCGTCGTTGTACGACGCCTCGCCGTCCGGATCGACCATCGACAGGTACGTGTCGAAGTCCGGCGAACGGAGGTTGACGATCAGGTGCTGGCCCGGCTCAACATCGACGGCGTAGGACTTGAAGAAGTCACCCTCGAACAACTCGTCGTCGTATTCGACCAGGCCCCCGGCCTCGGCCTGCTCCGGCTCATTGGCCTCGGCGGGCTGCGCGGCAATCGGCCCGCCCAGGCCGGCGGACAGCAAAACGATCAATGCCAAAACCAGGCCCAGATGTAGCGGTACGCGCATGTTGACTCCTGGCCAAAGTTCGGAGGAAAGGTCGTGCCCATGCAGTATAGGTCAAGGCACGCGGGTTCAAACAATTTCTCTACGTGGTTCAAGGCCGGTGAGTTTGTCCGGGCAGTGAATCGATGAATGGCGGTAGCCCGGGTTTGGCTCAAGGCCCGGGAATATGCTCGTAGAGCTTGAGCATCGGGGCGCACTCAATCAGCTCACTGCGGACCGACCCGTCGGCCCCGAGGTGGTGCAGGAAAAACCCGGTCTGTTCGGGCATCGGCGGGTTGGGCAGCCCCGGTGCGTGGACCCAGGTGCCCGACGCGGGCGGGGCCCAGGCGATGTGGACCCCGTTGACATCGGCTACGCGCATCTGATGAATATGGCCGGAGGCGACTAGGCTTAGATTGCATGATTTAAGATGGCCCCAGCAATCCATCCGGGGCTCGTCTTTTCCGAGCCAGTACGATGTATTTGAGTTACCAGGTTCTTTGGGTGAATCGATAAACAATGGCGCATGCACAAATAGAGCCAGATGCAAGTCCGGTCTATGTTGCCAATCGATTTCTGACTGCGATCTGATTTTGTGCCGCCACTGCCTCTTTTCGGAAGGCGAGTTAGAACCCAGAATCATGCTGTTTAAGCCGAGGACTTTCCATTGGTCTAGCCAAAGATCAAAGTTGTCAAGGTGCTTGTCCTCAAAAACATCGGACCACCACTGCAGGGCGTCTGATGGTGCGCCGGCATGATCCGCTTCGTTAGTTTCAAAATTGCCTACATCATGATTGCCGGGGATAGCGCACCATTGGGTTTTGATGCGCTCGTTCAACCAATTCTTCGCCCATAAGATTTCATTGATATCTGACGCATTCCATGCATCATCCGTCACGTCCCCGCTGATGACGACCAGGTCGAGATTCATCTCGTTGATCTTATTAATGATCGGTTCAACCTGAGTTTGACGCTCGGGCACGCCTGACTGCAGATGCAGGTCCGAGATGTGCGCGATGACGGGCATGGGATCTGCAAGAGAACGGATACGGCTCAGGGGCGAAGGACGGACCGCAGCATAGCAGGCTTAAAAGCCCAGTTTTAATCCTAAGAACGTGTGCGAGAAGGTGGGGCGGGCATCTTGCCCGCCGTTCGAGCGCCGCTCGAAGCAGGCCTTTTCACGACGTCGTCGTGACGGCAGGCTGGAAGCCTACCCCACCTAAGGCACTTCTCGTACACGTTCTAAGCACGCATTTGCATAAGTCGCACCACGGGATACTGTCGGACAGCTTCACTACGTGCTACCGATCACGTTGACGTTCACCCCGACTGCTCCGTTCCCGCTCGCCCCGCTCACCGCGTACGCTGTCGATCTGCGACGGCTTGTCCGGGTCGTAATCCGGGTTCACCCGAGGCAGGTCAGCCTCCACAGCAGCGAGATATAGGTCGAGTTCTTGTTCCAGTTCGCGGACTAGTCGCGGCGATGAAGCCGCGAGGTCGTGCTGTTCGCGCAGATCGTTTTCGAGGTTGAACAGCGCGAGCTCGCCGGTCTCGTAGAACCTGATGAGCTTGTGCGGGCCCAGGTAGATCGTCGAGTGCGGGCCCGCGCTGGTCTGGTAGTGCGGGAAGTGGAAGACCAGCGCGTCGCGTCGTCGTTGGACCGGCTTGTCCCGGCCCGATAGCTGATCGACCCAAGACCCACCCTCGATCCGGGCGGCGGTGGCTTGTGGTAGCTCGGCCCCCGCCCAGTCCGCGAAGGTCGGGTACAGGTCGTAACCCACCACGCGCTGGTGGCACCAGCTCCCCGCGACGATCCCCGGCCCGCGCACGATCATCGGCACCCGGACGCCGCCCTCGAAGAGCGAGCCCTTGCCGCCGCGCAGCCCGTCCCGGCCGTGGCCGCCGTTGTCCGACATGAAGACCACGTAGGTGTTCTCCGCCAGCCCAAGCCGATCGATCGCGTCGAGCACCCGGCCCACGGCGGTGTCCATGTTCTCCGTCAGCGCCGCCCGCTGGGCCTGACGCTCTCGCCGAAGACCACGCTCACGGTACTTGGCGACCGTCTCGGGCAGCGCGTTGTCCGGGGAATGCAGCGCGAGCCAGGAGAGCTGGAGGTAGAACGGCTTGCCGTCACGCTTGGCCTTTGCCATAAAGGCTTCGGCCCGCTCGGCCATGCCGAAGAGGTCGACCGGGTTGGGTGCGGCGAATCGGCCGGAGGCCTCGTTGCCGAGGTTGCCGTCGCTCACGTCGTAGCCGTGCCGAGCCGGCCCGCCGCCCTGGAGGTGCCACTTGCCCAGGTGCGCGGTGGTGTAGCCGGCGTCTTGGAGCAGCTCGCCGATGGTGACGAGCTGCGCGTCGATCGCGCGGTCGCTGGTGGGAACGAGCAGTGGTGGGTTGGCCGATGAGCGGACCGAGGGGCCGGCCTTGGTCCACCGCAATGCCGCGGGGCTGATGCCGGTCTGCAGGCTGATGCGCGTGGGCGAGCAGACCGGTGCCGGTGCGTACGCGGCGCTAAAACGCATGCCCTGCTCGGCCAGTGCTTTGAGGCGAGGGGTATCCAGGTTCGGGGTGTGGGCGTAGCTCACCTCGGGGTGCATCGGCACGCCGTGCTCGTCCCAGTGCTGGTCGTCCGAGAGCATGAAAACAATGTTGGGGCGGACGGAGTCCGGCTGCTGAGCGGCGGAAGGGAAGGCGAAAAGGGCGCTGGACCAGATGTATAAAAAGGCGGTACGGACGAGTCGTTTTTTCATCTTTCTGAGGCTCCTGGCTTGCATGTTTATGGGGCATAACGAGCCAGCCCGAGAATTATTGTGACGCGGGATCGAGGTGAAGCTGCCCACAGTAGCTGGACGGACCGGCTTACCCCCCACGGTAACCGTCGAGTAGTATCAAGAAACCGCGCCTTCGAAGATGGCCGGAACTTGGGAATAAAGTATGATGTATAAGTAAATAATGTCTATTCCGGGTTGGCTGAACCTCACGAAAGTATCGCCCGCTCCCATTCCGAATCTAGGAGAAGAAACCGATGCAGCGTGCTTCGATTTGTGTGTATGCCTTGTTGTCCTTGGCGGTTACAGGTGGGGTCTCGGCCCAGACCGTCCTCAACAACGCGATCGTGATCACCGAGTTCTTTGACAACTTCGGGCTGGTTGACCCGTCCGGCCCCTCGGCGGCCCCGCTCTTGCTCAGCCCGTCCAATCCGTTTGGCACGCCCGGGCTTCCGGATCAACTCCTGCTCGAATCCAGCGGCAACCTCGTCTTTACCGACTTTGCCCAGGTCCGCCGGCTCGACCCCTTGACTGGGGTCATCAGCGATCTCGCCATGCCCTCCAGCGCCTCGCTCATCGGCCTTGCGATGGAAGCGGACGGGACGATCCTCGCGACCGACCCGGGCGCTTTGTACCGGATCAACCCGACCAGCGGGCTGGTCACCGAGATCCCCAATGCCGAGGCGTTCTATGGCCCGGGCGACCTGACCGTCGCGGGCAACGGCGACATCTACCTGCTGGAGTTTTTCCAGGACTTGCTGCGTGTCGATCCAGTCACGCTGGCGTTCACGCCCGTCGCCGTGGACCGGAGCTACACCAACGCCTCGCTGATCGAAGCGCTGCCCAACGGCGACCTGGTCATCGTGGATTCACAACGGGACGTCTACGTCTTCGACCCGGACACCCACACCTCGACGCAGGTGCCGATCGATCTTGGCACCTCGGTCCCGCGCGGGTCCGCCATCGGGACCAGCGGTCAGTTCCTGCTGGCGACCAACCAAGCGTTGTTGGAGATCGACCTGACGACCGGTGCGAGCGTCACCCTCACGCCCGATGAGACCTTTTTTGCACCTTACGACGCAGTACAGGGCACGATCACGGTGCCGGAGCCGGCGTCCGCTACGGTCTTACTCGGCGGGTTGGTTATGTTGAATCGTCGGCGGCGCTAGGCCGCCGCCCGTTCACTCCCACTCGATCGTCGCCGGCGGCTTAGAGGAGATGTCGTAGACCACGCGGTTGACCCCGCGGACCTCGTTGATGATCCGGTTGCTGATCTTGGCTAGCACGTCGAAGGGGATGCGGGCCCAGTCGGCGGTCATGAAGTCTTGGCTCTCCACGGCGCGGATCGCGACGACCTGCTCGTGCGTCCGCCCGTCGCCCATCACGCCCACCGCCTTGACCGGCAGCAGCACGGCGAAGACCTGCGCGGTCTTGCGGTACAGATTATTGGCCACGATCTCTTCAAGCAGGATCTCGTCGCAGTCACGGAGGATCGCGAGCTGGGGCTCGTTGACTTCACCCAAAACGCGCACGGCCAGTCCGGGCCCGGGGAAGGGGTGACGCCAGACCATCGTCTCGGGCAGGCCAAGGACCATGCCGAGTTGGCGGACCTCGTCCTTGAACAGGTTGCGCAGCGGCTCGACCAGTTCGAAGCCGAGCTGTTCGGGCAGGCCGCCGACGTTGTGGTGCAGCTTGATGTTGGCGGCGGTGCCGGCGTAGCCGTGGCCGGACTCGATGACGTCGGGGTACAGCGTGCCCTGCGCGAGGAACTTGACGCCCTCGATGTCGGCCGAGGCCTGCTTGAATACATCGATAAAGCGGTGGCCGATCCGCGTGCGTTTTTCCTGCGGGTCGGTGATCCCGGCCAGGTCGCCCAGGAACTGCTCGCTCGCGTCGACGACCCGCAGGTCGATATCGAAGTGGCCTCGGAAGGTGGACTCGACCAGGTCACGCTCGCCCTTGCGCAGCAGGCCGTTGTCCACAAAGATGCAGGTGAGCTGCTTGCCGATGGCCCTGTGCAGCATGGCCGCGACGACCGACGAATCGACCCCCCCGGAGAGCCCGCAGATCACCTGGTCATTGCCGACCTGCTCGCGGATGCGGTTGGACTCGTGCTCCATGAAGTCGGACATCTTCCACGAGCCGTCGCACCGACAGATATTGAACAGGAAGTTGGAGAGGATGTCCGTGCCGTGGGGTGTGTGGGTGACCTCGGGGTGGAACTGCACGCCGAAGAAGGGTTTGGCCTGGTGGCGGACCGCGGCGTAGGGGCAGGTCGGGGTCGTCGCCAGGGGGACGAAGGCCTCGGGCAGGGTGTTGACCTGGTCGCCGTGGCTCATCCAGGCGGTGGTGTGCTCGGGGATGCCGCGCATCAGGTCGGCCGTTTCAGCAATATGCAGGCGGACCCCGCCGTACTCGCGGGCCTGGGCGTTCTTGACCTCGGCCCCCAGCAACGCACAGCCGACCTGCATGCCGTAGCAGATGCCCAGCACCGGGACCCCCAGGTCAAAGAGCCTGGGGTCGCAGGTCGGTGCCCCCTCGTCGTAGACCGACGACGGCCCGCCGCTGAGGATGATGCCCTTGGGGTTCAACTGCTTGAGCTGCTCGAACGTCACGTTCGGGCCCACGAGCATTGAGAACACCCCCGCCTCACGCACTCGCCGGGCGATGAGCTGGACATACTGGCTGCCAAAATCGACGATCGGGATGACCTGACCCCGGATCGAGGAAGGGATGTCGGCAATCGCCTTGGCGGCGGCATCGGTCGTAGCGGAGGCGGCATGCATGCACGAATCTCGCGGAACGAATAGCGACACGGGGAATCCCGGATCATAACCGATCTAACCTGGAGCGTCTCTCAGCAATGCGACTCACGCCAGTGGGCACGATGTATGGGTCAGATCGCGGTTTATAATCCCCAACCGCAGGCTAAACTGTTGGTATGTCTTCCGCTTTGCGTGTCTGCCTGACCGCCTTGATGACGGTGCTTGTCCTCGGACATGCCGCCGCTGCGCCGCCGCTGACCGAAACCCAGCGTCAGAATCTGCGTGACTACGCAACCGATCACGACGAGCACATCGATGGCAGTGTTGCTTTGTATGTGCTGCTGAAGAACGCGAACGCGGATGACTGGCTGCCGGACGACTTTGCGGGCGAGGGCGGGGCTGCCACCGCGCCCGCCCCGGACTACGGCGTCCTGCGCGACCGCCCGGCCGAGGCACGGGGCAACGTCTTTCTGATCGAGGGCACCTTTGAGCAGCAGGTCCGCTTCCCGGTGGGTGAGCGGCCCCTGCAACGGGCGGGCAACCCCGACTGGGGCGACCGGGTGACGCGCTGGGCGATACGGACCGATCAGGACGACGAAGAGAGCACGGTCATCGTCATGTTCAACGACCCCGAAGCCGGGATCAAGCCGCCACAGGTCGGGACCAAGGTCCGTGTCGCGGCCCGTTTCTACAAGGTCTGGGCGACCACGGACGACAGCGGCGAGCCGTTCGCTTTCCCGGTCTTTGTGGGCGGTGCCCGTGAGGTCGTGGCGACTTCGCCACGCTTGTCCGTGGGGGGTGGCAAGCCGGTCCAGGGGATCGTGATCGCGCTGATTATCGCTTGTATCGCAGGGTATTTCGTCTCCCGCCACCTGATGAACCGCAAGGCCGTCACCGGTGCCGGCGGCCGAACGCAGGCCTACCTCGAACAGCGCCGTCGGGACCGCGACCATGATGAGCAGGACGCCGGTGAGCAAGACGTGCCCGACCCTTTGCCCGAAGACCCCGCCGAGGCGATGGAGGTCCTGCGCCAGCGCCACGACGAGGCGTGATCCGGCCCGGCCTCACGCTCTACAATGCCGGCCATGTCAACCGTCCCGCTCTCGATCCCCGGCCAAGACCACGCCTACGACATCCGCATCGAGCCGGGCTGTCTGGATGACCTGGGCCCCGCAGTCGTCGAGGCCGCCCCCCACGCGCGTGCCTGCCTGATCGTCGATGAAAACATTGAGAAGTCTCACGGCCGGGTCGCCGCCCGCTCCCTCACCGCCGCCGGGTATGACCTGACCCTCGCGGTCATGCCGGCCACGGAGAAGGCCAAGTCCCTCAGCACGGTCGGCGGCCTGCTCGACGTCCTGCTGGAAGCGAGGCTGGAACGCAAAAGCCCGGTGATCGCGCTGGGTGGCGGGATCACCGGCGACACCGGCGGCTTTGTGGCCGCGACCTATCTCCGCGGCGTCCCTTTCGTGCAGGTGCCCACCACACTGCTCGCGATGGTCGACGCCTCGGTCGGCGGGAAGGTCGGTGTCAACGTCAAGCAGGGCAAGAACCTGGTCGGCGCCTTTCACCAGCCGGTGCGGGTGATGATCGATCCCGACACGCTTAAAACGCTGCCCGATCGGGACCTGCGCTGTGGCCTGGCCGAGTGTGTGAAGCACGGGGTGATCCGCGACCCGGACCTTTTCGCCTGGATCGAGAGCAACGTCGATGCGCTGTTGGCCTTGGATCGCGCGGCGCTGGTCGAACTGGTCGAACGGAACGTGAAGATCAAGGCGGCGGTCGTCGCGGAAGACGAGAAGGAACAGGGCGTCCGGGCCCACCTGAACTTCGGCCACACCTTCGCCCATGCGATCGAGGCGACCCCGGTGGCCAATAGCCACAGCGCTAAGCCCCGCCGCAAGCTCGCGCCGCCCAACCGCTTCGGCCCGCCTCCGAGCAAGGACGGCGCGGCCTACACCAGCATCTACGCCCACGGCGAAGCGGTCGCGCTGGGCATGGTCGCCGCGACCCGACTCGCCGTGGGCGCCGGGCGGTGCGATGGTACCTTGCTGGATCGCCTGGTCACGCTGCTGGACCGGATCGGCCTGCCGACCTCAAGCGACAAGCTGGCGGAGACCGATGCGCTCGTCGCCACCATGGCCGGGGATAAGAAGGTTAAGGACGGCAGGGTGCGCCTGATCCTCCCCGACCACCTCGGGTCGGTCTCGATCGTCAGCGACACCCCGCCCCAAGCCATCGCCGCCGCGTGGGAGGCGGTCCGAGCTTAAAACAAACAAAAACGTGTGCCCGATCTACATGGTTCAACTGCTGCTATTGTGTGGATTAGGGAGGCAAACGGCATGAGGCCTTACATGATCATTTGATCAGCCGGAGCGCAAACGGATAGCGGTAGTACTCTCCGCTGTTGGCTTTCACCGAAGCGATAATCGTAAAAACCAGTGCAACGACCACTAAGGCGATCAACGCCAGGATGGTGATACACCCTACAAAAGGCACCAGGCTGATCGCCCCGAGCACGATCCCCGCGAGGATGATCGTGATCTGGAAATTCAGCGACTCTTTGCCTTGATCATCGACAAAGGGGATGTCCTGCTTCTTGATCAGCCAGAGCACCAGTGGCCCTAAGATATTGCCGAACGGGATACCGATGAGGCCCGACAACGCGAGCAGGTGACACAGCATGCCCATGACCCGATGTTCTTGGGGTGCCATTTCTCCCGGAACCGGGGGTGGGTCTGTGATGGAGCCGGATGATGTCGGATTAGCTTCTGTCGTGGGCTGCGGTTCTTGGGGCGGTGTTTCGGACATGGTGGTCTCCCTGATGGATTGTGCGAGATGATGACCTAGCGATCAGGCTAACAGTAGTAAACGCTGCGCTCTTGATCTGCAAGTACCCGCAAGCCCAACATCATAGAAACCTCGTAAAATACGGGCATGCGGACCGTCCGTCGACATGATCACAGCCCCCGGCTCGAGCTGATGCCGCTGATTGATGTCGTATTCCTCTTGCTGACCTTCTTTATCTACGCGATGGTCGTCATGGTGGAGTTGCGGACCGGCGGGCTGGCCCTGGCTTCGGTCGAAGGAGGTCGAGAGGCGGTGGGGGACCGGGTCATCCTCGTCGTGCTGGACGCGGGTGGCCGGGTGCAGATCGATGGTGTGGTCGTGCAGGAAGACGAGTTAGACGCCAAGCTCGCCGCGATCGCCGCGGACCCGACGGCCCCCCCGCTGGTCGTGACCCTGGAAGAAGGCGAGGGCGAGCTGGACCGGGGCCCGCTGTACCAGCAGTTGCTTGGGCGCATCAACCGAGCGGGGATCCGCGATATCCAGATGCCGGACTTCGGCGCCGGGCAGCCCTAATAATTACGCCGATGCAACGCGGCGCTACACGTCGTAGTACATGCAGAATTCGTAGGGGTGCGGGCGCTGGGCCAGCGGGATGATCTCCGTCTCGGTCTTGTACTTGACCCAGTAGTCGATGAAGGGCCGGGTGAATACATCGCCGGCCAGCAGGTAGTCGTGGTCGTCCACCAGCGCGGCGAGCGCCTCGTCGAGCCCGGCGGGCGTCTGCACAAACTGCTCGGTCTGCTCATCGGGCAGCGCCTGGATATCGCGGTCCACTGGCTCGCCCGGGTCGATCTGGTGCTTGATCCCGTCGATCGCCGCAAGCGTGAGCGCGGCAAACGCGAGGTAGGGGTTGCACGACGGGTCGGGGAAGCGGATTTCCAGTCGCTTGGTGTTGTGGGCGTTGGAGTAGACGGGAATGCGGATCGCGGCCGAGCGGTTGCGTGATGAGTAGAGCAGGTTAACGGGCGCCTCGTAGCCGGGGATCAGCCGCTTGTACGAGTTGGTGGTGGGGTTGGTGATGGCGATGAGCGAGGGGGCGTGTCGGAGGATGCCGCCGACGGCCCAGAGCGCCTCTTGCGACAGCCCGGCGTACTTCTTGCCGGCAAACAATGGGCGATCGCCATCGAAAAGCGAGAAGTGCACGTGCATCCCGCTGCCGTTGTCGAGATAGATCGGCTTGGGCATGAAGGTCGCGGTCTTGCCGAAGCGGGCGGCGGTGTTCTTGACGACATACTTGATGCGTTGGACGCCGTCGGCCGCGGCGACCAGCGGCTGCTGGCGGGGGTCGATCTCGCACTGCCCGCCGGTGGAGACCTCGTGGTGGTGGCACTGGATCGGCACCCCGATCGCGTCGAGGTGGTCGGCCATGACCGAGCGCAGGTCCGCCAGGGTGTCGGCCGGGCTGGCCGGGAAATAGCCCTCGTGCCCCCGGATCTGCCGGCCCATATTGGCCGGGCTGTCCTGCCCCCGGTTCCACTTGCCTTCGATCGACTCGACCTGGTAGACCCCCATGCCCATCTTCTGGTCGTAGCGTGCCGAGTCAAAGACAAAGAACTCGATCTCCGGCGAGAACATCGCCCGGTCGGCAATGCCCGTTGATTCGAGGTAGGCCTGGGCCTTGCGGGCGATCGACCGCGGGTCGCGCGAGTAGGTCTTCTTGGTCAGCGGGTCTTTGATGTCGCAGATCAGCTGCAGCGTTGGCCGATCCCGGAACGGATCGATCGCCGCGGTCTCCGCCACCGGCCTGAGCATCAGGTCCGACTCGTTGATCTGCTGCCAGCCCCGGATCACCGAGCCGTCAAACCCAAAGCCCAGCTCAAAGCTCTGCTCGGTCAGTTCCCCGGCCGCGTAGGTGCAGTGTTGCCAAGGCCCGGAGAACTCCTGGAAACAGCAATCGATGTAGGCGATGTCTTGATCGCGGACGAGTTGGAGGACGTCTTGTGGGGTCATCATGGGTTTCGCCGATAGAGGTCGTCGCGTGTCATGATACAAGGGGGATACCAGTTGTTGCCCGCGCCCAGATAACGCGCTCAGATAATCAGTGCGCGGTCGCCGTCTCGCCAAGCACCATGGGCAGTTTGGTCAGCAACACGTCCATCTGTAGAACCGGATCTCGTTCGAAACGCCGAAGGAACTCCGCATGGTGCCTGGCAAACGAGATGAACTAAAGCCGCGTTGGTTCGCCGTTCGCAAGGCCGTCCATCAGTTGTTCCCGTGACTGGTATCACGTGCGTGATACGATCTGACCGCCGGCTTGGTATTTCTTCGTAATCAGAGGGCGTCACTCAAGCCTTGAGCGAACTGATCGCGGGCAACCACATAAACACGAGGAACGCGACCCCCGATGCGATCGCACCTGCGACGGTGAGCGGGTTGTTCTCGCCGGTGACTTGCAGCGCGATGACTGCCGAACCACCAAGGACGAGGATGATCCCTGCGCAGACCCCGCAGACGACCTTGCGCCAATATCTTGTTTCCGCGAACGTGCGTGGGACGGTGATCGCGCTGAGGCCCATTACCGCCGCCCAGCCGAAGAACGTGGCCGGGCCACCCGCGAATACAACCCCGCAGCACAACAGCGCGAGGGTGAGAAACAGGCCAAACATCATGGCCGACCATCGCTGCAATGAATTGAGCGCGTTGCGGCCGTACGGGCTGAGCATGAGTGTTAGATCGAACAGCGGCTGGCCGACCCATGTCAGCGCGACGAATACAAAATAGAGCACGATAAGTGGCATGAGGACGGGCGCGGCCTCAGGGAACTCTTTGGTCACTGAGCGCATCGCTCGCATGACGAACCACCCAGCGAAGATGAGCAAGAACTGTGTCCGCCCGTCCAGCCGGTTCATAAACAGGAAGAACATCAGCAGGAGCCGATAGACGGGGTTGCGGGCTTTTAGGGCTTCGGCGAGTCCGGCCTTTGCCCACTCGTTGCCGGGCTCGAGCCGCAGCGATTCCTTGAAGTGGTTCAGAGCTTCTTTCGTCTGGTTGCGGTGCAACGCGGTCCAGCCCGCGTTGGCGTGGCTCCGCGCGTTGTCGGGTGAGCTGGCTAGCAATGCCCCGCTTGCTTGGGCCGCTTCGTCGCGCCGGCCAAGCTTGATCAGCAGTTGGCTGCGTAGGTTCAGGCATTCGCTGTTCTGCGGGTCGATCGACAAGCCTTGCTCGACCAGCTTAAGCGCCGCGGTGTGGTTGCTATCCTCGGCACGGATCATGGCCAGGAGGCGGTAGTGCTCGGGGTTGTCCGGGCCCAGTTGCAAGGCCTGTTGGCCAGCGCGCTCCGCGTCGATCAGTTTGCCATTGAGCAGGAACATAAACCCGAGTACGTAGTGTGTGAACGGATGATCGGGAGCCAGCCTCACCGCGTTGCGGGCCGCGTCGAGCGCCTCGGTGTTCTTGCCCTGGCCATCGAATGCGAGCGCAAGTTGCGAGAACGTTTGCGGGTCCTCGGGGTCTATCGCCAGGGACTGTTGCAGCGCATCCGCGGCTTCCTTGTACCGCCCCTGCTGCAGCAGGCGTTCGCCATTGATCAGGTGTGCGTTCATGCTCGGCTCGTGCTACTTCAGTTTCAGGTAATCGAGGATGTCGTCGTACAGACCCGCCTCGTTGCTGTAGAGCGCATAGTTCTTGGCTGTCGCGAACCACTCCTTGGTCGAGGGCCTGATCTTCTTCGCCGCGCCGATCAGGTCCTTGGTCTTCAAAGGGGTCGGCCGGCCCGACGCCATCGCGTCGCGCAGCTTCGCCTCGACCGCGGTGTCGATCACGGCCTTGAGGTCGGCGCCGCTGAAGCCCGCCGTCTTCTTCGCCAGCGTGCCGACCTCGACGCCCTCGGTCGGCTTGCCCTTGAGCAGCACCGTCAGGATCGCCTCGCGGCTGGGCTGGTCGGGCGGGGGGACGAAGATGATGCGGTCAAACCGCCCGGGCCTGCGGAACGCCGAGTCGAGGTGCCAGGGCGCGTTGGTCGCCGCCAGCACGAGCACGCCGTCGTTCGATGACTTGACGCCGTCCAACTCCGACAGGAACTGGTTGATCGTGTTGCGCGCGTGGCTGTTGCGCAGGTCCGAGCGCGAGGCGCCCAGCGCATCGACCTCATCGAAGAAGAGCACGCAGGGCGTATGGTTGCGGGCACCTTCAAACAGCCCGTGCAGTTTCTGCTCGCTCTGGCCGATGTACATGTCCATCACGTCGTGGATGCCGACGGGCATGAACCCGGCGCTGATTTGCCCGGCGGTCGCGCGGGCCAGGTGCGTCTTGCCGCAGCCGGGTGGGCCGTACATCAGGATTCCTCCGCCGATCTTTTTGCCGTAGGCCTCGTAGATCTCCGGGTGGTTCATCGGCTCGATGATCTTGATCCGGATCTCGTCCTTGAGCCCCTCCATCCCTCCGACGTCGTTGAAGTCGATGTCTGGCTTCTCGACGTCGATGAACAGCCCTTCGTCGCCGGTGTCGCGCCGGATGCGGATACGGCCTTCTTCGTCGACGTCGTTGTCCCAAGGCAGCTGATCTTCGCTCTCGTCCTGCTCAGCGCCGCCGAGCACCTGGTCCAGCTCGCCCTCTGCAAGCTTCGGATCTTGTTTGATGGCTTCGCGGTAGGCGTTGCCTGCCTGCTCGAGGTTGCCCTGGCGCAACAGCAGACGGGCGTGCAGCAGCCGGGCCTGGGGCGCGGGGTTCATGCGTGACAGCAGTTCCTCGACGACGACCGCCGACTCCGAGTACTTGCCTTGGGCGTAGAAACACTCGGCCAACGCGAGCTTGAGTGCCTCGGACTGCGGCGCGTCACGCAGGCCCTCTTTCAGCACACGCTCCGCCTCGTCGTGCCGGCCGCGCTGGGCAAGCAGTTTTACGACTTGCCGACGCAGGAGGACGTTATCGGGGGAGACCGTCAACGCCTCGCGCAAGGCGTCCAGTGTATCATCGTGATCTGTCATGTGTTCCTTGGAATACTGCGGCTACGACCATCCTATGAATCTCACGCGGGTTCAGTGCCCCGTCGCCAACTCGCCCAGCATCGGGGTCAGCTTGGCCAGCAACGCGTCGAGCGTGGCCTGGTCTTTCGCCTCGGCGTTGAGGCGGAGCAGCGGCTCGGTGTTCGAGGCACGGATGTTGAACCACCAGCCCCCTTCTACCGCGGTGCCATTGCCCGACCAGCAATCGACTGTGACGCCGTCGAGGTCATCGATCAGGTCCGCGCCTGGGCCAAAGATCTCTTTGCACTTGGCCATGGTGCCGGACTTGTCGTCGTTCTCAAAGTTCTGCTCGCCGGACTGGGGGTGCTTGCGGAAGGGGGCGATCAACGCGCTGAGGTGTTGTTCGCGGTTGCCGAGCATGCCCAGGGCGACGGCGAGCAGGATCGCGCCCGAGTCGGCGAAGCTGTTGTCCTTGAAGTAGAAGTGCCCGGACAACTCGCCGCCGAATGATCCATCCGATTCACGCAGCGCGGCCTTGATGTTGACGTGACCGACCTTAGCGCGGACCGGCTCAACGCCAAGGGCCTGGATCGTTTCGAGCACGGCCTTGGAGCTGCGCAGGTCGTAGACGATCGGTGAGCCGGGGTTGTCCTTGACAAATTGTTCGGCGAGCAGGGCGGTGAGGTGGTCACAGCCACAGGCCTGTCCCTTGTCGTCTACAAGCATGCATCGGTCGGCGTCGCCGTCGAAGCAAGCGCCCAGGTCGCAGCCATGTGCACGGACCCCTTCCTGGGTTGGGATCATATTCTCGGCGACTAGTGGGTTGGGCTCGTGGGCCCATTGGTTGGTCCATTCGTTGTTCGTCGTGATGATCTGGAGGTTCTCGATGCCCTCGAAGACTTGTTCGATCAGGGAAGTGCCCATGCCGTTGGAACAGTCGATAAAGAGCTTGATAGGCTTGGCGAGTTTAGGTTTGAGGAACGAGCGGATATGCTGGGCATAGGCCGGCCAGATGTCCTGCTCTTCGAGGCTGCCGGTAGGTTCGGGGCACTCGCTGAGCGGCCCGGAGAGCCCCTCGGCCGTGGCCTGGATGGTTTCCAGGCCGGTGTCTTTGCCCACGGGCTTGGCCCCGGCGCGGCTGATCTTGAAGCCGATGTACTCGATCGGGTTGTGCGACGCGGTGCACTGGACCCCGCCGCAGGCGTCGAGGTGGGGGATCGCGAAATACTGGATCGAGGTGTCGCACTTGCCCAGGTCGATCACGTCCATCCCCGTCGAGCGGATCCCCCGGATCAGGGCGGCGGCCATGGCCGGGGCGGCGGGGCGGTGGTCGCGCGAGACGACGACCCTGCCCGGCCCGCCGTTCTCTTGTTTAAGCAGCTCGGCGACACCGACGCCGATCTTCCAGGCGGCATCTTCGTTGAGCGGCTCGGGGTAGGTGGCACGAACGTCGTAAGCCTTGAACACGTTGCTGATCATCGCGATCCTCTCCTGAAGGTCGGCGGTTGGGTTTCCGGGCAGGCCGCGATCATACCGGCCGCCCTACGGCCCCGCGAGTGCCCCGGCCCGTGCTCGCACAAAACCAACCGGCCCTGCCGTACAATGCCCCGATGAACCGCCGCTTTGTTGTGGTTGCATCTGCCGCGCTGCTCGCCGGGCTCGTGCTCGTCGCGTCGATCGTCATGGGCCCACCCAACCTACGGGACGGCCCGGACCTTCCAGGCGCCGACCTCGATGCCGCCACGTCCGACTCGGCCAGCGATGTCACCTACACCATCCTCCAGCGCGGCGACTCCGACGACGATATCACCCGCACCGTCCTCCGGGCCGACCGCCTCCAGCGACTGGACCGCGGCGTCTCTCGGTTCACTCGGCCCCGCGCCGAGATGCGCTACAGCCCAACCCGCGCCATGACCCTCTCGGCAGACTCGGCCGACGTCATCATGGTCAAAGACCAGCCCCAGCGCGGTACCTTCACCGGCAACGTCGTCATTACCCTCTATGAAGCCCCGCCCGGCCAGCCGTTGATCATGGACCCCCAGGACCCCAGGCACCTGGGCTTTGTCCGCCTGCGCATCTTTCTCGATGACCAGACCAACTTCGACCTGGCGACCAACGACATCGACACCCCCGGGCCCGTCCACGTCACGGCTCGCGAGACCGACTTCTTCGGCCGAGGCCTCCGGCTGAAGTACAACTCCCGCCTCAAACGCATCGAGCAACTGGTCATTAACCAGGGCGCATACCTCATGTACAACCCGGAGGCCCAAACCGCTGCCATCGATGAAGAGCAGCCAGCGCCATCCCCCGAAGACCCCGACACCCCCTCTCCACCGAGCCAGTACTACCTCGCGACGTTTAAGTCTCAAGTCCTCGTGCGCGAGGGCAACCGCTCCGAGCTCTTTGGCGACGAACAACTCGACCTGCGCTTCAGCCTGGGCCAGCAGGCGATCACCCCGCCCAACCCCATCCGCCCCGGCGAGGACGACGCGGCGCCTCAAGGCTCGCTGCTACCCGCGATCCCCGGCTGGCAACTCGCCCAGGCCGGAGAAACCGCCACCGATACCCCAACTCAAACACTGCCCACTCCCGCCCAACCATCAACCCCCCAAGCCCAGCCCGAGCAAAGCGAAGGCTCGGATCAAGCGACCAACCCCGCCGACGAAGAGAGCCAACCCGTTGACCCAGCCCCCCTGGGCCGCAACGGCCAACCCGTCCCCGGCCTGCTCGCCCAGCCGGTCACCATCCCGCTCGTCAACTCCGTCCGCTCTATGTTCGAGCACGACCCGGACCGCGACATCGTCGTCACCTGGTCCGGCCAACTCCGCCTGATTCCTCTCAGTGAGAAGCCCGACGCGCTGGCCGATGACAACGACGTCCAGTTCCAACTCAAGGGCCCCAACGCCTACGCCCAGACCACGCGCGACGGCCGCACCGACCGTATGGAGGCCGGCGAGATCGAGTACCTGCTCGCCTCACAACTCGTCAACGCCATCGCCCCCGAGGGCCGGCCCGTCCGCATCGTCTCCTCGACCATCGGCTCGCTCGAGGGCAGCTCGATCACCCTCGATCAGCAGACCGGCGTCGGCGTGATCCTCGGACCCGGCAGCATCACCCAGCTGCCCGACGATGAAGGCAAGGCGCTCAACCTGGCCTGGTCCGACCGGCTCGAACTGCGGCTCTACACCCAAGCCCTCGCCTCTGACCCCGTACCCCTCAGCGGCGATCTAAGCCAAGCCCCTGACGCCGAACGCCCCGGGCCAGCCGAAGACGATGCGCCCGTCCTGACCCGCGACGGTCAGGTCCGTGTGACCGGCCTGCAGTCCGCCCGATTCATCGGCAACGTCGTCGCGACCCACCCCGACTTCGACTGCACCTCCGAAGAACTCACCCTCGACTTCCGCGAGCCCGACGAACTGGCCAAACGCAAGAACGACCCGTTCCGCATCAACGCCGCCGGCAACGTCACCGTCCACGCCCAGGGCGACGCCGAGGACGAGCGCTTCGCCATCACCGCCCAGTCCCTGACCATCAACCTCGAAAACGACGAGCGCGGCGAGGTCTACGCCTCGTCGATGCGCGCCCTGATCGATGTCAAAATCGAGCGCCCCGGCAACACGCTCACCTGCCGACAGGTCGATGTCGCCCTGGCCCCACCCGTTACCGCTCAGCCGCAGGACCCCGACGAGGAGCCGGCCGAGAACAACAAACCCTACGCCGAGGTCCGCACGCTCCTGGCTCAGGGCACCGTCATGGCCGAGCTGGACTACGATGGCCGCCGCGTCGATCTGGCCGGCGATCGCCTCGTCGCGGATGTTGAGCTGGACCAGCTCACGCTCATCGCTAACAACGACCGCAACCTCGCCGAGGTCTACGACCTTGACGACGACCGCAAGCTCTCGGGCAAGCTCATCGTCATGGACGACCAGGCCGAGCAGGTCCGCGTCGACGGCCCGGGCATCCTCGCGGTTGGGCTGGAAGACCCCGACCTCGCGGCCGCCCGCCTCGCCGTTGCCTGGCAGCGGGCCATGAATTTCGACAACATCAAGTCCACCGCCCGCTTTGTGGGCCAGGTCAACGCCACCACCTCCCGCTCCACCGACCAGACCGAGCTCTCGTCCGACACCCTCGACCTGCGCTTCTCCCCCGACCCCGAGCACGACCCGCGCAACCTCCTGTCCGGCGATGACCAGCGTCAGCCCGACGCCGACGGCGCCCTCTCCGGCGGCGGGCGCGAGGTCCGCTCCGCCATCGCCACCGGCAACGTCCGTTTCATCGCCTCCGCCTTCGAGACCAACCAGCCCGGCAAGCCCTACAACCGCGTCCACATCGAAGGCCCCATCCTCACCTTCACCAACCGGCCCCGCACCAGCCCCACCGCCGTACCCGTCGAAACCCTCACCGTCGACGGCCCCGGCGTCATGCTCATCGAAGACTACCGCCCCCGTGATCAACCGGATGACCAAGACGCCCAGCCCCAGACCCGCGTCAGCTTCACCGGCCGCGGCGCGACCGCCTTCAAGTGGCAAGACAGCATGACCCTCGACGCCCGATCCAACACCGCCACCTTCGTCAACCAGGTCCGGATGATCCACCGACCCCGCGAGGACGACGACACCGACGGCCCGGTCGTCCGGCTCTACGCCGACCGACTGGTCTCCGACATGGAAGACGGCGGCGGCCTGGGCGTCTGGCTCTCCGACCAGGCCCCCGACGCCCGGATCACCACCGTCAACGCCGACCACGCCGTCCGCATCGTCCACGAGGGCCGTGAGCTGCTCGGCGACCACCTCCAGTACACCGCCGACGACCAGGTCGCCGAACTCTGGGCCGACGAAGGCAAGCGGGTCAACATCATCGACACCAACTCCGGCAACGAGTCCTCCGCCGCCCGTGCCATCTGGGACCTGGCCAAGGACCGCATCGACCTCCGCGACACCGCCGGCGGCACCATCGGCGGATAACGGCCTTGCCCGCCGCCGCGGCAAATTCATATCGCGTGTAGCGGGAGACGCGGAGCGTCCCGTGCCAAGTGTTCTGAACCGCCAAGCACGAAGAACCCGGACGCTCCGCGTCTCCCGATACACACCGTAAGCTTGCCGGTAACCAAACACTTGACCCGGCCCGAAAAACCTGCCATCCTTCAAACGTCCGACCGCGTCTCGCAACCTTCCACCCAGGGGCAAACACATGAGAGTCGTCTTCGGCCTGCTCGCGGTCCTGATCCTCATCGGCGTGGTGCTGTTCTTCGTCGGCGGGCTCTCCGGCTACGACCCGGCCGAGCAGGCCGCCGAGTTCAAGGCCAACGTCAAGCCCGGCGACCCCTGGACCAAGGTCCTCGACGCCCGCCCGCCCAAGACCTGGGCCGTCATCGACTACAACAACCAGTATTCCATGGACCCCCGCTCCGCCTCCCGCGACTTCGACGAGCCGTCCTTCCGCGACGCCATGGCCAAAGGCACCGGCCCCGCCGACGGCTTCATCTTCGAATACGTCTTCGACACCGAACACGCCTACGACGTCTGGTTCGACCCCGCCGGCAACGTCACCCAAATCGAAGACCGACCCACCGCCTCCGACCTGCTCAACGGGGGGATGGGCGATTGAGTGCGCAAGTAGTCGTGTGAAAGTGATCTAGGCTATTGAGAGGGCAGACGCCGACATGTTCAATGCCTTCCGTATTGGTATCCAACAAGGAAGATATCCGGAGTATCAATGTTCACAGTGACTTTGTTATTTTTGGTAATTGTTCTAGCGGCGGCGTGTTGCTTGCTGCTTTTAGTTTTGATCGAGAGCCGAGAGTTGCCGGGAAGACATCCGCTTAAGGCTTGGCGCCATGCGTGGTCTAAACGGAAGGAAATACAGACAGCAAGACGATCCGCGCGACAGGCGGATGCTCGTGCGCGCGAGGCCTATAAGCGGATGGTGTGGGAACAAGCGGAAGCTGAACGGGCCAAAGCACAAGCGAACGAACAAATACAGGCCAATGAATCAGCCGTTGCCGCCAGACTTGCGAGGATGGGTAGTTTCATTATCGCGGAGCAATGTGGAGAGCATATTAAGTCCATCAAGGCGAGTAACTATCACGCTAAGGAGAAAAAGATTCTCAGATCAATCAAGGTTGCAGCCAAGAATGGTTACAAGTTGCCAAAAGATGATCAGCGTCAATTGGTAAGCATGTTGAAGCAGGCACACGAAAAGCATTGCGCATTGAGGAAGAGAAGCAAAAGCAGGCGGAAATTAAGGAATTGATTCGTGAAGAAGACAAGGCGCGGCGTGAGCGCGAACGTGCGGTAAAGAAATCTGAAGATGTGCAGAAGCGTAAAGAGCGAGAAGCCGAGATCAAACGTAAAGCACTTGAGGAAGCGATCGCACTTTTGGGTGACACGCATTCCGAGCAAATCGAAGAGATGAAGCTTCGACTTGCCGAGGCACAACAGGAGGCAGAAGAAGCCAGGCTTGCTGCAGAGCGGACTTATACGCATCGTGATTAATCCGCAGGCGCTCTACGGCGCTTGTTCGGTCTTGCGCGATCCGAGGTCCTCGGCGATGATGGGTAGATCCACATCCACCCCCATCACCCCGACGACCCGCCCGAACTGGACCGACGCATCCGCGCCGAGAACAATGCCACCCAGCGCGATCGCCTGCGTGCGGTGCGTCTCGCGCTCGACGGTTTACCGGAGCCAGCCATCCGCGTGATGCTGGGCCGCAACCGCGACTTCGTTCAGAAGTGGGCCTACGCCTACCGCGATGGCGGGCTGAGCGCGATCGCCGCCAAGCCCCGGCCCGGTCGGCCAACCACGCTGCCGCGCAACCGGGAAGAAGCGTTTAAGCAACGCGTGCTCGCCGGGCCGACCCAGGCCGATGGCGTCTGCGCGTTGAAAGGCAAAGACTTTGTCCGCATCCTCGAGCAGGAGTTCGGCGTGCAATACAGCCTCGACGGCGTGTACGACCTGCTCGAGCGTTTGGGCTTCTCGTGCCTCGCGCCCCGGCCGCTGCACCGCAAGAACGACCCGCAGGCGATGAAGGCCTGGGTCGAGCGCGCCCCCTTTTTGTCCAAGACGTCCAAGGCCAACACCCCGACCAACGCGTCGAGGTCTGGTTCCAGGACGAAGCCCGCTTCGGCCAGCAAGGCACGCTGACCAGGGTCTGGGCGCCCACCGGCAGCCGGCCCGAAGCCGTCAAGCAGACCGAGTACCAGTGGGTCTATCTCTACGCCGCCGTAAATCCATTGACCGGCGCGAGTTCGGCCATGCTCGCGCCCCACGTCAACACACACTACATGAACGCGCACCTGCGCTTCATCAGCGAAGCGGCGGGCGAAGACACCCACGTCGTGCTGGTGCTCGACCAGGCCGGCTGGCACATCGCCAAGGCGCTGGAGGTGCCCCAGAACCTGACGCTCTTGCACCTTCCGCCGTACTCGCCGCAGCTCAACGGCGTCGAACGCGTCTGGGCCTACCCAAAAAGCCACTACCTCAGCAACCGCGTCTACATGGACTACGACGACCTGTTCGAGGCGGTGAAGCAGAGCTGGAATCAAATCAGCGAGACACGCCTGAGCACCCTCACCGCAACCGCGTGGTTGACGCCGGCGCAATAATCACGATGGGTATAAAAGCATGGCCGAGCAAACAAAGCAAGGTCATATTTATGTGATCAGTAACATAGGAAGCTTTGGCAAGAATATCTACAAAGTAGGCATGACAAGGCGTCTAGAGCCAATGCAGCGGGTTAAAGAACTTGGTGACGCATCTGTCCCTTTCAGTTTTGATGTCCATGCAATGTTCTCAGCCGACGATGCTCCGTCGCTCGAAGCCGCGCTGCACAGACGTCTCAATCGTTGTCGGGTGAACAAGGTAAATCTTAGGAAAGAGTATTTTCGAGTGTCGTTAGATGAAATTATCAACGCCGTGAGAGCCGAGCATGGTGAGGTAGACTACGAAGTCGATCCAGAAGCGCTGGAATATTTTGAATCTTTAGATTTGGCAGCAGAACGCGACACTATTGAAGGCCGCATTGCAGCAGAAGCAGATTAAGGCAGGCCGTTATGAGGTTCCCCAGTTCCAGTGGGCGCGGGAGATCATATCTTTCCCACCCCAAGGCGCCTCGTATGTCTCGTCGTCAGTTTGACCGTCAATTCAAGGTCAATGCCGTCAAGCTGGTTCAGCAGTCGGGGTACA
>JBCDHS010000015.1:0-75581 GCA_038749735.1 Planctomycetota bacterium
CGGCGAGTTGTTGGTGGGCCTGCTGCAGGGCCGACTCGTGCCTCGGCTGCAGGGCGAGCATGTCCCCGGTGATGCTGACGGCAAGGTCGCCGATCTGGCGGGCGATCGCGGCCTTTAGGTCGTCGAGGCCTTGCCCGGTGCGGGCGCTGATTTGGATAGCGGCGGGATGATCCCCCGGGGGTTGTTCGCGAAACCGGTCGCTTGGGGTGATGTCGGATTTCGTTTGGACTTGAAGTGCGGAGGCATGCGAGGCGAGTTGCTCGGTCGGGGAGTGGGCGTCGGTTTCCCGTACCTGCAGGATCAGGTCGGCGCTACGGATCGCGTCGCGGGCGGCCTCTTGGGCGTGGCGGTCGGGCAGGGTAGCGGAGGGCGACAGGGCATCGTCGAGGCCGGCGATATCGACGAGCATCACCTCGGCCTGACCGGTGGCGATCTCGAGTCGCAGTGGTTCGACGAGGACATCGCGGGTCGTGCCGGGGGAGGCGTCGATGACCGCTCGTTCGTGGCCGAGCAGGGCGTTGAAGAGGGTGCTTTTACCCGCGCTGGGTGGGCCGACGAGCACGACGCGCGGCGGGGCCTGGATGGCTCCCCACGATCGGCTGCGCTTGAACAGGCCGTCAAGTTCCGCGTGCAAGGCCTCGATGTGTGCCAGCAAGCGCCCCGGCGGGATCGGCACGACGTCTTCCTGGTCGGTGAAGTCGATGCCGGCTTCGACGAGCGCCAGCGCGTTGCCCAGGCGCTCGACCATCGATGCGGCTACGCCGCCGAGCCTGCCCTCGCGGAGCAGGCTGGCCGCGCGGAGTTGGCTGTCGCTGGTGGCACTGATCGTGGCGGCGATGCCCTCGGCCTGGGTCAGATCGAGCTTCCCGGCGGTATAGGCGCGGAAGGTAAACTCGCCCGGCTCGGCGAGGCGGACACCCGGTGTGCTGTCCATGATGTCGTGTAAGGCCCGGTCCAGCAGCGCGGCGTTACCGGGTAGTTGGAGTTCTGCCGCGTCTTCGCCGGTATAGCTCTGCGGTCCGGCGAACCGCGCAAGTAAGCCAGGGATCGCCGGGCGGCGCAGCAGTACGCGCTGGAGGCGGCGGACCTCCCCCGGCACGTCATCGAGTACAGCCGCAAGCGCCTCGTCGGTCTCCGGTCCGCTCAGGCGGATCAGCCCACGGGCCGACCGGCCGGGTGGAGAGCTGACCGCGACGATGGTGTCGGGGATGGTAGGGCGGGGCGGCATGGATCGTTACGCAGGGCCGACGTTTACAAGACTTAGCCAAGCCGGGGTTACTTGCGCTTGCGCCGCTTGTTCTGCTGTGGGCCGCGGTTCTTGTCTTGCTGCTTCGCGGCCTCGGCCTGACGCTTCTGGGCTTCCTCGGCGAGCTTGCTGAGCTTATCCATCAGGCCGCCGGGCTTGGGGTCTTTCTTCTTGAACAGCTCGCCCGATTCTTCCAGCTCTTTGACATGTTTACGCACGAGGTAGCTGTCGACGATCCCGGCAAAGGTGGAGGCGCAGATGTAGAGCGTCAGCCCCGCCGGGGCCGAGTAGAGGAAGAAGGGCATGAGGAACGGCATGATCCGCATGATCTTCTGCTGCTGGGCCTGCTGCTCGTTGGCCGGGGGCGGGCTGGTGAACTTCATGTTGAAGAAGAATGTGACGCCCATGAGCAGTGGGAGGATGTTGATTGCCGAGTAGTCGAAGACGATGAACCAGAGGTTGAGTACGTGGGTGCCGTCGTCGGGGAATAGGGGGATGAAGCGGTCGGAGACGGACAGGTCCGCGAGGAAGGGCCAGCCGCCGAAGACCTGAAACAGTTCATAAAAGGCTGCTTCCTGCCGCAGTTCGATCGCGTAGTAGAGCATGGCGTAGAGCGCGATCCAGATGGGCATCTGCAGGAACATCGGCAGGCAGCCGACGGCGCTCGCCGCGGGGTTGATGCCCTTCTCGCGGAACAGCTGCATCTGCGCCTGCTGCATCCCGCGGGCGTCGTCGGCGAACTTCTTCTTGAGCTTCTCCATCTCGGGCTGCACGGCCGCCATCTGCTTGCCCATCTTCATCATGTTGATCTGCCCCCGTTTGGTGATCGGGTGCAGCACGACACGAACAATAAGCACGAGGATGATGATGGCCACGCCCCAGTCACGGACGCCCCAGTGGATCAGCTCGAGGAAGCCCAGCAGGCCGTGCGCCAGCCACTGGAACGTGCAGAACCCGCAGCAGCCCCCCAGGGAGTAACGGATCGTTTCGTCCAGACGCATCGCCTGGTAGGGGGCTTGGCGATAGACCTTGTCTTCACGCGGCCCGGCGAAGATATCCATCGACAGGACGCCGCCCAACGTGGTTGCTTTCGGGGCGAGCGTCACCTCATTGCTGGTAAAAAACATCAGTACCTTGCGGTCATCGACCGAGGCGTCCTTGTCCTGCGCCTCGCTGGGGGTGACGGCTGTGTCGATGACGGGATACAGGTCGCTGAGCGGGGTGATGTCGGCGGACTCGGTGGTATCGACCGGGATATGGGCGCTGGTGATGACCGCGAAGTAGCGGTTCTCGACCGCCAGCCAGGCCAGGGCCTTGTCGGTGTTGTCCGTCTTGGGGTTCGGCCCGCCCCAAAGGGTTTGCCATTCGCCCTCGCGGTCGACCGGGCTTTGCTTGAGGTGGTCCACCACGTCCGGGCGGGGGATGAAGCCGTCCCCGCTTCGGATGCTGAACCGGCTGGGGTCGTAGTCGTCGTCGAAGTAGCCGAGCACGTACTGCCGGCTGCGGCCGCGGAGGTAGTCGGAAGGGTTGTGATGCACGTCCCCGGGGCCGAACTGCGACCAGGTGATCCGGAGTTGCTTGTCGGTCAGGTTCTCGACCGTCTGATCCAGGGAGATCGTGTACGAGCCGGGCGAGACCGAGTAGGTGCGCACCATACGGGCGATCTCAACCGGTTCGTCATCCGGGCCGCCATAGATGGTTAGTGCCAGCTTCACCCGCTCGGCGGAGGACTCGACAACCTCCCAGTTGCCCAGGTAACCGCCGGTCTCTTCGTCTAGGCGGTAGAGCTGGACCTGCTTGCCATTGATCACGATCTGACGTGCGGCGTACGAGCCGATCGCGGGGATCTTATCGTTGTCGGGAGAAAGATCGATCGGCGCGAGAAGATTATATCGGTCCGGGCTGTTGACCGCCTCGCTGTACTGGCTGAGGGTGACGCTCAGCAGGCCCGCCCGGTAGGGGTCGATCTGGGCCTCGAGCATGAAACCCGAGTCGGGGTCCTGGCTGCCGATACTCAGGGGATTGGCCCGGGCGTCACTAAAGTCAGCGCGGAGGTTGTCGAGGGGTTTGACGGTTGGTGCGGGAGAATCTTCCGGATCCGTTCCGGGTTGGGTATCAACACCAGCATCAGAACCAGGATCAGAGCCTGGTTCGGGCTGGTTTTCTGGCTCTTGGTTTTCAGGCTGCCCGTCGGGGTCCGCTGTAGGAGGCTCGGGGTTGCTGTCTTGTTCATCGCCAGAAGGGGCGGGGGTGTTGTCGGCCTGCTGGGCGGGTGGGCTGTCGCCGGCCTGGGATTCATCGCCGTCCTGCGCTGGGTTTTTGCCGGACATGATCACCGAGACGACCACGCCGAGACCGACGGCGATGGCGAGGGCGGTAACAACAAATCGGGTGGCGTTCATGGTGGTGTGCGCGTGGACTTGCGAGCCGCAGAGTATAGCCGAAAGCGAGGGGGTACCCGCCGCTTCATTGCCTGACGACTCGGTGTCGCCGTGGCCTGAATGGTGGGGCGGCCTTTAGAGGCCGATCAAGCGGGTGACGTCATAGAAAAGCGTCGTCACGAAGACGAAGCCGATCAACGCGAGCCCGGCATACAGGCAGGCGGCCTGGACCTGTGGGCTCGGCGGCGAGCCCTTGATCTTCTCGATCAGCAGGAACACCATGTGCCCGCCGTCAACGACCGGGATCGGCAGGAAATTGATCACCGCGAGGTTGATGCTGATCAGCCCGAGGAAGAACAGCAGGTAGGGAAAGCCACGCTGGGCCACGCTGGTGCCGACGTGAACGATCCCGACCGGGCCGCGGAGGTTATAGATTTTCACATCGCCCTGAATCAGGCGGAGTAGCGTGATGTAGGTCTGGAGGATGAAGTCCTTGGTCTTGTCCATGCCGATCAGGAACGCATCGCCAAGCCCGTCGGCTTTGAGTAGTTGCATTTCAAGGGCCAGTGCGAAGTCGGCGTCGCCCAGCGTCCAGCTTGAAGCTTGCAGGTCGGCCATTGAACGCTCGTCGAGCGTGATCCGGCCGCTTTCAACCGGGGCATTCTTGACCGGCAATTGATAGGTCACGCTGAGGTCAATTGGCCCGTCGGCCTGGGCCGCTTTTTCCTGAAGGAGTCGCTGCATGGACTGCCAGTCCGAGACCGGCTGATCATCGATCGATAGGATGCGCGCACCGGGCATCCAGCGATCGGACCCGTCCAAAGCCGCCGCCGGTTCATCTTTCAGAAGCCTTGCAACCGTCGGTTCGTCCAGCACGGGCTGTATGCCGATGCCCAGGAGGTTCTTTTTCGGCTTGACCTGGCCGAGGTCTATGCGTTCCCCGTCGCGCAGCACGACCACTTGTACCGGTCCGCCGTCCGCCGCAACCACGGTGTCAATCACTTCCGAGAGCGATCCGGGCCAGTCACGGTTGCCGATGCGTACCAAGATGTCGCCACGCTTGACCCCGGCGCGTTCAGCCGGGCTGCCCTCGTTGACCAGTTCAACCCGGACCGTCGGAACAAAACCTAGCAGATGGCGCGTTCCCTCAAGGGTTGGGGTCAGTCCGGCCAGTGTTGCGGTGGTGACGTCAAACGTACTGCCCGCCATCGTGTCGGTGATCGTGACTTGGACTGAGCCACGCGCGCCATTCCGGCGGACTTGCGCAACATACTCCGCGTAAGATGAAACCGGCTCGTTGTTCACATGGGTTACGGCCATGGACTCGCGGTCGCTCGCCCAATTGGAAAACGCGGTGTCTTGCTTTGCACCAACAACATTTAAAGAGAAACCCGACCCAAAGCCGGCAGACAGCAAGCGTTCGCCACCACGGCTACGCTTTGGCACCATCACATAAGTGAGCGGCTCTGCTTCTCCGATTCGCTGGACTTCCAACTCGACAGGAGAGCCTTGCTTGCTTAATGCGGTCGCGATAACGACATCATTGAAGTCGGCAGGTGGGTCCCCGTTGACTTTGGTGATGACGTCGCCGGGTCGAAGGCCGAGATAGCGTGCTTGCCCTTCGTGGCCTTGTGCATAGGTGGCGGCGGCCGGCATACCGGGCTCGACACCGCCGATCGTGGCGGTCGGGAAACTGACCCCGATGCTAAAGGCGGTCATCAAGAAAACGGCCCCGAAGATGATGTTCATCACCACGCCGGCGGAGATGACGCAGGCCCGCGCCCAGATCGGCTTGTTGTTGTAGGCCCGGGGGTCGTCGGACTTCGCGTTGGGGTCCATGTCCTCCTGGCCGAGCATCTTGACGTAGCCGCCCAGGGGCAGGTAGTTCAGCCGGTACTCGGTCTCGCCCAGGCCCATCTCGTCGGCGACCTCGAAGAGCTGCTTGCCGGTGAAGCTGGGGGCCGGCCCGTTGTCTTCCGTGCCGTCGGCACCGGGATCGGCCTCGGTGTCCGCGCCCGATGCGGCGGGCCTGATGCCACGCTTCTTGAGTTCTTCGATCGCGCGTCGCTCGTAGTCTTTCTCCGTGGACCCCACGCGGAAGCCGATGCCTTTGCGCCAGGAAACGATCGCCTGGCCAAACCCGATGGCGAACTGCGGGCAGCGGATGCCGACCCACTTGGCGACCATAAAGTGGCCCAGTTCGTGGACGAAGATCAGGAAGCCGAATCCGAAGACCAGCAATAAGAATTCAACGATGGGGAATCCGAACATAAGTCAATCTTCTCTGTTTAATCAGCACCGTTACGCAGTCTGGTGTCCCAGGTCACCTGACACGCGTCACAATCATAAGTCAGTGCATCTTTGGTGTGTTTATCAAGTTCACGGATCAATGGGCCTTGCAAGTGTTTCCCACAGGATGGGCAATGATAGTTTTTTAGTCTTTTTCTATCTGCCAGAGCCATCTGCACGATGCCCATGAGGAAGGCTGCGATACCAATGATGCCCCAAATCCCGAGGGTGTGTGTCTTCCAAACACTGATGAACGTGACCAAAAAACCTGCCCCGCCAAGCAAAACCTGCCACAAGTTGTGAACGAAGTAGTTACGACCAAATTCACTGTCAACCTTTACGGGGTAGGGGGTTGGTTTATTCATCGGTTGCCATACATTTTTCTAATAGACCTTGTATGTAAGTTCTTGCGGCAGCATCCGCCTCGAGTACGTCGCTGAGCTGTGTGATCGGGGCCGGGGGTACGGCGTCCATCGCCGAGCGGGCCAAGTCAACAATACGGCCAAACGGGATTTTTCGTTCGACAAACGCCTTGACCGCGGCCTCATTCGCCGCGCTCAGCACCGCCCCGGCGGTCCCCCCGGCCCGGATGGCCCGGTAAGCCAGCTTCAAAGCGGGGAAACGCATCGGGTCGGGCGGGTAGAAGTTCAACTCGCCCAGCCGGGTCCAGTCGATCTTGTCTCCGCAGCCGGTGACGCGGTCGGGCCAGGTCATCGCGACCTGGATCGGGGTGCGCATGTCCGGCGGGCCGAGTTGGGCGAGGACCGAGCCATCGATGAACTCGACGAAGCTGTGTACCACCGACTGGGGATGGATCAGCGGTTCGATCTGCTCGGCTGGGAGGCCAAAGAGGTAGTGCGCCTCGATGATCTCGAGGGCCTTGTTCATCATCGTGGCCGAGTCGATCGTGATCTTAGGCCCCATAGCCCAGGTCGGGTGCTTGAGCGCGTCTTCGGGGGTCGCCGCGGCGACCTGGTCCAGCGGTGTGTCACGGAATGGGCCGCCCGAAGCGGTCAGGACCAGCCGGCGGACGCTGGACGGGTCGCGGCCGGCCAGGCACTGGAAGATGGCCGAGTGCTCTGAATCGACCGGTATCAACTCACTGCCGTGCTTGGCCAGCAGCGGGGCGATCAGCGGGCCGGCAGCGACGAGCGTTTCCTTGTTGGCCAGGTGGATACGCCGGCCTCGGATCACCGCCGCGTGCGTCGCGGGCAGGCCGGCCGCACCAACGATGGCGGCGGCAACATCGTCACATTCAACCTGCTCCACAAGCTGTTTGGCCGCGTCGGGCCCGGTGAGGATCATCGCGTCCGGCAGTTGTTGGCGCAGCCGGTTGGCACTGATCGGGTCGGCGATGGCAAGGCGCTGGACGTTGAAACGCCGGGCCTGATCGAGGATCGTCTGGGTGCTGCTGTGTGCTGCCAGGCCGACGACCTCGAACGGACACGCCGCGGTCCGCGTCAGGTGCTCGGCGACCGCGAGGGTGTTGACACCGATCGACCCGGTCGAGCCGAGGACGATGAGCTTGCGCGGCTTGGCGGTAGGGCGGGGCATCGTTTGATCGGTGTTGGGCGCGGTCAGGCATCGTCCCGCCGCTGGGCCACGGAGTTGGAGTAGCCCTGACTGCCCGGCGGCGGGGGTGCGTTGCGCTTGCGCACCTTACGGCGCATCGAGGGCTTGTTACTCGAACTGGCCTGGCCGTCCTCGGTTCCGGCGGAATCACCGTCGGATGAACCCTGCCCCTCGTCTGCCTTGGGGAGATCGGATTCAGCAAGCGTCACGGACGCGATGACCAACTCCTGCTCGTCTGGCGTTTCATCCTGATCCGCGGACGAATCGTCGTGCTCAGCGGCCACGGGATCTGAGGCCTCTTCTGATGTGTCAGACTTGCGCCGCCGTCGACGACGACGCTTCCTTTTGGTCGCCTCATCGGGCGCTTGGTCAGCCGAGGCCTCTGAAGCGTCTGGCTCACCAGCTTCGGAACCCGAAGCCACGACCCGGGCGTCTCCCGCAGCTGCCTGCTCGGCGTCGTCCTGGTCCGCATCCGGGATGCTTGCTGCTGCTTCGGCTGCGTCATTGCCTTCAGGTCCAGCCTCACCCTCCTCGGCACGTTTCCCGCGGCCTCGGCCGCCACGCCTGCGGCGCCGGCGTTTCTTCTTGGGTGCCTCGCCATCCTCAGCATCAGCCGGTTGATCCGTGTCGTCTGTCTCATCGACCGGCGCTTGCCCGTCTGCCACCGCCGTTGGCTCTGGGTCGGCATCGCCTTCTTCCGATGCTGCATGGACGCCCTGCTCGCTTTCGGCAGTCTCGTCCCCCGACTTGCGCCTGCGACGCCGGCGGCGGCGACGCTTTTTCTTGCCGCCCCCATCCTCCTCGGCAGATTCGCCTTCGCCATCAGCGGTCGGATCGCCTTGAGCTTTGACCGGCGATGCTTGGGTATCCGTGGCCTCTGCTTCTTCTTCCGCGGAGGAGACCACCGTGGTCAACGTCTCGGGCAGTTCGGGGTCGTCGGTCTGCCGGTAGGTCGAGTCGCTGGGCGGGCGCAGGTTCTTTAGGCTCTCGATGTCGCCGGTATCGACCTCCTGATTGCGCTTGTCGAACGCGGCGATATTGATGTAGTCGATCGACCCGCCGCCGACGCGGACCAGCACGGGCTTGTCGTAGGTCTCTTCGAGGTGGGTCAGCTCCCCGCGCTTGCGGTTGAGCAGTTGGAACGCGACGTCCGGGCTGATCGTCAGCTCGACGCGGGTCACGTCCTGCCGCTGCATGACCAGCGCCAGCCGGCGCATGACGGCGAGCACCACCGTTTCGGCGCTGAGGGTGTAGCCCAGCCCGCGGCAGTGGCGGCACTCGGTATGGGTTGATTTCTTGAGCGACGGCCGCATCCGCTGGCGGGTCATCTCCAGCAGGCCGAAGGTGCTGATCGGGCCGATCCGGGTCTTGGCGCGGTCCTTCTTGAGGTTGTCGCGCATGCGCTGCTCGACCTTTTTGCGGTTGCGGGCCGGCCGCATATCGATCAGGTCGTTGACCACGATGCCGCCGAGGTCGCGCAGCCTCAGCTGGCGGCAGATCTCGTCCACCGCCTCGAGGTTGGTATTGAGCGCGTTGGTCTCGGCGTCGCGGGCGCCACGGCTCTTGCCCGAGTTCACGTCGATCGCCACCAGCGCCTCGGTCTGATCGATCACCAGCGCACCGCCCGAGGGCAGGGGCACCTCGCGGGCGGTGATCAACTCGATCTGCGTCTCCACCCCCTTGCGGTGGAAGAGCGGGACCGGGTCGTCGTAGTACAGCACCTGCGTCTTGGTCCGGGGGCTGGCGACGCGGAGGAAGTCTTCGGCCCGGCGCGCGGCCGTCAGGTCATCGACAATGACCTTCTCGATATCGGTGGTAAACACATCGCGGATCGTGCGGATGACCAGGTCCGACTCGGCGTAGAGCTCGCCGGTGCGTTTGATCTTTTTGCGGTTGCGCTCGATGTTCTTCCACAGGCGGACGAGGTACGACAGGTCACGTTTGATGTCGGTCTTGGTCTGGCCGATGGCCGCGGTGCGGGCGATGAAGCCGAACTCCTTAGGCGGGTCCAGTTCCTTGAGGATCTTGCGGGTCTCCTTCCGGGCCTCATCGTCCTCGACCTTGCGTGACACGCCGAGCTGCTGCATGTCGGGCATCATCACGAGGAAGCGACCGGGGATCGATAGATAGCTGGTCAGCGTCGGGCCCTTGGTGCCGATACCCTCCTTGAGCACCTGGACCAGGACCTCGTCGCCGCGCTTGAGGCACTTCTGGATCGGCGGGCGATCACGGCGGGCGGTCTTCTTGCCGACCTTTTCGAAGGCCTCGCGGTCCTTGCCCGGGAAGTACTTGGGGTGCAGGTCGGAGGTGTGCAGGAAGCCGTTGCGTTCCAGGCCGAAGTCAACAAACGCGGCCTGGATGGCCGGCTCGATGTTGGTGACCCGACCCTTGTAGATGTTGGAGACATGGCTCTCGGCGGAGGCTCGCTCCTGGTAGTACTCTTCGAGCTTTCCGTCTTCGACGATCGCGATCCGGCACTCTTCGCCGGGCACGAAGTTGATCAGCATTTCTTTGGACACGATTGTTTAAGGCCTGAGGCCCGAGTCCTGCGGCTGATGCATCGCACCACAACAGAAACGCGTCCCGATCGGGGCGTGGTCCTGCGTGCTGGTCTGACATGCCTCAAGTCTCAAGTCTCAAGACTTCCTTGTCTTGGGTGCCCGTTCCGCTCAGCCGGCGCCGGTTCGCGTGGCGATCGTGCGGGGCACGGTGTTCGGTTGTTGCCCGTGGCTAGTAGTTCATGGACCGTCCACTCACGGCCGCGGGCATGACTTTGTTCATCTCATCGCGGAGGTAGTTGAGGACCTCCCGGTCGTGGTCGAAGCTCTGGGCCTTGCGTGCGACCCGTTTGCACCGTTCGATCCCGACCGACCGGACCAGCCGTTTGACCTCCGGGATCGCCGGGGGCGTGATCGAAAACGTCCGTAAACCCATGCCCAACAAGAGCATGACGAACTCGGGCTCGGCCCCCATCTCCCCGCAGATGCTCACGCCGATCTTCGCCCGGTTCCCCGCCCGGACGACCTCTTTGATCAGTGCCAGCACCGAAGGGTGGGCCCCCGAGTACAGGTTGGCGATCCGTTCATTGGATCGGTCAACCGCTACAGTGTACTGAATCAGGTCGTTCGTGCCGATCGAGAAAAAATCCGCCTCTTTGGCAAAGACATGGGCCTGCAGCGCCGCCGAGGGCACCTCGACCATCATCCCCACCTCCAGCCGGTGCTTTATCTCCAGGCCCTGATCCTCCAGGTCTTCTCTGACGTCGCTGAGGATCATCTTCGCCTGACGCAGTTCCATGACATTGGAGATCAGCGGGAACATGATGCGGATCGGCCCCTCCGCCGAGGCCCGCACGATCGCCCGCATCTGCGTCCGGAACAGGTCCAGGTTCTGCAGGCATAGCCGGATCGACCGGCAGCCCAGGAACGGATTGGGCTCTTGCATGTCGTCCAGGTCCGCGATCCCCGGGGCGATTTTATCCGCGCCCAGGTCCAGCGTCCGGATCGTCAGCGGCCTGCCCTTAAGCCCCCGCAGTGCACCGGCGTAGGCCTCGAACTGCTCGTCTTCCGTGGGCGCTCGCTCGACGCCCATAAACAGAAACTCCGTTCGGTATAGCCCGACCCCCTCGGCCCCGAAACCCAGCGCCTCGGGCACCTCCTCGGTGAACTCAATATTGGCCAGCAGTTGCACGGCAGTGCCGTCGGTCGTCACGGCCGGCTGGTCCTTGAGCTTGGCCAGCTCGCGCGTCTGCTCCCGCAGCGCCCGGGCCTCCTGGCGGTACTCCAGCAACTGCCCGGCGTCCGGCTCGACGATGGCCGCCCCGCGGTTGCCGTCGACGATCACTGTGTCTCCGCTGGCGACGATCCGGGTAATGTCCTTAAGCCCGACCACGGCCGGGATCCCCAGCGCGTGGGCGATGATCGCGGTGTGGCTGGTCCGACCGCCGATATCGATCGCGATCGCCTTGACCATCTTGCGGTTCAGACCGGCTGTCTGGCTCGGCGTCAGGTCGTGCGCGACCACCACCGACGGCTCGGTCAGCGACGAAAGCGCCGACTCCTGCTCGCCCACCAGCTTGACCAACAACCGACGCTTCAGGTCGTAGATGTCCGACACACGCTCACGGAAAAACGCGTTGTCCTGAGCCAAAAACTGATCGGCCAGGTCCTGCATCACCGAAAACACCGCGTACTCGGCCGTGACCCGCTCGCTCTCGGCGACGGCCTGGAACCGCCCGGTCAGGGTCTTGTCCGAGAGCAGACCCATGTGGAACGAGAAGATGTCCGCGAGCTGGCTGCCGAGGGTCGAGGCCGTCTGTTCGTGCAGCGCCGCCAACTCGCCCAACGCCTCCTGGATCGCCGCGTCAATCCGCGACTGCTCCAGCCCGATCTGCTCGGCCGGGACATGCCGCTTGGGCACCGCGTGCTCATCGGTGTCGATCACGACCGCCCGGCTGATCGCGATACCAGGCGAAACCGGGATGCCGCGGCGGATGTTCATGGGGTTAGTTTAGCGGACACGGCACATACAGGAGATGCCCTGTTTTAGAGCAGGGCCCCCAGTTCTTGCTTCGTCATCTCGCAATCACGCAAGATCTTACTGAGCAGCCCCGGCCCGATCGTCTCTCCGCGATGGACCGGCACAACAGTCGCTCGCCCGTCGCTATGCTTTAAGAAATAGTGGCTGCCTCGGATGCGCGCGACCTCAAAGCCGACTTTACCCAGCGCGGTGATCAACTGCGGGCCCGAAACGCGTGGGAAGCGATCGCTCACGCCACGCGCATCCGTTGGATGCCTACAAACTCCAATGCATCGGCGTCATCGCCGCCCTCTTCAAGGCAGAGTGTGATCGCTTCCTTTACTCGCTCCATGAGGTCGTCTAGCGATTTGGCTTGAGTATGACACCCTGCCAGCCCGGGCACAGATGCGACGTAATACCCCTCGCTGTCTCGCTCAATCACAATGTCGAATTCCTTGGGCATATAAGCATTATACCGTGTAGCGGTAGCCAAAAGGAATTGGGAAACGAGCTGGGACTACATGTGGGTGTTTAGCTCACCATCTGAACTCAGGGGGACGGGCAGGAATGCCTGTCCCCCTTAAGGGATCAGTCTTTTGTTGATTTCCAGTGATCAAAACGTTGCCTGATTTTTGTACCAATGCGATCGAAGTTCTCCCAAGTGTCCTTGACGTTATAAACAGTCTTGGTGTTTCGGGCGAGCAAGTTCGTATAGTCAGTTAAGTATTTTCCCTTGTCGGAATCGAAATAGAATCTTGCAAAAGCATTACCCTCATCAGACAAGTCTTCATCCGTCAGCTTTCCGTCGCAGTTTCTGAAAAAATACTGACTTGGCGTGACTTGGCGAGTAATCAGTTGGTTGAATTCATTGGCAAGCTCTTCCATGTGCAGCTCGCCGCTAAGTGTATTCAGCAGTGACCACGCAAGGAACATTGCGATATGTGTGCCACCGGCTTCAGGCGGTAAGTCGTCCGGGAAGTCTCCGCCAGAGTGCCATGATGCATCGTCGTACTTCATCAAGCTGCCCTCGGATCTATTGTCTTGTCTTATAGCCCGGCAGCCTTTTTCAGCTTCGCGGCCAGATCGGTTTTTTCCCAAGTAAATGTCTCGTAAGACTTGCCGTTGACCTTGATCTTGCCGGGCTTTCGGCCGAAGTGGCCGTGGGCGGCGGTCTCGGAGAAGATCGGGGCGCGGAGCTTGAGGTGCTTGAGGATGCCCGATGGGGTCAGCGGGATCATGTCGCGCACGAGCTTGACGATCTGCGGCTCGGGGATGCGGCCGGTCTTGTAGGTGTCGATGTGGATCGAGGTCGGCTCGGCTATGCCGATGGCGTAGCTGAGCTGCACTTCGCAGACCTCGCAGAGCCCGGCTTTGACCAGGTTCTTGGCGATGTACCGGGCCATGTAAGCGGCGCTGCGGTCGACCTTGGACGGGTCCTTGCCCGAGAACGCGCCGCCGCCGTGGCGCCCTCGGCCGCCGTAGGTATCGACGATGATCTTCCGGCCGGTCAGGCCGACGTCGCCGTGCGGCCCGCCGATCTCGAACTGGCCCGTCGGGTTGACGAAGACCTTGAGCGCGCCCTTGGGGATACGTGTCTTCGCGGTCGGGTTGAACACGAGCTTGGTGCCCTTGGGGTAGAGCTTCTTGGGCAGGCAGGGCTCGATGATGTGCTTGAAGACTTCCCGGCCGAGTTTCTTTTGCCGTGCGTCACCGTTCCAATCCGGGGTGTGCTGGGTCGAGAGGACCACGGCATCGATCCGCACGGGCTTGTTATTGATGTCGTACTCGACGGTGACCTGGCTCTTCGCGTCAGGACGCAGGCCCTTGATCGGCGGGTTTTTCATGTTGCGGAGCTTGGCGTGCTTCTCGACCATGCGGTGGCTCAGGTCAATGGGCAGCGGCATGAGCTCGGGGGTTTCTTTGCACGCGAAGCCGAACATCAGGCCCTGGTCGCCCGCGCCCTGCTCGCTATCCACGCCCTTGCCCTCGCTGACGCCCTGGCTGATGTCCGCCGACTGGCTGTGGATCGTGCGGAGGACGCCGCAGTTGTCCGCGTCGAACTGCATGCCGATGTCGCCGGTATACCCGATCTTGCGGATCGTCTCGCGGACGGTGTCTTCGGCATTGGCGAGGGCGATCTCGGCCTTGGTGTTGTGCACCGTGATCTCCCCGCCGACCATCACCAGGCCGGTGGTGACAAAGGTCTCGCAGGCGACGCGAGCCATCGGGTCGTACTGCAAGAGCGAGTCGAGCACCGCATCGCTGATCTGGTCGGCGACCTTGTCGGGGTGGCCCATCGAGACGGACTCGCTGGTGAAAAAGTAGTTTTCGTGAAGTTCGGCTTTGGGCATGGGTAATGGGTGTCCGGCTTGAGAAGAGGTAAGGGCGGTTTTGTAGCGATAGAAGTACTTTCATGCAACTTCACAAGCATGAGAAGACAAACCGCCCAGATTCGCTTGCGCTTCCCCGCCGGCGCCGCCGCCGATGCCGCCCGATAATGATGCAGCCCCATATGAACCTCTTTTTGCACCCCCGGAGCGGGTCGGGCCGATAAGTCCCTCACGGGAGGACTCGCACCTCACCGCCATTTGCCAGCACCGTGACGGATCCCCGGAGGCCCCGCTGTGAAGCAGCCGAACCACCGCCCATCGCCTCTCCCGGCTCACAAAACCAACCCCATCCCGCAGCACCGGGCTGACTCACCCTCGTCGGCCGACCCCGGCGCCTTGCTTGCCGCCGACTTGCGCTCCGCTACGGACCGCGCCCGTGACGAGCGGCTCAAGCTCGCGGCCATGGTCAAGCAACAGCAGACCACCGTTCAGATGCACGGCGGCCCGGCCGCGGCCGACCAGGTCGCCGCCCTTAGCGAAAAGATCCAGAAGCTGGACCAGGCCGTCGCCACCCGGCTCCAAGCCCTGGCCAAGGCCGAGTCCCGCATGGATGAACGGTTAGCCCGGCTCGACGACCTGCAGGACAGCATCACCCAGGCGTCCAAGGCCTTTACCCGCCAGGTCGAGCAGGCCCAGCACTTCAAGCACCACATCGATGCCGCCAAGCAGCACGTCCGCATGTCGGCCGGTCAGATCGTCGAGGACATCCGCCTGCACCTGCAGGAGTTTGAAGGCCCGATCGCCGAGCGGCTGGCCGCGCTCAATGACCTGGACGACCAGATCGACAAGCGGATCGCCCGGATGCAGCAGATGCACAAGCAGGCGGGCGAGGCGGTGGACAAGCACCTGCTGGGAGCATTACGCCAGGCCAAGGAGCAGGCCGCCTCGATGACCGACCCGATCAAGCGGGAACTGGACCAGTTCCTGCGCGACCAGGCCCTGGTTATGGAAAAAGCGATCCAGGACAAGGTGGCCTCGCTGGACGTCGACGTTGAAGACGCTCTGCGTCCGGTGACCGAGCGTTTCGAGCAGGTCATCGCCCAGGCCCGGGGCCAGGCAACGGAGCTGGCCGACGCACTGCCCGGGGAACTGGACGCCCGCTGTGAGACCCACATCGAACAGCTGCGTGAGGCGCTTGTCGCCCAGGTGACCGCCCTGATGCAGAGCGGTGATGAGCAGGTCGTTGAGGAGGCGGCCGGACGCTACCGCGAGGCCGTCGGCGACAAGCTCGGGGCGATGTGCGACGAGATCGAGCACGAGGCGGGGGCCTTTGCCCAGAAGCTTGGCGAGCGATTCGAGCAGAGCCGCGATCAGGCCGAGGCCAGGTTTGCCGGCGTGCTGGACAACCTGGAGATGGACTCGGCCGAGCGTGCCGCGAAGCTGGCGGACGTCATGGCCGAGCGGATCGAAGGGCTGAGCGAACGCGCCCGGGCCGAGGTCGATGCCACCGTCGCCGAGGTCGATCAGGGCGTGAGTGAATCGCTCCAGACGGTGCTGGCCGAGATCGAGAAGGCGGCGGGCGAGAAGGTCGATGCCATGCTCGCCGGCAAGCGGACAGACCTGGAAGAGATGACCGGCCGCTTCACCAAGGACATCGACACCGCCTTTGAGCAGGCGATTGAGCGGATCGACGCGCTGCGTACCCAGGCCGAGCAGACCCGCGTGCAGATTACCGGCGCCGAGGGCGAAGCCGACCAGCTCACCGCCCGGCTCCACGCCATCACCGACTGCATCGACGAGTCTGCAGCGCAAGCCCGCGAACAGCTGACCGAGTTCGAGGCGGCGACCGGCGACCGGCTGGACGGGGTCGAAAACGCCGCCGAAGCGCGGGTCGAGGAGATCCGAGGCGCACTTAGCCAACATATGAAGCGGATCGAACAGGGCGCCGCGGATCGTCTGGACGAGCTGACCACCACCGCCGAGCAGGCCGGCCACCAGGTCACCGACGCTATCCGGGCGATGACCGAGGACGCCAAACAGCAGGCCGGCGGGTATCAGGCGGTCAGCCGCCAGGCCCGCGAAGAGGCCCAGGCCGCGATCCGACACGAGCTGGCCGAGTTGCACAGCGCCAGCAAGGCCATGGTTGAAGTCGTCAACCGCCGGCTGCGGACCCAGCTCGACGAGACCCAGGCCACCGTCGATCAAGTCGTCCAACAACTCGAGCAACGCCTCGACGCGGTCCGCCACCAGCTCCCGCACCCCGACGCGGCCTGATCGCTCTACGCCCCGGCGATACCTCTGATTCAGCCAGCCCGGCCCGCGCACACAACCCAATCACATCTCGCTACACTCGCGGTCCCACCAAACCCAAGGACCCCGACAGATGTCAGATATACGTATTGAAAAAGACTCGATGGGCGAGATGCCCGTCCCCGCCGATGCGCTCTATGGCGCCTCCACCGCACGGGCCATCGCCAACTTCCCCATCGCCAACCGCCCGCTCCCCCCGGCCGTGATCCACGCCTTCGGCCACCTCAAGGCCGCCTGCGCCCAGGCCAACAAAGACCTCGGCAAGCTCGACGCCAGGCTCGCGGATGCCATCATTGCTGCGGCTGACGAAGTCGCTCTGGGTGATCACGACGCCCACTTCCCCGTGGACGTCTACCAGACCGGCAGCGGCACCAGCACCAACATGAACGCCAACGAGGTGATCGCCTCGATCGCCAACGACAAGCTCGGCCTGGGCGCGACCACCAAGGCCGACGGTGGCGTCCACCCCAACGACCACGTCAACATGGGGCAGAGCAGCAACGATACGTTCCCGACGGCGATGCATATCGCCGGAGCCATGGCTACTCGGCAGCACCTGGAACCCGCGTTAAAAAACCTCAACGCGGCGCTCAAAGCGAAATCAGAAGCCTGGGATGCCGTCCTCAAAACAGGACGCACTCACCTCATGGACGCCACTCCGATCCGCATGGGGCAAGTCTTTGCCGGCTACGCGCAGCAGGCTCACCACGGCTTTTACAGCGCCGCCTTTGCCTCCGAATGTATGCGTAAGAACGTCGAAATCGGCGGCACCGCCGTCGGTACCGGCATCAACGCGCACCCCGAGTTTGCGGGCAAGGTCTGCGACACGCTGACCCAACGCATCGGTGTCGAGTTTATTGAAGCACCCGTCCACCCGGAAGCCCAGGCCGCCAAAGACTGCTTCGTTGTCGCCCACGGGCACCTTAAGTCCATCGCCGTCTCCCTCTCCAAGATCGCCAACGACATCCGCCACCTCGGGTCCGGGCCGCGCTGCGGGATCGGTGAGCTGAACCTGCCGGCGATCCAGCCCGGGTCGTCGATCATGCCCGGCAAGGTCAACCCCGTCATCTGCGAGTCCGTCATGCAGGTCTGCTGCCGAGTGATTGGCAACGACGCGACCGTCACCACCGCCGGCCTGGGCGGGGTCGGCTCGATCTTCGAGCTCAACGTCGCCATGCCCGTCATGATCGACGCGTTCCTCGAGTCCGTCACGCTCTTGAGCAATGTCTGCAACGTCTTTGTCGATAAGCTGCTCGTTGGTTTGGAAGTCAACGAGCAGCGCTGTGCCGAGCTTCTCGACGCGTCACTGATGACGAGCACCGCGCTGGCCCCGGAGATCGGCTACGACAAGTGCTCGGACCTCGCCAAGCAGGCCCACAAGGAAGGCAAGACCATCAAGCAGCTCGTCGGCGAATTGGAACTGATGCCCGCCGAGCGTTTGGAAGAGCTGATGGACTACGACGCGATGACCCGCCCGGGATGACCCGCTCGGCAGTCACCGCTTCAGCGGGGACTGGGGTGAGTCCGGGTATTCTGTTTATGAGTTCAGTCCCCGCTAAAGCGGGGACTGCCAGAGCCTTGTATAGGGCTGGGGGCGTGATGGCAAAACATATTGAGCGTTATGGCAAAGGTAATCGGGTTTACCAGGGTCAACACCGCCGCGAACACTGGTACATCGATAATCAGGTGTACTTCATTACCGCGCGTTGCCGCGACAAGTTTCCGGCGTTTCAGAGCGAGATGGCCAAGGCGGTTTTCTGGGATCGTTTTGACCACTACACGGATGCATACGGCTTCACGCCCTGGGTTACTTCGCTTCTCAACAACCACTACCACACACTAGGCTATCTAAAGGTCGGGCACAACCTTGGCCCGATGATGCAGCGCCTGCATGGTTCGGTGGCGAAGCAGGTCAATGATGTCCTGGAAACTACTGGGTACGAGCGTCGGCCTGGGTTCTGGAAAGATTCTCATCGCAAGGACTACTTCGATGGCGCAATCCGGGATGAGAGGCAGGCGCGTCTGGCCTATCGGTACACCATGACGCAAGGTGCCCGGCACGGTGTCGTTTCCGGCGGAGAAAGCTATCCCCACACCCGGGTTTATGTGCCGGTCGATGCGGCCATCCAACGATCGCTGGCGTTGGGTGGCTTCCTCGCCGGGGTCCGGTACAAGCGGTATCAGCTTTGACCGGTACCGATTGCCGATGCCACACTCGCGTGTGTGTGTCGATCGCCCCGTTGGGAAACCGCACCGACCGGGGGCTAGACTGAGGCGATGCAAACTCACCGTTTTTGTTCTTTGTTGCTGCCGTGTGTCGCTGCGTGTTGCGTGCTGCTCGCCTTGACCCCCGGATGCCAGAGCGCGGTCGATACCGTGACGGGGACCAGCAACGCGGATGTCGGGCGGAGCATGAGTCAGCCCACGGGCACGCTGACCCGCAAGGAGCTGGCCCAGAAGCTCCGGCGTCTGGCGCTGGCGTACCTCGGTGAGGTCCCGCAGATTTGCGAGGAGATCGCCCTCAGCGATGCCGAGTTGGACCAGCGGCTGACGGCCCTGCAGATCCGCGCCAACAGCTCCGACTCGATCATCAATATCGCCGCCGACCCGGACCCGCAGGTGGCCTTGCTGAACATGGTGACGGTGCTGACCCTGCAGCGGATGCTGGCGGAGGACAAAGCGGTGGAGTTCTTCGGCGAGCGGGGCCAGCTCTACGTCGACAGCACCCGCCGCATGGAGGAGCAGGGCTGGAAGCTCGCGGCCCAGGTGCTCGATGAAGACGAGCAGGCCCAGCTTAAGGAACTGATCACGCAGTACCGCAAGGACCACCCCGAGGACAACTACGTCTGGTGGACGCGCTTTTCCGAGTTTAGCGGCTACACCGAGCAGTTCTCGATCGCCTCGGTGGGGCAGGGCATCGTGGATGTCTTCGTGCCCGTGGGCGGGGCGGTGCAGGGGCTGGACACGACCAACGACGTGGCGGAACGCGCGGCCTGGCTGGCGGCGCGGCAGGCGCTGATTATCCAGTGGCGGGTCGAATTGATGTACCTGCAGACGATGGCCGCGCCCGAGACCAGGCGGCTGCTGGATGATGTGGAGCGGGTCTCGGCGACGGTGGAGAAGCTGCCCGGGCAGATCGCGGCCGAGCGCGAGGCGATCCTTGAGGCGGTGGACGAACAGCAGTCCTCGCTGCGGGAAACGATCGGCGAAACGAATAAGACGATCGATAATGCCCGCAGTGCTTTGGCCGATGTTCAGGACACGATCGAGCAGGGGACGGCGTCGCTCGATCAGGCGAAGCGGGTGTTGCCCGAGGCCGAGGCGACCCTGGCGCAGCTGGAGCAGACTAGCGACTCGCTGAATCAGACGCTGCAGACGTTCGGCGCGATCGCGAAGGAGTTTGATTCGCCCGAGGATCAAAAGGACCCAAGCGCGTTATCGTCGCGCCCGTTCGATATCACCGAGTACACCGCCGCGCTGCAAGAGGCGGGGGCGACACTGCAGGAACTCAACACGGTGCTGGCTTCGGTAGACCGCACGGCCGAACCGACTCGGCTGGACGCGACGCTTGACACGCTCGAGGGACGGTTCAATGCGTTGATCTGGCAGGCGGGCTTTGCGTTCAGCGCGGCTGGGCTGATCATTGTGTTGGCGGCGAAGCTGATCCCGGGCCGACGAAAGAGGGCAGCGGCGTGAGCGATAACCATTCGACGCCGACCGACGCGCCGCGCTGGATGCGCTGGACGCTGTACCTCGCCGGGGGCTACAACCTGTTCTGGGGCGGCTGGGTCGTGCTGTTTCCCAACAGCGGGTTTGACGCGATGGGGATGGACCGCCCGCTCTACCCGGCGATCTGGCAGTGCGTCGGCATGATCGTCGGGGTCTACGGCATCGGCTACGCCATCGCTGCGACCCACCCCGCAAGGCACTGGCCCATCGTGCTGGTCGGGCTTCTCGGGAAAGTCTTTGGCCCGATCGGCTTTGTCTGGCAGGCGGTCATCCTCGATAACCTGCCGCTGAGCTTTGGGTACTTCCTGATCTTCAACGACCTGGTCTGGTGGGTGCCCTTCGTCCTGATCCTGCGGCATGCGTACCGCGCGGCAAGCCAGCAAAGCGCACCGAGCGATCAACCCACGGCCAGCTTGTAGACCGCCTTGACCACCGGCGTATCGTCCGAATCGTCGATCCGCAAGGAAGGCGCGTGTACGTCATTGGGTAAATAGACGGTGAAGTACCCCTCGCGCAGGATTAGCCAATGCGGCGAAGCGCCCGGGCCCGGCGGGTGGTAGAACTCCGCGTCGCGCTCACGGTCGTACGGCGTCTTGATCGCCGGCTCGGACGACCTTGGCAGCCAGCCCTGACGCTCCCGGCCCTGCAGCATGACCTGCAGGTCGGCGTAGTCCTGGTGCGATTCCCAGACCTGCCCCGCGTCGGTGCGCGGGGTGAAGCGGTCGAGGATCAGGAACAGGTCCTTGCCGCCGCCGGGCACCTCGTGCCGGCCGTGCGCGAGCGCGAGCAGGTCGGTTTCGCGGAGGTGTGCCAGGGCCTTGCCCCAAGTCGACAGCAGGGCGGCGTAGGCGTCGGCGTGTTCGAGGCGGTCGAGGATCATGAAGGGAGTCTACGCCGAGGCTCCGGGCGTGTCAGCCGAGCGCATCGACCCAGGCCATGACCTGCCGCGGGTCGTTGCAGACGACAAACACCTCCTGCCACGACCCGGCCCGGGTGTAGATGCACTTCACGCCCGTTGCGGGCTGGTCGGCGTTGGCCGTGCCGGGCCCGGTTTCGTATTGCACCCTGAGCCGGGCCGGGGTTTTGCCGCGCTTGCGCCCCATCCGCCCGGGCACGATCTTGCTGACCGAGGGGCACTCGGCGAGCAGTCGGTCTAAGACATCATCCAGCCCGGCGACACGGCCGTGCTGGCGCTTGATCGGTCCGAACTTGCCGGCGGGCTTGCGGGCCATGGCATTAGCATAAGAGCAACGTGCTGACCGAGGAAACCCACCGGGGCCCGAGCCTAACGCTAGACCACGCACCATCGGTGGTCTAAAGTGGTCCAAACAGAACCACCGCCCAGTTTACGAACGGGGAATCCGATGCTGCCACGCCCATACAACCACCTTGCATTGATCAGTCTCCTGGCCGTATGCGCGGCGTCGATGATCGCGCGCCCCGCGTCGGCCCAGCAGCCCGACCACGCCGCGACGATCCAGCGCCTGCTGCCCCGGGCGATGCAGATCGAAACGCTTCATGGCGAGGGAGACGACTGGTCACACGCCTACCTGCGTTCGGAAATCATCGTGGAGCTAGCCCGCCTCGCGGTGATCACCGGTGATCGGCCGACGATCCTAGCTACTTTAGAAGCCCTGCTGAACTTCGAGAAGGTGTTTGTCGAGCAGGAACCCGACTCGTTCCAGCTCAGCTACCTTCAGGCGGTACGCTGCCTGTTGCTTGCCGCACTTGGGGAGGGTGAGCAAGCAAGCGAACTGGCCCGTCAGATCGTCTACCTCTCCTCACGGGCTGAGGCATTCAACTACTTGGCCTGTTTCGCGCTGGATCAGGGGGACGTGCCAGCCTATACCAGGCTGTCGCTAGAGGCCGACCGTCTGTTTGAGTTATCCCTGCGGGCCGATGCCTTGAAAGACGAGGACGACCGTCTTTATGTTGAATATTTCGCATGGCCTTTGCTGCACGAGCGGATGCGCCGCGTCGTCGACCTGGATCGACACCCCGATCCGGCCGGGGAACTGGCGAGATGGGCCGAGGTATACGGCGGATTGCCGCTGGAAGACGGTGCCCGCGCCGAGTGCTTGGCCTATATTTCAAACGGTTTTGCTCTGATCGGTGACGAGGTGCGGGCGCGCGAACTGCTTAAACTGTCTTGGCTTGATCTTGCACGCGAACAGAAGAAGGTCGAGCAGGCCGAGGAGTTTGACTACCCCTACGGCACGGAGCACGCCTTGTGCGAAATCGTTCAGGTCCACGCGGTGTTGGGCGAATGGGAGCAGGCCGCACAGGCTATCGAAGAAATCCCCGACATCGGCATGGCCTGTCTATCCAGAGCGGTACTTGCCCAGATTGGCATACGACGCGGCAACCCGATGGTCGTTGCGGTGCAGATCACTCGGGTCGTGGATCACCTCGTAGAGATCGAGCAGGCCGTCACCTCGCCCGACCACGGCCCATGGGGGGAAGGTCGTGACGAAGACGATCAGTGGTACGGCTATGACTCTTCGAGTCTCTACTGGGATTATTTCGATTGCGTGCGCGCCCTGTCCCAGTCCGGGCAGGGAGATTCGATACGCCAGAAGCTTGGGGAGCGACAGACCGAACTCGCGAAGTTGGCGATCGAGGTCGGGGTCTTGTCCGGGAAACTCCAACCGGCCCCGGCGATCGAGGCTGAGTAATGGCCAAGCTGGATGTCCCAGTCTGCCGGGCCTGCCCGACCTGCGGGTCGCCCGTGGCGAAGAAGATCGGATCTCGGCGGCTGCTGAGCGCTTCGGGCGACCGGCAGTGCTCGAGCTGCGGGACGCGGTATACCCCGCCGACCTCCCGTTGGGTCAGTATCGGTTTTATCGCGTTCGGGTTGTTGCTCGCCGGGCCTACCGTGCCGGCGACGGTCGGGCTGGTCATGCAGAAATTCGGCGGCGGGGTCGAGGTCGTCCAGGAGCAGGACGCTTGGATCAACACGCCCTCGGCCTGGGCGGTGCTGGCCTGCTCGGCGGTGACCGCCCTGATCGGACTACTCAGTCTGTTGCAGGGCTGGCAGATGCTGCGGGAGAAAGTTATCGAGCCGCCCAAGCCGACGAAGCGCAGCTCGGGGCAGATATAATGCTCGGCCCATGATTTCGCGGCGACGAGAGTTTGAGGTCATCGTGATCGGCGGCGGCCACGCCGGCGCGGAGGCCGCGTGGGCGGCGTGCCATGTGTTGCAGCACAACGGCGGGGGCCGGGTTGCGCTCATCACGATGGACCCGTCCAAGACCGGGGCGATGTCGTGCAACCCCTGCATCGGCGGGCTCGCCAAGGGGCAGATCGTCCGGGAAATCGACGCGCTCGGTGGGCTGATGGGATTGGCCGCCGACGCGACGGGCATCCAGTTCCGAGTCCTCAATGCAAGCCGGGGCCCGGCGGTGCACGGCCCACGGTGCCAGAGCGACAAGTACGCCTATGCACGAGAGGTCCAGCGCCTGCTGGGCACGCGCGATAACTTACAGGTGTTGGCCGGGCTCGTCGAGGATTTTGTGATCGAGGATGGCCGGTGCGTGGGGGTGAAGTACAAGCCCGCGGCATCCGATGGCCCCGAGACGCCGACCGACGCGTGCTGTGGGGAGTTCGGCTGCATCGACGATGCGGAAAAGCCGATCACCCTGAGGGCCAAGGCGGTCGTGCTGACGACCGGCACGTTCATGCGGGCGATCATGCACAAGGGCCCGCAGCAAGACAAGGGTGGCCGGGTCGGCGAGGGGTCGGCCGACGGGATCAGCGGGGCGCTCAAGCGGCTGGGCTTTGATCTGGGCCGGCTGAAGACGGGTACGCCGCCTCGGCTGGCGCGCGAGTCACTCACGCTCGACAGGCTGCAGCAGCAGCCGGGCGATGAACGGCCCGTGCCGTTCAGCGATATGACGGGGGCCAAGCCCATGTTCGACGGCCTGGGGCCTCCAGAGGCTGACGCGTATCGCCACGTGCAAAGCTTCCCGCGCCTGCCCCAGACCCCGTGCTGGATCACGCACACCAGCGCGCGGTCGCACGACCTGATCCGGGACAACCTCGACCAAGCCCCGATGTACAACGGCCAGATCACGACGGCCGGGCCGCGCTACTGCCCGTCGATCGAGGACAAGGTCGTGCGCTTCGCCGACCGCAACTCGCACCACGTCTTCCTGGAGCCGGAGTCGCACGAGACCAACGAGGTCTACTGCAACGGCATCAGCACGTCCCTGCCCACCGAGGTGCAGGACAAGATCATCCGCTCGCTGCCCGGCTGCGAGGACGCGGTCGTCTTAAAGTACGGCTACGCGGTGGAGTACGACACGGTCGTCGCGCACCAGCTCGACGCGACCTGCATGACCAAGGTCGTGCCCGGCCTGTTCACCGCCGGCCAGATCAACGGCACGAGCGGCTACGAGGAGGCGGCGGGCCAGGGTTTGGTCGCCGGGCTAAATGCGGCTCGGTGGTCGCGTGGCGAAGAGCTCATACGGTTTCGACGCGACCAGGCCTATATCGGCGTGATGATGGACGACCTGGTGACGAAGGTGCCGGTCGAGCCGTACCGCATGTTCACCTCGCGGGCCGAGTACCGGCTGCAGTTGCGCTCCGACAACGCGGCAACGCGGCTGACCCCGCTGGGCCGGGAGCTTGGGCTGATCGATGAAACGCGATGGGCGGTGTTTGAGTCGAAGCGGCAGGCGCGTGAAGCCATTGATGCGGTGCTCAATCAGGTCGTTGACGGAGGAGGAAAGGTTCGTGAGCGCGTCGCCGATATCTTCCGCCGACCTGGTTTCACGATCGGCTCGGCCAAGCGTCTTCTCAATCACGAGTTTGATGCGATGCGGGATACGGGGTGGTCGCACCTCTCATCGCTTGCGCTCGAATCGGTCCTCGCCGAACTCCTCGCCGACCTGCACTACGCCGGTTATATCGAGCGGCAGAAACGCGAGGTGCAGCGCCTGGCCGACCAGGAGGCCACGCCGTTGCCCGCCGATATGCACTACGCCGGCGTCGAGGGGCTGCGCCGTGAAGCCCAGCTGGCGCTGGACAAGTTCAAGCCGACGACACTCGGCCAGGCCGGACGGCTTGAAGGCGTCAACCCCGCCGATCTGATGGTGGTCAGTATTTATCTGAGCAAACACGCATTGTCCGGCGACGTGTAGCTTCGCCGCTATTCCACTAGCACCTTCGACTCACTGAATCGGCCCGCTACCCCGGGTCGCTGGGTGATAGCAGTTGCCAACTTGCCCGTATCCGGTTCTACTGCACGTATGCCAGACGAATCCAACCACACCGGCTGCCTCGTGGTCATCTTTGGTGCCTCGGGCGACCTGACCAAACGCAAGCTCGTCCCCGCCCTGTACCACCTCTGGGACAACGGCATGATCGCCGAAAACGTCGCGATCATCGGCGTCAGCCGGACCAAGTACACGGATGACGCCTGGCGGGAAGAGCTTTATGAGTTCGCCAGCGACAGCTACGACGACGCGAAGTGGGCCGAGTTCAAGAACCGCATCCACTACCACGCCGGCGACGCGACCAAGGCCGACGATTGGCCGGACATCAAGGACCACCTCTGCGAACTCGATAAGCAGCACGGCACGGGCGGCAACATCCTCTTCTACCTCTCGGTCTCCCCGCGTTTCTTCGAACCGATCATCGGCAACATCGGCAGCGCTGAAATGGTCACCGAGGGCCGAAAGTACTGCTCGATCGACGGCCCGGGCGCCTGGCAGCGGATCGTGGTCGAAAAGCCCTTCGGCTCGGACCCCGCGTCGGCCGCCCAGCTCAACCGAGCCTGCGCCAGCGTCTTCGACGAAGACGCGATCTACCGCATCGACCACTACCTGGGCAAAGAACTGGTGCAGAACATGCTCGTGCTGCGGTTTGCCAACGCGATCTTCGAGCCGTTGTGGAACCAGCGTTACGTCGACCACATCCAGATCACCGCGAGCGAGACGGTCGGCGTCGAGGGCCGGGGCGGCTACTACGACAGCCCGGCCGGGGGGGCGATGCGGGACATGGTGCAGAGCCACCTGCTGCAGGTGCTTTCGGTGGTGGCGATGGAGCCGCCGGTGAGTATGGACGCGGCCGACATCCGCACGGAGAAGATCAAGGTGTTCAAGGCCCTGCGCGTGCCCAAGCCGGCGGACGTGCCGCACATCGCCGTGCGTGGCCAGTACTCGACCGGCGCGGTCAACGGCAAGCCGATCCCCGGCTACCGGGAGAACGAGGGCGTCGCCCAGGACAGCCAGACCGACACCTACGCCGCGATGCAGTTCAGCGTGGATACCTGGCGGTGGGGCGGGGTGCCGTTCTACCTCCGCAGCGGCAAGGCCATGGCCGAGAAGAAGACCGAGATTGTGATTTACTTCAAGCCCACCCCGCACTGCCTGTTTCGTGACAAGGCCCGGCAAGCCAAGCCCAACCAGATCGTCATCAATGTCCAGCCCAATGAGGGCGTGCGTCTTCGCTTCGAGGGCAAGGTCCCCGGGTCGGGATTGAAGATGAAAGAAGTCGTGATGGACTTCGACTACATCAAGCAGTGGCAGACCAATCCGCCGGACGGCTACGCGACGCTGCTGCACGAGGCGATCCGCGGCGACCAGACGTTGTTCAAGCACCGCGACGAGATCGAGGCCGCGTGGCACGCGGTCCAGCCCGTGCTCGACTACTGGGCCCAGAACCCCCAGGACGACCTGCCCAACTACGCCGCCGGCACCTGGGGCCCGCCCGCTTCGGAGCTGATGATGGAGCGCGCGGGGCGGTACTGGCGCAATGGATGATGAATTGTTAGCCGTCGCCGGCAGGCGACGTCAAGCTTCTCTACAACCCTCACTTGCACCCCATACCCCTGCCGCGTCGCTGTGCCAGCGACGGCTAACACACCTACCTCAACCTCACTCGATCGACTGCCGCTCATGCTCAACCTCCCCGGCCACGTCCACGTCTGCCCTGACACCGAGGAACTCTTCGACGACCTGGGCAGCGCCCTGCTTGGCTCTGCGGGCAAAACCGTGGACGAGCGCGGCGTCTTCCACATGGCGCTATCCGGCGGCGGCACGCCCGAGCCGTTCTACATCCGCCTGGTCACCGACCCGAAGTTCCGCGACTTCCCCTGGCGGCAGACGCACGTCTGGATCGTCGATGAACGGCGTGTCCCGGAAGACCACGAGAAGTCGAACATCAAGATGATGCGCGAGGCGATGCTCGACCACTCGGGCATCCGCCGCAGCAACGTCCACCCGATCCCCACGATGGCCCCGGACCCCGCCGCCGAGTACGAGCGGGAGATGAGCGAGGCCTTTAACGGCATGAAATGGCCTAACATCCCACGCATGGATTTCATCCTGCTGGGCATGGGAGGCGACGCGCACACCGCCAGCCTCTTCCCGGCGTCGCCCGCCCTGGACATCACCCAGCGGTGGGTCGTGAACAACGATGGCGAACGCGTCGTCCCGCCGCCACGCGTGACGATGACCTACCCGCTGATTAACCATGGCCGTGAGGTTGTCGTCCTGCTGGTGGGCAAGGGCAAGCACGAGACACTGAAGAAGATCGAGCGGCAGCTTGAGGCGGGCGGGCCGGACATCCGCGAACTGCCGATCACCGGGATCGACCCCGAGCCATATGATGGCGAGTTGGCTTGGTACCTTGACCGGGCGGCGGCGACCGGGAAATAACCAACCCAAAAACGGGTTACAGAATCTCCAGCTTGAGCCTCGCGGCGAGGGCCGTCACCCCCATCTCTGGCGATGTCTCTGCTAACCTGTGCGGCATGAAGATCAGTCTGCAGTGGCTCAATACCTACCTGGACACGCCCGTCGACGCCGGCGAGGCGGAGAGGCTGCTCACCGGCGGGGGGTTCCCGATCGAGGACCGCGAGCCGCTTGAAGATGGCGATGTCCGGCTGGATGTCGAGGTGACCAGCAACCGGCCGGATGTGCTCTCGCACATCGGCGTGGCCCGGGAGATCGCCGCGCGAAGCGATCGCGTGATGCAGATAACCGAGCCCGAACTGGCGGAGACCGGCAGGGCTGTTGAAGAACTGGCGTCGGTGGTCAACGATGCGCCGGACCTCTGCCCGCTCTACACCGCGCGGGTCATCACCGGCGTCAAGGTCGCCCCGAGCCCGGCCTGGCTGAAGACCGCCGTCGAGAACGCCGGGCTCCGCTCGGTCAACAACGTCGTAGATGTCACCAACTTTGTCCTGCTGGAAACAGGCCAGCCCCTGCACGCCTTCGACCTCAATCTTTTGCAGGGCAAGCAGATTCTCGTCCGCCGGGCCAGCTCCGGCGAGGCGTTCACCGCGATCGACCACACCGAGCACAAGCTCGAAAGGGACATGCTCGTCATCGCCGACCGCGATCGGCCGGTCGCCTTGGCCGGGGTGATGGGCGGGGCGGATTCGGAGGTGGGGGATGCGACGACGGACCTGCTGATCGAGTCGGCGATGTTCGAGCCCTTGTCGGTCCGCCGCGCCAGCCGAAGGCTCAAGCTCGCCAGCGATTCGAGCTTCCGCTTTGAGCGTGGCATCGACCCGCTTGGGGTGGATCGGGCGAGCCGGCGGTGTTGCGAGCTGATCCTGGACGTAGCCGGGGGCACGCTGGCCGATGGCGTGATCCGTGTCGGGCAGGACGACCCCGAACCGACAACGATCGCGCTGCGCTGCCAGCGGACCCGCGATCTGCTGGGGATCGAACTCTCGGCTCAAGAACAGGCGGTCTACCTCCAACGGCTATCGATCGCTTGCGTGATCGACGGCGAGACCCTGCGGGCAACGATCCCGACGTATCGACTCGACCTGGTCCGAGAGATCGACCTGATCGAAGAAATCGCACGGCAGCACGGGCTGCAACGCATCCCGCTGAACCAGAAGATCAGCATCACCGCCCACCACCCCCAGCCCAGTGTGCTCGCCAAGCGTCGGCTGATCGAGGTGCTGGTCGCGCACGGCTATCACGAGACCATCACCCCTTCATTGATCCCGCTCAAGGACAGCGCGGCATGTTTATCCCCGGACGGCGATGCACGACCGGCGTCGCTCTACGGCGAGGTCCGGCGGGCCGACAACACGCTCAGGCCCGGCCTGCTGCCCAGCCTGCTCGCCTGCCGCAAGCTCAACCAGGACGCGGGTAACCAAGGCGTCAAGCTCTTCGAGATCGCGTCGGGCTGGGTCAAGCAAGACGAGCAGATCACGGAAAAGCGACAACTCACCCTGTTGGCAGATGCCGACGACGGCCAGGCGACTCTCCGCGCGATGCGCGGCGCGATCGAGGAAATGATTCACGCCCTAGGGGGCGAATCAACGCTCCAATCGTTAACCGTTGTGCCAGAGCAGATCGATGGCTACGCGACCGCCGGCCTCGTGCACTGCAACAAGACGCCGGTCGGACACTTCGGCGTCCTGGACGAGGCCCTTGCGGAATCGTTTGGCTTGCAAGCCACGGTCGCCGCGGCGGAACTGGATGTCGAGCACCTGATCGCGCTGTACCCACCCACACACACCGCCGGCGAACTCCCCAAGTACCCTGCGATCGAGCGCGACATCTCCGTCGTGGTGGACGAGGCGACGCCCTGGCGTAAGATCGCCGAGGGGATCGACGCCGCCAAGCCCGAATTGTTCGAGTCGGTCCGCTTTGTCGGCACCTACCGCGGCAAGCAGGTCGGCAAAGGCAAGAAGAGCGTCACCTTCCGCCTGCAGTTCCGCGACCCTGAGCGAACGCTCCGCCATGACCAGGTTGACCCGCAGGTCGAGGCGGTGGTCAAGGCCTTGGGCAGCAGCGTGAGCGCTGAGCTGCGTGGCTAAGGCGTGATCACTTCACGTCTCCAGCTAGACGTCGATTGAATCCGCGCTAGCGGCCAAGTGCAACATGTTTCATCGGTCAAGGCTAGAGCATTTTTCATTCACTCCCGGCGTATCCCCATGCAGCGTAGTACCTGACCAACTCCTGGTCGGTCACCGCACGCAGGGCCTGAACATCGCCTGGTGCAGCGTCTTTTCGCAACGGGCCTTGGCATGACCGACCTAGTGCTTGACCTTGCTCCACATCATCTCGCGCCCCATCGGACGCCCACGACGATGTTGCCGCATGACAACGTCGGGCCAACATCTCTTGGAAGTAGAACAGGAAGAACTCGCCATTTGTCCCCCGACGAAGCTGGCGCAGGCCTCCACACCGTGTTGGGCTTGCCAAAGCGTTCGGGCAGGTCTTCCCAAGGGGTGCCGGTCTTAAAAACGTAGAGTACCGCGTTGACGAACAACCGGTTGTCCGTTGCGGTGCGTCCGGGATCACCCGCCTTGCCGGGGAGCTGGTCGGCAAGGCGTTGGGTGATGACGGGCTCTCCAAAGACCGCGGTGATCCAGCATCCAACGAGCTGATGCTCGACTCGACCAGCGTCAAGGCCCAACCCACGGCCTCGACCGGCCGGCGTTTGCTGGGCGAAAAAAGAAGACGCCGATGCCAGGCGGCGCCTAGGCCGGTCGCGGGGCGGGCTGGCCACGAAGCTCCATGCCGCGGTCGATCAAGACGGTCGGCTGGGTCGCTTGATCGTGAGGGCCGGTCGGCGTGGTGATGCCCCGCAGGCCGAGGGGTTGCTGGCGGGTCTACAAGCCGAGCACGTCATCGCCGACGCGGCCTACGACCGCGACGCGATCCGGTTCTTGATCCGAAGGATGAAAGCCAAGGCGTGCATCAAGCCCAACCCGACCCGCAAACGCAAGAAGCGGTACGACAAGACGCGTTACAAACACCGCAACGTGATCGAGTGGTTCTTCCGCAGGCTCAAGCAGTGCCGACGCGTCGCGACCCGCTACGAGAAGAAGGCGGCCAAGCTCGCCGGCTTCGTCTACCTCGCTGCAGAACTCGCGGGGGTGATCTGAATGTCGGTAGCAGCTAGAGCTGGCTCATATTGGTCTTGGTGCCCGATTGGTCCGGGAAGATCAGCGTTTAGGGTCGATGCCATCGTTGTTTCGCCGCCATCGCTCGCGGACCTGGACGATGTCCTGCCGCTCGCGTTCGCTGGCGTGGATCGGTTTTTTTGAAGCGGTAGCCCAGCCGACGCGCCACACGCCAGACGGCGATCTCACTGACCTCGGCGACCACCGCCGCACGCCATCGCATGGCCCAGCGTCACAAGGTTCAAGGCTACCGCCCGAGCCAACGCGCCCGGAAGAAGGCTGGACAAGCCATCGGCTGATGCAAGACGATCAACCGATCCGCCGCCGTGGGCGATGTAGGTTGGCGGGTCAGCCTCTCGCTTTGCGCGAGAGGAGTTATGCGTGACTGCGTCAGGTGAATCTTTTCCGTTGTCCGGTGGTACGCTGCGTAAATAGAGATATCCAAGTGTAAGTGTTAAGCAAACACCCGCGGCTGAGACAGCGCTTATCTTGTGGAAAGCCAGCATCGGACCTCACTCGCGGGAAGGCATGAGCCTGAATAGGTGTCACAGGTCACATGTGTCAGGGAATTGTTTTGAATAGCTAAGATGATCCTCTCGCAGGATCTACGGCTTGCGTCTGACGACCAGCAGGGTCTGGTCATCGGACTGTTCCGGGCCGACGATGTGGTCGGTGAGCCAGTCCAGGACTTTGACGACGGTCTGTGCCGCGGTGGGTTGGAGCAGGGAGAGGCCGAGTTGGCAGACCCCGTCGTTGCCGAGCATCTTGCCGTTGGGTCCGGTCATCTCCGATAGGCCGTCGGAGTAGAGGAGCCAAGACTCGCCGGTTTGGAGGGTGAAATGCTCGGGTTCGTAGTCCTGCGGCTCGATGCCCAGCGGGAGGTATTGGCCCTTGGCGATGAGCTGGGGGGGGCCGTCGGGGGTGTAGCGGGCGAGCGGCAGGTGCCCGGCGTTGATGATCTGGGTCTGGCCGGTGTCGGGGTGGATCGCGAGCATGAGCATGGTGGCGAAGGCGCCGATCGGTGCGAAATCGATGAGGTACTGATTGAGCTGGGTCATGGCCTGGGCGGGTGTGCCCCCGGCGTCGAGCACCGCGTGGGTCATGGTGTGGATGCTGGAAGAGATCAGCGCCGCGGGCAGGCCCTTGCCCGCCACATCCGCGATCGCGGCGATCACCCGGCCGTCGGGCATCGTGAGGATGTCGGCGTAGTCGCCACCCACCGACTTGCACGGCTCGAAGCCGATCGCGATGTCGAGCCGGGGGTGCTCCCACCGCTTAGGGAGCAGCCCCAGCTGGATATCCCGCGCCCGGTCGAGGTCGCGGTCGAAGACGGCCTGCTGCTTGGCGTGATCGACGATGCGGACGATGGCCTGGGCGTGGCGGAACTGGTCGGTGACGAGCACCATCAGGTCGAGCCAGCGGTCGGTCACCGCATGCCGATCAAAGGTTGCGTATAGCAGCGGCCCCCGGCCTTCGTAGAGCGGGCAGGCGATCGCCGTGATCTCACCGACCTCGGGGGCCAGGGACAGCATCGCACCGGTATCCGATCCCCCGGTGTTTGAAAGCATCATGGGCTGGCGGCCGACGGTGACCTGCTCGACGAGGGTTTTTGAGATGTAGGGGGGCTGGTCGCAGCCGCGGTGCGAGCTGAAGCGGTGGACACAGACGCGGTCGCCATCAGACCCGTGTTCGGCCTCCAATACAGCGCAATAGATCGCCCCGGGGTTTTCTCGGACAATGAATTCGCAGATGTACTGGTAACGCTCGCCGATGTCCTCCATGCGGACCAGCTTGTCGTCCAGTTCATGCAGGTGCATCAACACGGCGGGGGGGAAGGCTGCCCGGCTCGGCTCGATCTCGATCAGGGTGCTGCTGGCCGAGTCGTTGATCGCGGGCACGGTCTTGCTTTTGAACTCTGCTTCGGCCCCGCCCGATGCTTCAGTGTCTGGGCTGCCGAGGATATGCAGGTGGAAAGGCCCAAGCTCAAAGGTGACGCCCGGCCGAAGCTCCAGGGCATTGCGGACCGGTTGGCCCTTGACCTGGATGCCGTTGCGGCTGCCCAGATCGTTAAGCCAAAGCCTGCCCAAATCGTCGCCGGTGATCTCCGCGTGCCGGCGGGAGACCTGCTCGTGGTCGAGTTGGACATCGCAGACGCTGCTGCGGCCCAGCAGGACTGGCAGATCGATCAGGGGCCAGTCCAAGCGCGGCCCCGCCGGTCCGTCGATACATAGCATCGGAACGGACGCCGCCGCAGCGTCCGGTGCGAGGTCCATGGTTTTTCGAAATAAGGCCAAGGTTGGCCCTCAACTCGAGATGCAGGCGGAGTCGGATTGTACCCGACTCGGTCGCACGCACCAGCCCTAGCGCTTGTCGCGCTCCAGCACCGCGTAGGCGTTGTGGTTGTGGATCGACTCGAAGTTCTCGCTCGCGACCTGGAACCAGGCGATCCGGGGCTCGTCCTCCATCTCTACGGCGAGGTCCCGCACGATGTCCTCGACAAACTTCGGGTTGTCGAAGGCGGCCTCGGTAACGTGCTTTTCATCGGGGCGTTTCAGGACCGCAAAAACCTGGGTGCTGGCACATCGCTCGACCAGTTCGAAGAGCTCTTCGATCCACATCATCTGCCCGGGGAAGAAACGGACCCGGGCCTCCATCTCGCACCGTTGATTGTGGGCCCCGTATTCGGAGATCTCCTTGGAGCAGGGGCACAGGCTCGTAGCGGGGACCTTGATGCCGAGCACAAAATCGTCGGTTTCGCCGGCGATGGCCTCGAAGCTGACCTCGATGTCCAGCTTGCCGGGCTGGCCGGTGACCGGGGCTTTCTTATCAACGAAATAGGGGAAACTCATCTCCAGGTGGGCTTCCTCGGCTTCGAGGCGGTCCTTCATGTCGTGGGCGACGCTCATGATGTCGCTCGAGTCCAAGCCGGTGTGGTGGCGGTTGAGTACTTCGAGGAACCGGCTCATGTGCGTGCCCTTCTGGTAGTGGGGCAGGGCGACGTACATGTTGACCATGGCCACCGTGTGCTGCTTGCCGCCGGAGGACGGGCACTTCAGGGCGATCGGGTAGCGGATGTCCTTAACCCCGACCCGGTCGATGGCGACCTGCCGGGTGTCCTTGCTGCCCTGGACATCGGGCATCGGTATGTCGGTGCTGGGCGGCTGGCTGGCTGGGGCATTGGTTGACATAGAGCGTTGGTTCCTAACGAGTCCTATTAGGCTTGGTCCAGCCCTCAATTGCGAACTAAGTATTGTAGGCCCCAGCGGCCTCGCCGACAAAGCAAACACCGGTTGGAACATCCTGCGCAACATGGACTTGACGGCACAGGGCCGAAGCTTTGAGTAACCTTTGTCCACCCCAGCCCCCGATTCTGCTCCGCATGGCCCAGCCCAATCATCCCGACCCTACGGGGCGCTCCGGCGCCCGCCGGTTTGCCGGCGGGGTTTTTGGCTCGGTCTCGGCCGACCTCGCCTGGACCCCGCAGATCAATTTTTATCAATCCGCCAACACCCTGAGGGTATGCGTAGACCTGGCCGGCGTGCCACGGGAGCAGATCGGTGTGTCCGTCGAGCCCGGCCGACTGGTCATCACCGGGGTGCGCCTGGTGCCCGAGCCCGAGGACACAGAAGCACATCGCATCCGCGTGATGGAGATCGATCACGGCCGATTTGAGCGGGTGGTCAGCTTGCCCGAACAGGTTGACCTGGACCAGGTCACTAGCCACTACCTTGACGGCCTGCTCTGGATCAGCCTGCCCCTGATCAGTGAGTAGCCTCCAAATGACTTGAATAGGTCAACTAAAAGAAAGCCGCCCGCGTGCCTCGGAAACCCAAGACAAAAAAGACAACGCGTCGTAAGACTCGCCGCACTCCCGGCGACAATACCCCGGCCGTGATCGAGGGACCGGTCGAGGGGGCGATGGAGCTGTCCAACCACCCGACGATCCCTGGGGTCCTGCCGATCCTCCCGGTCCGGGGCACGGTGGTCTTCCCCGGGACGATCATCCCGCTGGGGATCGGTCGGCCGTCGAGCCGGCAACTGCTGGACGAGTCGCTGGCCAAGTCCAAGATCATCGGGCTGGCCACCCAGCACGACGAGGAGCAGGAAGAGCCCGGATTCGAGGGCATCCACCGGATGGGCACGGCTGCGATCGCACTTAAGCTCATCAAACAGCAGGACGAGACTCTGACGCTGATCGTCCACGGACTGAGGCGGGTCAGGCTCGTCTCGAAGACGCAGGCCCGGCCCTATCTCCGCGCCAGAATCGAGAAGGCCAGGGAGCACAATGGGCGAGGCAAGAAGTTTCAGGCCACCCTCAACCAGCTGCGTGAGCTGGCTCAAGAATTGATCGAGCAGACCCCCAACGCCCCGGAGCAGGCGTTGACGGTATTGATGAATATCGAGTCATCCTCGGGTCTGGTCGACTACCTCGCGGCGAACTTGGATATCGAGCTGGACCAGAAGCAGGCCCTGCTGGAGGAGCTGCGCGTTTCGGACCGTGCGGCCGAGGTCCACCGGCTGATCAGCCAACAACTTCAACTCGTCCGGCTACAGAACAAGATCCAGGCGGATGTCGAGGCCAACATCGGTGAGGGCCAACGCCGGTTCTACCTGCGTGAGCAGCTCAAGGCGATCCAGGAGGAGCTGGGCGAGGGGGGCGACGGTACCGCTGAGGTTATTGCCGAGTTGGACATTCGTCTGCAGGAGGCGGGCCTGCCCGAGGCGGTGATGGACGAGGCCCAGCGGGAGCTTTCTCGGTTGGAGATGGTCCCGCCGGCCAGCCCGGAGTACTCGGTCATCCTCAGCTACCTCGAGCTGCTGGCCGACCTGCCCTGGGCCAAGACCAGCGAAGATAACCTCGACCTCAAGCGCGCGCGTGAGGTGCTGGACCGGGACCACTTTAACCTGGACAAGGTCAAGCGCCGGTTGATCGAGTACTTGGCGGTGCGCAAGCTCAACCCCGATGGTCGGGGCGCGATCCTGTGCCTGGCCGGGCCGCCGGGGGTGGGCAAGACCTCGCTGGGTAAGTCGGTCGCCGAGGCGCTGGGGCGGTCGTTTGCCCGCATCTCGCTCGGGGGTGTGCGGGACGAGGCCGAGCTTCGTGGCCACCGCAGGACCTACATCGGGGCTATGCCGGGCCGGTTGATCCAGGACATCCGGCGGGCCGGGACCAACAACCCGGTCATCATGCTCGATGAGATCGATAAGCTCGGCTCGGACTTTCGCGGCGACCCGGCATCGGCCCTGCTCGAAGTCCTCGACCCCCGGCAGAACGATGCCTTTGTCGATCGATACCTCGACGTGCCCTTCGACTTGTCCAAGGTTATGTTCATCTGCACGGCCAACTACATCGGCAACATCCCCCCGGCCCTGCTGGATCGGCTCGAAGTCCTCGAGATCCCCGGCTATACCGACCACGACAAGCTGGCGATCGCCCGCAAGTACCTGGTCCCTCTTCAGCTCAAAGAGCACGGGCTCAAGGCGTCGCAGTGCTCGTTCACCGTCGCCGGCCTGCGAAAGCTCATCGACGGCTACACCCGCGAGGCGGGCGTGCGCGAGCTGGAGCGGCAGATCGGCTCGGTCTGCCGCTCGGTTGCCGCGAGGGTGGCCTCGTCCCGCCGCAAGCCGGCGAAGCTGAGTATCCAGCCCCGGGTGGTCGTCGATATCCTCGGTGGTGAGAGGTACCTGCGCGACCTGGACACCCGTGCCGGCACGCCCGGCGTGGTATTGGGCTTGGCCTACACCTCTGTGGGCGGCGAGGTCTTGTTTGTCGAGGCCACCCGCTACCCCGGCAAGGGGCAGGTCAAGCTGACCGGGCAGATCGGCGAGGTGATGAAAGAGTCGGCCCAGGCCGCCCTGTCGCTGTTCAAGAGCCAGGCCGATCGGTTCGGGTACGACCTGAAAAAGCTGGCCGAGCTGGACCTGCACATCCACGTCCCGGCCGGCGCGGTGCCCAAAGACGGGCCCTCGGCCGGGGTGGCGATGTACACCGCGATTGTCTCGCTGCTGACCGGCAAGCCGGTGAAGAAGGGCCTGGCCATGACCGGGGAGATCACGCTGCGCGGCAGGGTCCTGCCCATCGGCGGGGTCAAGGAAAAGACCCTCGCCGCCAGCCGGCTCAAGCTCAAGACCGTCTTGTTGCCCGAGCAGAACCGTCGCGACCTGGATGAGATCGACCCGAAGGTCCGCGACAAGCTGTCGATCCGATTGATTGCCGACACCGAGCAATTGCTCGCCGAGGCGATCCCGGGCTTGAAACTAGAGGCCACCAAACAATAAGCCGCGTCGTAACGCGGCTTGGATCAAAGGTCGATTCTGGTGTACCCCTAATCCTTATCGATGGTCACGGTAAACGAGGCGTGTCGCGCGGTCACCTCGACCCGGTATTCACCTGCAGGTAGGAGGATATTCTGCCGACCACGGCTGGAACCCGAAACCTGCACGGGGGTGTTGACAACCGACCAGTTGCCATTGGGTAGCTGGCGATAGATCCGGACCCGGACCCTGCAGCCACGATCGCGAGCGGTGACCACGTGGCCAACGGTAATGTTTGCCTGCTCGGCAAGCTTAAAGTGCTGCTCGACAACAACCTGTTGTTCATCCGCAACCCCGGTCAGCGTCGCCAAGCGGCCGGCCTGGGCGGGCGACTGCCAGGCCCCGGCACAAGCCAGGGTCATCAACAGTATCAGGATATGAACGGCACGGTTCATGATTAGGTGGAGGAAGCGGGGGGCCGGGTGGGGCTTTCTCAAATCGGGAGCGGCATTTTACGCATTTCCTCAGTCTTTGTCGGCCCGTCGGGAACATCGATATCAATGTATTGCCGGGTCCGGCGGGCTTATCATGCAGGCATGAAGCTCTACACCAAACGCGGAGACCAAGGCCAGACCGATCTGCTCGGGGGGCCGCCGGTCAGCAAAAACAACCCGCGGGTCGAGGCCTACGGCTGCGTGGATGAACTCAACGCCACGCTGGGACTGGCCCTGTCCGTCACTAAAATAGACGAAATACGCAAGCCCCTGATTACCGCGCAGCATCGATTATTTGATCTGGGAGCACAATTAGCGACCTCACCACCCACCCCCGATACGTCGCCGCCCGAGCCGAGGATCACCCGCCTTCATGTCGCCCAGCTCGAAGCCCAGATCGACCATGCCTGCGCGGAGCTGCCCCCGCTGACCCGGTTCATCCTGCCCGGCGGCGGCGAACTGGCCGCTCGGCTGCACCTGGCCCGAACGGTCGGTCGTCGGGCCGAGCGGCAGGTGGTGGCCCTGTCTCAGGCCGAGCCGGTCGACCCGCAGGCGCTGATCTATCTCAACCGGCTCTCGGACTTGCTCTTCGCCCTGGCCCGCCGGGCCAATCAACTGGAGGGGCTAGATGACGTGCCCTGGGAACCCGACGCCGCCGAAGCGTAACGGCACAACCGGCCGCATCGTCTCGCGTTATTGAGTTTTGCCCCAACTGCCCCATAAGGAGGTGGCCCTTTGCTCGTTCGCCCCACAACGGCCGTCTGGCTAGTTACGTTTGTCATTTTCTCTGCCCCAGTTATCGGGCAGGAAGAAGCTGCACAAGAAGCAAAGATACCTAAACAACCCATCGATCTGTTCAATGGTGAAGACCTCGCCGGCTGGAGTTTTGACTCGCTGGACACAGAGGATATCTCGGCCATCTACACGGTGGAGGATGGCCTACTCAAGGTAAGCGGCAACCCCCGCGGCGTGCTGCGCACCCAAGCCAACTACCGGGACTACGAGATCGAATTGCAGTGGCGCTGGCCGGCCAGGCCCGGCAACTCCGGGCTGCTGGTGCACTGCTCCAAACCCCGCGAACGAAATATCTGGCCCAAGTCCCTGGAGGTGCAGCTGCAGAGTGGCGCGGCCGGTGACTTCTGGATGATCGGCGAGTATATCGATGTCGAAAACCGTGAGGATCGGCTACGACGCGGTCGGAACCTGCCGAATATGACCGACGACAGCGAGAACCCCGTCGGCGAGTGGAACACCATGGTCTGTCAACTGCGTGGCGACACCATCCGGGTCACGGTCAACGGCGAGCTGGTCAACGTGGGATGGGGCCTCAGCACGTCATCCGGTGCGATCTGCCTCCAGAGCGAGGGCGCGGCCATCGAGTTCCGCAAGCTGCAGATCAGGCCCTTGCCCGAGCAAGAGCCGGAATGAGTCCTGATGATGGAATGCGGAGGCGACAGGGCGATCAGCGTTCCTGCCGCTGGGCCTCCGCCGCTTTGGCGACCTGAGAGCCATCCGAATTCACCAGGATCTGGTTTGCGGCGAATTGGGACCAGGCTTGTTGATTGGCCGAGGAAACCGGCTCAGGCTCGGCATGGGTGTCGTGGTGGGACCATTCGGGCTGGATGGACTCAAGGGAAGGGCGCTGAGCGGCGCATCCGCCCAGGAGCAGGCCGAACCCGGCGACCAGAAGCAGCAGGGCGGGGTGAATCGGGGTAAGTCTCATCATAGGGTGTAAGCGTCCAACCTCTCGAGTTCGTCCTGCGGCAGGGCCATCGTCCCGTCCTAATCCTCGGCTGGTTGCCGAGTAGCCGCAGAGCCAGGTGGCCTGGCTCCCGCCGTTATCGGTCAGCACCGGTCGCCGGGCCGGGCCCGGTTCGCGGCAGACTGACGTGGGGGGTGTTTCCCCGGCACGTGGGCCTGCGGGTAACATCTCTACGCACGGGGAAGCGTCATATTCGTTTGCACTTCATGTCGAGTCAATGACCAAGGTTCATGAATGTCGGTTATCGGAACGCCCGAACAGCTCGACTTATTCTCAGAAACCGCTTGTTTTAGCCCTCCTACGTGTAGGCTGCAGACGCTACAGACGGTTCAAAAATATTTATTGGGACCCGGACTCTCACTCTCGGTTTTAGGGAGCGGTTCGGGCGGCAACTGCACCGTGGTTCGGCTCGTGGACCCGGAGGGTCAACCCCACGCGCTGCTCGTGGACGCCGGGTTCGGCCCGCGACGCACGGCAAGCAAGCTCGCCGAAGCGGGCCTGAGTATGACCGATGTCCGCGCGATCTGTGTCACGCACTTCGACCGAGATCACTTCAAGCCCTCCCTGATCCGGACGATGGCCGAGCACCGGATCCCTGTATTCTGCCACCACTGGCACCTGCCCGAACTTGCGGCGATCCGATCATCCAAGCTCCTCTTCGAACTCGGGCTGGTCGAGCCGTTCGACGGCACAACCCTATCGCCCATGCCCGGCCTCACCGCCACCACCACCCGCCTCCAGCACGACCTGCAGGGCACCATCGGGTACCGGCTCTCCTCACGCTACGGCGACATCGGCTACGCCACGGACCTCGGCCACGCCCCAACGCGGCTGATCCAACTCTTCGCCGGCGTCGATGTGCTCTGCATCGAGTCAAACTACGACCACCGCATGACCGTCAATTCGTCCCGCCCGGCCTGGGTCAACCGCCGCAACCTCTCCGACTCCGGCCACCTCTCCAACGACCAGGCCTACGAGGCCGTCCTGCGGGTCCGCGACCTGAGCCCGCACGGCAACCCGCGGCACGTCGTGCTGCTGCACCGCTCCCAGCAGTGCAACCACCCGACCAAGGTCCGACGACGATTCGAGGGCGACCCGGCCTTGGCCAAGCGCGTCATCCTGGCCGATCAACGCCGGCGTACACGGTGGGTCAACATCAAGCCGCTCAAGCAGGTTCAGCGGAAGCAGTTAAGCCTGGCTCTATAGCATTGGTCCCAAACTCGGCCGTGCGCGTAACGCCAGAAAGACCTTAACCAAAGACATGATCTAAGATCACATCCCGCACGGCAGTGCAGGGCAGCGTCCCGCCCGCATGCCCACCCCCGAGCATCAATGGCTGGAGATGCGGCTCGTTGTCCACCCGCCCGTGGGTGCCCTTGACCAGCGACGCGTCCAGCGGGATCACATCCATCAACTGCCTGAAACCCAGCTTCTTTTTCAGTAGCCGCCAGGCGATCGCGGGCATCGGCTTGTCGGTAAATAGCTCGCGTGGGTCATAACCCGGCTTGCGGTGGATATCCACGGTGCGGGCAAAGTCTGGCATGTGCTCGGGGGCCAGCCAGTAGTCGTGGGTAAACCATGTGCCCCGATCCGCCACCAGGACGTACCGCCCCGCACGCTCGTGATCGATCGCCGTGACCTCGCAGCCCTCGAAGACCGCCTCGTCCACCTCAACCCCCGGCTGGGTGTAGACGTGAGCAATCTGGTGGTCGGCTACGGCAAAGGCCTTGCTGGCCCCGGCATCCAGCAGCTCATACCCGCCCTCACGCCGCACCGCCAGCAGGCCCGCTTCCCGCAGCCGGCGGTTGATGTCGATGTGCCCCGTCGCCGGCTCGATGCCGTACTCGCTGACCACGATCGGCTTGACCCCCTTGTGGTGGAAGTACGCGATCAGGTCGCCGGTGACCTGATCCACCTCGGCGACGTGCTGTGGGATCTCCGGGTGGTCGGGGCCCAGCTTCTGCAGGCCGTAGTCCAGGTGCGGCAGGTAGACCAGGGTGATCGTCGGGTCGGTCTCGTTGTGGACGATCTTGGTTGCGTCGGCGATCCAGCGTGTGCTCTGGATGTCCGCCATCGGGCCCCAGAACTTGAACAGGGGGAACGGGCCGAGCTCCCTGGTCAGGTCGTCGCGCAACGAGGCCGGGTGCGCGTAGCAGTCGGGGATCTTGCGGCCGTCGGCCTTGTACTGCGGCCGGGGCGTGACGCTGTAGTCGGCGCTCGAGTACATGTTGTACCACCAGAACATGTTCAGGCAGGTCACCGACGGGTCGCGTTTGCGGGCGGTCTCCCAGACCTTCTCACCCTGGACGAGCTTGTTGGACTGCTTCCAGAACTGGATCTCTTGTTGCTCGTGATTGAACCAGCCGTTACCCACGATGCCGTGGGCGCTGACGGGTTGGCCGGTCAGCATGGACGATTGAACGGTGCAGGTCACCGCGGGGAGGACGGGGGTGAGCGTGGCCTGCTCGCCGAGGGAAGCGGTCTTCGGCGCGTGTTTGAGCAGCGAGCCGGACAGCCCCACAACATTGATGATGGCGACGCGCTTTGCCATGGGCACAAGTTTAGCGTTCACCGGACAGCCGGAGGCCGCTGCCGCCGGACGATGTTTAGGCTGCTACGACCCTGCGATCTTGCGGTGCCCCAGTTTGGTTAGGCCGGCGAACACCAGGCAGACCACCGACGCCGGCCAGAGCCCCATGACGGCTAGCCAGGCCGCGTCCAACACCGGCATTGCAGCGATCATGTTCGTGACAGTCTTGGGCCCGCCCAGGCCCCCGGGTTCGACCTCCCGCCGCGCGATGATGGAGATCATCACGGTGTAGACGCCGAGGGTGAGCGCCGGCGCAAAGACAAACAACCACCAGGCAGCACCAGCCGGGCCTGGCGCAAACAGCAGGGCGATGACCAGCACCGCCAAGACCCGGCACGACGCCATCAGCAAAACGCTTAACGCCGTTCGGCTGTGGACCCGGTTGTAGGCCAAGATGACCCCGACCAGAAGAACCGAGGCCGCGAGCGAAACCCAGCCGTCCGCCACACCGGCATCCTCCCTGAACGCCGCGGTCAACTGGATCGGCAGGAGGTAGAGCAGGCCCACCACAAACAACAGAACCGCGAGACCACGGGCCAACTGCGGTGAAATACGCCCGGAGGGGATCGGCCGACCCGGCCGCTCTTGGGCGTCGATCGCCCGGTCCCAATAATCGTTGAGCACCATGCCACCGCAGTAAAACGCGCTGATCGGTAACGCGAAAGCCATTCCCATCAGCAACGCATTGAAGACAGAGGTCACCCCGTGCTCAGAAAAGTCGGCCGATTCTCGATAAACACCCGCGACTCTACCGTCGGAGACACCGACGATGATGCCGGCCATCACCCCCAGGACAACATTGCTCCACACCGTTGGCAGGTTCGAGACCCGCATCAATTCCAGAACGGCGCGCAGGTTCATCGGGCGGCCTGCCCCGCAACGCCGCGGTGTTCGTCGCGCACCCATGACAGCTCATCGGCGATGCCATCGGCCAGTGCCTCGCGCCGCAACGTAGCGGGCAATACGCCCCAGGCGTAGGTCTCGACCTCGAAGTGGTGAACTCCATCGCCTGGCCGAATGGCCTGGAGGCAATCACCAATGTCGCTGCGGGTCGTTTCGAGATGGCCAAACGACTCGACGTACACCGGGACGTGGAAGTGGACGCGCCACTCGCCCCGCGGGTTGTCGGCGTATTCGGCCAGGGCGTCGGGCAGGTCGTTGTAGAAATGCTTTGCGCCATCGGGCAGGCGGACCGAGGTCTGGTGCTGGTAGCGGTCCTCGGCGAAGGACCTGAGCTGCTCGATGGTTGCCCCGCGTTGCGGCCTGTCCTTGTTCTCAAAATCGGCCCGGACCGCTGAGCTGATCTGCACCTTGCCGACCTTGATGCCCGCGTCGCGGTAGGCGGCCAGCGCATCGCGTTGGGGCTCGAACATCACCGCCGAGTGGCAGACATCGTGGCACACCCGCAGGTAGCCCCGCACGCTGATCTCGTCGGGGGTGTTCAGCAGGTACCTCTCGAAGAATGCCACCACATCCGCCGCGGTATCCAGGCAGCAGCCCGGCTCGGGTTCGAGGTCGAGGTGGATCAGCTTGCCGGTGTCCAGCTCGATCCGTGCCAGGCGGTGCATCAGGTCGTGCAGCCGCGACGCGGCCCGCTTGGCCTGGGCGTGCCAATCATTCGGGTCGGCGCACAGCAGGGCCGGCCAACCGATCGGCAGCGTCGAGATACTCCCCTCGGCCTCGTCCGGCAGCAGTTCGGCGAGGATCGTCGCGAGGCCAAGGGTGTAGTCGTAACGCTGCGGCGTGGTCCAGTCGGGCTGGTAGACCCGTGTCTTGACGACCGGCTCGTGGAAGTTGCCGTAGGGAAACCCGTTGACGGTGTAGACCGCCAGCCCCTGGTCCTGCATCCACGCCCCGAGGTCGGCCAGGACGTCACGGTTCGCCAGCGCGTAAGCCGCCGCATCATGGGCCAGCCAGAGACCCACGCCCATCGGCTCATCCGGGCACACCCGATGTTTCACCGGCACGGCGTATTGCTGCAGGTTGGCCCGCATCTGCTCGAACGTTGCGCCGGCATGCACGTTGGTGCAGTAGCCGAGCGTGGTGTTGGGGCCGAGGGCGTTGAGCATCTTGGGGGTTGTTTTTAACGCCAAGACGCCAAGACGCCAAGTCGCCAAGACTAGATTTTGGGGTAGGCTTAGATCCCTGACTTGGTGGTGTAGTTCCAAATGAGGTCTTGATCTCTGCTGAGTTCAGGGGTGATCAAGACCGTATTTGAACCAGAGCGGCGATACGGTTCACCATATTGTGCGAGCACCGCAGCGAGATTGTCTGCTTGCTCGGTGGTTAGGACGATATCGGTCGTTTGCAGTTCTTGGCGTTCATCCATACACACAGGCTTAAAAGTGACAAGCGGCATATGCGTGTAGAGATACCAAGGGCAGACAAGCATGATGCCGGTCACGCCGACGAAGGCGGCGTACATCTTACGCGGTGGACGCTTGGCGTCTTGGCTACTTGGAGACTTGGCGTTCAAACCGGCCCCCTAGACGTTCGTTTTGAACTTCCCGCTCTGCGAAAGGAACTGCAGCGGGTTGTCGTAGGTGATCTTCTTGACCGTCTCGTCGCAATGGCCACGGTGCTTCAGTTCTTGCATGAACTTTGGTACGGCCATCGGATCGGATGGGCCCCAATCGGTCGAGGAGTTCACCCAGATCCTTTCTTTGCCATGGATCTCGATCACGTCCACCGCTCGTTGCGGGTTCATCTTGGTGACGGGGTAGAGCGTCATCCCTGCCCAGTGGCCGTAGTCGTGGATCAGGCCGACGGTGTGTTCCTCGGCATGGTCAATGAGGACACGGCCGGGATCGATACCGCCGTGTGCCTTGATCGCATCCATGGTCAGCTTCGTGCCCTTGATCTTGTCTTCCAGGTGGGGGGTGTGCACGAGGATGAGCTGGTTATACCGTGCCGCGAGATCGATCTGAAGCTCGAGGATTTCCATCTCGTTCTTTGAGTTCTTGTTCAGCCCGATCTCGCCGACGCCGACGACGCTGGGCTTTTCGAGGAACTCGGGGAGGATGGCGATGACTTCTTTGGCAAAGCCGGGGTCCTCGGCTTCTTTGGGGTTGATGCACATCCAGCAGTGATGCGCGATCCCGTATTGTGCTGCGCGGGCACGCTCGAAGCCGGTGAGCAGGCTGAAGTAGTCGTAGAAGCCCTGCACGGAGGAGCGGTCGTATCCCGCCCAGAACGCGGGCTCGGTCATGGCGACACAGCCGGTCATGGCGAACAACTCGTAGTTGTCCGTCGTTCGGCTGACCATGTGCAGGTGAGGTTCGATGTAGTTCATGGTGTCGTCGGGGCTAGGCTGAGCCTCGGATAACAAGCCACTGCGCCGGGCTAGGGCTTGTGGTAAGCGCCGTCGGCACCTTTTTGGGGCGCCGAAGCAAGGAGCTGCGTCGTAGGGTCGCTAAGCGCTTCAAGCACACGGTGGGCACGGTGCCCCTTGTCATCGATCAGCAGCTCGATCGCACGCCGTAAGGCCTCGACGCGGAAGTCTTCGCCAGCACCCTCGGGTGCCCCGCTTCGATCAAGCCGATCGAGAAACGCCGCGATATCGAGCAGCTTTGCGCGGCTATCCAAGTAGTAGCGCGTCACGACTTGGTCGCGCGGCATTGGGCAGTTCGGTGGTTCGCTGGGCGTAGTCATAGCAGTATTATGCACGAATCGAGGGCCGGTATTCACATCCGTCCTCAAGCTCATCTGGCTGGCGTGACCTGGCTGACCTCACGTAGTTTGCCGATGGCGGCGGCCATGGTGTCGCGGTCGATCTGGTGCACATTGACCGGCTGGCCAACGCCTTCGATCAGTGTGATCGTCAGCCGCCCGCCGAGGTGTTCGCGGAACTCGTCAAGCCCGGCGAGCAGGGCGTCGGCGTCATCCATCGCGGGGTGGTAGAGGTCAAAGCCCAGCGTCTGGAGTGTTCGCCGTACATCTCTGGCTACTTCCGGGGCCAGCATGCCCAAGAGTTCGCAGTAGGTCACGTCGAGCGCCAGGCCCAGGGCGACGCCCTCGCCGTGCTTGATGGCGAAGTCGGTGAGCTGCTCGAGCTTGTGCCCGGACCAGTGGCCGAAGTCCAGCGGGCGGGCGGTGGTCATCTCGAAGGGGTCGCCGCCGTGGGCGATGTGGTCCAGGTGCAGGTGGGCGGATCGCTGGATCACGTCGTCGGCCAGGGCACGGTCGCGCTTGCAGAGCATATCCGCACGCCGGCTGATCAGGCGGTAAAGCCCCGCGTCTTTGAGCAAGCCGACTTTAACCGCCTCGCTCAGGCCGCTGCGCCACTCGCGGTCGTTCAGCCCGTCGAGCAGGGTCAGGTCGTTGACCACGGCCCAGGGCACGGCGAAGGTGCCGATGAAGTTTTTCTTGCCGAACATGTTGACGCTGTTCTTCACCCCGACGCCCGAGTCGGCCTGGGCGAGCGTGGTGGTGGGCATACGGACCAGGCGGATGCCCCGGTGGGCGACCGCGGCGGCGAAGCCGACCATGTCCAGCACGGCCCCGCCCCCGATCACCAGGATGTAGCTGTGGCGGTCCAGGTGCTGCTTATCGATCTCGGCCAGCAAGGCCTCGAGCTGCGACAGATCGTTCTTGCACTGCTCGCCCCCTACGATCGACCGGAACCCCACGAGCCGGGGCAGTTGTTCTTGATGGTGGGCGAAGTAGCGTTCGGCCCGGCGCTGGAGGTCGGGCACCGCCTCGACCAGGCCCTGATCCACGCAGGCCATAACGCGCGCGGGCTGCTCGGGGTCGCTAGGCATCAGCCCGGCGAGGGTGGTGTTATCTAACGCAAAAGCGTCGCGCAAGAAGCGGACGCGGTGCGGCAGGTTCAGGGCGATGTTGGGGTCGTTCGACAAGGTTGCAGGCCTTGGGGGGTATCACTTCAGTTTGATTTTAGCCGACCAAGACTAACAAGCCATCTGTTTACGAAGCGACGGACTGCAGCTTCTGCAAGTCCTGCCAGAACTCGGGGTAGGTCTTTTTCACACAGCTCGGGTCGTTGATCTTGACCGTCCCGGCCGGTGCGGCCAGGCCCACAATGCTGAATGACATCGCCATCCGGTGGTCATCATAGGTATCGACGGCGGTGGGGGTCAGGGTATTACCCAGCGGCGGGACGATGAGCAGGTCGTCGCCCTTGATGCGGACCTGGGCCCCGAGCTTGGTCAACTCGGCCTGGAGCGCCGCGAGCCGGTCGGTCTCCTTGACACGTAGGTTGCCGATCTTGCGGATGCGGGTCGGCCCGTCGGCAAACAAGGTAAGCGCGGCGAGGGTCTGGGCCATGTCGGGCATGCGGTGCAGGCGAACATCGATCCCGCGCAACGTCCCGGCGGGGGGCGCGGAGACGGTGGTGGCATTGAGACGCTGGACAACGCTGCAGCCCATGAGCCCGAGCACATCGCAGAACTCGGCGTCGCCCTGGACCGACTCGCTGCCGAGGTTGGTGATCGTGCAGGACGAGCCGGGCACGGCCGCGGCGGCGGCGAGGAAATAAGACGCGTTGGATGCGTCGGGCTCGATGGCATAAGCCCGAGCACGGTAGGGCTGGCGGGTAACACGCACCGCGTTGTTTCGGGGGCCTCCCCAGGCCGACTCGATCCCGAAGTACTCCATCAGCTTAAGCGTCATCTTGATGTAAGGCAGCGAGGTGATTTCGCCATCAAACGTGATCGTGATCCCCCGCTCGGTGCGGGGCGCGGCCATGAGAAGGGCGGAGATGAACTGCGAGCTGAGGGTCGGCCTGAGGGTCACGAAGCCGCCGGCGAAGTCCCCCTTCGCCTTGATCTTCAGCGGGGGGAAACCCTCCTCGCCGAGATAGGTGATGTCCGCGCCGAGTTCGCGTAACGGCTCGACCAACTCACCGATCGGGCGCTGCCGCATCCGGGGGATGCCGTCGAGGGTATAGGTCCCTTTGCCCAGGCACAGGGCGGCGGTAAGGAATCGCATGGCTGTGCCCGCGTTTCCCAGGTTCAGCTCCGCCGATTTGGCGGGGATGACGCCGTCCTGGCCGTGCACCACGACCTTCTGGTTCGCCTCATCGAGGTCGAGCTCGAACCCCAGCCGGGTCAATGCCTCGATCATCCGCCGGGTGTCATCGGCAAAGAGCACGCCGTCGAGCTGGACCGGGCCGTTGGACAAGGCCGCGAGCAGCAGCGCCCGGTTGGTCAGGCTCTTGGAACCCGGCGGGGTCAGGTGCAGGTCAAAGGCCCGGACGGGCTTGATCTCGATGGAATCGGTCACGGCGGCACTCGGGGCAGGAATTCAACGCTGCTTGCGGAACACCGCGACAATGTTCTCGACCGGGACAACAAACAGGCGGTTGTCCCCCTCAAAATCAACGGGGATCGCGTCCTTGGGGGCGAAGAGGACCTTGTCGTACTGCTGGATCGGGTAGTCCTCGTCGTGCTCGATCTCGGCAGAGACCGCGACGATCCGGCCGGTCAGGGTCGGGATCTCGATCTTGTCCGGCAGGTGGATCCCGGACTTGGTCTGCTTCTTGTCCTCGTCCTTGCGGATCAGGACCCGCCGACCGATCGGCTCAACGATTTCCAACTCGTTCTTCTTCGTTTTAGGCTTTGGCTCTGACATATCGGGTCAAGTCTACCCCATGTATCCCGCCAAGGTGGTTTTACGCAAGGATAAAGCTCACGGGAGTCTGCTCGTCAAGCGCTGCGCCTTAATACGCATTCACCGCGTGAACCAGCCGCGCTGAAGTTGGCAATCGGCCGTGCTCATCGAAGATCAGCAGTTCGTTATCTGCCTCGGTTTTTAGCCAAGGCTCGGGGAGGTAGTACCGCTGCTGCGGCCCGATCTTTCGGCCTTCGCGGGTCTGCTGCCAGTATCGGCCCACCAGATGCCCGTTCAGAACGATCTGGCCCTTGGTCATGCCTATCGGTTCGAGCCAGAGCGGGGCAGCGGTATCCGCCACCCCGAAACGTGAACGGAACCACGCCGGTTGGCTGGGTAAGGATTTGGGAAGCGGCCGCCAGCCGTCCTCGTCCGACTTGGGGACAGACCATTTGGCAAACGACCAGCCATCGCCCGCGGGGGTCACCCGCTGCTGGGTCTGGTATAGCCGGACCTGTTTTGTAGGGTTGGCGGTCTCTTTCATCGGCTCGAGCAACTCGAGCGCGATCGCGTTTTTCCCCCCGGTCATCGGGCCGTCATCGGTCGGGTCCAGCAAGACGCGCAGGTGCCCGCCGCTCAGGTCCGCCGCGTAGTAAGCGATTGGTTCGCCATTGACGGTGAGCACCGCCTCTTGTGGCAGGCCCTCAATCTCCAGCACCATCGGCTTGCGTAACTCGGGCTTAACCTCCCAGACCAAGGCCTCGGCCATCGGGCGGTCGCCAGCCCGCCGGTGGTAGATCATCCCGCTGATCGCAAACGGGTCGCCCGCTTGTTGCTTGACACGCTTGGGCTTGGCCGACTTGAATGGCTTGACCGTGTAGAGGTGGCCGGCGAGCCCTTTGAGGTCTTCGCCCACCGCCTGCCCGTAGTTGTATCGGCCCAGGTGGTCCGCTAGGACAACAACATCTCCACCGAGTTTCATCTGGGTCGGCTCGTCGGTTGCCCCTTCGCCTTTGCCCAGGACCTGCGCCAGCTTGCCCGACTGGTAGAGGTGCAGTCGGTCTCCACCCAGCGGTGCGCAGACCCTGCCCGATATTGATTTGCTTAGCGAGAGCTTGTACCAGCCGTAGCCAAGGGGCTGGTCAAGGCGTTCCATCTCGCGCGGCCCGTTGATTGCCTGGTAGGCCGAGGAGTCGCCATCAACCATGGGCTTAAGGGACAGCGTCTGCCAAGCGGCGAGCGCCGGGGCCGGCTCGGTCTTGGCCGTCCGCACACGCTTGCTCGTGACCGTGCCGTCTAACGCAACGGTGTATTGCGTGGACCAGCCATTGAGCGCAATCGGGTTGCCTTGCGTGTCCAGCCCGTCGCAGCCGATGACCACGCCGGCCGGGCCGAGGTAAGCCGCATCGACCTGGCTTGTGTTAAGCACCAGGACATGCACGGCGTCGCCCTCGATCACCAAGGGCTGCCGGCCGGTTGGGACGGTGATGGTTTGTTGCTGGCCATCGATGCTGAAAATCCCATCGCTGCCGGCTGGGCCGAAGAGCACCAGAAGCCGGCGGGCGATGACGGCCCAGGGGCTGAGGTTTGAATAGTCCAGGGTCACGTCGCCGAGATTGGCCTCCAACAACAACCACGCCGCCCGCTGCCCGGCCAGTGGGACGGGCAGCCGCAAGCCGTTGGGCAGAAGCAGTTCAGTCGAAGCGCTGCGGTCTTTCTTGCTTTTCAGCAGCACCACGGCCGTGCCCAGCGAACCGGACTGCTGCATGACCGCGAGGGGATGCTCTTCTTCGCTGAGCGCGACACAGGCCGGCTGGTCCTTGCTTCGCTGGGCAATGATGCCGCCGAAGTGGCTGGCAAACATACACAGCCGCTTGGTCATCTGATACTTCGGGCCCCGCTCGCCCGCCTCTCCCAGCGGGGCGTCGTAGTCGTAGGACGTGGTCAGATAGCGGTTCTTGCCTCCGCTGGTCCGGGCACCAAAGAAACCAAAGTTCGTCCCGCCATGAAACATATAGAGGTTGAACTGGGCACCCACGCCGAGCAGGCCTGCCATGCGATAAAGGTGCGTCTCGGCATCCACCCCGCTGGCGTGCTCAGCCCCCCAGCAGTCGTACCATCCTGTCCAGTACTCCGAAACCATGGGCGGCGTCTCGGGCTGTACCGTTGACAACTGACGCATCACCGCGGGCAGGTCACGGCAACCGTTCCACGTGTCGATCGTGCCTTCCACCGGCTGCCACAGGTTGTTGCAGTTGCTGATCGGCACGGCACAGCCGTTCTGACGCATCATGCTGACCAGCCGCTCGAGGTACGCTTCCTGCTGCTCGGGGTTGTGCGAGAACCACTCGTTCTCGACCTGCATCAACACGATCGGCCCGCCCGCATCACCGCGGTACCCGCCGGCGACACCCCCGACGGGGTTGCCGCGTGGGGCCTTGGGTCGCGGGCCATCGTGCGACGTGGTGATCTGCAGGTCGCCCACCTGCTCCATCACCGCTTTGAGGTAGCGGGAGACCGCTTCGAGATAGTCCGGATCGGACTGGCGCAGCCGTATGGGGCCTGGGCTCTTCGATTCGCTGGGCGCCTGGTGGAGGTAGGGCGGAAGCCCCCCGAAATCCCACTCCGCACAGACGTAAGGCCCCGGGCGGAGGATGCAGTACATCCCCTCCTCACCGACCATCTTGACAAACGCCCGCAGATCGAGGTCACCGGTAAAGTCGAACCGGCCCGGCTCGCGCTCGTGGGCATTCCAAAACACGTAGGTCTCGATGCAGTTCAAACCCGCTTCACGGGCCGCCCGCAGCCGGTCTCGCCAGAGCCCGCGCGGCGTGCGGGGATAGTGGATGGCCCCGGAAACAAGCCATACCCGCCGTCCATCAATTAAAAAACTCTTGCGGTCGTAAGAAATACTGGGCATAGCGGGTCAGAATCCAGGGAAGGCGGCTCATGCTTCGTCAGCCTTCTCGTTTGCCGATCATCGTGTCTGATTCGAAACAGTAGACAACAATTCCGAACGCCGCAAACCGATGCCGCGTAAGATGATAATAACCATCCGTCTCTTGGACGGCTCGCGCCTGCGACACGAATAATGATGCGAATCCACCGCCTGCTGCTGCTCGCACCAATTCTGCTGACCCCCTGGATGGTTGCTTGTCATACCTCGTTGGGCGATCTGGACCGAGAGGTCGCCGCGATGATCGACCGCCGCCAAAACCTCAGCCTCGGTAAGGAGGGCGCTGCGGACCCGCAAATCCGCCCGCCACGCGATTCAGAGCCCCTAGAAGGCGATCTCTACCGCGACACCCCGGATACCACCAATCCACGTGCCGCCGACCTGCCCACCCGAGATGGCGCCCCGAGAGACCAGTCGCAGATCGGCCGTGGCCTCGACTCAGCCGATGACCCCGAAGCGCTTCAGTTCGACCTGCCGAAACTGCTGGGCTACGCGATCACTCACGGCCCAGACTACCGCTCAGAAAAAGAAGACCTCTTTCTCTCCGCGCTGAGCCTGATTATCGAGAGGCATGAGTGGGGGCCGCGTTTCTTTAACGCACTGTCCGGCGTGATCGATGGCACACCCGAATCGGGCGATTTCGATACCGCGGCCTCGCTGATCAACAGCTTTACCGCGACCCAGCGGCTGCCCTACGGCGGCGATATCTCGGTCAACGCGCTGGTCAACTACACCTCCCTCCTCCAACAGGCCAGCACCAATACCGGCCCGACCGATGCCCAAACCGCCTCCATCGGTGTGGACCTGAACTTGCCGCTTCTGCGGGGACGGGGCATGGTGGCACGCGAGGACCTGATCCAGGCCGAGCGGGACCTCGTCTACGCAACACGCGAGTTTGAGCGCTTCCGGCGTGAGTTCTTTGTGGATATCTCGAACACCTACTTTGACCTGCAGCGCCAGCTACAGTCCATCGAAAACCAGAAGCGTCAACTCAATGGGCTGCTTGAGCTTGCGGACCGGCTGCGCGCCCTTGCCGACGCCGGGCGGACGCCGGGCTTCGAGGCCGATGACGCGGAGGCCCAGGTCCTCTTTGGTCAGTCCAACCTGATCCGTGCCCAAGACAACTATCAGGCGGCGCTTGACCGTCTCAAGATCCAGATCGGTATGCCGACCACCCAGCCGCTGGTCATTCAGCCCACCGCGCTGGCCGTGCCCACGCCCGCGCTGGACACGGACGAGTCGATCCGGATCGCCCAGTCGGGCCGGCTCGATCTCCAGACCACCGCGGACCGTGTCCGGGACGCCCGCCGCCAGGCCCTGGTCTCGCGTGACCAACTCCGTGGTGACCTGGACCTGACCGCCTCGGCCGATCTTCGTTCCGACAGCGACAAGGACATTGACGTACTGGACTTCGAACTGGCCGACAGCAGCTACCGCATCGGGCTGGAATACGACATGCCGCTGGACCGTAAGATCGAGCTTGCCCAATACCGGCAGTCGCTGGTGCAGTTAGAACGTTCGATCCGCAACTATCGGGTCGAGCGGGACCGTGTGGCGCTCGAGGTCCGCGACGCCATCCGCGAAATCGAGCGGTCCGAGTTGACCCTGCAGATCCAGGAACGCAATGTTCAACTGGCGAACCGCCGGGTTGAAGACGTGGAGATCCGCCGCCAGCGCGGCTTTGTCGAGCCCCGACGAGTGATCGAGGCGGAGGAAGACCTGCTCGATGCCCGAAACAGCCGGGACGAGGCGTTGTCGGACCTGCAGAGCTCGATCCTTCGTTACCTGTTAGACAGCGGGCAGATGCGGGTCGGAGGCAATGGCGACTGGCTGATCCCGGGCACCCTCAACGCCTTTATCGGAGAAGAGTCCATCCCGTCTGATGACGAAGAACCCGACCCGCCGATGCATTAACCACCTGCACCTCTGCCTAGAATCGACAAGTTGAGTAAAGCTCAGCCGAAATCAAATCCGACCGATACTAATTAAGCCTTTATGTTCAGCCTGCTTCAATCCCGACGCCGTAAGGCACGCCAAGCCGGAGGCATGCTTGTTCCCGCGATGATCGGGGTCGTCCTGCTGGTGCTGGTCGGCCTGGGCGTGTTCTATTACGTCTCCGGTCCCTCAACCAGAGCCGAACGCGATGCCGACGAGAAAACCCCGCAGTGGGTCTCGGTCTCCCGACAGACCATCCCCGTCCAGGTCTCTGCCACCGGGACCCTGGTTGCACGGGATCAGCTTGACATCATCAACATCATCGAGCACCGAGACGACCCCGTGGTCGAGCGGGTGATCGACGAGGGAACCTGGGTTAAGCAGGGGCAGTGGCTGGTGACCCTATCTGCTCCGAGTCTTATCTCCGAGCGGGACGAGATGGAGTCGCGCGTGCGGGAGCAGGAGGCCGAGGTCGAGGAGGCGCGTCGTAACCTGGCGATCGAGCAGGACACGATGGACTCCGCGGACGCCAAGGCCAAGCTGCAGGTTGAGCTGGCGCAGCTCGCTTATGACCAGTGGGAGAACGGCACGGTCCCACAGAAAGAGCTCGAGCTACAACTGCAGCTGGAAAAGGCCGAGCGTGAGCTGGACCAGGCCCGGCGGGAACTTGAACTGAGCAAGGAGCTCTTCGAGCAGAAGTTTATCAGCCGAACGGAGCTGGAAGCGGACGAGATCCGGTTGATCGAAGCCCAGAACGCCTTGCAGACCGCCAACCTCGCGATCGCTGCTTACAACGAGTACGGGAAGGTCATGGAAGAGAAGGAGATGCTCAGCGATATCGAGCAGGCCCGGGCCGAGTACCAGCGGACACAGCGCAAGAATGAGAACCAACTTGAGCTGCTCAACGCACGGATCGACAACGAGGTGAACGAATTGGAGCAACGCCGGCTCCGTTTTGAGCGCTTCCAGCGCATGGCGGACGCGATCGAGCTGACCGCTCCGCGTGACGGGCTGGTGATCTACGGCTCGACCATCGGCAGCGGGTGGGACCGGCGCTACCCCATCCGGCAGGGGGCGAGGGTCTGGGGCGGCCGACGCGTGATGGTTATCTCCGATACGACGTTTATGCTTGCGCGGATCAACGTGCACGAGTCGCGGATCAGGGAGATCCGTCCCGACCAAGAAGTCGTGATCGAACTTGTCGCGCGCCCCGGCTTGCAGCTGCGTGGCCAGGTGGTCAGCAAAAGCAACGCGGCAAATTCTGACAGTACGTCCAACCCTAGCCTGGCCGAGTACGCGGTGACCGTATCCCTGCCGAAGAATACCGACGGGCTGGACCTCAAGCCGGGCATGAGCGCCAGCGCCCGCATCTTCATCCGCAACATCGATGACGCCCTGGCCCTGCCGATCCAAGCCGTCCACACCGAGGGCCGCGAACACTTCGTGTACGTCCCCGCGGGCGCGAACAGGGTCCGCCGGCAGAACATCCAGATCGGCGGGACCAGCGAGACCATGGTCGAGGTGACCGGCGGGATCGATGAGGGCGTGCGCGTCTTGATGCGTAACCCGCGCCCGGGCGAGGTCGACAAGACAACTCCTGACGGCGGGGCCGCGCCGCAGACCGCGATGAACCCGTCTTAGGCCAGCGTCGGCCGCCCCGACATGGACTATGATCTGGGCATGCGTATCCTCCTGCTGAGCTGCTCACTCAACCCCGAAAGCCGGTCCGCCCGGCTGCTCAAGCTCGCGCAAAGCGCGATCACCGAGGCCGACCCCACGGCCAAGATAGATGGCATTGATCTGCGCGACCTGGACCTGCCGTTATGCGATGCCGGACCCGCCTACCGCCACCCGGCGGTTAAAGCACTTTCGAATAAGATCCTCCAAGCCGACGCCGTGATCCTTGGCCTGCCGATCTACAACTACGACGTCAACGCGGCCGCCAAGAACGCGATCGAGCTGACCGGCCGGGCGTGGACCGACAAAGTCGTTGGCTTTGTCTGCTCGGCGGGTGGGCAGGGCAGCTACATGTCGGTCATGGCTCTAGCGAACTCGCTGATGCTGGACTTCCGCTGCCTGGTCGTCCCCCGGTTTGTCTACGCCACGGAAGACGCGGTCCGCGACGACGGCAAGGTCCAACAGGTTGTCTATGACCGGATCAACACGCTTGGTGCCGAGGTCGTCCGCATCACCCGGGCGTTGGCTCCGGTCCAGGCCGAGCAGGTCTAGCCTCAACGCTCCGGCAATCTGCTTCTGGTACACTCACGGATTCCCCCCAGCGCATTTGGGAGTCCGCCCGTTGCAGGAAGCCATCAGCAAAGCCGCGGCCCTGGTTGAGGCCCACGCCTATATCCGTTCTTTCGAAAGCCGCATTGTGGTGGTCAAGATCGGCGGGTCGATTATGGATGAGCCGGACAACCTCTCCCGGCTGCTGCAGGATGTCTGCTTCATGCACTCGGTCGGGATGCGCCCCGTGCTGGTGCACGGCGGGGGCAAGGGGATTACCTTGGCGATGGAGCAGGCCGGGCTTGAGGCCCAGTTTGTCCAGGGCCGACGCTACACCGATGACCGGACGCTTGCGATCGCCGAACACGTGCTGGTCAATGACATCAACCAGCACATCATCGAGACGATCGCCGAGGCCGGGCACGAGGCGATGGGGCTGCACTCTCTGGCGAGTTGTGCCGTGTTCGGCAAGCGACTGTTCCTGGAAGGCGAGCAGGGCCGCAAGATCGACATCGGCTCGGTCGGCGAGGTGACCTGGGTCAACGCCGAGCTGCTCGGGGCGATCGCCAAGGCCGACATCATCCCCGTGATCGCCCCGATCGCCCGGGACCAGGCGGGGGGCAAGCTGAACATCAACGCCGACTCCGTTGCCGGCCACGTCGCCGCGGCGACCCAGGCCGAGAAGCTCGTGCTCGTCTCCGACACCCACGGCATCCGAAAGTCCGAGGATGTCAACGACCTGGCTCGGCACCTGGATCGCGGCGAAATCGATGGCCTGATCGACACGGGCGTGATCAGCGCGGGGATGCTGCCGAAGGTCGAGGCGTCGCTCACCGCTCTAGAGGGCGGGGTCCCCAAAGCCCATATCATCGACGGCCGCATCCCGCACGCACTGCTGCTCGAGGTCTACACCGATCAGGGCGTCGGCACCGAAATCGTTTTGTGATTGATCCTGCTCATCGCCCGCTCTATAAAAAGCGGGGTTGCTTGTTGTTCCATTGACCAAGGCGGACCCCATGTCCAATCCCACCGCCACGCAGACCGAACCCCTGACCCACTTGCTATCGATTAAAGAGTGCAGCCGTGATCAGCTCGACCGGATGTTCGACCTGGCCTACAAGCTGCGCCGAGAGCGTGAGCAGGGCGTTGCCAACGCGCCGCTCCTGAAGGGCAAGACCTTGGGGATGTTCTTTGAAAAACCCTCGCTACGGACCCGCGTCAGTTTTGAGCAGGGGATGTACGAGCTTGGTGGACACGCCATCGTGCTGGGTCAATCCGAAGTCGGCCTGGGCAAACGCGAGTCCGTTGCGGACTTCACCCGCGTGCTCAATGGCATGGTGCACGGGATCGCCGCAAGGGTGTACAACCACCACCACCTGGTCGAGATGGCCGAGCACGCAGCGGTCCCGGTGATCAACATGCTCAGCGACGTCGCGCACCCGGCTCAAGCGCTGGCCGACGCGATGACGGTCATGGACGAGTTCGGCCGGGACCTCAGCGGCAAGCACGTCGTCTTCGTCGGCGACGGCAACAATGTCGCCCGTTCACTGGCGATGATCTGCGGCAAGCTGGGCGCGGCGTTTACCCTCGCCAGCCCGCCGGACTATGCGCTGGAGCAGGCATTCGCAGACAAGGTGATGCAGGCCTGCCCGGGCATGGACTTCACGATGTGCCACGACCCGTTTCAGGCCGTCCATTACGCCGACGCGATCTACGCCGATACGTTTGTCTCGATGGGCCAGGAAGAAGAAAAGGCCAAACGCCTGGAGAGCTTCAAAGAGTTCCAGGTCAACGAGAAGCTGTTGGCCCAGGCCCCCGACCATGCGATTGTCCTGCACTGCCTGCCCGCCTACCGCGGCGTCGAGATCACCGACGCGGTGATGGACGGCCCGCAGTCCCGCGTCTTCCAACAAGCCCACAACCGCCTGCACGCCCAAAAGGGTATGCTGGCGGTTGTGATGGGTTAAGTTGTGCGCTCAGGAGCATGCTGCGATGCATCAGGAAGAACAGGAACAGGCTGCAGTTATTATTCCTTCTGCGATGTCGCTGTTATGTTGGGCTGAAACAAGGCATGGTGAACCGCTTGAGCAGGTGTATGTCGAATCACTTCTCGGCCAAGCCCCCGCGATGCAGTTGCCTGTCCCGGTCACGATGGCTTTGAATGAGTCGCGCAGTGTCCCTGACATCGATCCGCAGGAAGCATGGTCACAGTGGTCTTGCCTCCGCAGAAAGATTGATGAGCAGGGTCTTGCGATTGATAAGGTTGTTCCAGAACCATTGGATCAGCTCAGTTCGGATATCCGTGCTCTGAGTGAAATCCTCCCAAAGTTTGAAGTCGCAACGCCGGAGGTTGTTAGTCATCAACTCAAGGTGATGGATGATTACGCCAGGCAGTTTGTCGAGGCGTTAGCAAGCACGTTCCCGCATTAAGCCAGATCAAATTACCTTGGTCACAAACTTCCTCAGCGCCCACATCATCCCCGTATTTCAAGCGATATGGTCACCGTCGAGACGCCGCCGCTGCGGATAAGTGCTGGTGCTTTAACAGGATTGACAGGCTATTTGTGCAGTGGCTAGATCTTGCAGTCTGCGTTCATGCACTCCAGCGCCGAGGTCGCCAGGCCGATGCCCATCTCGTTGTGCAGGTAGCAGGCGGTGTCGACACCGGCTTCTTCCAGTTCCTTGATCTCATCGGGGAAGCGGGCCATGGCGACGACGCGGCCGGTGAAGCCGCTTTTGCGGAGCAGCTTGGTGATCGTGCCGGCCTCGGACTTGGACTGCAGGCCGATCAGGATCAGCTCGCAGCCGCAGTCGGGGTTGAAGCGTTCGTAGAAGTCCGGGTCGGTCGCGTCGCCGACGATCACGCTGCGTCCCGCCTCACGGTGGCGGTCTGCCGAGATCGGGTCGGCGTCCAGGCCCACAACGTCGTCGCCCAAGTGTTCATAAAGGGCGTCATAGGCGGCGGTACCCGTCCGCCCCAGCGCGATCACGATGGCCCGGGGTGGGCGGTCGAACGCGATGTGCTGGTCGTCGGGCAAGCGGGTCTCGGATTCGAAACGAATCAGCCGTCGGCCGTACTTGGCGAAGGCGTTGTGGGCTTTGGCGTTAAACGGCGCGGCAAGGATAAAGCTCAGGCTCACCGAGATCGCCAAGATGACCAGCCATTCGCTGCTGATCCAGCCTTTGTCGGCCCCCAGCGCTCCGACGATTAAGCCAAACTCGCTACAGTTGGCGAGCGCAAAGGAACTGAGCATCGCGGTGCGGGACCGCAATCGGAACCTGGTCATCAACCAGAAGAACAACACCGCTTTAAGCGGGACCAGCAAAACGAGGGCGACCGCGATCCCCATTTGCTCCAGGCCCGGCAGGCCGTTGAGCCCGATCGTCAGGAAGAACGCGACCAGCAGCAGGTCCTTCAGGCTCAGCAGGCTCTTGGCCAGCTCGCTCGACTTGGGGTGGCTGCCCACGAGCAGGCCCGCGATCAAGGCGCCCAGGTCCGGCTTCATCTGGACTTGTTCAAACAGCGTCGTCGTGGCGTAGACCAGCACCAGGCCGGCCAGAAGCAGCAGTTCACCGTGGCCGACACGGTCCATGACCACCCGTAGGATGGGCCGAGTCACCGGCAGAAGCAGCAGGCCCAGCGCCCAGACGGACGGCATTTTGCCCAGCGAAACCGTAAGGAAAACGATGGCGAACAGGTCCTGGACGATCAGCACGCCGATGGCCTGGTGGCCGTGCCGGCTCTTCATCTCGGCTTTCTCTTCGAGCACCTTCACCGCAAACACCGTGCTGGAGAAGCTTAGCGCAAAGGCGATCAGGGCGGACGTCTGCCAGGTCAGCACCGAGAACATCCCGAGCCCAAGCATAGACAGGCCGAACACGGCCGCGCCGATCACAGCGGTGGTCAAGGCCATGTGGACCGAGGCGACACCCCAGACTTCGGGCTTGGCCAAACCGCGCAGATCGAGTTTGAGCCCGATGCTAAACAGCAGCAGGTAGATGCCCATGTCGGCCATATACTTGAGTGTCTCTGAATCCTCAACCCCTAAGGCCGCCAGAACAAAGCCCGCGCCGAGAAAGCCAACCATGGGTGGCAAGCCGAACTGCTTGACCGCTAAGCCCACTCCGAAAGCAATCACAACCCAGATGGGATCCATGCCAAGCTCCTGTGCCGCACGAGGTCATGGCCGTCAGCAGGCTCGTTTCGGGCATTGCGTGTTGCCATCTGCCCGGGCTAGCCGGGCGTAGTCATCACTCGCCCTTAACAGGCCAAGCAAGACCCAACCTGCTGCAGGCGGACCTCTCATGGTGCATAAGATACGTTTTTTGCTTTGCCCAGCCCGAGCCTGGGCCCGGGTTTAGAAGCGGCACCGCAGCCGACTTGCACGGCTTTGCCCGCGCCGGTTGGCTGCTGGGCAGCGATTCTGATCTCATCTACCTTTGATTGGCCTTGAATGAGAAGCGGGTTCTGACGCGTGCTAGCATAAGCCCATGGGCCCTGATGTCGATGAGACCAATGCCGTGATGATCGTCGTCGGCTCGCACCTGCGGGCGGAGGAGAGGGATCGCACGCTGGCGTACGGGCTGAAGGCCCGGATCGAGCAATGGCGTGATCGGCACGCCGACCAACTCGACGTGCCCCTGACCCCGATGGTCTGTTCGGACCTGCTCTATCTCAACCACCCGGAGCTGCAGAAGCGGCCCACGATCTGCCTCGGCGGGCCGGGCGTCAACGCTCTGGCGGCACTCAATGTCAACACGTCGGACGCCGCGCCCGAACCGGACCCTGCCGAACCCAAGGTCACCATCATGATCGACCCGGACTTCACCCACCTGCGGGTCGGGATCTGGGGCACCGATACCAAGCTCACCGAGAAGGGCATCCAGCTCTTCGCGGACCGCTACCTGGATTCGTATCTACGCGCGTGTGTGACGCAGGTCGAGCCGAAGGTGGATTAGCGGTCCGCAACTGCACTAAACTAATCGCATGATCGAGTACTCCGTCCTCTTTGTCTGCACCGGCAACACGTGCCGAAGCCCGATGGCCGAGGGACTGGCCAAGCAGTTGCTGGCCGAGTTGAAGGGCGTGCCGGTTGCCCACCTTGAGCAGGCGGGGGTGCGGGTGCGTTCGGCCGGCGTCGCGACCGCCGGGGGCAGCCGGGCGACCCCCGAGGCGGTCGAGGCGATGCGCCAGGCGGGCGTGGATATCGCCGACCACCAGTCAACGCCTTTGCACGCCGACCTGATCCAGGACGCGGACGTGATCTACACCATGACGAACGGCCACCGCAACGCGGTTGCGATCTTTGACGCAAACGCGATGAGCAAGACGCACCAACTCCTGGAAGACCAGGACGTCGCCGACCCCATCGGTGGCCCGCAATCGCTCTACCTACAGACGGCCGAGATGATCCGGGCCGGGCTGAAGCTGCGCATCGCCGAACGCTATGGCGACCGGGTCGGCTAACGCCACGCGATGACCCGGCGTGGCGTTGGGCTATCATGGTCTGCTGCGACTCCGCCCACCCCGACCCCAGGGCCATCGATCTATGCCGACCCCGGCCAACCGCGTGCGTATCCAATCGATTGACTGGGCTCAGGTCCTGCCCTTTATCCGCCTTGCCGGTGCGTTTCGCCTGGCGATCCAGCCGGGCAAGTTTATCCTTGCGCTATTGGCGGTCTTAGTCCTGCATTTTGCCGGGCTCGGGCTCGAAACGACCTGGCCCAGCGAGGGGCCCTCGGCTTCTACAGCACCCGGTTCGCCCGGGGTGTACTCGGCCTTCATCGACCGCGAGATCGCCTCGTTCCGGTCTATCGTCGGGGCGACCGGGGCGCTCGAGTTCGGTCTCTACTCAAGTCAAACTCGACAGGTCGGTGCCTTGGGCGGCCTGCTGAACCTGCTCATCCACAACCCGCTTGGCCTGATCTTTGCCCACCCCGGTTTCGCCGCGGTTTATGGCCTGATCGCGCTGGCGATTTTCTCCCTGATCGGCGGGACGATCTGCCGGATGGCCGCCACGCAGGCCTGCGGGGAGCGCTCGATCTCGGCCGGTGAGGCGGGGCGGTTCGTGCTGCAGCGCGCGGCCTGGTTCCTGCTCACGCCCATCATGCCATTGGCGTTGATCGGCGTGCTGGCCCTGGTGCTGATCCTGGCGGGCCTGGTCTTTTTTAACGTCGGCGTCCTCGACGTGGTCGGGGCGTTGCTTTACGGGCCGATGCTGCTGATCGGGCTGGTCATCGCGTTGATCGCCCTGGTTGTGTTCTTCGCGATCCATTTGATGACCCCGGCATTGGCGGTGGAAGGGACCGACGGCTTCGACGCCGTCAGCCGGGCGATGAACTACGTGATGTTTAGGCCGTGGCAGCTGGGGTTCTACCTGGTGGCGGCGGCCGTGTATGCGTCGGTGATCTATCTGCTGGTTGGCGGGCTTGCCGAGTTGACGGTCGGTGTCACGGCAACGGTCGTTGAGGTCGGGGTGTTCGCCGAGTCTGATCAGGGCGACGAGGTCTCCCGTTTCGAGGCCGCCCACCGCGAGGCCGCCGTCTCGCTTCATGCGTCGCAGGACCCCGGCAGCACGCCGGGCTGGATCATCGGCCGCTGGCTGGAGGGGATCGGCCTGATCGTCACCGCGTTCATGTTCAGCCTCTACTGCTGCCTGCAGACGCTGGTCTACCTGCTCATTCGCCGTACTGCCGACGGGACGCCGCTTGACGAATACGACCCCGGCGACCCGGAAGAACGATGGTCTACCCCGGAGGATGTCTTGGCTAGCCCCGATCCCGATGCCCCAGCCAGCGAGCACGGTGATGACTGATCCCTACGTCCCACGGAGATATCCCGCCAAGCGGATGTGGGTCTGGAACGGGCTGGTGCTCGCCAGCCTGTTGGTACTGATTCAATCCCTGGCGGGCTGCGGGGAGAGCGGGGGCAGCGAGTCCGAACGCAAGAGCGAGCGGGCCTCGCCGACGGTCGTTTCGCTTTCACCCGCGGCGACCCAGATGCTGATCGATATGGGCAAGCGCGACCACCTCATCGCGGTCAGCCGGGATGACGCCGATGGCCTGGGCCTACCGACGTGCGGGACGTACAACCTGCCCGACTACGATCGAATCCTCGCCCTGAGTCCCGACATCGTGATCACTCAGCCTCATAAGGATGGCCCGGCACCGAAGCTGCAGCGGCTCGCGGACGACGGCGTGTTCAGGCTCTGCGTGCTGCCCCATGCCCGATCGGTGGATGATGTCTCCGAAGCGCTGACCCACGACGAGTGGGGGCTGGGCGTGGTGATGGGCGACGCGGCCGCCGCGACGGCTGCCGAGCGGAAGATGCGGCAGCAGTTGGATGCCGTCGCTGCGGTGGTGTCCGACCGCGGCCGGCCGAGGGTCCTGCTATTGCTGAACCCCGGCACGCTCGGCGTCATCGGCCCGAACACGACCCACGACGAACTGCTGCATCTGGCCGGTGGGGTCAACGCCGCCACACCTTTTGAGTCGTCCTACCTCCAGCTCTCGCGCGAGCAGGTGCAAACCATCGCCAAGCCCGACCTCGTCCTGCTGATCCAGCCCAACGGCCAGCCCCTGGCCCAGAACGACGACTGGCTTGAGATGTTCGACGGCCTGACCGTCCCCGCGGTCACCAACCGGCGGTTTGTCGTGATCACCCATCCCCAGGCCTCGCTCCCGGCCACGTCGATCCCGGCGGTCGTCACCGAGATGGCCGCGGCGATCCACCCCGAGGACGAGGCATCCATCCGGCGGGCTTACGAGTTGGCCGGTCGGACCGATGGGCAGACGCCATGATGGGGTCCTTGCCGCGTGCCGCTCGCCCGGGAAGCCGCACGGTGGTCATCCTGTCGATCATCGGCTTGCTGCTGGTCAGTGCCGTTGCCGCCCGCCTGCTGTCCAGCACCATCGGCTTTGGCTTGCCCCGCGGAGACCATGCATGGTTCCTCTTCCGCGAAAGGCTCGAGCCCCTCGCCACGGCGGCGATCGTGGGCGTGGCCCTGGCCCTGAGCGGGGTCTGTCTCCAGGCCCTACTGCGCAACCCGCTTGCCGAGCCCTACATTCTTGGGCTCTCGACCGGCGCGGGACTGGGCATCATGCTGCAGGGCTACCTTGCGCTGACGTTTGCCCTCACGCTGGGGCCGGACGAATTGGGCGCATTGATCGGCAGCGGCACGACGCTATGTATCGTGTACCTCGCTAGCCGCCGACGGGGCGTCATCGACCGGCTGGGCCTGCTCCTGGCTGGGGTGGTGCTCAGTACAATCAACGGCTCGCTGATCCTGCTGATGGATTACCTCGCGGGGCCGGGCCAACTCCGTGACAACATCGCTTCGTGGATGATGGGCCAGCTCGCGGTCCGGCCCTTTGGCCTGGCCGATGTGGTCGCCGGGACGATCGCCGCTGCCGCGGCGCTGGTGCTGTACTTGCAGGCACCGGCCATGGACATCGCCACGCTCGAGGATGACGAGGCGGCGAGCCTCGGGGTCGCGGTGGGACGGCTGCGGGTCGTGCTGCTGCTGAGCGCGAGCCTGCTGGCGGCATGCGCGGTCGTCGTCGCCGGGCCGATCGCGTTTGTCGGGCTCATCGCGCCGCACCTGGCACGCACCCTGCTGGGGCCGGCCCACCGGCCTTTGATCCTCGGCTCGGCCATGATCGGCGCCACCCTGCTGATCGCGGCCGACACCGCCGCGGTGGTCATTGCTTACGCTCGGCCATCGCTGGGTGTGATCCCCGTGGGCATTTTTACCGCGATGATCGGTGGCCCCGCCTTCCTCTGGATGCTTCGGCCACAGCTCGGCCGGGGGATGGAGTAGACTCGTTGACCACACAACCGGGATGCCGCGTTAGGACGCGCATTGCCCGCTAACCATCTCATGAGCCGCGTGATGACGACCCATATCGCCGATCGATTACTAGCCGCCAGTTCCGACAAGGGCGCGCCGGTCTGCGTCGGGCTTGACCCGGTACTGGATCGACTGCCCAGCTCACTGAGGCGGGCGGCTCCGGCCGAGGCGGTCGAGTCGTTCTGCCGCAGAGTCATCGACGCGGTGTGCCACGAGGTCCCGGCGGTCAAGCCGCAGTCGGCCTGCTTTGAACGCTACGGAGCGGACGGTGTCGCGGCCTACCACCGTGTGGTTGAACACGCACGGCAGAGCGGTCTGATCGTTATCGGCGACGCCAAGCGTGGGGACATCGGAACCTCCAGCGACCACTACGCCTCGGCCCTGCTTGGCGGCGAGCACGGCTGCGACCTGCTGACGGTCAATGGCTACCTGGGCGGCGACGGCATCGAGCCGTTCCTTGATGTCGCCCAGCCCCACGGACGCGGGGTCTTCGTGCTGGTGCGGACGTCCAACCCCGGCGGCGATGCGATCCAGTCGCTGAGGCTCGAAGACGGCCGAACGGTCTGCCAAGCCGTCGGCGATGTCGTGGCCAAGCTCGGTCAACGCAGTGTGGGAGCATCCGGTTACAGCAGCGTCGGGATGGTCGTCGGCGCGACCAAGCCCGAGGACGCCGCCTCGCTCCGCGAGCGGTATCCGCAGCAACTCTTCCTGGTCCCGGGATTCGGGGCCCAGGGCGGGTCTGCGGAAGACGTCCAGGCCTGCTTCAAGCCAGACGGGACCGGCGCGATCATCACCGCCAGTCGATCGGTCATCTACGCCTTTGCCGGTAAGACCGGGGAGTGGTCCGGGCATGTCCGTGACGCGGCGGCGAAGTTGCGTGCGGACATCTCGGAGATTCTTGCGGGGCCCTGAGCTGATTGCGTCACGCAGCGTCCCCGACCGCGGCCCCCACCTCTTCTTCTTCACCCGCGATGACGGGCAGGTACTCCTCGCCTTCCTGGATCAGGTGGCCGGAGGTCGTGCGGATCTCGGGGAGTGGGTTGTCCTTGAGGTGCTGACGCCACTGCTTTTCAAGCTGTTTCTGCTTCTTCTCGTCGAGCTTGGCAAAGCTCTCACGCCCGCGGCACTTGGGGAAGCGCGAGCAGCTTAGCCAGAGCCCGCGCTTGGAGTCTCGGAGGTAGAGCGTGGCCCCGGTCTCGTCGCCGCACTTGGGACAGAGCACATCCGTCATCATCGGCGGGACTTTGGGCAGTTCGACCGCGCCGGTCTTGGGGTTGAGCTTGAGGATGTACTTCGCTTCGGGGTAGGTCGCCGCGGCGAGGAACGGGCCGAATCGGCCGGTGCGTTTGATCATCGGCTGGCCGTCGCCGATCGGGGCGGGCGGGCAGAGGATGTCGGTCTGCAGCGGTTCCTGAGGCTTGCCCTCGCGGTCGATGGGCGCGGCGTATTTGCAGTCCGGGTAGGCGGCGCAGCTGAGGAATCGGCCGTTCTTCCCGAAGCGGTACATCGTCCCCGAGCCGCACAGGGGGCAATCATAGGGAGCGGGCTGGGTCGCGGCCTTGGCGTGCTGCAGGTGCTCGTGGGCGTGCTCGAGGGCGTTGCGGAACGGGTCGTAGAACTCGTGCAGCGTCTGCCGCCAGTCCTTGTTCTCCGACTCGATCTCGTCCAGGTGCTGCTCCATCTCGCGGGTGTAGCCCACATCGAGAATCCGGGGGAACGCCTCGACCAGCATGTCCGTGACGACCATGCCCAGGTCGGTCGCCCGGAGGCGGCGGTCGCGCGGGCTCATCGGCTCGACGTACTTGCGGTCCTGGATCGTCCCGATGATCGCGGCGTAGGTCGATGGCCGACCGATGCCTTCTTCTTCCAACTTCTTCTGCAGTGAAGCCTCGTTAAAGCGCGGCGGCGGGCTGGTGAAGTGCTGGGTCGGGTTCAGGTCCACCGGGCCTAATGGCTGCTGCTCGCTCAAGGGCGGGAGGATCACATCGTCCGACTTGGGGATGCCCATAACATTGAGAAAGCCATCAAAGATCAGGGTCCGGCCGGTCGCACGGAAGAGGGCTCGGGTACCGGCCCCAGTGGGCTGCTCGGCGTCGGCGGTGATGTTGATCGCGGTCGAGTCCCACTTGGCCGGGGTCATCTGGCAGGCGACAAAACGACGCCAGATCAGGTCGTAGAGCCTGAATTGCTCGTCGTTCAAAGCGCTCTTAATCGACTGGGGGGTGATCGAGACATCGGTCGGGCGGATCGCCTCGTGGGCTTCTTGCGCGTCCTTGCTCTTGGTCTTGTAGAAGTTGGGCTTCTCGGGCAGGTAGTCCGGGCCCAGCTTCGACTCGATATGGCCTCGGCAGGCGCCGATCGCCTCGCCGCTGAGGTGGGTCGAGTCCGTCCGCATGTAGGTGATCAGGCCGGTCTGACCGCGGGCGCCTTTGAGGTCCACGCCCTCGTAGAGCTGCTGGGCAACCCGCATCGTGCGCTTGAGGGCAAACCCTAGCCGGGTCGAGGCCTGCTGCTGCAGGGTCGAGGTGATGAACGGCGGGGCGGGGCGGGAGGTGGTCCGCTTGGTCTGTATCGATTCGATCTTGAAGTCGGGGGCGTTCTCGATCCCGCCGAGGAACGTGCAGGGCTGACGGGCCGGGCCCTTGGCCTTTTCGTCTTCGCGCTCCTTGCGCTCTTCGAGCTTGAAACCCAGCGCGGTTGCGGCCTTGAGCGCCATCTCCCGGTCATCGGGCTTGAACGGCTTGCCGGCAAACTCAACCAGTTCCGCCCGCAGACACTGGCGGTCGCTCAGCCAAGCATTCTGGTCCTTGAGCGTCCGGGGGTTCTCGTCTTCGCCGACGTAGAAGTAGTCGCTCCAGGCCTTGGCCAGCTCGTCGGTCTTGGTGGGGTCGGAAGCGAAGATGCCGCCGATCCGCCAGTACTCTTCGGGGACAAACGCATCGATCTCGCGCTCGCGCTCGACGACCAGTCTTGTCGCGACCGACTGCACCCGGCCCGCGCTCAGCCCGCCGGCGACCTTCTTCCACAGCAGCGGCGAGACCTGGTAGCCCACAATACGGTCCAGGATCCGCCGGGCCTGCTGGGCGTCGACGCGGTTGGTCTCCAGCGGGCGGGGGCGGGAAAAGGCGTTCTCGATCTCCTGCTTGGTGATCGCGTTGAAGACCACACGTTTGGCCTGATCGATGGGGTACCCCAGCGCGTGAGCGACGTGCCAGGCGATCGCCTCCCCTTCGCGGTCCAGGTCGGTCGCGAACCACACATCTGCTGCCAGCTTCGCCGCGCGTTTCAGCTCGCTGACCGTCTTCTTGGAGTCGGCCATGACCTCGTAGGTCGGCTCAAAATCGCTCTCCAGGTCCACGCCCGGGACCGGGGCCTTGACGCCCTTGGGGTTGCGCGGGGGCAAGTCGCGGATGTGGCCAACGCTGGCCATCACGAAATAGTCCTGGCCCAGGTACTTATTAATCGTTTTGGCCTTGGTTGGTGATTCGACGATCACCAGGTGCTTGCCCTCGGCCTGTTTGATATCCACGGCCGACCGCCCCCGTCCGCTCGATCGGCTGGCCGGGGCCTTTTTCTTGGTCGCTTTTTTCTTCGTGGACTTCTTCTTCGCCATGATTGCCGGTTATGGGTTGGTTGGCCCGCCGCCAAGCGATGGGCCGTCATTTGTGGGGTGATATCGGGGCAGACCGACACCGCGTGTATCGCCAGTGTAGGGCCGGACACTTGAACAAGGTCGGGCAGGGTTGTCAAGGCCAGCCAGTAAAACAAGTATTATCAGTATTTAAAAAGATTTGGCGATACCGGTAGATTTGGGGCCTAACCCCGTTGCTCGGCCCAAATAGTCATCGCGTCCTGTCGCACTGCCGCGATGGGTCGATCGTCCGCAGCGATCCAATGCACGGCGCTAAACCTTTTCAGCCAGGTCCGCTGCTGCTTGGCGAATCGCCGGGTCAGGACCTTGGTCTGTTCAAAGGTTTTCTCAAATGAGCCGATGCTGGGGTCGGTGCCTTCGAGATAGGCGAGCAATTGTTTGTAGCCCAGCGCCTCCCGGGCCTGGTTGGGGACCGCTTGCCCAAGGGGTTCAAACGCGCCCTGGGCCCTCAGACGACGGACCTCGTCGATCAGGGATTCGCCATTGATGCACACCGCCCGGGCGAGCTGGGGTTCGACCTTTTCCGGGTAGAACATGGCTTTGACCCGCAGGTTGATGCGGGGGTTGATCGCCTCGGGCGGCCAGCGCAGGCCCAGCAGGAGGGGGCGTTTGAGCAGCGGGGGGTGGGTCGGCTCTTGCCCGGTCTGGGTCCATTGGGTCTGCCAATCGCTGATCGGCCGGCCCGTCAAATCGTAGACCTCCAGGGCCCGGACGATCCGCTGGCGATCCGCCGGCTTGATCCGTGTGGCGGCTTCGGGATCGACGATGGCCAGCCGCTGGTGAAGCACTGCGGTCTCAATCGATTGCAGTGATCGGCGGAAGGCCTCGTCCTGGCCCGGGCCGTCAAACATGCCTTCCAGCAGGGCTTTGAGGTACAGATGGGTACCGCCGACCACGATCGGTATGCCACCCCGGTCCTGCAGCCCGCGGATCACGACCGCGGCGTGTTGGAGCCAGTCATGTACCGTGAACCGCTGGGTCGGCTCGACCAAGTCGATCAGGTGGTGCCTCACCCGTTGTCTCATGGTGCGATCCGGTTTCGCCGTACCCGCATCAAGATGGCGATAGACCTGCATCGAGTCGGCACCGATGACCTCGGCCGGCGTACCCGAGTTTCCCAGGCTCAAGGCCAGGGACACCGCGAGATCACTCTTGCCGCCCGCGGTCGGCCCGAGGATGATGATGGAGTCAAAAACAGGCAAGGCCCGATTGTAGATCAATCTCAAGTCAACCAGCCCGGCACAGGACCGAAGCCGCCTTGAACTGCGCCCCGTCCCAAAACGTCTTATCATCAGACTATGATCTATCCGTCAAGACCGAGGGACCACCCTTGCCACGAACACGCATCCCGCTCACGCATCTGATCGCCACCTGCATGCTGGCCGGGCTAGCCTGTCTGACCGGCATCGCGTTCGCAGACGAGCAAGGGGCCGAGCAAGCCCGGTTGCGTCAATCTCTGATCAACGGCCTGCAGAACAGCGGCTACCCCGTACAAGAAATCAACGACCTGCTGATCCGCCTGGAGCTTGAGCCGCTGGATAAGCCCGCCCCGGAGGATGTGGTCACCGAGGACGACGAGGGCAGCCCGCTGTACTTGCCGATCGGCGTGACCACGGAACTGCCGCTGAACGAGGGGCAAGTCGTTGAGCTGCCTTTCGTGGCCGACGGGCCGGGGATGCTCACGATCGCGTTGTGGTATGAAGACGGGTTTTACCGCGCCCCGCTGATGGTCTTGAACCGCGAAGGGCAGAGCCTGAACTTCGAGCGGTCCGACGACAGCCCCGAGGGGATCATGCACGTCCCCGTCGGAAGCAGCGGCGCGTACCGCGTGCAGGTCACCGGCGGTGGCAGGCCTCTGACCATCGCGGCGGAGTGGCTGCCTTTCCCCGGGATGACCAGTTCCAACGCCCAGCGGGTGGAGCTGCCGAACATCGCTGACATGGCCCTGCTCCAGCCCAATACCCAGATCGATGTCGGGATCACGGGCAACCGCGAACGTGTGCTGAGCTTCCAGCCCGATACGACCGGCCAGCTCATCGTGGATGTCGCAGCCAATCGGGGGGACCTGCGCTTACTGGTTTATCTCAACTTCGACATGCAGAACCCGCAGATGTCTGTTGACCAAGACCTAGAGGGAGACGCCGGCCGAGAGGTCGTGAGCCTGCCCGTCACTGCCGGCCAGCTCTACCAAGTCGTCACCTCCTGCCGAAGCGACTGCACCGCCCGTGTTCGGACCCTGCTGATCCCCGCCCCCGGCGAGGCAGACCCGGAGTAAGACGTGAAACTTAAACCCATCCATCCTGTGTTTCAATGCCTGCCCACGCTTTCGATGGCGTGCCTGCTGTTCGGGTCATCCGTTGAGGCACAGGACATCCAAACCGAGCCCGCTCCGACGCCGACCCAGCCGGAGCCGGCCCGCGACAGGCCTGACAGCGCACCCGATGCGGAGGCTGAATCCACCGACACGGCCGAAGGCGTTGCCGAGACGCCGGAGCTACCCCACCCTGAATTGATGATCGGCTCGACCCAGGAGGGGGTGACCAGCGAAAACCAGTGGGCCAACTACAGCTTTGCGGCCGATGCCGCGGGCCTGCTGACCGTCGTTGTCCGTAGCCAGGTGCAGGACAACGACATGGCGATGGTGGTCTACGACGCCGATGGCCGGGAAATCGGCGACTGTGATATCGACTACCTCGGCGACAACGGGGCAGAGCATTTCACCGTGGTCCTCCCGGCCGCGGGCTTGTACCGCGTCGCGGTCCGCCCGCTCGGCGACGGCGGTCTGTTCTGGATCGGCGGGTCCTGGATCGAGTACGACGGGATCTCCGTCGCCCTACCCGCTCGGCCCAGCGACGCCCAACCGCTGACCATCGGCAACCCCATCGTCACCCAGCTCAACGGCAACAACCCGTCGGGGGCCTGGTTCTCGATCACCCCCGAGCAGCGCGGTTTCCTCATCGTCGAAACGGTCGCAAACAACGGGATCGACCTGCAACTGGACCTCTACGAGCAAGAGCGAGGGTTCGAAAGCTACAGCGACGCATCCGATCAGGACCGACGCGGCGACCTCTCGCGCGAGCAGATCAGTATCGAGTTGCAACCCGGCAAGACGCTTTTCTTCCACGCCTACGACCGGTCGGACAGCAACCAGCAGGCCACCATGACCGTCACCGCGCGCATCTTCATCGAGTTGGAGCAGCCCGAACCACAGCCGGGGCCCGCACCTAACGAGGAGTAAAGCCATGCAAAGCAACCAACTGCGGCGGTCCTCGTTCGCCCTGGCCGCAGCCTGCACCGGGCTCTGGCTATTGACTGGTTCACCGGTCACGGCCCAAGAAGACGCAGAAGCGCCGGCCCAACCTGCCGAGCCTGCCGCCGAGTCAGGCGACGACGAATTGTTCGGGGAGGAAAATGATGGCTTGCGTTCCGACGGCCCACTACAGATCGATCCTGATACCCCCACCCTGACTCCAGGCGAAGTCTCTGAGATCGAGCCCGGCGCGGCACGGACGATCCACTTCCAAATTAGCGCCGAAGCGCCCGGCCTGCTCACCCTTTTTATGGACAGCTCGACCACGCCTGAAATGATCCTGCGTGGGCCCGACAACCGCCTGATCAACCACGAGGCGATGCGGCAGATCGAGAATAACCCGAGGCAACTCATCCTAGAAAACATCCAACTGCAGGGGAATCTCGGGGTGCCCCAAGTCCGGTCCTATCGCCTGACCCAACCCGGCGAATACCTCATCAGCATCATCCTGTCCGAAGCAACCCAAGCGCCCAGTAACCTGTCCGCCGGCCTCATCACGCTGCCCGAAGGCTGGTTCGAGCAGGAAGTAGGTCGAGGCAACCAACCCGCACCACCTATCAATCCCGCTCGGGACGCGGTGGAAATCGAACTCGATACCTGGACCCCCGGAGCGTGGCCGCGCAACCAGTACAACGCCTGGGTCAAGTTCAAGGCCGAGCAGCCCGGCGTCTACGTCTACACCGTCCGCCCGGACGAGCGGCAGGACAGCACCCTGACCCTCTTTGCCGACAACGCCCTGGGCAACGCCATCATGTCCGTCGACAGTGACCCGCTGGGCAACTACGACAAGGAATCGATCGTCTTCGCCGCCGATGCGGGCAAGACCTACTACATCATGATCCGCGACCTGGGCGAATCCGGCGGCACGTTCCGAGGCATGTTAATCCGCCTGCCTGAGGAACTGCCCAACGCCGACTCACCCGATGCGTCGAACCCCGATGCCAATGAGTAGGGCGGCGGCCAGGGTTTCTAGCCGTGCCATTGCCCGATACGCTACCGGTCCGTTGCGCAACGAGGGGCATCACCGACTCGACTATAGTCGGCTTTGGGAGATCATGACGCGCTAAGTTGTCACGCAATTTTCCTGTGAAGCCGCCGGACTCCACAAGGCTTAAGCATCAGGCCGTGACCTGTTTTGCACTTCTTCCATAGGCTAAGACCTGCCCGGAAACGGCTGAGTTCTGTGGTTTTGATGATGAAGCATCCACATAGATGATTCCTTTGTTTATGCCTAAGATGATTTAGGGTCTCAATTGGGTGAAGTCCTAATGCAAGTAGCCCAAACCGCCTAAAAACCGTCTGGTTTTGATAGAATCGGGTCTTCATGGGCTCAGAATAGGGCCTCTGCAACCGATTGAGATTGATATGACCGCTTACGACAGCTACCTCGAAGAGATCGAATCACGCAGAAAAATCGGCCTGCACCCCAAGCCGATCGATGGGGCCGAGCTGATCAGCGAGGTCATCGCCAACATCAAGGACCCCGACAGCAAGCACCGCCAAGACAGCCTCAAGTTCTTTACCTACAACACCCTGCCCGGAACCACCTCTGCGGCGGGTGTGAAAGCGGCCTTCCTTAAAGACATCATCCTTGGCGGGGTAGCCGTGCAAGAGATCACGCCGGGCGCCGCGTTTGAGCAGCTCTCGCACATGAAGGGAGGCCCCTCGATCGAGGTCCTGCTCGACCTTGCGTTCGGAGATCACGAAACATTGGCCAAGCAGGCCGCAGAGGTTCTCAAGACCCAGGTCTTCCTCTACGAGGCCGACACCGAGCGGATCGAAGCAGCCTTCAAGGCCGGGAGTGCGATCGCCAAGGACATCCTCGAGAGCTACGCCCAGGCCGAGTTTTTTACCAAGCTCCCCAATGTGCCCGAGACTATCAACGTCGTCACCTACGTCGCTGGCGTCGGCGACATCTCGACCGATCTGCTCTCCCCCGGGGCCGAGGCGCACTCGCGTTCCGACCGAGAGTTGCACGGCAAGTGCATGATCACACCTGAAGCGCAGGACGAGATCGTCGCGCTGCAAAAAGAACACCCCGACAAGCGGGTCATGCTCATTGCCGAGAAAGGCACCATGGGCGTTGGCTCGTCGCGAATGTCCGGCGTCAACAACGTCGCGCTGTGGATCGGCAAACCTGCCAGCGAGTACGTGCCCTTCGTCAATATCGCGCCGGTCGTTGCGGGGACCCACGGCATCTCGCCGATCTTCCTCACCACCGTCGACGTCACCGGCGGCATCGGGATCGACCTGCAGAACTGGGTCAAGAAGACTGACGCCGACGGCAACACGGTCCGCGATGAAGACGGCGAACCCGTGCTCGAGCAGGCCTACGCTGTGGACACCGGCACTGTGCTCACCATCAACACCAAAGAGAAGATGCTCTACAAGGATGGGCAAGCGGTGAAGGATGTGAGAAAAGCCTTCACGCCTCAGAAGATGGAGTTCATGAAGGCCGGCGGATCGTACGCCATCGTCTTCGGTAAGAAGCTGCAGACCTTTGCCGCGGAAACACTCGGCGTCGAAGCACCGCAGGTCTTCGCGACCGCCAAGGAGATCAGCCAAGAAGGCCAAGGCCTCACGGCCGTCGAAAAGATCTTCAACAAGAACGCCGTGGGCGTCACGCCCGGCAAGACGCTGCACGCCGGCTCGGACGTCCGCGTCAAGGTCAACATCGTCGGCTCGCAGGACACGACCGGCCTGATGACGTCGCAAGAGCTCGAAGCGATGGCCGCGACCGTGATCTCCCCCACCGTCGACGGCGCCTACCAGTCCGGCTGCCACACCGCTTCCGTCTGGGACACCAAAGCCCAGGCCAATATCCCCAAGCTCATGAAGTTCATGAACGACTTCGGGCTCATCACCGCGCGCGACCCCGAGGGCGACTACCACGCGATGACCGATGTCATCCACAAGGTGCTCAACGACCTGACCGTGGACGACTGGGCCATCATCATCGGCGGCGACTCGCACACCCGCATGTCCAAGGGCGTCGCCTTCGGCGCCGACTCCGGCACCGTCGCCCTTGCGCTCGCCACCGGCGAAGCATCGATGCCCATCCCCGAGTCGGTCAAGGTCACCTTCAAGGGCGAGATGAAGCCCTACATGGACTTCCGCGACGTCGTCCACGCGACGCAGATGCAGATGCTCGACAAATTCGGCGGCGACAACGTCTTCCAGGGCCGGATCATCGAGGTCCACATCGGCACCCTGCTGGCCGACCAGGCGTTCACATTCACCGACTGGACCGCGGAGATGAAGGCGAAGGCTTCGATCTGTATCTCGCAGCCCGAGACGCTCATCCAGTCGCTCGAGATCGCCAAGTCGCGCATCCAGGTCATGATCGACAAGGGGATGGACAACGACAAGCAGGTCCTCCAGGGCCTGCTCGACCGCGCGGATGCACGCATCAACGAGATCCGCACCGGCACCAACCCCCCGCTGACGCCCGATGACAACGCGAAGTACTTCGCCGAGTTCGAAGTCGACCTCGGCCTCATCGACGAACCGATGATCGCCGACCCCGACGTCCACAACGACGACCCCTCCAAGCGATACACCCACGACGTCATCCGCGACCTCACCTACTACGACGGCAAGAAGCACGTCGACCTCGGCTTCGTCGGCTCGTGTATGGTCCACAAGGGCGACATGAAGATCGTCTCCAAGATGCTCCGAAATCTGGAAGAGGACCACGGCGAAGTCGAATTCAAGGCCCCCCTCGTCGTCGC
>JBCDHS010000016.1:0-63291 GCA_038749735.1 Planctomycetota bacterium
ATGCAACGCCCGCGCCCACTGGAACTGGGGAACCTCAATAGGCTAATATATTTTTGAACACTGCCTGATATTGGATAGATATGTCTGAACTGCGACCCAGCGATGAACTGATCCCAGGCCTCCGCGTCCGTGTGACCAAGCAGGTCGCAAGGACACAGAAGGCCTTTGTTACCACGGTCGAGGGTGTCATCCGACGTCACGAGCAGGCGAAGACCGGCTCTTGGTACGCCCACGCCAAGGACGAGAAGCTCTGGCTTGATCGGCTGGAGATCGTGAAGGATGACGGCGAGGTCTACACCTGCAATATCGATGCACACACCCGGATCGAGGTCGTCCCGCCGCCCACGCCTCCTGACGCGCCGATCGAAACGGGCGAACCCGCGGCGTGAGGCTGCCTGGACTTTGACGATGAAGCTTGACGAACAAGGCATGCCCGAGGGCTACCCGCTGCGGGACGGCTGGGAGATCAGCCCGCGCCGGGTCCGGGCGATGCTGGACCGTGGTGCAGACCTCTTGCTGTTGGATTGTCGGCTACCCAAAGAACACGCGGTCGCCCGGATTGATGGCGCAATGCTGATCCCGATGCAGGAGCTTGCCGGGCGGATGGATGAGCTTGTTAAGTATGCGGACCATAAGGTGGTGGTCTTCTGCCATGCCGGGGTCCGCTCGATGCGGGTGACGGGCTTTCTGCGTGAGCAGGGGTTTGGTGAAGTGTCGTCGATGGCGGGGGGGATCGATCTGTGGTCGCTTACGGTGGATGATTCGGTGCCGCGGTATTAGAGCATCGGGGGATTTGATTGAGGGCTACTGATGCGTTACGTATTCATCTTGATGTTGCTTGTGTTTGGGGGTTGCGTGTCTCAACCTCAGGACTCCGCACCGCTCGGCCGGGAGCAACCCAACGTCATACTTGTGTTTATCGACGACATGGGCTGGGCGGACTTTTCGTGTTTCGGGAATCACGACGCATCCACGCCGGCCATCGACCGCTTGGCCGCCGAAGGTATCGCGTTTGAGCAGTTTTATGTGAACTCGCCGATCTGTTCGCCATCGCGGGTCGCGATTTCGACCGGCCAGTACCCACAGCGGTGGGGGATTACGTCGTTCCTGGCACATCGCGGGCAGAACAGCAGCCGTGGAATGGTGGATTGGCTTGATCCAGAGGCGCCGATGCTTGCGCGTTCCCTTCGGCAGGCGGGCTACGCGACGGGTCATTTTGGTAAGTGGCATATGGGCGGGCAGCGGGATGTGGATGATGCCCCGGCGATCACGCGGTACGGCTTCGATGAATCGTTGACCAACTTCGAAGGCATGGGCCCGAAGCTGCTGCCGGCGACGATGAGGCCCGGCTGGGAGAAGCCCGGCAAGATTTGGCAGGACGCCGAGCGGCTGGGCGGCCCGGTGACGTGGGTGCAGCGGTCTGAGATCACCCGCGGGTTTGTGGATGCGGCGATTAACTTTATGAAGCGGGCGGAGTCAGCGGGCAAGCCGTTTTACGTCAACGTTTGGCCGGACGATGTACACACGCCCTTCTACCCGCCGGTCGATGAATGGCCTGAGGGCGGCAAGCGCGAGCTCTACCTCGCGGTGCTTGAAGCCATGGACCGTCAGCTTGAGCCTTTATTTGATTACATCCGATCCGATGAACATCTGCGTAACAACACGCTCATTTTGGTGTGTTCGGATAATGGGCACGAGCCGGGAGCGGGCTCGGCTGGGCCTTTGCGTGGCAGCAAGACGACGCTCTTTGAGGGCGGTATCCGCTCGTCCCTGGTGGTCTGGGGACCGGGCGTCCTGGCGCCGGAGGCTGTGGGCATGCGCAACACGACATCGGTCTTCGCTGCGTTTGATCTCGTGCCGACATTAATGGACATTACGGGCACCCCGCGTGGCGAGATCGCCCACGACGGAGAGAGCGTGCCCGACGTCCTTCTTGGGCGATCAGCAGCATCGAGAGCGGGGCCGTTGTTTTTTTCTCGCCCTCCCGACCGCAAGAACTTTGGTCCTTACCAAGACCTGCCCGACCTTGCGCTGCGGCGGGGGAAGTGGAAGCTGGTTTGTGACTACGACGGCTCGCGCGCGTCCTTGTATGACTTGGATAACGACCCGGGCGAGACGACGGACGTCTCTAGTCAGCAGCCAACGATCGTGGTTGAAATGACCCGCCAAGCGATGGATCAGCACCGCGCGTTCGAGACGGATCCAGCCAACCCACGTTGATGAACTCGGCTCTGATCTGTCGATAGTCATGCAAGGACGCACCTATGGCGCTTACGGACTGGCAACCCCTCTACGGCGACTACTTCAAAGGCACTCGCGCGCTCGTGACCGGCGGGGCGGGGTTTATTGGTTCGCACCTGGCTGAGTCTCTGATCGATCTGGGGGCCGAGGTCGTTGTGCTGGATGACCTATCGGGCGGGGATATCAAGAACTTTTCGACTTACCGAGACCGGGCAGGTGATCGGCTCAGGTTTGTCGAAGGATCACTTATTGATGAGACGCTTGTCGCGGAACTTTCAGTTGGATGTCGTTACGTCTTCCATCAGGCGGCGATGGGTTCTGTGCCGCGGAGCGTCAGAGAGCCGGGCCTGTACCACCAAGTGAATGCGACGGGGACGCTGAACGTGCTGGAGTCGGCCCGCGCGGCCGGGGTCGAGCGGGTCGTGTTCGCCGCGAGCAGCTCGTGCTACGGCGACACGCCGACGCTGCCGAAGGTCGAGACAATGCCCGTCAGCCCGCGGAGCCCCTATGCGGCGAACAAGGTGTACGGCGAGTCGCTGATGCGTGCCTGGGCAACGAGCTACGCCGACCAGCTCGACACCGTCAGCCTGCGCTACTTCAACATCTTCGGCCCGAGGCAGAACGCCAACTCGGCCTACGCCGCCGTGATCGCCGCGTTTGCCAAAGCGCTGTTGGCCGGCCAGAGGCCGACGATCTTTGGGGACGGCCAGCAGTCGCGCGACTTCACCTTTGTCGATAACGCGGTCCACGCCAACCTCCTGGCCGCCCGCCGCGAGGCCCCGCTTTGCGGCGAGTCGATCAACGTCGCCTGCGGCCAACGCGTCAGCGTCAACCAGCTCGCACGGGTCATGGCCGAGTTATTGGGCCGCCCCGAGCTGACGCCCGAGCACCAGCCCGAGCGGGCGGGGGATGTGAAGCACTCGCTGGCGGATCTGGGCAAGGCGGCGAGGCTGCTGGGCTATGGACCCTTAGTTGGTTTCGAGCCGGGGCTGGCCCCAACGATCCAGTGGTACCAGGATCAGGCCTGACGGTATACTTATTGTTCAATTTCTAGACTCCCTACTCCGCCTCGCCCCATGTCCCAGATGCCGGCTTCAACCGAGATGGGCGGCAAGTATGAGCCGCCCGGCAACACGCAGTTCAACGTGTTTCTGGATAACCGCGTCGGGCGGATGCTCCGGCTGGTGGAGATCTTCGGTGACCAGCCTTTGGCCCTCGCGGGGTTCTCGATCCTGGAGGCGACCGGCCATGCCGTGGTCCGGGTGCTGACCTCCAACGCCGCGCTGGCCCGCCGGCTGCTTGACCGCCACGACTACCCCTTTTCTGAGCAGAACGTGCTCTGCATCGAGCTCGATGAACAACACACCGTTGGCACGCTCTGCCAGACCCTGGTCACCGCGGAGGTCAGCATCAGCTACGCCTACACGCTACTGGTCCGCCCACGCAAGCGGCCGGTGGTGGCGCTGCACTGCGACGACTGCCAGTTCGCGTCGCAGATCTTGCGTAAGAAGCTATTCGTACTGTTGGGTGAGAACGACCTTGGCGAAAATCGTACGGGTAGCGCGCCGGATGAGGATTCAATATAGCCGGTCATTGCGGCGTCATGAATTTAATCCATCGCTTCTTCGTCGAAGTGTAGGTTGCCTTCTTCAACATCTGGTGGCGGGTTGTCGCTGGACTCCAGGCCAAAGTACCAATCAACCGATTGATGGGCATGTTCATGCATCATGCCGCCCTCTTCGGCGTCCACCAAGTAGATGCGGCCTGCGGGTTGATTCTCATCATCGATCTCTTCAAAGCTCAGGCAGGGGCGATAGCGAACGCCTTCGATATCAAAATAACACGAATCAAAGAAATACCCAGATTTGAAAAAGTACGTTTCGCAGACTTGGCGGATGAGTTCTTCATCTTCGATGCCCGATTCCCGTAAGGCCTCGTCAAGGCGTCCTACTTCGAGTGATTGGTAGATCGCGGACAACTCATCGTGCTTCTCATCGTGGATGTACTGCATTGCTGATTTCTCGGTGTGTTCTGTGCATTACTTCGATGCGTCATTCGGTTGCAACAGTGACTGACCATCCATCGCTTCTGGCTTGTCGAGCCCCATCAGTTCAAGGGCCGTTGGGAACAGGTCGGCTAATCTTGCGTCGTCACGCAATGGCGTTTGCTTACTAAGCCCTTCGCCCACGAGGATACACGGCACGTCGTAGGTCGTGTGCGCGGTATGCGGCGACCCCGTCTTCGGGTCGAACATCTGCTCGGCGTTGCCGTGGTCGGCGGTGATGATGAGTTTGCCGCCGCGTTTGAGCACGGCGTCGACGATCTCGCCGACGCATGCGTCCACGGTTTCGACGGCCTTGATCGCCGCATCGAGCTTGCCCGTGTGGCCGACCATGTCGCCGTTGGCGAAGTTGACGAGGATGAAGTCCGGGCCCCCGGAAGGGTCATTCACCCTATCAAGAACCAGCCGCGTAATGCCTGGGGCCGACATCTCCGGCTGCAGGTCGTAGGTCGCGACACTCGGCGACTGGGCCATCTCGCGGGTCTCGCCCTCGAACGGCTCTTCGCGGTAGTCGTTGGCGAAGAAGGTGACGTGGGGGAACTTCTCGGTTTCGGCGCAGCGGAACTGCGTTTTACCTTGTTTCGCAAGGAACTCCCCACCGACATCGGTCATCCTCGCTGGCTTTGGGAAGGCGACGGACAAGCCGGGGAAATCGGTGAAGGTCGCGTCGTAAGCGGTCATGCAGACGTAGCGGAGGTTGAGCTTCTCGCCGCGGTCAAAGCCTTTGGTGCCCGAGTCGGGAGAGGGGGGGACGTTGCCGAAGAAGTCGGGCTGCATGAAGGCGCGGGTGATCTCGCGGGGACGGTCGCCGCGGTAGTTGTAGAAGATGAGGGTGTCGCCGTCGGTGATGCGCGAGTCTTGCGGGTCGGGCGCGACCAGGCGTGGCGTGATGAACTCGTCGCCTTGCTGTGAGTTGTTCGTCGGGTTGTCGTAGTAGTCTTGGATGGCTTGGACAGCCCCGCTGAAGCGGGGCTGCCGGTTGTCTTGGCCGGTGAGTAGGTTGTAGGCTTGCTGCACCCGTTCCCAGCGGTTGTCGCGGTCCATGGCGAAGTAGCGCCCGCAGATCGAGGCGATGCGCCCGCATCCGATCTCCGCGAGTTGGGCCTCGATCTGCTCGATGTAGCCCTTGCCGGTGAACGGGCCGGTATCGCGGCCGTCGGTGAACAGGTGCAGCAGGATCTTGTCGGTAGGAACGCCGCGTAGCTTACAGAGCCTCACACAGCCATACAGGTGTGTGAGCAGGCCGTGCACGCCGGCGTCGGAGGCGATGCCCAGCAGGTGGACGTTGTGGCCGTGGGCGTTGGCGTTTTCGATCGCGTCGCAGAGCGCGTGGTTGTCGTTGATCTCGCCGGTGCGGAACTGCTTGGTGATGCGGACGGACTCCTGATCGACGACTCGCCCGGCGCCGATGTTCTGGTGGCCGACCTCGGAGTTACCCATGGTGCCCTCGGGCAGGCCGACGTCTTCGCCCGAGGTGTGGATGAGGGTCGAGGGGTAGGCCTTCATCAGCGCATCGGTGCGTGGGGTATGGGCGAGCTTGACGGCGTTGAATGCGTCATGCTCGGGGTTGGGGTTTTCGCCCCAGCCGTCGCGGACGATGAGGACAACGGGCTTGGGCGCTGGGTCGGGGTTGGCCATCTCGGATCGGCTCCGGTTGATTGTTGCGTTTAGCGGGGCATGTTAAGGGATTGATGCCGCCGGTGGACGGCGTAGCAGCGGTCGGGAACAGGCGTTACGCTGTGCCGCCGATGGACGATCGCTACTGCGATAACTGCGGGTACGAGTTGCTGGGCCTGCCGATGAGCGGTAAGTGCCCGGAGTGTGGCCACCCCTACGGCCTGGGCGCAGCGCGGGATCGTCGGCTACCGCTGCTGGTGCGTCACGGCTTCTCACTCGGGCTCGCGATCCTGGCCGGGATGATCCTGACCTGCGGCGGTGTGATGTCGATCTGGTCAACCAAGCCCGTCCAACTCGTCGCGACGACGTTGGTGATCTTCGCCGTCTTTGGCACTGGAGCGGTGCTGATGTTTTTGAATGAAGAGAAGAGCGGGCGTTAGTCGGGCCGGCGCCACGCCCTGGCCGGGTTGGGGTTGTGCTATTCGTGGCGCGCATCGGGGGCATGTTTGGCTTCACCCCACTGCACCTTCGCCTCGGTGCCAGCACGCAGTCGGGTGATATTACTACGGTGGCGGACGATGACCATCAGGGCCAGAAGCGTGCTGACCCCGCTTGTCACGCCGACGATGCCGGGCGCGTAGCCCATGCTCAAACCGAAGATGAGCGTGAAGATCGGCAAGGCCGCGGCCGCCGCGACGCTCGCGAGGCCAATGTAGGCCGTTGCCTTGGTGACAATAAACCAGATCACGAAAGCCCCGACGGCAGGCACGGTCAGGACAGGCCAGAAACCAAAGAGCGCGCCCGCACTGGTCGCAACGCCCTTACCTCCCTTGAACTTCAAGAAGACCGGCAGGACATGCCCGACTACCGCCGTCATCCCGATGGCCAGCCAAAGCAGCATGTCGAGGCTTGTGTCAACAGGCACGCCCATGGCGAATAGGCTGACCCGATAGCCAACGACCGGGATCAGCCCCTTGCCCATGTCCAGCAGGGTGCACGCGATGAACCAACCGCCTCCCAGCGCCCGGCCGAGATTCGTCGCGCCGACGTTGCCGCTGCCGAAGGTACGGATGTCCAATCCCTTGATTCGGCCAAGCATCAGGGCGAACGACACCGAGCCGAGCAGGTAGGCGAAGACCATCCACAGGGACCAAATCAACATGCTCAGCATGGTAGCTCAGACCGCCCGCCTCGTTCAGTCGGTTTTTTGGCGTCCGTAACGCTGATGGATCATTTACAGGATCGGCCAGCAGGTCTATGATGTAGCCATGCTAAACCGACTTGCCGTAACCGTGCGTGGGCTGATCACGTCCTTCCTCATGCTGGCGTGGGCTACCTCGGCGTGGGCGCTTCCCCAGGCCGACACCGCCCCGAAGTCCGATGCCTGGAAGGGTATCGCGGCCGGGATTATCTTCCTGATCGCGATCGCCGTGGGTAACTTCATGAGCCCCCGCCGTTCGCACCAGGATTGATCCAGCCTCGATTGATCCAGCCTCGCCCCGCACGGTTTGTAACCCGGCTGATGCCTTGCTCCGATTGTCCCTTACCCCCACCCCGGGAGGTCTGACCGATGACCCAACGAACCCTTGCCGTCCTCGTTGTCCTCAACGCGATCCTGCTCGCCGCGATCGCCCTGACGATGTCCTCGCCCCAGCCGGCCCAGGCCCAGATCGGCGGGGGCAGCTACCTCATGATCGCCGGAAGCAACGCCGCCGTCCCCCAGCAACAGGTGATCTACATCCTCAATCAGAGCAACGGCAAGCTGGGCGCCATCCTCGTGAACGATGCCAATGGCCGGATCGATCCGATCGGCGCCCGTGAACTGAGCCAGGACATCCAGAACGCTGGCCCAGGTCGTGGCGGACGCTGAAGCGCTCAGCCCATCCCCAACCAAACATCAAAGACCCAAACCTCCGACCGGAGCCTGACCATGAATAACACCAAGCTCGCCTGTTTAGCCCTGCTCGCATCGGCCTTTGTTCTGACCGGTATCCTGCTGGTGCAGATCGATCGCAACACAACCTCGAACGAGGCCCGGGCCGACATGGTCATCGCCCAGCCTCAGTTCTCTCTGATGACCGCACAGACCCGCCAGGGCAACGAATCCCTGTTCGTGCTGGATAATAACAAGGGCGTCCTGCTGGTCTACAAGCCCAACTTCGGCCGCAAGGAGTTGGAGCCGGTGGTCACCATCCCGATGAGTGAGTTGTTCGGCCGTTAGTCAGGCCACTAGCCAGGCCCGAAGCATGTTTCCGATCCGGCCCGCTTTCCCCGCGGGCCGGTTTTGTTTAGAACATGTAATTTGATATAGCGGAAGGCGCTTAGCCGTATGGCACCGAGCCATCTCATATGGCAAAGCAAGCCCGTCCGACCGTGATCCGTCCCGCTCTGGAAGATTCTTTGTCATGATCCAGCACGCGCCTTATGCAGATGCCAGCGCAAGCCCCTACCTCAACGATATCGCCATGCGGCATGGCATCCAGGTGCTCTCGGGCAGGCCGCTGAGCCTCGATCAGGCGCGCGAGCTGGCCACCCTCCAAGGCAACGACCTCTACGACCTGATGTTCTGGGCCAATAAGATCCGGATCGCCTTTGTCGGCCGCAACGTCAAGTTCTGCTCGATCGTGACCGGCAAGGTCGGCGGCTGCTCAGAAGACTGCGGCTACTGTTCCCAGTCCAAGCACCACCGGACCCACGTCCAGCCCACGCGGATGAAGGTCGATGAGATGCAGGCCGCGGCCGAGGAGGCGCTGGCCAACGGCGCAAGCAGTTTCGGGATCGTCAACTCGGGTCGGGGCCCGACAGACAAGGAACTGGACTGGATGGAGCCGTTCTTTCGCGACACGGCCGAGGCCGGCAAGATCCGCCCCTGCGCCACGCTCGGCGAGCTCAAGCCCGATCAGGCCCGGCGGCTGGCGGACATGGGGGTCAAGCGGGTCAACCACAACCTCGAGACCAGCAAACGCCACTTCGGGAATGTAATCTCGACCCACAGCTACGACGACCGGGTCAACACGATCCGCACCGCGAAACAGGCGGGGCTGTCGATCTGCTCGGGCGGGATCTTCGGCCTCGGCGAGGACTGGGAGGATCGGCTGGATATGGCCTTTGCGTTGCGGGAACTGGGTGCAGACGTGGTACCGATCAACTTCCTCAACGCGATCCAAGGCACGCCGATCTACGACAAGGTCGAGCCGCTGGAGCCGATGGAGGCGCTCAAGATCATCGCGATCTACCGCTTTATCCTGCCCGACCGCGAACTGAAGATCGCCGGTGGAAGGGAGAAGATCCTGCGCGACCTGCAGAGCTGGATGTTCTTTGCCGGCGGGTCGAGCTTTCTGATCGGCAACTACCTGACCACCTTTGGCCGGACACCTAAGCAGGACCACCAGATGCTCAAGGACCTGGGGATGAAGATCCACCTGTTCGATGAGGTCGAGGTCGAGGCCGACCCCGGTTCCGCCCTCGGTGCCGGCCCGGGGGCCAAGGGGCTGGGCGCTGAGGAGAACGCCCTGATGGTGCGTCAGCGCGGCAGCGTGCTGGCGCTGCCGGTGGTGCAGTGACACATCGTCAGGCGGGCCGGGGGCTGTGGCCCCGGTCAGCCAAAAATATGTCAACCCCACGCGCCCGACAACAGACCGGGGCCACAGGCCCCGGCTCGCCTTGAGGCATGCGTGTTCGAGCACTTTTATCCCCCGGCGAATCGGTTCAAACCCCTTCTAAAGCGGATGAATTAGAATGTTGGTCCCGGCAAAGCCGTATGATGCAGGGGCTTGAGGCGTCGTGTAGAGATCATGCAGAGAGGACCGCGTTTGAACGCTACGCAATCCAAGCGACGAGGCTCCGGCCCAAGACTGGCCTTGCTTCTGATCCTACTGCTCTTGGCGGTGGCCGGGACGCTCTACGCCCAAGCTCAGCCCGGTGGTGAGCAGCCCCCGCCCCCGCGCGAAACCCCCGGCTCGATACTCCCGGGCACGCCCGCCGCCCAAACCCAGGCCCAGCCGGGCACGGGTACCCCTCAACTGGTCCAGCCGGGCGCACCGCAGAGCCCTTCACAGGCTCAGGAACAAGAGGCCCAGCCCCAGGACAACCAGGGCTATTACCAGCTCAGCGAGAACCCCCTGACCCGGGTCAAAGAGTTCTTCATGTTCTCGCCGATCATCAACGGCATCATCCTGGGGTTGTCGGTGCTGGGGCTGCTGTTTTTCTTTGCCTTTATGCTGACGATCAACCGCCGAACGATGGTGCCCCACGGCTTCGTGGACGAGGTGGTCAAGCTGGTAGTCCGGGGCGACTACGAGCGGGCGGGCGACGTCTGCCGGCGGGCGCGGGGCGTCTTCGCGGCCGACATCATCCAGCGGTGTATCGAGAACCACAAGCAGCAGCACTCGGTCATGCTCGACATGATCGATACCGAGGGCCGCCGGCTCGCCGACATCATCTGGAACCGCGTCAGCTACCTCGCGGACATTAGCAACGTCGCGCCGATGCTCGGGCTGGTCGGCACCGTGCTGGGCATGATCAAGGCGTTCTACGGCCTGCAGCAGGAGACCGGCACGATCAACGCCATGGTCCTTTCCCGGGGGGTGGGTGAGGCGATGGGGACCACGCTGTTTGGCCTGTCGGTGGGGATCGTGATGCTGGTGCTTTACTCGGTGGTCAAGAGCCGGGCGACCCGGACCCTGGCCGACGCCGAGGCCGCGGTGCACCGGATCGCCGACCATATCAAGCGGGGTGACGACGAGCCGGACCCCCGCGCCGCGATGGAGATCGGCCGCCAACCGCTGCGGTAATCAACCAATAGGTTTGCCTCATGGGTTTTGCATCCGAGTCCCGCGAACGGTCACGACCGGTCATCCCCCTGGCGGGGATGGTGGATATCCTCTTCCTGCTGCTGATCTTTTTCATGTCGACCTACACGATGCGGGACCAGGAGTTGACGGTGGACGTGGGGCTGCCGACCTCCGAGACCGCGACGACCGGGCAGGCCGAGGCGATGAAGGTCATCGTCAGCTTCGATGAGGACGGCCGGGTCTTCGTTGGCGAGCGGGAAGCCAAGCTTGTCAAGCAGCAGCCCGATGACGAGTTGCTGGTCGAACGTCTGCAGCAGCTGGCGGACATCTCCCGCGACCAGCCGGTCATTATCCGCGGTGACGCGCGGGGGCGCTATGGTTTGTTGCTGGAGATTATGGATGCCGCCGAGTTGGCGGGTCTGACGGATGTAAAGCTGGCGGTGGTCCGGGAAGAGTAAAGCCATGAAGTTCGACCTGCAGAATTCGATTTGCGATGTCCGGGCGGTGGGTCGGCGGCTCTGGATCGTAACGGTTGCTCTGATTGCCGCACACCTCGCCTTCCCGGCATCGCACCTCGCCTACGCCCAGTCGGATGCCGAGCACCAGCAGTTCCTCTTTGCATACAAGCTGCTGCAGCGTGGTGACCTCGCCGAGGCGGCCGCGGAGTTCGACCAGTACCTGGGACGCTTCCCGCGTGGCGAAAAGCTCGGCGATGCGCAGTACTACCGGGCGCTGCTGCACCGCAAGAACGGCGACAACGAGCGTGCCGCCCAGATGCTGGAAGAAGCCGGCGACCCGACCCTGGTGCCCGGGTACGCGGTGGACCTCTTGCGCGGCCAGGTGCTCAGCGACCTGGGCAAGTTCCGCGAGGCGCTTGCTGCGCTCGAGCGGATCCAGACGGACGAGCTCGATGCGAATATTGCCGTCTCCGTTTTGTATCTCAAAGGTATGGCCTACCGCGGCGCAGAGAACCTCGAGGCCGCGGCGACCGCCCTCGCCGATGCCGCCGAGCTCGACACACCGATGAAGCCGCGGGCGCTGCTCGACCTGGCCAAGGTCCTCGCGTTGTTGGAGGAGCCGGCGAAGGCGGTCGAGACGCTCGATCGGTGCCTCGCGCTAGAGAGCCCGGGGACCCAGCCCGAGGCGGCGCGTTTTGCCGGGGACCTGAGCTACAACCAGGGCAAGTACGAGCCAGCCGTGGCGTACTACGGCACGGTTGTCTCGCGTTACCAGTCCTCGGTGCACTTTGCCCCGTCGGTCGTGGGCATGCTCTGGGCGCAGTTCGGCCAGCAGAAGTACCGCGAACTGCTCACAACTTTTGACCGCTTCGGGCAGGCACTGCCCCTGCAGGACCGTTTGCCCGCCTGGTACCTCGCGGGCTCGGCCCACCAGGAACTCGAGCAACACGAGCAGGCCGTCGCCCTGCTCAGCCAATATGCCCGGGGCGAGGGCCGGCTGCCGATCCAGGAAAAGATCTTGTACAAGCTCGCGGTCAGTCAGTACCACCTCAAGGAGCGGGCGGGCATGGACGGTTCGATCGCCGAATTGGCCCGGCGGTTCCCCGATTCCCCGCTGAGGGTGGACCTTGCATTCCTACAGGCGACCAGCGACGCGGATCAGGGGGATGTGACCCGCGGCGCCGACCGCCTCAGCGTGTTTGTGAATCAGGGCCCGCAGAGCCCGTACTACCAGCAGGCGCTGCTCCGTCGAGCGAACCTGTACGAGACGCACGAGCAGCCCGCCGCCGCGGCGCGCGACTATCGGCTGTACCGCGCCTCAGTCACTGAGCCCAGCCCGGTGTCGTTGCAGGCCACCTTCCGGCTGATGGAGCTGGCCGGAGCCCTTGGCAAACACGAAGAAGTCAAGACGCTGGCCACCTCCACGCTGGCAATTGGTGACGCCGAGCTGGTGACCCCGGCCGTCGAGCAGGAGGCGATGTACCGTCAGGCCGTGGCCATGCGTTACCTGGGAGACCTCGAGGCCGCTCTGGCGGTGCACGAAAAACTCACGGATCGACACCCCCTCAACCCGTACCGGGCCGAGTCGGGGCTGGAGCGCGGCTTGATCCAGATGAAGCTGGGCGATCCGGAGGGGGGGGTCGCGCTGCTGCGTCTGGCGGCGGATGAAGAGAAGCTGCCAACGGCCACGCGTGTCAGCGTGCTGCGGATCATCGCCCAGCACGCGGAAGAACAGGGCGCTGCCGATGAATCTCTGGCGCTGCGCATGCGGATGCAGGAGCTGGCCGACGCTTCGGTGTTTAACCCCCAAGAGATGCTGTGGATCGGGCGGACGCTGTTGGGGCAGGGCAAGGCCGAGCGGGCGTTGGCGTATTTGGCGCACACGGTTGATGAGGGGCTGCAGGACCAGGCCCGCTACCTGACGGGCAGGGCCCAGCGGCTGACCGGGCAGCACGAGGCGGCGTTGGAAACACTCGGCGAGGTCCGCGCGCTGCGCGGCCCCAACCACCTGTTCGCCTGGCTTGAGATCTCGCTGACCCTAAGGGACCAGGGCAATCTGGACGAAGCGCTGCGTGAGCTGCGGGGGCTGCTCAACTCGGACAAGGACCAGCGGATCGCCTCCCGGGCGTTGTACGAGGCGGGCCTGATGCACCGCACCCTCGCGGCCCGGGCCCGCCAGCGCAGTCAACCCGACGCCGAGGCCGGGCACGTGGACGAGGCGCGTCGGCTGCTGAAGATGATCGTCCTGCTCCACGCCGACCGTGCGGGCGAGGACCTGGCCCAGCGAGCCTCAGTCGAGGTGGCGGAACTGGAACGACAGGCCGGTGACGCGGCGGAAGAAGCCAAGGTGCTCAACGAATTGGTCGTGAACTACCCCGGTTCGGCCTACGCGATCTACGCCCGGGGGGTCCTAGCACTCCGAGCGGGTCAGCGGGAACGCGCGGCCCAGTTCCTGCGTCAAGCCCTGGAGCAGACCGAAGACGCGGCGCTTAAGCGGCGGGCTGAAGCTCAGCTGCGTAGCATAAATTAACTCCGTCCTTGGCCGCCCCGCTTGAGAAGGCGGATCGGCGTTAATGGCAGATGGTGACTGCAGGTGAGAGGTGATGCCTAAACGTGATAAGCCATACCAACCGAGCGTGCTGGTCACCAACCCGCGGGGGGTGATGATCTTCGCGGTCGTGGTCAGTGCCGTGTTGCACGGCTCCCTGGCCGTCTGGGCGTGGGACAAGCCGATTGTCTCCGGCTTGGAATCGGCCGCCTCGACGATCGTCCCGACCAACGTCAAGCGGGCAACCGAAGACTACTTCTCGCTCTCGACCGACCGCTCCCGGGCGCTGGACCAGGACCAGGGCCCGACCTCCGAGGACCTAAACGAGCGTCTGCTCGATGAGCCGCCCCCGCCGATCGTGACCGACCCGCTTGAGCTGGATGTCGAGCTGCGGCCGATCGAAGAGCCCTTTGAGGGGATGCGGGGCGGCCTGGAGATCGATCTGCCCGCGTTTGAGCTGGACGACGATGTGCTCGCGGCGCTGGACACCCGTCCGCCGGCCGAGCTGGACTTTGGCAATCCCGGCAGCGGCCAAGGCCAGGGTGAAGAGGGCCGGGGCGACGGCACCGGCCCCAACGACAGCGGCACGATCGCCGGTAACGCGCTCAAAGAAGCTGGCTCGGCCGAGATACGGCTTGATGTGGCCGGCGGCGGGCAGCCGTTGGTGGAGCGGCCGATCCTTGACCAGGTCGGCGGGGTCGGCGAGGTCATGCCCGACCTGGGCCCGTCGCTCGAAGCCCCGCCGATCGATTTTGTCGATATCGCCCTGGCCGACACCACCCGGATCGAGGTGCCCGAGAACCTCGACAACGACTTCGCCTACCGCGTCACCCGCTTTACCCCGACCGACCGCCGCGGCAATCCGACCGGTGAAGACAGCTACGTCCGCGTGGATATCACCGCCCAGCGGTCGCTGCGCAAGCTGGCGACGATGCCCAAGGACGTGGTCTTCATCATCGATACCTCCTCGAGCGTTTCTCAGGGTTGGGTCGATCAGATCATGGCCGGGGTCAAAGCCTCCTTCGTGAACTTCAACGAGAACGACCGGTTCAATATCGTGCTGTTTAACGAGAAGGTCAGCGTCCTGTCGGACCGCCCCCTGCCCGCGACGCGGCAGAACATCGACCAGGCCGGGGTGTTCCTCGACCAGGCCCGATCGGTGGGGTATACCGACGTCAACGCCGCGATGCGCCAGCTGCTGGTCCGGGATATCGACGAGCAGCGTGTCTACGACCTGATCCTGATCAGCGACGGGCTCTCGACCCGGGGCGTGGTCGATACCCGCGACCTGATCAACCTCATCACCCGAGACAACGACCTGGCGGCGGGGATCTACTGCGTCGGTGTCGCCCGAGAGCAGAACCGCGAGCTGCTGAATTTCCTGTCCTACCGCAACAAGGGCTTCTCGGTCTACGCCGACGACGCCGACGAGGTCTCGGGCAAGATCCAGGACCTGATGAGCCGGCTGCGCTACCCGATCATCAAAGATATGCGTCTGGATATCGCCGGCCTCGATGACGACAGGGTCTTCCCCGTCAACTTGCCCGATATCCACCAGGGCCAGACCGTCACGGTCTACGGCCGATACACTCGGCCCGACGATTTCACCATGCAGATCTCGGGCCAGTCGGCGGGCCAGGACGTTGAGTTCACCTTCACCCGTGGCCTGCGTTTCGCCGACCAGGGCGACAAGGACATCGCCGAGGGCTGGGCCTTCTGGAAGCTCCACGACCTCTACGACCAGATCATCCGCGAGGGCGAGCGCCCGGACCTCATCCAGCAGGTCGAGCAACTCCGCCGCAAGTACGGGCTAAAGACACTCTATTGACAGCCTCCGCCATCGACCCAACCGTTGGCGTCTACTCAATCCGCGACAACCGCAGGGGACGGCCCTGTTCGCGGGCCTGGTAGCCGACCCGTCGTCATGGCGGGGCGTATCAACCAAACGCTACAATCAGGCCATTCACTTCAAGGAATGCCCATGCGCCCGACCCAATCGATCCACGCATTGTTCGCCGTTTTGCTTGCCTGCGCGGCGGCGTTTTCTTGCCCGGCCCAAACCATCGAACAGACACCGCCCAACATCGTCTGGCTGAGTGTCGAAGACATGAGCCCGTGGATCGGGCCTTACGGCGATGACACGGTCCCAACGCCCAACCTCGACCGCCTCGCGGCCCGGGGCCTGGTCTATGAAAACGCCTTTGCCACCTCGCCGGTCTGCGCCCCGGCCCGGTCGTCGTTGATCACCGGGATGTATGCCACCCGGATCGGCTCCATGCAGATGCGCAACGGTAGGCGCAGCCGCGCGGCCGGCCCCGGTGAGTACGACGGTATCCCCGCCTACGAGGCCGTCCCCCCGGCGTTTGTCCGCTGCTTCCCCGAGCATCTCCGCGCGGCCGGCTACTACTGCACCAATAACTCCAAGAGAGACTACCAGTTCAAAGAGCCCGTCACGGTCTGGGACCAGACCAGCAACAAGGCCCACTGGCGCAACCGGGCCGAGGGCCAGCCCTTCTTTGCCGTCTTCAACTACACCGGCACGCACGAGAGCCGGGCCTTCCCGAATCGTAACCAGGGCCAAGGTGAATTGGACCCGGGTGACGCCCCCGTCCCGCCGATCTACCCGGACACACCCGAGGTACGCGACGCGATGGCACGGACCTACAACAACATCGCCGCGATGGACCACTGGGTAGGCCAGAAGATCGAGGAACTCGAAGAAGCGGGACTGCTGGAACAGACCGTGGTCATGTTCTTCAGCGATCACGGTGTGGGCCTGCCGCGCGGCAAGCGGTCCTGCTACGACACCGGGCTGCGTGTGCCGCTGATCGTGAGGTTCCCCGACGGCCGGCGAGCGGGCGAACGCGAGGGCCGGGTCGCAGAATTTGTCGACTTCGGCCCGACCGTGCTCTCACTGGCGGGCATCGAGCCGGACCGGCGGCTGGACGGCGCTGCGTTTCTGGGCGAGTTTGCCCGCGACGAGCCGGGCTACGCCTTCGGCCACGGCGACCGATTCGACTCGATCTACGAGCAGACCCGAACCGTCAGCGACGGCCGATACCGATATACGCGCAACCTCAGGACAGACGTCCCTTATATCCTCCGGGTCAGGTACCGCGAGCAGCTGCCGATGACCGCGGATATCTATGCTCTGCAGCGTACCGGCCCGCAGGCCCCCGAGCAGTGGCAGCTCGCCGCGACCCGCCGGCCCGCTGAGGAGTTCTATGACTCGGCGAGCGACCCGTGGGAGGTCAACAACCTGATTGATGATCCAAGGCACGCCGCCCGCATCGCCGAGATGCGCCAGACCCTGGGCCAATGGATCCAGGACACCGGCGACCTCGGGCTGATCCTGCCCGAGTCGAAGATGGTTGCCGAGAAGCTCTGGCCGCCGGACGGTGTGCAGCCGACGACCCCCGCGGCACAGATCCAGATCGCAACACTTGAGGCAGCCTCGGATCACACATACGCGGTCACAATCACGTGTGACCAGCCCGGTGCTTCGATCGGGTATCGGATGAGTAACACCCAAGCGTTCAACGGGCCCTGGAACGTGTACACGAAGGGCCCGGCCCCGCTTGCTGGGGAGGGCTTTATCCAGGTCCGGACCCATCGTATCGGCCATCGCCCCAGCACGGTCGTGATCCAGGTTGGTCCAGAGTAGGCCAGATCGCCGCCGGGCTCGGCGCTGTGTTATCTTCCCGCCATGCGTATCCTGCTCCAGCGTGTCAGCCACGCAAGAGTCGTCGTGGACGACCGGGACATCGGCTCGATCGACTTGGGCTGCCTGTTGCTGCTGGGTATCACCCACGACGACAGCCACCAGGACGCGGACCGGCTGGCGAGGAAGGTCGCCAACCTGCGTATCTTCCCGAACGACGCGGGGAAGTTTGACCGCTCGCTAATTGACGTCGGGGGCGGGGCGTTGGTCGTTTCCCAATTCACGCTCTTCGCCGATACCAGCCAGGGCAATCGGCCAAGCTTCCTAGGTGCCGCGCGACCGGAGCAGGCCTCCCCGCTTTGCGACTATTTCGTCCAGGCGTTGCGCAAGCAGGGCATCGGCCGGGTTGAGACCGGGCAGTTCGCGGCCGACATGAAGGTCACCCTCTGCAACGACGGGCCGGTCACCCTCTGGCTGGACACCGACGAGTTTTGACCGCCTGGCTTGATCAAAACTCGACACACAATAGCTGCATGGCCAAGGTGTCTTAGGTTAGAGACCCGCCGCCGTGCGAGCGCGTTGGGTGACCTCGGTGATCTTCGCTTGTGCCGCCTCGGCGCCTTGGCGTAGGACCTGGTCGATGTAGCCCGGGTCGTTCTTCAGCTCGACTCGTCTGCGGCGGGCCTCGCCAAACTCATCCAGGATGAGTTCGAAAAGTGCCTGCTTGGCGTGCCCGTAGCCGAAGCCATCGGCGGGAGGGTTGAGGTATTTGTCGCGTAGATCGAGAGCCCTCGGGTCGTCTTTGCCCACGATGCCCACGAAGATCTGGTAGGTCGTATCGTTGTCCGGGTCTTTAGGTTGGTCCACCGCGGTCGAGTCCGAGACGATCTTCATGATGCGTTTGCGTAAAGGTTTCTCGTCCATGAACGGGTCGATCCCGTTGCCGTAGCTCTTGCTCATCTTCGCGCCATCGACCCCGGGGAGGGTCCCGCCGTCCTCTCGGATCACCGCGTCGGGGACCTTGAAGACCGGCCGATCTTCGGTGCCGAAGTAGTGGTTAAACTTCTGCGCCAGGTCCCGCATGATCTCGATGTTTTGGCGCTGGTCCTCGCCGACGGGTACGAGGTCCGGATCGACCGCGAGGATATCCGCGGCCTGCAGGATCGGGTAGCTGTAGAGCCCGATCGACGCGGGCAGGCCCTTGGTGACTTTATCCTTAAAGGCGGTCTGTTTGTCCATCAGGTGCTTGGGGCATACACAAGACAGCAGCCAGGTCAGCTCGGTCACCTGCGGCACGTCCTGCTGCAGGTAGATGTGGGTCTTCGCCGGGTCGAGCCCGAAGGCGAGGTAGTCGATCACGATCTGGCGGATGTTGGTTCGCAACTCGCCGGCATCGCGCGCGCTGGTGAGTGCGTGGTACGAAGCCACGAAGACGTAGACCTCGTGCTGCTCCTGGAGCTGGATGAACTGCTTGATCGCGCCCGCATAGTTACCCAGATGCAGTTGGCCGGTAGGCTGGACGCCGGAGAGGACACGTTTCATGGGCCGGGATTGTAGCCGATCTTGAGTTGAAATCGATGGGCTGGTGGGCTTGATAAAGTGGAATGGTATGGAGTGGTCGAATAGGATGAATTGAAACTTCACGAAAGGATGCGACATGCGACGGCTGGGACAGATTCTGCCGGTTCTTGGTGTCACGGGGTTGGTTAGTATTGGCGGGCTCGCGGGCTGCGAGAGCGGGTCGCCGCCGACGGTGGGAGGCGTCACGTACGCCTATGTCGAGGGTGACACCGAGGGCTACGTGCCCAACGCCGAGCAGGAGGTGATCGAGGCGTCGAAGAAGGTGCTCACGCAGACCGACATCATCGTGCTCGAGACCAAGACCAACGAGCAGGGCCGTACCCAGATCAGTGGCGAGACCGGCAACGGCACCTCCGTCGAGGTGATCGTGAGGCCGCTCGACGAGGCAACATTCCTTGCGGTCAAGGTCGGGCTGATCGGCGACGACGAGGCGAGCGCCGCATTGTTCGCGAGGATCCGCCAGGAACTCGGGCTGGCGGTGCGCTAGGAAATTAAAGCACTGCTTGCTGACATCAGTGGCCGTGAGTAGTTAACCGTCCGCACCGCGTACCGCGTCGCAAAACGCTTTGACCTGCTCGATATCTTTGACGCCCCGAGCCGACTCGACCCCGCTGGAGACATCGACCGCGAAGGGCCGGACGGTCTGCACGGCCTGAGCCACGTTGTCGGCATTCAAACCCCCGGCAAGCAGCACGGGCTTATCAAAGCGCGGCATGTCCTTAGACAACGCGTCCCAGTCAAACGCCTCGCCGCTCCCCCCGGTGAGTTGGGCCTTGGGGTGCGGCGGGGTGTCGATCAGTAGGCCCCGCACGGCGTGGTGGCGTGACCAGGCGGCGGCCTGTTGGGTTACGTTTTCACTGAAGGGCAGGGCCTTGATCACGCGCAGCCCGACCAGTTCGTCGAGCATCTGCGGTGTCTCGTGCCCGTGGAGCTGGACCGTGTAGATCCCTGTCGCCTCGCAGGCCTGCAGGACCTGATTGGGCGACGCGTTGGCAAACAGGCCGATAGGCACGACGAAGGGCGGCAGGGCGGCGACGATCCGGGCCGCCTCCGTGATCCCCACGTGACGCGGCGACTTCTCGACAAAGACCAGCCCCACCGCGTCTGCACCGGCCTCGGCCGCGGCCAGCGCGGCGGACGCGTCGCGGACGCCACAGATCTTGATGCGCGTGCGGTGCATGGGTCACTCCAACGGGCCAGAACAATAGCACCGATCAGATCGGGATGTCGTCGTCCAAGCCGGCACCGCGCTGGCCGGGCGCGTCCAGCCGCTCGAGGTTGGCGTACTGCAAGATCAGGGTCTTGCGGCCGTGGGTGTTGAAGCGGACGCTGGCGCGGGTGATTGAGCCCATCGCCACAACGTCCAGCACCCGCCCGATGCCGAACTGTGGGTGTCTGACTGTGGTCCCAGGGGGAAAGAGCTCGGCCTGCCTTGCTGCGACGGATCGCAGCGGCCGGGTGGCGAACGGGTCGTCCCGGTCATCTTCTTCACTCGCGTCGGACGCTTCCACAGCGTCCTTGGGCAGCTCGTCAAAGAAGCGGCTGCGGATCGTGTGCTGCGACTGGCCAAAGACGGTCCGCGACCGGGCGTGGGTCAGGTAGAGGTGCCGCATCGCCCGGGTGATCCCGACGAAGGCGAGCCGGCGTTCTTCTTCAAGTTCTTTCTCGTTGTCGTTCGCGCGCTGGTGCGGGAGCATGCCGTCCTCGACCCCGATGATCGCTACGGCTGGGAACTCCAGCCCCTTCGCGGCGTGCAAGGTCATCAGCGTGATCTGCCCCTGGTCCGAACTGACTCCGTCGATATCTGAGACCAGTGCGATCCGCTCCAGGAAACCTAGCAGTTTATCCTTCAGCGGGGCGTCGGTGTCCCGCCCGTCGCTGTCGGCCTGGACCTCGGTGACGAACTCGGTCTCGAACTGTTGTGCCGCGCTGACCAACTCGCCGAGGTTGTCCAGCCGCTCGCCATCGGGGTCGGACTTATCATTGCGGTACAGGTCTTCCAGGCCGGACTCCCGCAGCACCCGCTCAACGAAGTAGCGCAGGGACTGTGACTCGTCTTGTGGCGCGAAGATGACTTGCTGATCGTCGGGATTCGCAGGTTGTTCGACGGGGGGTGTCAACGCATCTTGCCAGGCGTTGAAGACCTTGCCAAACTTGGCCATCGCGTTCTGTGCCCGGGTGTTGACCGAGGCAAGCAGCAGCGGGTCGTTGACGATGTCGCACACCGGGATATCCTCGGCCAGGGCGTAGGCCTGCATCGCTTTGACCGTCGCGGCGCTGATCCCCCGGGCGGGGGTGTTGATGATCCGCAGGAGGTTGACCTCGTCCTGCGGGTTGGCGATCGCACGGAGGAAGGCCACCGCGTCTTTGATCTCCTTGCGGTCGTAGAAGGCCGTGCCCCGGGCGATCTGGTACGGGATACCCGCGTCACGCAGTGCTTCTTCCATCACCCGCGAGAGCGAGTTGATCCGGTAAAACACCGCCATCTGCCCCCAGGCCAGGCCCTGGTCGTCGTGCAGCTCTCGGAAGCGGTCCACAACGAACCGGGCTTCGCCACGCTCGTCGTCGTTGGTCACGATCTTGACCTTCTCGCCCTCGTCGTTGTCGGTCCAGAGCGACTTGTGCTTGCGCCCGCGGTTGTTCTTGATCAGCGCGTCGGCCGCGGCAAGGATGTGCTTGGTTGAGCGGTAGTTCTGCTCCAACCGAACGATCTTGGGGCCGGGGTAGTGGTCTTCGAACTCGAGGATGTTGCGGATGTTCGCGCCACGCCAGCCGTAGATCGACTGGTCCGGATCGCCGGTGGCCATGATGTTCTTGTGCCCGGCGCTCAGGGCGTGGGCGATCATGAATTGGGCGTGGTTGGTGTCCTGGTACTCGTCGATCAGCACGTACTGGAACCGCTCGCGGAGCTGTTCGATCACCTCGCGGTCGTCCCGCATCAGCCCGACGGTGCGCAGCAGCAGGTCGTCAAAGTCCAGGGCGTTGTTCTTCTTGAGGACCTGCTCGTAGCGGGTGTAGCACTTAGCCACGGTGCGGTCATAGAAATTGCTCGCCTCGGAAGCGAACTGCTCAGGTCCGACGAGCTCGTTCTTCGCGTTGCTGATCGCAGAGAGCATGGCGGGCGGCGGGAAGTTCTTACTGCTGATCTCCAGGTCATCGAGCACCTGCTTCATCGCCCGCTTCTGGTCGGCGGTGTCGTAGATCGAGTAGCCCGCGGGCAGCCCGAGCCGATCGGCATACTGCCGGAGCAGCCGGGCGCACAGGGCGTGGAAGGTGCAGAGGGTGACGGCCTTGGCCTGCCGCTCGGTCAGCATCTGCTGCACGCGCTCGCGCATCTCGGCGGCGGCCTTGTTCGTGAACGTGATCGCCAGGATATTCCAGGGCGCGATCCCCACTCGCTTAATCAGGTGGACCACCCGGCGGGTGATGACCCGCGTCTTGCCCGAACCGGGGCCGGCCAGCACGAGAAGCGGGCCATCGACATGCGCCGCCGCTTCGCGTTGCGGGGCGGTCAGGGCCTCAAACAGAGGGTCATCGCCATCGGCGATCAAGCCGGCGTCCTGCACTTGGCGCTCCTCGTCGGGCATCAAGTTAGTTTAGCGAAAGTCCATTCTCGCTTGTGCTCGGGCCCATCGCGTCGGCCAACGCCAGCGTACGCCGGGTCTGCTTCAGCAGCCGAAGCAGACGGTCGGCCCGGGCGATCGAGTCCGGCTCGGAAAGGACCTCGTACCGCGTCTGGGTATCACGCGCCAGGGCCTGCCAGGTCAGGTCCACCACCGCCGGCGTCGGCAGGTCCGGCGAGAGCCAGTTGCACACGTTCCCCACGCTCGCCAAGCCCTTGAGGTGCGGGTCGTTCAGTTCGCCTTCGATGTCGTGCCTCACCCGGTCCAGGTCGATCTCCATCACGCTCAGCTCGACCGGCTTGAGCATCGCCCGCCGGTACCCCCCGTCGTCCGGCATCAGTTCCTGCACGATCCGCGCCCGCGCGACGCCCTGCAGCAGCATGTTGTACCGGCCGTCCGCCAGCCGCTCGTGGTGGACGATATACCCCACGCAAACGTGGTCGCGGATCGGTGGCTGGCCTTCGTATTCAGTCATGTAGCGATCGCCCTCAAAGACCGCCATCGCGATCAGCCCGCTGCTGTCGATCGCGTCGTGGGTCATCGCCCGGTACCGTGGCTCGAAGATATGCAACGGTACCGTCGCGTGGGGCAACAGCACGCAGTTGTCCAACGGGAACAACGCGATCGGTTTGTTGAAATCGATGGTCAGCGTGTAGGCCATAATGATCGCGGGAATCCGCCAATCAAGCAACGGGATATGCAATCATAGGCGCGGTCATCGGGCTTGGGGCTCGGCCTCAGATACCCTGGCCCAGGTCGATCTCCGGGTCGATCGGCTTCTTGCCCCGCCGTGCCTTGAGCCTGGGGGTGGGATGATCGACCAGCACGCTGTGGTCGGCCGGCACAGACGAAGTGATGAACACCGAGCCCGAAATAGTCGACCGCGCCCCGATCACCGTATCCCCGCCCAGGATCGTCGCGCCGGCGTAGATCGTGACATCGTCTTCGATGGTGGGGTGACGCTTCCGGCCGCGCCAGGCCTGGCCACCCTTGGTCGACAACGCGCCCAGCGTAACGCCCTGGTAGACCTTAACCCGCTTGCCGATGTCGCAGGTCTCGCCGATGACCACGCCCGTGCCGTGGTCGATGAAGAACGACGCGCCGATCGTCGCCCCGGGGTGGATGTCCACACCCGTCTCGTTGTGGGCGTACTCGCTCATAATGCGGGGCAGCATCGGTACCCCGAGCCGGCAGAGCTTGTGCGCGACACGGTGGATGTAGATCGCGTCGATGCCGGGGTAGCAGAAGACCGCTTCGTCCGTATTCACCGCGGCCGGATCACCATCGAACGCCGCCTGCACATCCAGCGCCAGCATCCGGCGAAGCTCGGGGATCGCCTGCAGGAAGGCGTCGGTGATCTGCCGGGCATGCACATCGCAGTCGTCGCAGCCATCGCCCGCGCCTGGGTCGCCACGGTTCTCGCCGTACCGCAGCGACTGACGCACCTGGTCGAAAAGCAACGCATCAACCCGGGACAGCAGCGAGCCGATGTGCTCCTTGACATTCTGGCTCGTCACGCGTTGCGGATCGAAAAAGCCGGGGAACAACACCCGCCGCAGCAACTCGATCACCTCGATCGCCCGCTCCCGGCTGGGCAGGAACGTCGCGTCGATGTGGCTCGTCCGATCCTCCAGCGGATACGTCGCCAGCACCGCCTCGAGCACCTCGCCCAGCAGCCGGCTGTGGTGCAGGTCGCCCGCCGCCGGCGGCGGCTGGCCCTCAGCATCGTGCGGCTCGGTCGGTGCGGGCGTCTTCATCCCATCATCTTAGACCCAACCCCAGACCCCCGCCGCACCAAACCTCAATCACTTGGCCAAGGCCGTATATAAGGCCCGGCTAAAAACGCACGCTCCACGCCCCCCAGCAGGGCCACCCTCCCAAAGAAAAACCCGCCTCATCGACGGGTTCGCGGTTGCCCCGCTGCACGGTTTCGGGAGGCCGCAGGCTAAAGTCTCGAACCCCAATGCTACGTGGGTGCTTCGCCGGATCATCCGGGCCTTCCCCTCGATGGAGGCTTGACCGTCGCGCCCGAGTCCCGCTCCCTTGGGGATCGACAGGTTCGAGAGCATGTGGCCTGAGATCGGCCTCTCGAAACCTGGCAGCCAGGCAACACAGCACTATTCTACCTCTCTCCTTCGACAAGGCGAACCCCGGTGCGTGAGATTTCGTCAATCAATTCCACCGGCCGTACAAAGAGCCTCTACCGTGTTATCCGAAGTAGAGTGCCTCAACTGCCGGCCGCCCGCGAAGAGAAGGCAACAGTCCAGGAAGCACACTCTACAAGCGGGCGCAGCCGATCAATTGCAGCAATTGGTTAGGGGCTTATGGTCTCGTCTTGGGTATTGTGATCTCCGAAAACGGAGTCCAGCCTTGCCTCAATATCTTTGAAGTGCCACGTTCGCACACCCCAAAGATCCATCAATATCACGGAATTTGGAAGTACCTGAAATGATTGGCCACCTACTCTAAGAGACTTTCGTGTGTCCAACCCCAATGCCATATTTTTTTCAGCTGAATCAGGCGGTTCACGCAGTGTCTTACATATCTCCGCAGCAAAGTCACTATCAACTTTCATTTGGCGTTCTCTGGCATAATTTTCATAGATCACCAAAGCACCTTCAGGGATGCTTATGCGATTTCCGCAACCGACCAAGGCGATAAGAAGTAGTGCCAGAACCAATACTCGCTTCAAAGGCAAGCCCCTAACGTAAAAGGCTCAGTTGCCGGCCGCCCGCGGAGAACGGGCTCCAAACCGACAACAACATTATCAATCGCGGGCGTCGCCGGTCAACTGCAGCAGTTGGTTAGGTGGCATCACTCGGTCGGGAGTCGTTCGCCGGTCCAACTGTCGATTACATAGTTCGGTGGATTGGCAAGTCCAGAAGTGCCATCAGGAGTGTATGTTTTTTGGAGATCGAATTGGACGTAGCGTCCAGTAGAAGAAACTCGCCAACCGATTACGAGGAATCCGATTACGAACATCGCGAGTAATACGATCTTTGCTAGGCGGTAACTGTTCTCATTCATTGGACTGTAAAGCCCCTTAACGTAAAAGGCTCAGTTGCCGGCCGCCCGCGGAAGCAGCCTCCAAGCCGACCACATCATTATCGTTCGCGGGCGCAGCCGGTGGTTAGCCCACTACCGAGCTCATGAAACTGCATTCGCTTGACCGTGATTCTTCCGCTGTCTTGCTCCGATTCAAGGGAAAGCGTCAGTCGCTTCAATCGAGTTCCTGATTCAGCCAACCAGCCACCAATGTACCGAGCTTTGCGTGATGTTCCTTCGGGTATCGGGACGATAATCTGTGAGGCTGGAGTCCGTTCCTATTGTTTATATGAACCTAGTAATTCGCACGCCGCTCCCGCTGAAAGATCGGCAATCGAGCACATATCTTCAATCTGCATTGTGCCACTGCCGCTAGTTGAGATCAGGCAAAAGGCGGGCGGGCAGGCGAAATTGGAGGCCGGGGACTGGTACCTGGCCGTGCGGTTTGCTTCGCCCTCCTATGTGGATGACCCCGATCGGCCGGTCGCCGTGAGACTGCACACAAAGCACGACGACTCGCCAACCGATTTGAGCCACAAGATCATGAACTGGCATGACTCGGCGGGGGCGGACAACCCGGACCCGTCCGGCAAGCTTGAGGTCCGGGCCGCTGAGTAGCATTGGCTGGTCGATCCACTGGCGACGGTGGTGGTTCGTCTATCCGGTTAGTCGGGGCATCAGGCGAAAGGCGGTGTGGTAAAAGACACCGATGAATGGTGCGCTAGGACAAGGCAATCACGATGTTCTTGGTGATGGGTATGATCTGGGTATGGAATCCGCCATGACGACGACTGCCACCAAACGCCGCCGGCTTCCGTGGTACGCTCGGTGGGCGTTGATCCTGATGTCGCTTTATGTGATCTACTGCGGGCTCATGTTCTTCTTCCAGGACAAATTCGTCTATCGCGCCGGGTTCGCGGGCCAGGCTAGCGACCGGCTGCCGACTGAGATGACCGAGCGGATCGAGCTGGCGACGGACGAGGGCCATACCGTCGCCTGGTTCGTGCCCGCCCCTGACCTTGGAAGTGGTGTTGAGATTGGCGGTGCTCATCCGGCGAGGCCGCTGGCGGTGTTCTTTCACGGCAACTCCGAGTTGATCGATCATCAGCAGCGGATCATCGACCTGTACCACGGCCTGGGCGTTTCGGTGCTGATGGTCGAGTACCGCGGGTACGGGCACAGCGACGGCACGCCATCAGAGAAACACATCCTGGCGGACACCCTGGCGGTGCTCGAAGGCGCGCTGGAGCGAGAGGATGTCGATGCCGATCGGCTGGTCCTGCACGGCCGATCGCTCGGCGGCGGGTTCGCCACGGCGATCGCGCTCGACACCGAGCCGGCGGCCCTTGTGGTCGAGAGTACTTTCAAGAGTCTTGCGAGTATGGCCACGCGGTACGGCGTCCCGCCGCTGCTCATCACCAGCCGGCTGCGCTCCGAGGAAACGTTCCAGGTACTCGACTTGCCGATCCTGATCCTGCACGGCCGGGCCGACAAGGTTGTCCCGGTCTCGCACGCCCACGCTCTCGACACGGCGGGCAAGGACACGACGCTGGTCCTGTTCGAGGCGAACCACAACACGCTCCCGCCCCCCGGGTCGGTGGGGCGGTACGAGCAGGCGGTGCGGTTGCACCTGGAGGAGGCAGGGGTGATCGAGAAAAAGTTATCTCCCTAGCATGCTGCCCCATCGCGGTGCGGGGGGTGCAGCGGCTTGCGATCATCGCTCAATCGACGATGTCGTATCGCTCGAATCGTCCCGGCAGCGAAGTGAGCAGCGCCTGGTCGAACGTGGCGCGAGCCGAGATCGCCTGGGTCTGCAGCCGGAAGTGATCGAGCTTATCAACGCTGGGCACCACGAGTTTTTCATCAACATTCTCGGCCAGCCAGTCCACCGACCAGTGGTCGGCACCTTCCAGCGCGTGATGCAGTTCGTTGAGCTTGCCCGAGACATTGGCCAACTGTTCTTCGATCTCCGAGCAGATCCGCTGGGCCTTCTCCAGGTGGGGGATCAGCGCTTGTGACGCCGTAACCCATTCCTCCAGGTTCTCGGGGGTCTGGTTTTCATGCACCGCCTTGTAGGCGTTGGCATATCGCTCATATGGCTCGGTAAAAGAATCGACCCACTGGTTCAGGTCGTCCGCCTGATCGGCAAGCAAGAGAGCCCAGCTATCGCCGTACTCGATCACAACGGTGATGCCGAATGCTACGGCCTTGGTCGCGGGGTCGGGCGCTAAGGTGGCCGTACCGGACGCCATGACTTTAAGCGTATGGGCGATCTTTCGGCCGGCCCAGTGGTCATTCATCAGGTAGTTCAGCTCGCGCAGGTTGTCCGAGACGGCGGCGGCGGCTTGCTGGGTTTTCTCGCCCGCATCCTTGATCCACGCCGAGGTCTCGTCGGCCTTGCTCAGCCATGGGCTGTCATCGATCTGCGGCTGGACCATCCCCCAGGCCTGCTCGGCCGACAGCTGCGGCTTGGCCGGCGGGGCATTGACCGTTTGGGTCTGGCCGACGGCCTGGATATCGGTCGTCCGGGTCGATACGTCGGATGACTGGGCCTGGTAGATGCCCCAGCCCGTGGCGGCAACCGAGCTGCATAGTCCCGCAACAAGGGCTGCGGTGACGATGCCTTGACGCTTGGTCTTCAACATAAGCCTGCTCCTGGAAATTGATCGCATCATAAATGTAGGGGAAAAGGCAGGAAAATGCCTGCCGGTTTTTGTTGATCTACCGCTCGCGGGAAATCCTGAACCAACATTTTCACGGATGACTCGGGAACCGCCACCCCGGTTAAGCATCCAATCGGTAGCGGAGTTCAGGTCACCCGGTCATTTTCTAATCTTTCTGGAGCGACAAGATGATTTGGCACGAACAAGGATCACTGTTTCGGCGAGTTGGCTGGTTGACGCTGTTTTTCCTGGCGGCGGTGGTCATACACAGTCCCGCTGTGGCACAGGATGATCCCGACGAGCCCCAGGGTGCCGAGAGCCGGGTCGCGGAGGTCACCCTCTACCGGGACCAGGCCCAGATCTTGCGTGAGGTCGCGGTTCCAGCCGGCGAGGGCGCCATCGAGTTGACGGTGATCGGCCTGCCGGATCAGGTCATCCGTGACTCGCTTTTTGCCGAGGGCGGCGAGCAGATCGATGTCCGTGCGGTCCGTTTCCGTCAGCGTGTGGTGGGCGAAGAGCCACGCGAAGAGATCCGTAATCTTGACCAGGCGATTGAAGACAAGCAGATCGAGATCGAAGAGAACGCGGCGATGATGGCGCTGGTGCAAAGCAGGTTCGTGTACCTGGACAAGCTCGAGAATTTTGCCGCGACCACGGCGACGGCCGAGTTGGGCCAGGGCAAGCTTGATGCCGAGCAGCTCCAGCAGACCACACGGTTTATCTTCGAGGAACGCGAGCTTGCGACTCAGCGCCGGATCGAGCTCCGCACCGCCCTGCGCGGGTTGCAGCGGGAGTTGCAGACCCTGCAACAGCAACGTCAACTGCTCGCGGGGCGGACCCAGCGGGTGGTCCGTGAGGCGGTGCTGTTTCTGGATCGGCGTGATGCGGGGGCCGAGTCGGTCCGCCTGACCTACCTGGTCAGCAACTGCGGGTGGGCACCGTCGTACAACGTCCGCGGCGATCTGGATGGCAACACGATCCGGGTCGAATACAACGCGTTGATCCGCCAGATGACCGGTGAGGACTGGACGGGTGTTAAGCTGACGCTGTCTACCGCCTCGCCGATGATCAGCGCCGCGAGCCCGGGCCTGGCGGTGTTCCCGGTCAAGCTGACCCCGGTCGCCAGCGGCGGGCTGCCTCCCGCCGCGGTGCCGGTCGATCCCGGCGACCAAAGGCGGGCGGCCCAGGGCCAGCGGGAGCGGGCGGCCGAGTACTTCTCGCTACGTGAGCAGCGAGAATTCAATGCCCGGCTCAACGGCAACGCGATCGAGCTGGACGCGAACTTCGACAACGCATGGTCGGGCAATACCCTGGCCAACCGGGCACAGCTGTTGGAGATGTGCTTCGACCTGCCCGAGCTGATGGTCGAAGGGGTCAGCGGGTCCGGCCAGGCGATGCGGGGGCTGAGCATCACCTACGAGTTGCCGGGGAGGGTGAGTCTGCAGAGCCGGGCGGATCAGCAGATGACACGGATCATGCAGTCGGACATGGACGCGTCGTTCTACCACGTCGCGGTGCCGGTGCTCTCGCCGTTTGTGTATCGCGAGGCCGAGACGGTTAACACCTCGGGCCAGGACCTGCTGGCCGGCCCGGTGAGCGTGTACCTGGATGGCAAGTTCGTCGGCCGGACGGAGGTCATCAGTGTGACGCGCGGGCAGACCTTCGTGCTGGGCTTCGGGGCCGACCCCCAGCTCTCGACCGTGCGGCAACTGGTCAACCGGGACCAGACCTCGCAGGGCGGCAACACGCTGCTGAGCTTTGACTACCGCCTGTCGATCGAGAACTACGGTGATCAGCCGGCCAAGGTCCGCCTGCTCGACCGTCTTCCGTACTTCAACGGCGGCGACGACGTCAACCTCACCATCGCCAGCATGTCCGATGAGCTGAGCGAGGACGCGGTCTACCTCCGCCTGGATCGGCCCAACGGCATCCTGCGCTGGGATATCGACGTTCCCGCCAACGCGACCGGGGCCGATGAATCGGTCGTCAGCTTCCTCTACACCCTCGAGTTTGACCGCAACTACGGCTTCAGCGTCGAGTCAGACGACCGGGCGAAGCAGGAGTTCTTCGAGCGCCAGCTGCAGCAGCGGGCGCGCTGATTTGATTGATCACCTAATCGATCCTGCCGCTTGCGGCTTGGCGTTGTTGATCGCTCGCTAAGCCGCAAGCGGCTTTTCATTAGAAAGAAAAACACGCCCGTGTCGTGCTGATGCGGGCGGCAGTGGGAGGAGAGAGTCTTGTGCTGAGCTGCCGGTCAGGCGGCACGGTTGACCGCGGTGGTTGCGCCGCGCGTGGCGAGGTAGACCGCGAGGCGTTCGTAGTCCATCGGGCTGTTGAACGACTCGAAGGTCAGGCCCATCGTGGCCGGGCCCAGGTCGTCAGCATCCGAGTGCAGGCGGATGACCCGGCCGATCGCGCGGAAGCTCGTGTAGCTGCCGCCGGGCAGCATGCCGCGGACCGACACCCGCGTGCCGGGCTCGAGCGCCCCGTCCAGCTCGAACCGCATCCCCGAGAGGCTGACATCGTAGATGTGGCCGCTCCACTGATACTTGTCCAAGTCCACAAGCCCGACGCGGAGCAGGGTGTACATGGCCGGGACTTTGAGGCGTGGGCAGGTGCGCAGATCGCTTTCGCGGACGTGGTAGGCGGGCATCATCACTCCTTGCTTGACTGATTCGTGAAGGCGTTCGGCACGAACGGCCGACCCGCTTATTCATCGGCCCTCAGGGCACGGCCGCTTAACCGGTACAGGCGGAAAATCCGGCCCAATCCTTGCGGGGTTATCGGCCCAAACGCCGATACCTCGTTCAATGACCGCCAACCCGCTAGCCCCGAGCAAACACGCCTTGGACCAGCCCGTCCAGGTGCCGCTGCCCCTTGGCCCGCGCACCCTGCTGATCGGCACCGCGCGATCGATCCGGCAGCTGGCCCACGCCCTCGCCCTCGCCGAGCCGCGCCCCAGGCTGCTGGCCTGCCTGCTCCCGTCAACAAGCCTCCGGGCCGAGGCGACCGGGCCCTCCGGCCAGACGATGCCCTGCCCGGTGGCCGGCAACCTCACAGACCTTGATCAGATCCTGACGGATGTCATGCCGGACCAGGTGCTGGTCTCGCTGCCCCTGGCGATGCGGGAAGCGATCGGCCGAACCAGCGCCGCCCTCCAGCGCGCCGATGTGACCTGGCGGTTCATGCCCACGCTCGGCGACCAGCTCGCCGGGCGCACCACCAGCCGATCGACCGGCGGCTTGCCGGCCAACACCGAAGGCGGCGGGTTCGTCTCGGCCCCGATCGATCCGACCCGGCTGATCGACCGCCGGCCGCGGCCCTTGGACCAGTCTCGGCTGGCCGAGTGGATCGGCGGCCGTACCGTGATGATCACCGGTGCCGGCGGGTCTATCGGCTCGGAGCTGGCCCGCATCGTCGCCCGCTATCGGCCCGCCCGACTGCTCTTGGTCGAGCGAGGCGAGAACGCGCTGTTCGAGATCGACCGCGAGATCGCCCGGGTCTACCCCGACCTGGAGCGTACCGCCATTCTCCATGACGTGACCCTGCGCCAACGCACCTTCGATGTTCTAGCCAAGCACAAGCCCGACATCGTCCTGCACGCGGCGGCCCACAAGCACGTGCCGATGATGGAGGACCACCCGGCCCAGGCCGTCGAGAACAACTTCTATGGCACCCGCGCGATCGCCGACGCTGCGGCCGCATCGGGTGTCGGCCGCTTTGTCATGATCTCCACCGACAAGGCCGTCAACCCCTCGTCCGTGATGGGCGCGACCAAACGGCTCGCCGAGCTCTACATCCAGCATCTGAACACCACCCGCGACACGACCTGCTGCATGGTCCGGTTCGGCAACGTGCTCGGCTCGGCCTGCAGCGTCATCCCGATCTGGACCCGCCAACTCGAGCACGGCGGACCGATCACCGTCACCCACCCGGACATGACCCGCTATTTCATGACGATCCCCGAAGCCGCGGGCCTGGTCCTTCAAGCTGGCTGTTTCAGCGGGGTTGAAACGTCCGGCGACGGCGGCGAGGTGTTCCTGCTGGACATGGGTGAGCCGGTCCGCATCCTCGACCTGGCCGAGCGCTTCGTCAAGCTGCAGGGCTTCGAGCCGAACGTGGATATCGAGATCAAGATCACCGGGACCCGCCCGGGCGAGAAGCTCTTCGAAGAACTGGCCTACCACGGCGAAGACATGGTCGAAACCCCACACGACGCAATCCGCGTCTGGAAGACCACGCCGCCCAAGCCACAGCAGATCGAGCAGACCATCGCCAACTTCGACGCCTTGCGCAACAACCCTACCGACCCGCAGCACGCCTGGGCCAACGCCTCGGGCGACGCGATCGTCGAGGCGCTGCGAAAAACGGTGCCCGAGATGATGCGCAAATCTGAATCGTAATGGGTCAGCAGCAACGCGACTATAGCGGCCTTACTCGTCAATCACCCGGAGCTTGAGGTTCTTAAACCGCACCTCGCTGCCCGGGTCGTGGGCCTGCAGGGCGATGGTGCCGGGGTTGTTGAGGTTGCGGTTGTTGTTGTTCCAGTCTTCGGGCTGGGTCCACTCGTTGGCGAGATCGCCGTTGATCCAGATCGTGATCGTGCCGTCCTGAACCCGGATGTGGTAGTGAAACCACGCGTTGTCCTTGGCGGGGGATTCGGCGATGTCGTCGATCGCGTAGATCGAAGCGGTTTTGCGCGGATCGCCATACCCGTTGGCGACCTGGCACTCAAACCCCTTGCCCGGCCAGCCACGCGGCTGGTAGGCGGTCAGGATGTAGATACCCGAGTTGCTTGGGCCCTTACAGTAGACGTCGGCCTTGAGCTCAAACTCGGTCAGTTCACCCGTGCCGTCCTCGCCGAAGTAGATGTGGCCGCGCCGGCCGTGGGTGATGAGCATGCCTTCTTCGACACGGACCGACTCGGGGTTTTCATCGCTCATCTTCCAGCCGCCGAGGTCTCGGCCGTTGAACATCAGCGTCCAGCCCGCCTCACGCTCTTGCTCGCTAAGCGAGTTGGCTGCGGCGGCGTCTTGGTGGGTGGCTTGCTGCTCGGCCAGCAGGTGGGTCGTGCCCAGCCCAAGGCTAAGGGCGAAAGCGGGTATGGCAGCGAGCAGGAGGCGTTTCATCTGGGTCTCCAGGATCGAATTTGGGTCTGCAACCCATGACGGAGAGGGCGGGCACCTCTTACAACGTACTGCTACCGGCTAGCGAAGCGGCTTGACCGGACCATAAAACGCAGCGGCACATCCACCCAATCCCCGGCATAGTCGATCCCGATCCGTGGCCCCGCCGCAATCCTCGCGCCCGGCAGCGCACGCCGTCGGACTTGCTCTAGAAAAAGAGAATCACCACCGACGAGGTCGGTGCCGTCGAGTTGACGGTCGATCTGCAAGGCCTGGCAGAGCTTGGCAGGCCCAGAGCACAGGTCGGTGACGCGGCGGGCCGCGGGCCGACGTTCGGCCATGGGCTTGATCCCCTCGACCGGCTGCAGCGCGCGGACCAGGACCGCCTGGGGGTGTTGTGCATCGCGGGTGACCACGTTGAAGCAGTGGTGCAGGCCGTAGGTGAAGTAGACGTAGGCCATGCCGCCGCGCTGCCACATCGATTCGTTGCGCGGCGTTCGGCGGTTGCCAAAGGTGTGGGCCGCTCGGTCCTCCGGGCCGAGATACGCCTCGACCTCGACGATCAGGCCGGAGAGACGGGTGCCGTCGGCAAGACGCCGGACCAGGAGCTGGCCGAGCAATCGTCGGGCGACCGCGACCGTGCCTTGTGAAAAGAAACCTCTGTCAATGCGCAGGCCCCCGCTTTCAGGTGTCTGCAGGTCATTGGGGCCTTGGTCCGATTCGTTCACAATCCGCATCATAGCCGTGTCGCGAGCCTAAGAACGTGTACGAGAAGGTGGGGCGGGCATCTTGCCCGCCGTTCGAGCGCCGCTCGAAGCAGGCCTTTTCACGACGTCGTCGTGACGGCAGGCTGGAAGCCTACCCCACCTAAGGCACTTCTCGTACACGTTCTAAGTCGGGGAGCCAGCCTCGCGAGACAAAACGAAGTGGCAGGCCCCCCAGCACACCAAACCGCCCAGGGTGACCCAGGCACCCACACGAAGAGTCAAACGGCCCGGGGCCGTCGATACCCGGACTTTGGCCAGGGTTTGGTCGGCCGAGTCCGCCAGCGAGACCAGCTCAAGCTTGACCCGCCTCATCTCCGGTGCCGCAGCCAAGGGATCATGCGTCCACGACTCGCCGATCTTCAGCCCGGTCTTGTTTAGCATCGGCATCATGCGGTTGGTCGAAGGGTTGTTCTCGGCCAGGTGCATCGTCGCTATCCCGGTCTTGCTCGGTGGCACACTGACGCCCAGCGCGAAAGGCAGATCATGCGCAACCGGCCGGAACGCCAGGCCGAGACTGCCGAAACCCGGTACGTCGTAACGCTGCGTCGGCATCAGCCGCTCGGCGCCGGTCGGCTCAAAGGGCAGCCAGACCAGGCTCGACTCGGTCCGCCCCCGCTCGTCCTCGCTCTCGATCCGCAGGGCGATCACGGCACGGTCGGGCAGCAACCGCCCGTCGGCCTGCTCGATGCGGCCGTACCCCGGTCTGACGGTACTTTGGCCCGCGGTATCGACCGACACCTCACCCGCCGCGAGGTAACCGACCACGGTCAGCCGCACGCGGTAGTCCAATTGCCGGCTGAGATCGGTATGGGTGTGCAGTTGCAGAGATAAAGGGCCAAGCCCGTCCGCGCTCGGCGGCACATCGTTCCAACGCGGCAGGGGGTCGAGGGGGATCGACAACGGCGGATTCGGCCCGTACTGCACAACCAACACACGGCCCACCGGGTCTGCGTAGTTCGTCGTCAGGGCCATCCCCCCCTCGTCAGATCGTGGAACCATGATGACGCCGTGGACCCCGAACCGCATGGAGAGCGACAGGCCGAAAACAGCGACCGCAAAGCCCAGCGCCGCGACGAACGCGCCAACATTATCCAGCCGCCAAGGAACACCCCGCAGCGTGACCCAGACCACCGAGACCGCCAGCAAAAGCATCGCGATATGGATAGGCACCCAGCGCATCACTTGTGTTTGCGTGCTGTCAAACCAGTGCTGTTGCCAAAGAAAACGTTGGCCCAGGGGTACGAACGTCGCCAGCAGATACAGCCCCACGATCAAGCCAAGACAAGCGACCAGCCACCACGAACCCATCGCGCGGGTCAGCCACCGCAGCGGGGGCAGGAGCTGGTCGTCGTGCTGGTGGCGGGTGTTAGGCTGGGTCACGGGGCGGGAATTATAGAGCGAGTCGACGCGGCGGATCGATACAATCAAGGCCGTGAATACGATCAAGCTGATCCTGGCCATCGGCGGAGCCGGCGCGGCCGGTACGCTGGCACGCTACGGCCTGAGCCTGGCCCTCGACAGCCGGTTCAAGCTTGCCGGCGAGCACCCGCTCTACGGCACGTTAGCCGCCAACGCCCTGGGCTGCCTGCTCTTCGGCCTCGCCCTGGCCTGGTTCGAGGGACGCGTCGTCCAGGCCGACCACCCGACCCGCCTCGCCGTACTCACCGGCTTCATGGGTGCTTTTACTACCTTCTCGACCTTCGCTTACCTCAGCTCCGACCTCATGCAAAAACAGCAGTGGCTCACCGCCGGCGGGCACATCCTCATGCACAATGTCGTAGGGATCACACTGTTCGTCGCCGGGGCGGCGCTTGGCTCGAAAATCGCGGCCTGAGCTGAAACCAGGCGCGAAGCAGCGGTGCCTCGAAGCGGACTCCGCCATTGGAATCCTGTTTCGCCCCGGTTACAATGCTCTGTTTCCCATCGCATCCCGCGAAACCGCGGCCAGGACCTGAAAGCCCGCATCCATGGCGACCGAAACGACAAGCGCAAACCCCATCCCCGCCGACGCCCGCACCTCCGCGGTCGTCCGCTTCGCGGGCGACTCCGGCGACGGCATGCAGCTCGCCGGGACCCAGCTCACCGACACCTCCGCGATCCTCGGCAACGACGTCGCGACCCTGCCGGACTACCCCGCCGAGATCCGCGCGCCCGCCGGCACCGTCGCGGGGGTCTCCGGCTTCCAAGTCAACTTCGCCAGCGAGCAGATCTTCACGCCCGGCGACGTGGTCAACGCGCTCATCGCCATGAACCCCGCCGCGTTCAAAGCCCACTACAAAGACGTCGAGCCCGGCGGCATCATCGTTGTCAACGATAACGAGTTATCCAAGACCAACCTCAAGAAGGCCGGCTACGAGCCCGGCTACAACCCGATCGAAGACGAGGTCATCGAGCAACAGTACAAGCTCTACAAGGTCCCGATCACCAAGCTCAACCAGGAAGCGCTCAAAGACAGCGGCATGTCGCCTAAGGACGTGAACCGCTGCAAGAACATGTTCGCGCTCGGCGTGGTGTACTGGCTCTTCGACCGGTCGCTCGACACGACGATTCGCCACCTCACGCAGACCTTTGCGGTACGTAAGAACAGGCCCGAAGTCGCTGAGGCCAACATCAAGGCACTCAAGGCCGGCTTCTTCTTCTGTGAGACCGCCGAGATCTTCCCCGTCCGCTACACCGTCGCCAAGGCCACGATCCCCGCCGGCAAATACCGCAAGGTCACCGGCAACGAAGCGTTGGCGATGGGCCTGATCACCGCGGGCAAGCTGTCGGGCAAGGCCCCGCACTACTGCACCTACCCGATCACGCCCGCGTCGGACATCCTGCACTACCTCGCGCCGGCCAAACATTTCGGCGTCAAGACCTTCCAGGCCGAAGACGAGATCGCCGCCATCTGCGCTGCCATCGGCGTGTCCTTCGCCGGCCAGCTCGGCATCACCGGCACGTCCGGCCCGGGCCTGGCACTCAAGGGCGAAGCGCTCGGCCTGGCGGTCATGACCGAGCTGCCCGTCGTTGTCATCAACGTCCAGCGCGGCGGGCCATCGACCGGCCTACCTACCAAAACCGAGCAGTCCGACCTCTGGCAGGCGATGTACGGCCGAAACGGGGACTGCCCGACCGTCGTCCTCGCGCCCCAGTCGCCCGCCGACTGCTTCGACGCCGCCATCGAGGCCTGCCGCATCGCGCTGACCCGCATGGTCCCCGTCGTGCTGTTGACCGACGGCTACATCGCCAACGGATCCGAGCCCTGGCGCGTGCCGACCGAGTCGGACTTCGAGCCGATCACCGTCGAACACGCCACCAAGAACGGTGAAGAGTTCCACCCCTATACCCGCAACCAAAACCTCACCCGACCCTGGGCCATCCCCGGCAACCCCGGCACCGAGCACCGCATCGGCGGCCTCGAAAAACAAAACGGCACCGGCAACGTCTCCTACGACCCGACCAACCACCAGCAGATGACCCGTATCCGCGCCGAGAAGGTCGCCCGCGTCGCCAACATGGTCCCGAACATCCAGGTCGAAGGCGATGAAGATGCGGACCTGCTCGTCCTTGGTTGGGGTGGGCCTTACGGATCGATCTTGACAGCTGTCAATAACATCCGCGAGAAGGGCCACAAGGTCGCAACGACGCACCTGCGTTACCTCAACCCGATGCCGAAGAACCTTGGCGACGTGCTGAAGAACTACAAGCAGCTCCTGATCCCCGAGATCAACAACGGCCAACTCCGCCTGATCCTCCGCGGCAAATACCTCTGCGACGCCCGCGGCCTCAACAAGATCCAGGGCAAGCCCTTCCTGGTCGAAGAGATCGAGCAGGCGATCGAGCTGATGCTCAGCGGTGAGTGGGGCGACGCCGAGGCGCTGTACCCGGCGAACGGACAAGTTGATGTCAGCGCCCAGGCGCTGACGGTTTAAGGAGCAGGTTATGCCAAATGGAAAACCAGGTGATCATCCGATCACAGATACCGTCCATCACGATTCGGATATTTTCCCATCAGATGTGAAAGCGTTAATTCTTAAGGTTTGGCATTACGATTCACATTTGCTTCTTGACGAAGAAGAATTGCACTACGCACAGTCAAATCCCGAAGTCGTGAAAAGGATTCTTGATCGAATTTGTCGTGAAAATAACATTCCGGTTGAGTAGATTCTGGAAGATCCTCTTATGCCTGACACCCCCCTCCCTACCCTCAAAGCCAAAGACTTCTCGTCGGACCAGGACGTGCGCTGGTGCCCGGGCTGCGGGGATTACTCGATCCTCAACGCCGTGCAGCGCGTCTGTGCGAACATTGGCGCGACCCGTGAGAACTCCGTGTTCATCTCCGGCATCGGCTGCTCCAGCCGGTTCCCGTACTACATGGAGACCTACGGCTTCCACACAATCCACGGCCGAGCCCCAGGCTTTGTCACCGGCGTGAAGATGGCCAACCCCGACCTCGACGTCTGGATGATTACCGGCGACGGCGACGGGCTTTCCATCGGTGGCAACCACCTGATGCACCTGCTCCGCCGCAACGTCAACGTCAACGCGATGCTGTTCAACAACCGCATCTACGGCCTGACCAAGGGCCAGTACTCGCCCACCTCCGAGGTCGGCAAGAAGACCAAGTCGACGCCCATGGGCTCGCTGGACTTCCCGATCAACCCGCTGTCGCTCGCACTCGCCGCCGAGGCCACCTTTGTCGCCCGTTCGACCGACAAGGACCGCGGGCTGGTGGGTGTGCTCGAACGCGCCGCGGCACACAAGGGTGCATCGTTCGTTGAGATCTACCAGAACTGCAACATCTTCAACGACGGCGCATTCGATTTCGCGACCGGCCGGGATGTGAAGGACGACCACGTGATCTACCTTGAAGACGGCAAGCCGATGATCTTCGGCAACGACAAGAACAAGGGCTTGCGTCTGATCGGCAACGGGATCGAGGTCGTTTCGGTGGGTGAGGGCGGCGTCTCGCAGGACGACCTTTTGATCCACGATGAGACGAACAAGGCCGTGGCCGTGATGCTGGCCGAGATGCACTACCCCGACTTTCCCGAGGCACTAGGCGTGCTCTATCGCGAAGACAAAGCGACCTACGAGACGCTGCTCAACGACCAGGTCGAAACCGCGATTCAGAAGAAGGGCGAGGGCACGCTCGAAGCTCTCTTCAATGCGGGTGACACGTACGAAGTGGCGTAATCTGCTTGTAGCCATTGACTGATACGCATCCCATTTAATTCTCAAGCGTCGCGCTGAGACGCAGCCGCCGCGTCATACGCGGGCGGACAATCAACAGGGCACGTCCGCCCGGGCGTGGCCCGGCGGCTACGCATCCATTCAACGCCTCAATAGTTTCTGGGATGCGTATTGGTTTTTGCCTTGCCTTGCCTCCCCCTCCCTCCCAGGGAGGGGCCGGGGAGAGGGGCGAGGTGTCGGATCAACCGCGGCCCACGATCCGCCCACCGCGAGGCAGCGCAAGCGTTCTGTTCGCAAGCTTCGCTTCGAATTCGGACACCCGACCCTCCCCCCAGCCCCCTCCCTGGGAGGGAGGGGGAGCAAGGCGGCACCGGCCATCATGGATGCACACCTCTCTAACGGGTGACGCAGAGCGTCCCGCAGGAATTGGTGGAGATGGTTCGGCAACGGAACGCTTCGCTTCACCCACTACGCATCAGTGGCTCGGCATCTGCCTTGTCTCACCGCTCTTCATGTCGGTCTTGCCGGTCAGGCAGTTGTAGATCGCCGCGGCGACGTCCATCGGGTCCAGCGTGTGCGTGGCGGGGATCGCCTTCTCGGAGAAATTCTGCCGCAGCATCGGCGTCTCGATCGCGCCCGGGGCGATGGCGTAGGCATTCACATTCAGCCGCTTGCCTTCATCCGCGGTCGCCTTGGTGAAGATGTTCACCGCCGCCTTCATCGCGCCGTAGATATTGAACCCGGTGAACGGATCGAATGCCCCCATCGAAGAGACGTTGCAGATTGTGCCGGACTTCTGGGCTTTGAAGGTTGGCCAGACCGCACGGGTCGCGTAGACCACGGCGTTGAAGTTGACCGCGGTGCAGCGCTCAAGCGTCTGGTTCTCGATGCGTTGGATCGGCTGCAGCGGGGCGTAGCCGGCGACATTGGCCAGCGCGTCGATCCGGCCGTGCTTGTCGAGGGCGGCTTGGATCAGCGCCTGGACCTGCGCCGGGTCGGCGACATCCGTCGGCTGGACCAGCGTTTCACAGCCCGGCGCCTCTTCGGCCATAGACGCGGCGGTTGACTCCAGGTCCTCCCGGGTCCTTGCCGCCAGAACGCAGGTGTACCCCGACTCGGCCATCAGCAGAGACAGGTCACGACCCACACCGCTCCCTGCCCCGGTGATGATCGCTACTTTTTTCTCAGACACGCAAAGGCTCCCAATGCCATGATCGGCCGGACAAGCATAGGCGGGCAGTCGGTGTACGGCCGGCTCGCAGGAAACGTCTTTGCCATGTTTCGTGCCCTATACTTGCACGCACATGGGATTATCCTCCATCAGACTATTTAGGCTGTTCGGCATCGACGTGTTCCTGCACTGGACCTGGTTTATTGCCGCGGTGTTCATCATCCCGGCCTTCCACATGTTTGACAGCCTGGTCTACAAGATCGGCATCTTCGTTGCTTTATTTGGGATCGTGACGCTGCACGAATTCGGCCACGCGCTGGCGTGCAAGAGCGTCGGCGGCAAGGCCAACCGGATCATGCTCTGGCCATTGGGTGGGGTCGCGTTTGTCCAGCCGCCGCAGCGCCCGGGGGCGGTGCTCTGGTCGATCGTGGCCGGGCCTCTGGTTAACGTGGTCCTGGTGCCGGTGACGCTGATCGCCTACGTCGCCGTGGCGGGTTCACGACCGCGCCTTCGGGTGATGCCGAGAAGTTTTTGGGTGCCCTGGCGCTAATGAACTTCATGCTGCTCGTGTTCAACATGCTGCCCATCTACCCGCTGGACGGTGGGCAGGTCCTGATGTCGGTCCTGTGGTACATCGTCGGCCGGGCCAAGGCGATGCAGATCGCCGGGGTGATCGGCCTGGTCGGCGCGGGCTTTGGCCTGTTGATCGGCATCGTTTCCCTGAGCCCACTGCTATTTTTGATCGCGGTGTTTGGCGCTTTCCAGGCCTGGATCGGATACAAGGCCGGGATGCAGATGTCGGTTTCTGACCCGGCCCATTTCGATGAACGCCTGTCACGCCGGCGACGTGATGACCAGGTCGAGCAGAAAATCCAGGGCGAGTTGGACCCGTGGCGCTGAGGCGTGGGAGACCAGGCGCTTCGCTTTGCTCGGCGTGGGGGTGAACCGAGATTATGCAGACTGCAGTTGTTCAGCGAGATGCCAGTCGGCACCATCGCGCTCGACGCGGCGGTAGAGCGTGTCGCGTTCGATCGGTTGGTAGCCGGCCTCGAGGATGGTGCGGCGCAGGTCGCTGACGGTGACCTCCTGGTGGGTGTCGCTGCCGCCGACTTTGGTGATGTCGTACCAGACGACGGTGCCGTCGATATCGTCCACGCCGTAGTCGAGGGTGACCTGGGCCATGGGCAGGGTCTGCATGATCCAGAAGCACTTGACGTGGTCGAAGTTGTCGAGCATCAGCCGGGCGGTGGCGAGCATGCGCAGGTTGTCCAGGCCGGTGGGCCCGGGCAGGTGTTGCAGTTCGGACCCGTCGGGGAAGAAGGGCAGGGGGATGATGGTCTGGAACCGCCCGGCGTGGCCCTGCTGAATCGCCTCGTGCTGCGCCTCACGGAGCTGGCAAAAGTGATTGACCCGGTCTTCGAGAGACTCGACGTGGCCGTAGAGCATGGTGGCGTTGGACATCAGCCCGAGTTTGTGCGCGGTGCGGTGGACGTCGAGCCACTGGGCCGAGCCGATCTTGCCGCGGAAGACCTCGTCGTGGACGCGGTCGTCGAAGACCTCGGCCCCGCCTCCGGGCAGCGAACCGAGCCCGGCTTCGATGAGTTCTTCGAGCATGCCCTGCATCGTCCCGGCCCCGGGCTGGCCCTTGCGGTCGCGTTTGTGGATGCGCATCAGGTGGGTCAGCTCGACGGCGGTGAAGGCCTTGATGTGGACCTTCGGCGCGGTGGCCCGGACGGTGCGGAGCATGTCGGTGTAGTAATCGAACTTCTGCTTGGGGTGCAGACCACCGACGATGTGCATCTCGGTCGCGCCGGCGCCCTGGGCCTTGCGGGCTTGTTCGGCGATCTGCTGGGCGGTGTATTCGTACGCCCCGTCCTGGCCGGGCTTGCGGTGGAACTCGCAGAACTTGCAGGAGAGCACGCAGAGGTTGGAGTAGTTCATGTGGCGGTTGACGTTGTAGTACGTCGTCCGGCCGTGCTTCTGCGTGCGGACGTGGTGAGCGAGTTCGCCCAGCGCGGGCAGGTCGCGGGTGGTCAGCAGCGTGAGGCCGTCCCCGGCGGAGAGCCGTTGGCCGGCGTGAACTTTCTTGGCGATGAGGGAAAGGTCGCTTGACATGGTATGGAATCATAGCCCGCGTTGGGAAGCGTTGTCACTCGCCCGTGCCGGCTTTCAAGCGGCGGGTAAACGCTATCATCGAGCGATGCCCATCCTCGGCCATGGAATAGACCTCGTCGACACCCCGCGTATCGAACGGCTGCTCGCTCAGCACGAGGGCCGGTTTCTTGACCGGGTATTCACGGCGGGTGAGCGCGCCTACTGTGAGGCGGGAGGCAAGCAGCGGGTGCAGCGTTACGCCGCGCGGTTCGCGGCGAAGGAGGCGGTGCTCAAGGTGCTGGGCACGGGATGGTCCGGCGGGATCGCGTGGACCGATGTCGAGGTTGCGCGCGAGCCCAGCGGCCAGCCCCGGGTTCGTCTGCACGGCGAGGCGGCGGCGATCGCCGAGCAAAGGGGGATCACCCGGTGGTGGCTGAGCCTGAGCCACCTCCAGGGCCACGCGCTGGCATCGGCCATCGGCGAGGGCGAGGCGGGGTAAGCGCGTTGATCCGGAGGCGGATGGGATATGATGGGTCAGGCCGATTCCACCGATAACACACCACATGGCTCTGCGACGCCGCGACCAGATCCCGCCCTACGAAATCATGCGCAGCCGTGGGAACGCGGGGGCGCCGGGGGTCGGTGCGGTTGCGCCGGTCGAGGATGGCGCGGAACGTTCGCCGAATGAAGGGATGGATACGCACCAGGCGGCCGGAGCCGCCTCCGAATCGGCGGCGAATTCCAGGGCGGACCGGGGCACTGCGCCTTGGTGGGTCGGTTCGGCCGCACCGATCGTGCTGCGTATCCCGCGCGGGCTGGCGGTGGCCGTCATCTTCGGCGTGCTTGGTCTGCTGATCGTTTCGTACTGGGTGGGCACGGTGCGGGGCAAGTCTGCGGCCAAGGCCGATGCGCCGCCTCAGATCGCCGGGCCCAATGGCAACGCGCCCCGCCAGACCCCGGAGATCTCGATCTCCAACGAGCGTGATCCAGACGGTGATAACCCCGAGACCAACGACCGCCCCGCGATGCAGGTCTTTGCCGAGCGCCGGGAAGCCGGGCTGAACTACCTCCGCCTGCTGACGGGCAACCGCGAAGAATGTATCCGCCTGGCGGAGTTCATGGCTGATAAGCGGGTTGCAATCCAATTGGTGAACCGCGATAATGGTGAGGTGGTCGTTTATGCGGTAGACCAAGGGTTCCGGGGTAATGAGCTAAGCTCCGAAGAATACTTGGCTTACAGGCGTAAACTACAGGAGCTCGGGCGGGCCTGGCGGCGGTTTAACAACAACCGTGGCACCGATTTGGGTACAATGTATCCCGCGCTCTATAAAAGCCCGGGCGGATAAGAATCCCGCTTGGCAAATGCAAAAAGAATGAGGCGTCCCCCTTTTGCTGACCCGATGCGACCACCGGGCGGATGCCGGAACCGACTAACACAGCAACCACACCCGGAGCCAGCCGGCTCCCCTGATTGAACCGGAAGGATCGAACGATGAGCCTCGACAGCAGCTTAAAGATCGGCGGCAGCGTGGCCGGCCACCGCAATGTCCTGACCCGCGCCGAGCGTGTGGCCAAGCTTGCCGAGGCCGGCGAGTTTGACACCCAAGGCGACAGCCCGCTGGGCATGCGCAAGGTCACCAACCGCAAGATCGTTGCGGGCAAGAAAAAGAAGAAGAAGGAAGCGGAAGAGTAGTGGTACGGGCTAGGGTCTAAGGTCTAGGGTCTAGCACGCCACGCACTTGTTTCGTGAACATCGACGCCGCCCGTCAAGGGCGGCGTTTGTCTTGCGCTAATGGACACGAGCATTCAGCGGGGCACTGGCTTATGCTTTGCATCAAGATCGACTCGCGTAGACCCTAAACCTCAGACCTTCCATGAATACCGACCGCTTTATCACCGACCGCCTGCGTAGCATCGACGCTTCGGGGATCCGCCGGGTGTTTGACCTGGCAGCCAAGCTGGAGGACCCGATCAACCTCTCGATCGGCCAGCCCGATTTTGATGTGCCCCAGCCGATCAAGGACGCGGCCTGCAACGCGGTCGTCCAGGGGATGAACCGCTACACCCAGACCCAGGGTGTAGCCGAACTGCGCGAAGCAGTGACCCGCCAACTCGCGGCCGAGTTTCCGGACACCCTTGGCCGTGGCGGCGTGGATCGGCCCGATCCTGAAACGGGGCTGGTGATCACATCCGGGGTCAGTGGCGCATTACTCCTGACGCTGATGACCTGCGTCGGGCCGGGCGACGAGGTGCTGATCCCCGACCCGTACTTCGTGATGTACAAGCACCTGGTCACGCTGTCGGGCGCTACCGCGGTCTATGTCGATACCTACCCCGACTTCCAGACCACCGCCGAGCGGCTGGAAGCGAAGATCACCGACCGGACGAAGCTGGTGCTATTCAACACCCCGAGCAACCCGACCGGGGTCGTCGCGCCGCCGGAGGTCTGTCGGGAAGTGATCGACCTCTGCGAACGTCGGGACCTGCTCTTGGTTAGCGACGAAATCTATGATGAGTTCTGCTACGAGAAGGTCGATGCCGAGGGTACACCGCGCTGCCCCTCGCCGCTTCGCCATTCTCCCAACGCGTTGCTGCTGCGGGGCTACAGCAAGACGTACGGGATGACGGGCTGGCGTCTGGGTTACGCCGCCGGGCCACGGGGGATCATCGAGCAGATGACCAAGCTCCAGCAGTACTCGTTCGTCTGTGCGCCCTCGATGGTGCAGGTCGCCGGGGCGCTGGCTTTTCAGGTCGATGTGACCGGGCACGTTACGGACTACCAGCGCAAGCGTGACCGCGTGATTGAAAGACTGTCACCACACTACGAATTGGCCCTCCCCGGCGGCGCGTTCTACGCCTTCCCCAAGGTGCCCGAAGCGCTCGGCTTGACCGGCAGCCAGTTTGTCGAGAAGGCGGTCGAGAAGAACCTGCTCATTATCCCCGGCGGGGTGTTCAGCGAACGCGACACGCACTTCCGCCTAAGCTATGCCTGCGATGACGACACGCTGGAGCGCGGGCTGGATGTGCTGGTCGAACTGGCGGGGTAGGGGGGACTGCCGATCCTATTTCGCTGAGTTGAAGATCAGCTCTCGTACCCTGGCATCGGTCATGGCCTGGATGCGCTGCTTTCCGTAGCCCTGGATCGCCAGGTCAACGCCGTCCAGTCGCCCGGGCAGTGCCTCGGGCCGGTGCATGTCCAGTGCGAGAAAGGTGTACCGGTCTTGGTCCATGTAGCGCCGGACAGTGGTGTCGGCGTGGAACCCCTCTTCGCCGGTGAAACAGCGGAAGTTGCCCTGCAGCAGCACACCGCGGGCGGCCCACGCATCGACCTTCTCATCAAAATCCTTCTTCGTCGGCGAGCGCTCAGGGTGCGCGAGGATGGGGGTATAGCCCTCGGCCAGCAGCCAGTCGAAGGTGCTGTCGATCCACTTGTGCCACTTGGCTTCCCAGAAATCGCAGAGCACAAACGTCGACCCCACGAGCGTGGGCACGCCGACCCGGGCCATCCACTCGACCGCGCCGGGGTGGATGCGCAGTTCGCCGCCGGGGTAGAGCTGGTAGCCCAGGCCGGCCTGGTCGATCTGGGCCTGCAGGTCGTCCACCCAGGCCGCGATGTGATGGGGGGTGATGTGCGGATACAGGTCCGGCCAACAGTGGGGCGTGCAGATGGTCGCCGAGTAGCCGTGCTCGATCAGGGCGCGCACGCTCGTCAGTGATTCTTCGACATCTGCGCAGCCATCGTCGATCCCCGGCAGCACGTGGCTGTGGATATCGATGCGTCCGCGAGGCGGTGGGGCGGCCGGAGATTGATTGGTTGGTGTTGGCTCGTTTTTCACGGTGAGATGTTAGCGGCTGCCCGATTTCGCTGAACGGGGCATGGCCTTACTCATGCGTGCGGGTCGGGCACCAGCCACCGAACCAGCGAGAGGTCCTTGCCCATGACGTGCAGGCGGAGCATTTGCAGGGCGATCTTGGCCGAGCGGTCGCGCACGGCCTGGCGATCCCCGGCTAAACGCGCCAGGCGGGCGGTGGTACGTATCGTTTCACCCTCGCGCCACGCGAGGCCGAACCACACTGTGCCGACCGGCTTATCTTCTGTCCCGCCACCGGGGCCGGCGATGCCAGAGGTCGCGATCGCCAGGTCGCTAGCGCTTTGTTCAAGCGCGCCACTTGCCATCTGCCTAACGGTCGCCCCGCTGACCGCGCCCCCGGCCTGCAGCGTATCTGGATCAACCCCAAGCTGCTCGATCTTCATGGCATTGGCGTAGGTCACCCACCCGCCGAGCACGACCGCGCTGCTGCCGGGCACGTCCGTGAGCATCCCCGAGATCAGCCCGCCGGTGCAGGACTCGGCCGTGGCAACGGTCAGCCGCCGGTCGATCAGCAGCTTCGTCAGTGATTCCTGGAGCGTGTCATCCTCCCGGCCAAACGCGATCGGGCCAATCTTTGCCTCGACCTCCTGGGCGGTCGACTCCAACTCGTGTCTGGCCTGCTTGACTTCGGGGTACTCCGCCCGGACACGGACCGAGACCAGGCCTTGCGACACGGTCGTGCCCACCACCGGGTTGCGGCCGCGGGCCATGAGCGAGCCAAGAAGCTCAGCGATGTCCGACTCGCCCTGGCCGAACGTGTTGATCTTTGCTGTCAGGATGGTCCTGCCCGATCCGCCCGAGCCAAGAATCGCCGGCTCGATCGACCGCTCGTACATCGCCTTCATCTCGCGCGGCACCCCGGGCGTGCCAAAGACCCGGCATAGCCCAAGCCGGGCGTCGATCCCCGGCGCCGTCCCGCAGCTGTTCGGGATCATCGCGCTGGTTTGTGGGTGCGTCGCCTGAACCCGATTGCGCGGCGGCATGGTTCGACCCCGGCCAAGGAAGTACGCCTCGATCTGGTCGACACTGCCGGGGTCTTCGACCAGCTCCACCCCCATCGCTTTGGCCAGCGCCGGCCGGGTCAGGTCGTCGTCGGTCGGCCCCAGCCCGCCGGTGATGATGAGCAGCTCGGCCGCCTCGGCACAAGCGCGGATCGCGGCGGTGACCCGGTCCAGGTCGTCCGCGACGGTCCGGTGCTCGTGGCAGGCGATCCCCAGCCGGGCCAGCCGGGCCGCGAGCCAGGCGGCGTTGGTATCGACCGTCTGGCCCAGCGCGAGTTCATCACCGATCGAGAGCAGGGCGGCTTGCATGGCGAAAGTGTAGGGGACAGACCTCCAATGGCCAAGGCGTCTAGTAGGCGGCCGCGCCAGGTTGCCGGACCTACCACCCCATGGCCCTTATAATCCCGCTATGACCACCGCGACACTCATGGACGGCAAGCGGGTCGCCGGCGAATTACTGGACAAACTCAGGCTCCGCGTCCAGGACATCACCGAGAAGACCCGCGTCACGCCCTGTCTTGCAACCGTCCTCGTCGGGGCCGATCCCGCGTCGGTCACCTACACGCAGATGAAGCGGCGGCGCTGCGAATCGATCGGGATGAAGAGCGTCAAGGTCGAACTGCCGGGAAATACGACTACCGCGCAACTGGTCGCCAAGATCAATGAGTTGGGCGGCGATGAATCGGTCCACGGGATCTTGCTCCAGCACCCCAGCCCGCCCCAGGTCGATGAGCGGGCCGCGTTCGAAGCCATCCCCGTCGCCAAGGATGTCGATGGTGTGACTTTCGGATCGTTCGCCCACATGTGGTTCGGCCACCCGGGCTTCGCCTCGTGCACGCCCGAGGGGATCATGCGGCTGATGGACGCCTACAACGTCGAGATCGAAGGTAAGGACGCGGTTGTTATTGGCCGGTCCGCGATCCTGGGCAAGCCCATGGCCGGGCTGTTGCTGGACCGCAACGCCACCGTCACCCTCTGCCACAGCCGGACGCGCGACATCGGCGAGATCATCAAGCGGGCGGACATCGTCGTCGCCGCGGTTGGCCGGGCGAACTTCGTCAAGGGCGAGTGGATCAAGGAGGGAGCGATCGTGATGGACGCGGGCTACAACGCGGGCAACGTCGGCGATGTAGACTTCGAGCCCGCCGCCGAGCGTGCCGGGATGATCACGCCCGTGCCCGGCGGGGTGGGGCCGATGACGATCGCGACGCTGATCGAACAGACGGTGACCGGCGCCGAGCGGCAGCTGGGCATGAATATGCCGGACTAATCCCGCCAAAGGGATGTCAACCGCTCGCACCGCGGGTAAGTGTATTACGAAAAAGATGAGCCAACTCAACACCACCACCTACGACCTCCAACGCCCGTCCGGCGTCTGTGCCGCGACCGGCGACGCGCTGATCCCCGGCGACCCGTGCTTTGTCGCGCTGGTCGATCCGCCCCTGGAAGAACGCGAGGCCCAAGCCGAGAACACCAAGCCCAAGCCCAACGACGGCGGCGACCCGCCCCTGTTGCGCGTCGATCTATCCGCAAAGGCCTGGGACACCGGCTTCCGCCCACCGCACCTGTTCGGTTACTGGCGCACCGTCGTCCCCGAGCCCAACGAGAAGAAGAAGCTGCTGGTCGGCGACGCCGCGATCCAGGAACTGATGCTCTCGCTGACCGATACGCAAGAACCCAAGCAACTCGCCTTCCGCTACGTGTTGGCCTTGATCCTTCTGCGCAAGAAGCTGCTGCGGCACGACGGCATCGACCGCCGGGAAGACCCCGATGGCGAACATTCCGGGGGCGGGCCGGTGCGGGACTGGTGGCGATTCACTCCCAAGCTGGACATCGACAAGGGTCACTTGGGCAAGTGGAACGAGCAGCACAAGATCGAGGTCCTGGACCCGCACATCACCGAGGCCGAGATCGCCGGGGTCACCGAGCAACTCGGGCAGGTGCTGGAGATCAACCTGTGATCCAGAGGCTACCGAATCTTCTTGCAGTACTTCTGCTTGTATCCACCTCCACTGGGTGCGGCGGGCTACGCAACTTCGACCGCAACAACAACGCCTCGCCCATCACCGAGGCCGACATCGGCTACGTCGAGCTGGCCAGCCGGTACAACCAGACCGTCCGCTATTTCGACCAGCTCTGGGTCCGCAACGACATCAAGGTCGACTGGAACGAGACGCTCGAGAACGGCCGCCGCCGCAGCCGAAACCTGGTCGGGGATGGGAAGTTTATCTTCGTCCCGCCGCGCGATTCGGCGATGACCGTCGAGCACCTGGGCACGGTCTACCTCTGGGCCGGGTCCAATGACGAGCAGTACTGGCTTTTTGACCTGACCGAGGACGACAAGGCGGTGTACCTGGGCACGTACGAGGCGCTGGATCGCCCGGGCACCCGCGCGATGCCGATCCCCGTCCGCCCGGACAGCGTGGCCTACCTGCTCGGGGTGCTGCCGCTGCCGGTCAACCCCGACGCCGAAGACCAGCCGATCGTCGAAGAGTTCGAGGGCCAGTACTTCATCGAGCCGCCGGGCCTGAACCTGCGGATGCTGATCGACAAAGAAACTTTCCGACCCACCCGGGTCTACCTGACCGACCGCCAGGGCCACGCCCGCCTGGTGTCCTACCTCTACGACCAGTACCCGGTCAAGGTCGAAGGGCTCAGCGGGCAAGAACGGCCGATCATCTGCAAACGCGCCGAGATCGACGTGCCCGGCCTCGAGACGCGCATCACCATGACCGTGATCAATGCCACAACCGACAGCAGCAAGATCAACGACAAGCTCTTTGAGTTTGAGGTCCTGCAGAACCTGCACCGGCCATCGGTGTTTATCAATCTCGATGGGGCGGAGTGAGCCGCCTTGCCCCGTCTCCCTTCCAGGAATAGGGCGGGAGTGAGCGCCGGGTGTCCGAGTTCGAAGTGGACCTTGCGATCAGCACGCTTGCTGGGCGTCGTTCAGGATATTTACCGTGTAGCGTGGGCTATCCTTCGGCCAACCCTCACCCCGGCCCTCTCCCTGGAAGGGAGAGGGGGCAAGGCCAAAGCCTAAGCACTTGCCTGCGACTTGAGCACCCGCAGCGTCACCGGCAGCGCAAACTGCATCCCCTCATCGACCGCTTCGCTCGGTTCGATCTCGCCGGCGAAACGCTCGACCAGTTCGTCGATGATGTCCTGCACCAGGTCTTCCGGGGCCGAGGCACCCGCGGTCACCAGCACGCTGCCCACGCCCTCGAACCACTCGTCCTGCAGTTCGCTCTTGTCGTCCAGCAGCCTGGCGGGCGTGCCGTCGGTCTGGCTGATCTCCGTGAGGCGGACGGAGTTAGAGCTGTTGGTGCTGCCGACGACCAGGGTCAGGTCCGCCGAGGGTGCCAGGGCGCGGACGGCGTGCTGGCGGTTGGTCGTGGCGTAGCAGATGTCTTCTTTGGGCGGGGCCTTGCTGTGCGGATACTTCTTCTTGATCGCGCCGATGATGACGTTGGCATCGTCGATGCTGAGGGTGGTCTGGGTCAGGTAAACGATCGCGTCTTCGGCGGTGAAGCGGGTCGCCTCGACATCTTCGGGAGACTCAACGATCGTGATGGCTTCGGGCGCTTCGCCGAACGTCCCCTCGACCTCGTCGTGCCCGGCGTGGCCGACCAGCAGGATCTTGCACCCCTGCTTGGCGTAGCGCCTGGCCTCGACGTGGACCTTGGTGACCAGGGGGCAGGTCGCATCGATCATACGCAGGCCGCGGGCCTTGGCACGCTCGCGGACCGCGGGCGACACGCCGTGCGCACTGAAGACGACGGTCTGCCCGGCCGGGACCTCGTCGATTGAATCGACGAAGGTGACCCCCTGGCTCACGAAGCGATCGACGACGTGCTTGTTGTGCACGATCTCGTGGAAGACCCACAGCGGCGGGCCGATCAGGTCGATGAGTTCCTGCACGGTATCGATCGCCATGTGGACACCGGCGCAGAAGCCTCGAGGGTTAGCGAGGATGATTTTCATCAAGGGTATTGTAGTTCCCGCGGGGCGGTGGGTTGAAACTCGAGTGCAGGGCTTGGTTACTCCACCCCGCATCGGCATCACGCGGCATCCCGGGCTAGCAATTCATCATTTAGAGTCGGTATCGATCGGTTCGATTCGAACGCCCGACTGCCGGATCGCCCGGGCCAGGCGCTCGGCGCTGTGCTCACGGATGGATTCTGTGGCAAGACACAGGACCTGGGCCTGTGGTGCCAGCCTTGCGACGTTGCTGGCCCAAGGGTCTTGCCCGGAACTGATGTAGCTGAGGATCAGCACGGCCTGCCTGAACAGGTCCGCCACCGCGGGGCTGAGGCGCGACGGCCCGCCCTCGGCGTGGAGCCGGGTGAACTCGAACATCTCGATATCCATGGGGCTGGCCCCGATGCTCTGGGCCGCCAGGCTGGCCTGATCCCACGGCGCAACCACCGTCAGCGCCCCCTCCAGCCCCCGCAGGACCGGGAGCAGGGCATGAAACTCGGCCATCAACCCTCGGTGGAACACGATCGTCATGCCCAAAGGATAACCGGCGGGTCTTGGCATGTAATAACAACCCTGTCAAGCGGTGCCCTGCCCTTTGATGCCCGGCTGTAACGATCGTATCGGCCGATAAGACTCCGGCGGCCAAGACTGGCAGCGGGGGATTAAGCGTCCGGGGGGATGGTCCGATCATGTTGGGGCAGGGTGATGGGCCCTGCAATTCGGGCCCCAAACCACGTGGGTCCAGGGAACAGGGCGAGAGAAGGCGATGGTCATGGGAAAAGGCGGCGTGAAATCGGACCTGGAGATCTACCTCAAGCAGATCGACGAGTGCGCTCTGCTGACCCGCGAGGAGGAGGTCGCGCTGTGTCGGAAGATCCGTGACGAGGGGTGCATGGCGTCCCGAGACCGGATGATCCGCAGCAACCTCCGCCTGGTCGTCTCCATCGCCAAGCGGTACATGAACCGTGGCCTGACGCTCCAGGACTTGATCGAGGAAGGCAATATCGGGCTGCTTAAGGCGGTCGAAAACTTCGACCCCGAAGTCGGTGCCCGCTTTTCCACCTACGGCACCTGGTGGATCAAGCAGGCGATCAAGCGCGCCCTGATCAACGCCGTGCAGCCGATCCATATCCCGGCGTACATGGTCGAGCTCATCGCCAAGTGGAAGAAGGCCTCACGCGACCTGGAAGAAGAGCTCGGCCGACAGCCCAATATCAAGGAACTGGCCAAGCAGATGGACCTGCCGGAGAAGAAGGTCCGGATCATCAAGAAGGCCGTCCGTGCCTGCCAGCGCCCGATGCAGGACGGCGGGGGTGCGGAAGATGGTATGTCGCTGGGCGAGATGATCCGTGATGAACGCGTCGGGGCACCGGAAGAGCGGGTCCTGCTCGATGACGACCTGCAGACGATCGGGGTGCTGCTCGACGCGATCGATGACCGCGAAGCGGCCATCTTGCGCCTTCGCTACGGGCTGGACGGCAACGAGCCGCTGACGCTCAAGGAGATCGGCGAGGTCGTGGGCCTGACCCGTGAGCGTGTCCGGCAGATCGAGATCGAATCCCTGCGCAAGCTCAACGTCCGAATGGAATCCGACCGCCCGCTCGCCGCGGTCCGCGCCCGTGAAGAGGCCGCGCTGCGCCGCGGTGCCTAAAAACGATCGGCGGGCGATTCAATCAAGCCCCCAGACCTCGCGCAGCACCGCGTAGGCGGCCGGGTCGTGCTCCTTCAGCTCCGCCCGGACAAAGGGGTAGTGGTCGTTGGTGCCGAACAGGGCCTCGGTCGCCTCGGCAAAGTATTCCTTGTGATCGGTCATCGCGTAGGCCCGAAGCCGTCGGCCGCTGATGTGCAGCACTTGATCGTAGCTCCCCTCGGCCTTGGCCTCGCGAAAACGCTCGATAATGCCCGCGTGATCGAATCCCAGGTGGCGGTCATGGTACGCATGCGCTAGCTCATGCAGCATCACGTACGGCTGGCCCGAGCGGGACGATCTGAGAAACCCACGCGCGCTGCTGAGCTCAATCGCCTTGGCCTTCTCCGGCAGGTAGCCGTTGTTGGCCAGCCAGTCCCGGCTGGGGTGGTACTGGCAGGTGCCGGTGTACGGGTTGCGCAGCTCGACCCAGATCGGGACCTGCTTCAAAATCTCTACCTGCTCCTCCGGCAAGACACGCGTGATGCGATACAGCTGGTGGTAGAGCTCACCCTTGACCTCTTCCCACAACTCCGCGTCGGCGATCAGGTCCTCGTGTACATGCAGGGACCAGCCCAGCACCTGGTCGTCTCGGTAGGCCGTGACCGGGGCGTGCGGCTCTCGTCCCTGTCCCCGGCTTTCGCGGACCACTTTGTCCGCGCGATCTGTTGATGACTGCTCGCTCGAGGGCGTCTGGTCGGGGTGGGCGTCTGGGCCGGAATGGGCCAGGGTGATAGAGGTCAACAGCAGCCCGGCCAGGGCGGTGATCGTCGTGATCTTCTTGTTCATGTCAATGTCCTGGTTGTATCGGGCAGAGCCGTCGCTGTGGGGCTGACACCCACCATGCGGTTACTTTACCGGCTAAGCTCATTTGGGCCGCTTGTAGAACGGAAGCTTGCAGACGGTGGCCTGGACCTCGCGGCTGCCCATCGGGACGGTCACGGTGTCATCCGGGCTGACGGCCCCCGGTGAGACGTAGGCCATGGCGATCGGGATGCCGAGCGTCGGGCTGGTACAGCCGGAGGTGACCTCACCAATCTTCTGCCCGTCGGCGTGGACCTCGGCGTGCTGGCGGGGCGTTCGTTTGCCTTCGACCCTAAGGCCGATCAGCGTCTTGGGCACGCCCTGCGCGGCGATCTGTTGCAGCGCGTCCTGGCCGATAAACCTCGGGATCGCCGGGCCCTGCGTCGTCTCGTCTTTGTTCAGCGAGACCGCAAACTTCAGCCCGGCCGAGAGCGGGTCGGTCTGCTCATCCAGCTCGTGGCCATAAAGCGGCATACCCGCCTCGATCCGTAGCGTGTCGCGCGCCCCCAGGCCGGCGGGCTTGACCGTCCCCTCGCCCTTGTCCTTGAGCAGCAGGTTGATCGCCATGTTCGCCATCTTCGCCCCGAGGATGACCTCGACCCCGTCCTCGCCGGTGTAACCGGTGCGCGAAATCGTCATCTTCAGGATCATCAGGTTCTTCTCACAGAAGTGGTAGTTCTTCAGCGTGGGAACCTGCTTGGAGAACTGGCCGATCTTGGCCATGACCTTCGGCCCTTGCACGGCGATCATCGCCGAAGACTCGGTGAAGTCGTCGATGTTGACCGTGTAGTCGAGCTGCTGGACGACCGCATCGATATGGCCCATGATCTTGCTGCGGTTTGACGCGTTGACCACCAGCATCCAGTGCTCCGGGAAGCGGTAGACCAGGACATCGTCCAGGACCCCGCCGGCCTCGTTGCAGATCAGTGCGTAACGGGCCTGCCACTCGTCCATGTCCGAGACCTTGCGGGTCAGCAGCGTCTCAAGGAACTTGCGGGCGTGCCGGCCGGTGATCTTGATCCGGCCCATGTGAGAGACATCGAAGACCGCGCCCGAGTTTCGGCACTGGTTGTGCTCTTCGATGATCGAGCCGTAGTGGATCGGCATCTCCCAGCCGGCGAAATCGACAAACCGGGCGTTGTGCTCTTGGTGATACTTATAGAAGGCGGTACGTTGCACGCGGGGGCTCCGGGGTTGGGCAGGGGGGCTAAAAATAGCAGGGTAGCTTAGAGCGGAGCCAAATGCTTAAGAGCGCTTGATCCCGGCAAGATGCTTTGATGAGACACCGATCGCTGCACCACAACGGACGAGCGGTCTTGCCCTTGGTTGGCAGGAATCTGGGGCTACTGGACCTCGACCTCTTCGATGAGGATGTCTGCGGGGTTGGTGCCGGGGTTGGTGGGCACACCGAGGTAGAGCAGTGTTTTTTCTACGACGGATCGGACCGCGGGGCCGGCGACGGTGCCGCCGTAGTAGCCGACCTCGGGGTCGGGGTTGGAGATAAAGCAGCCCACGACGATGCGGGGGCGGTCTGCCGGTGCGCCGCCGAGGAACGAGGCAGTGTAGCGGTCGCTGTAGTAGCCGCCGTTGACCAGGTCGGGGATCTCGGCCGTGCCGGTCTTGCCGAAGATGTCGTAGAACGGCGAGTCGGCCTTGGTGCCGGTGCCGCCGGTTTCGCGGGTGACCGAGTCGCGCATGGCTGCGAGGGCGGCGTGGGCGGTCGCCTTGGAGACCACCCGTTGGCGGGGCGGCAGTATTTCTTCGGCCGAGGGGTCATAGGCTTCGATGGTTGGCTGGACCATGACCCCGCCGTTGGCCAACACCGACATGGCCCGGACCAGTTGGATGCCGGTAACGCCGACCTCCTGACCCATCGGCCAAGACCCGTGCGAGTAGCTGCGGGCCCCGGCGTTGTCGTGCATGAGCATGATCCCACGCTCTTCGCCGGGCAGGCCGATCCCGGTCTTCTGCCCGAAGCCGAACGACACCATGATGTCGTGGATGTCGTAGACCGACCGGCGTTGGGCGATCCGCGCCATCCCGATGTTGGACGAATACTTGAGCACATCATGCCAGGTGATCAGCCCCTTGCCGCGGACATCCCCGAGCACTCGGCCGTTGGGCATGCGCCACGACCCCGCTGTCGTGCAATCGACCATCTCGTTGGGACGGGCCGCGCCCATCTCCGTCAGCCCCGCCCAGATGAAGGGCTTGAAGATCGAGCCGGGCTCGAAGATCTCGGTAACCGGCCGATTGCGCCGCTGCTCCTTATTGACCTTCAGGAAGTTATTCGGGTCGTAGCTGGGGAAGGTCGCGATGGCCAGGATCTCGCCGGTGTGCGGCTGCATGATGATGATCTGGCCCGAGTCCGCCCCGTAGTGCTCGATCGTCTTGAGCAGTTCCTCTTCGCAGACCTTCTGGAGATACGCATCGATCGACAGACGGATATTGTCGCCGTCGTCATACGGCACGTAGGACTCACCGTTAACCCACATCGGCCGACGGCGGTTGTCCCGAAGAAACTCGAGCCGGCCCGGCTTGGCCGCGAGCCGATCTTCCCAGCGCCGTTCCAGGCCCTCGAGCCCGAAGCCCTCGGTCCCCGTAAACCCGAGCAGGGTCCCGGCCAGGCCCCCCTGGGGGTAGTCGCGGACCACGACCGGCTCGATGAAGATGCCCTTGATCTCTGCTTCGTGGAACTTCTCGACCTGCTCATCGGTCAGCCGGGGGCTCAGCAGCACATAAAGGCTTCGGCTGCGCTCCCAGAGCGCTATCTCGATCTTGACCGGATCCATCTCCAGAGCAAAGGCGACCTGTTCCGAGAAGGTGCCCCGGTCCTCGATGAAGGAGGGGTCGCAGAACAACCGATAGGCCACGCGGGTCGCGGCCAGCACCCGGCCGTTGCGGTCGGTCAGGGCGCCGCGCATCGCGGCAAGCTCGCTGGTGCTGGTCTGCGAGTCACGCAGCTCAGCGATCAAAGGGCTGGGGTAGGCCTGGAGCTGATACACCCGGCCGAGCAGGCCGACAAGGATGATGCTCAACACGATCACGACCGATCGGCCGATGAACATCGTGCGTCGCTGGCCGCGCTGCTCCAGGTCGGCCACGGCAGGTGACCAGTCTGTCAATCGATAAGGGCCACTACACCGGGCGGGCTTGGCCCCTTTGCCGGTGCCCGGGGCGGGTGGGGCGTCAGGCCTATCCCTGCTCATCGCCTGGCTCCGGCGACGCCATGTTCATCGTCATCCTGCTCTTGGGATGAGGTCTGGCCGATCGGCTCCAGGCGGAGCTCGGCCCGCTCGATGGCGTCACGCAGCGCTTCGGGCTGGGTCTGCTCGGCGATACGGATCTGCATGTCCTTGATCGCGTCGCGGTCATCACGCATCGCTGCGTGCGTCGCCGCGATAGTGTGCCGGTCGTTCATCTGCTCCTGACGCAAGCCCAGCAACCCCGCGCCAATCACGGACAAGCCAACGACCAGGAATATCAGGCGAAGCGTCATAGCGGGTTCAGTGTGTATCCAAATCCCATGCGTCAGGTAGGCGAAACTTCAGAAACCGCCGCCCATTGATCAGGCCCATCTACTGGGCACTCGACACCGCGTCCTGCGGCAGCTTGAGCACCATCCCAACACGGATATCGTCGGCGTTCTCAAGCTGATCGCGATTGATCTCGAAGATTTCCCGGTAGCGGTCACCGTCGCCCAGTGTCTTGTCCGCAATCCGATAGAGGTTGTCCCCGGACACCACGATGTAACGCGGGCCGGAAGGGAGGCTAGGTTCCTGAAGTTGTTCAGTGTTAGGTTCGGGCGGATCACCGGCCAAAGCACGGTTGGCCAGTTCGGCCAGGTCCTGCGTGGCCTGATCGGGGATCCGCAGGCGCATCCCGACCCGCAACTGCCGGGGCTCGGTGAGCACATCGGTGTTTGTATCCATGAGCTCGCGCCAGCGGCCGGCCGAGCCGAGGTGCTTGGCCGCCAGACCACTGAGCGTATCACCATCTTTAACCGTTACCACCAGCATCCGCGACCGGATCGCGGCGGGCGTACCCTCGCCGATCCGACGGGTGATGTCCGGGGTGTCTTGGTCATCTGCCAGGGCCGACTCGACCGATCGCACGGGGATCACGAGGGTGATGTTGGCGTTGACCTCACCGTTGGGCCCGACCTTGCCGGGGTTGGCGTCCCGGATCGATCGCCACATGTTCTCGTCGCCGTCGTAGTACCGACGGGCGATCGCGGCCAGGGTCTCGCCGGTCTTGACGGTGTGCTCGACACGGACCGGGCCACCTCCTTGGTCGGGGGTTTCTTGAGTGAGCATATCGACCTCGGTCGTGTCGATCACCGGCGGGGCTGCCGGGCCGACAGACGGTACAACCGGCTCGGGACCGATCGTGACCACCGGCTCAGGGACACCCTGCTCCACGGCGGGGGGCGTGACGTTGTGAGGCACGCCCTGGCCGATCGGCGCGATATCGGATGAGCCAACCCCCGGGCCAAACTGCCTCAGCGGCGGGGCCGGCTGCACGACGATCGGCGGCTCGCCACCGGGCTGTGGTTGACCAAGCCGGCCATCCTGCCGATCGAGCGCCGCCGCGACCTCACGCGGGGGTTGCTCGCCACTCGCTGCGGGGAGATTGATCGCCGGGGGCTGGTTGGTGGTTGACTGGTTATAGTTGGCAAAGTCAACCGGGACCGATTCATCCTGCAGACCATCGAGGTCGTTGAGGTAGTCGGAGATAAACACCCCGACCAGCAGGATCACGCCCAGCCCAAAGATCAGGCCTACTTTGGTTTCGCGCGTCATGTCCGTTCTTCCTGGGTTGGCATCAAACTGTCATCCTTGACCGCCCGGGCTGGCTTAACTTCGACCGGGCTCCGCCGATCGGGCATTCATTTGTGGCCACCTCCAGAAGTCTCTGGGGCAATCCGCTTGGCCACGCGGAGCTTGGCACTTCGGCTCCTGGAGTTGGAAGCCTGCTCCGCTTCATCGGCGACCACGGGCTTGCGTGTCACCCGCGTGAGCCGACCGTCCCGCTCCGCCGCGAGGAAAGACCGCTTGACCGGGCGATCCTCCAGGGAGTGAAAGCTGATGATCCCGGCAAGGCCATCACCAGCAAGCAGGCCGGGCAGCCGCCCGAGCAGCGCATCCAAGGCGTCCAACTCGCCGTTGACCGCGATCCGCAACGCCTGGAACGTTCGCGTTGCCGGGTCAATCCGAGCCGAACGCCCCCGTGGTCCGTACGCTTGCCGGCAAATCTCGGCCAACGCAACAGTTGAGTGGATCGGCGAGTCAGCGCGTAAAGCAATAATTTTCCTTGCGATACGCCGGCTTAGCCGCTCCTCCCCGTAGCGGTAGATCAGGTCGGCCAAGTCACGCTCCTGAAGCGAGTTCACCAGGTCGGCCGCGGTCGTTGGACCATTGGGGTCAAGCCGCATATCAAGCGGACCATCTCGCCGGAACGAAAGCCCCCGGGCCGGGTCATTGACTTGGTTTGACGCAAAGCCCAGGTCCGCCAGCAGGCGATCAACCCGCGGAACGCCTGCCAACTTTAGCGCCTGGTTCGCGTCTGCAAAGCTCTGGTTCAGTAAACACAGTTCGACCCCGCTCTGCTGCGCGATCGGTTCGATCTTCGCCCCGGCAAAGGCGAGATTCCCCCCGTCAAGGTCCAGCCCGATATAGGTCCCGCCCGGGCCAATCAACGGGATGATCGCGGCGGCGTGCCCGCCTCGCCCTAGAGTGCAGTCCAGCACGGCCTGGCCCGGGGCGAACGCGAGATACTCAAGCACCGGCCCCAGCAGCACCGGCACGTGCCCCGGCGTCTCTTGGTCGGCGGGGGCGGGGTCTAGGTCGGCCATGGCCGACGGTTATACCTACAATGCCCGCCATGAGTAGCCGACGCCGCGATCTGGACATCCGTAGCACGACCATCCTCACCGCCCGCCGGGGCCAGGCCGTTGCCATCGCCGGCGACGGGCAGGTGACGATGAACAACGCGGTTGCCAAAGCCGACGCCGTGAAGGTCCGCCGCCTGGAGGGCGTCGGGGCGGACAAGGCGGGGGTGCTGGTGGGTTTTGCCGGGGCCGCGGCGGACGCGTTCGCGCTGCTTGAGCGGTTTCAACAGCACCTCGAGGCCTCGCCGGAGAACGTCAAGAAGGCCGCCGTCGAGTTGGCCAAGCAGTGGCGGATGGACCGCGCGCTGCGTCGGCTCGAGTCCCTGCTCTGCGTCGCCGACCGGCAGGTCAGCCTGCTGGTCTCCGGCACCGGGGATGTCATCGAGCCCAGCGACGGGATCATCGGCATCGGCTCGGGCGGCAACTTCGCCACCGCCGCCGCACGGGCGCTGCTGGCTCACACCGACCAGCCACCCGTCGAGATCTGCCGCCACGGCCTTTCGATCGCCGGACAGCTCTGTATCTACTCCAATACCAATCTCACCGTCCTGGATATACCGCCGGCATAGCCCAAGTGGGCGTAGAGCACCGCGGCTTATTGACTGCCTAACGCCGCAACCCGGAAAGAATGCCAAAGCGGTAGGGCATGCTGATCTCGACGTAGGGCTGAGCCGACTCGACCCGCTCCCCCGAGGCGGACCACTTGTAGAGCGATTCGAGGATGAGTGCATCCCAGTCGGCGTAGCCGGTGGAGCGGGTGACCTCGGCATCGACGACCTGGCCCTGGTTATTGAAAACCAGACGAACCGCAGCGTCGCGCGGAACCGATGCAAACCGCGTGCCCGCGCCGGGCGTCCGCAGACGCTGGGTCGTAATACGGATGCCCCGGCCAACCAGCACGCCGCCTTCCTGGAACCGCAACGGCTCATCGATATCGGTCGGATCGGCCTCGCCGTCTTCCCGCTCGCGGCGCGTCGTCTCTTGCTCTTCGCTGGGTGGTGCGCCCGCAGGGTTCTGCTGGCCAGGCGGGGCGGGGGCGTCCTGCTCCGATTCCTCGCGGGCCGTGTCGGCCTGCTCATCAGCCTGCTCCGAGTCGCCCTCGCCTTCACGCTCGCTCGGGTCAGTCGTATCGTTATCCGTCGCGGTGTCGCTGTTGGTCTCGGGCGTTGTCTCCGAAGGGGTGTCCGAATCGGTCGGCTCGGGGTTGGTCTGGTCGGTTTCCGTCGCGCGATCGGCGGGGGTGTCCGAGTCGGTCTGCCGATCGGTGTCGGGGGATTGCCGGTCGGCGTCCGAGTCGACCGTGCGTTCGCCGGGGCGAGGACGATTCAGGTCCTGCTCATCGGGCAGCGGCTCGGGGTCGTTCGGGTCGGGCGTGGGCCGGTCGGTGTCGACCCCTTCCTGGCGTCGTGGGGTCTGCCCGGTCTCGCCATCCAGCCCGTCGATCTGCGGGGGGCTTGGGGCGGTCGGGTCCTGTGGCCGGGGAGCAACATCTGTCTCTTGAGCGTCGGGCACGCTCGGCAGCGGGCGCGGGCTGGCTTGTTCCTGTTGATCGACCTCACGCCGAGGCCGGTTCGGGTCGCCGCTTTGCTGCTGTGCGATACTCGCCTGGCTCGGCGGCAGGGGGTCGGGGTTTGAAGGCGCGTCGGGGTCCGGTTCGACCCGGGACTGGATCGCCGGCTGGATCGTGTCACGCAATCGAGCCATGTGCTCATCAAGCACCTCGTGCTCGATCCAAGCAACCGTCAACCGCTCGATCTCCTCCGGATCACCCAGCGGGATGTCCTGCTCCGCCTGCTCCCGGCTCAAGACCCGGATCGGGACCGCCCAGGCGTTGTTTGATTCAAAAGCCCCCTCGTCCACCGCCTCGCCCGCATCGGTAACCACCGCGAGGTACCACGCGCCCGGCTCGATGCCCTCGGGGAGGGTGAAGTGGTGCTCCGGATGGGTGTAGCGTTCGCCCGCCGGCAACCGGGCAAGCGAATCGGCCGAGCCAAGGAAGATGTCTTCATCAGGGTTGATGTGCTTGTCCCGAGACAGGTAGACCCCGTCCATCCAAGCCTCGCCCGGACCCGTACCTTCGACCCCAAAGTTCGCGATGGAGAACGACATCGGCGTCGGCTCGCCCACAACGACCCGCTGGGCCGTCTGGATCTGCGTCACCACCAGGTCGGGCTTATCCGAAACCGTCAGCTCGATCGGCGCCACCGCGAGCCCAGCGGTGAACGATGGCTGGTCCAGCACCTGCCCATCGTCCGCAACCGCAAAGAGGTAATAGCGGCCCGGCGGCGTGGCGGGGATCCGAAGCTCGAGCCGCTCGTACCCATAGGCCGAGTCAGGGCCAAGATGCCGGTCACGCCGCAAGGCCCGCAACGCCAGGTCGCCCGCATCCAGACGGGCGTCGGTCGAGAGATAGACCCGATCACGCCAGCCGCCACGTGCCCAGCCCGGGCCGATGTTTCGGACAGCGAAGTCAACGAGGAGCGTCGAGCCGATGATCCCGTTCGCCGGGGCGTCGAACCGATCAACCGAAAGCTCGGGGGCCTGCGGGCCATCAATAAAGACCGACGTGCCGCGGGTGTTGTTGCCCGGCTCGGCATCGTCCGTCGGCCGACGCTGCTCGCCAGCCGGGGCGTCTGCCTCCACGATCAGAACAAACGGGCCGTCCGCGTCGGCCGGGACCATGCCGACCAGCTTAAATCTCTCAAGCTCCCCGGAACGCAGCGGGGTCGCCTGGCGGCGGGCAAGTTCAAAGTCCGCCGAATCGACCGCCCGGTCTCTAGACAGCACCAGCCGATCCTGCCGCAGCGGCGCGTCGGCACTCCCAAGGTTTTCCACCACCACCTGCACGCGGACCACGTCCCCGGACCGAGGCTCGGCCGGGGCCTGAACCGTCGCGACCGAAAGGTCCACCCGCATCACGTCCCGGCCTGAACGCCCAAACGCCTCCAGCGACACCGGCACCAACGCAACATGCAGACCCACCGCAACCACAAACGCAACCAGCAGAGGCGGGATATGGAATCTTTTGGACATCAACACGTAACCGGTGTGGATCACCTAAGCGAGGGAATTGTACCCGGAGTCATATCGACCAACCGATATGAACTCCGCATTCGATCAACTCCAATAGCTAAGCCTTGGCGCAGCCCGCAAAGTCCTATAATGCACGTTATGTTTAATTCGTAATACGGCGGTTGAATGTGCTTATTTTTTCTCTAAAATCTAGTGTTTCCTAAATTAAGTGCAAGAAATTATACACTAAATGCTCAAATTGACCACGTGGAATCAATGCTAAGGATATTGCTATGTCGCTGTTAAATCCAACTCTCGAAGAAATCGAAAGGCTGTGGGAACTGCTCTGTAGAAACCCTCTCCAATAGCGGCGTAAAACAACCATGAGGTTGTGGGTGAGGACCATCAGGCTTAGCTCG
>JBCDHS010000017.1:0-61615 GCA_038749735.1 Planctomycetota bacterium
CTCGAATCCGTCATCGCGTACAAACGCGGCGTGACCGTCTGCGTAGGCGACGTTGTACCCGTCTCCGTGGTGGATATCGACACCGCGTGCCGGGGAAGCGAAGTTGTCGGCCATCATCGCGGTTTCCGAAGGGTTTTCACGGTCCAGATCAATCGACCGCCAGGTGCTGGTTGCCTCGTCCAGGAACGAGCGGTAGTGGTAGTGCGTCTGAACAATCGTTTGCCCGGCGGGCAGCCCCCCCTGGTGTGGCAGCAAGCCGGTCGGGGGCCACCCACCACCCGGATTGCCCGGCCGCGGTTCACCATATTGCAGTTCGGGGTCTTCGTTAAGGGGGCAATAAAACGTCCGCGCGTCCTGCATGAGGCCTCCGTAAATCAGCAGCCCGTGTCCTACGTAGCGTTCGTCTTTGGGGTCGACCGGGTAAGTCGAGAGCCAAACCGCAAAAACGCCCGGGCCCGTGCTCACCTGCGCGTTCGATCGGGGCAGTTCGTTGTCGTTTTCAACCGCGTACGAGTACAGCCCGATGCTGTTCTGTCGCTGATTCGAGAGGCACGCGGCGCTACGCGCGGCGTCACGCGCCTTGCCCAGCGCCGGCAACAAGATCGCGATCAAGAGCGCGATGATCGAAACGACGACGAGCAGTTCGATGAGTGTGAAGGCCCGACGCATGATCTTTTCCTTTAGAAAGCCAGTATTTGCAGGACGCAGAAAGGGGGTGGGCCCCCTTCGGGGCACACCACCAATGAAGGAGAAGCACGCTTAGCTGCGCCGACGGCGCGCGATCAAGAGGCCACCCAGAGAAAGCAGCGCTAGCGAGCCCGGCTCGGGAACCACCGTGACGATCGCGCCGCTCCCGCCGTCGGAAACGATGATTAAGTTCGAGCCATCGGAAGCGACGCCGTTGACTAAGATGCGGTCGGTATCGACATACTCGTCGATCACATCTGTTACCGTCTCGCTCGTAAAGATCAGCGCCCCGGTCAGCGACCCGACGAAATCGACCGCTGTGCTGTTGGGCAGCGCGTCGTTGCCGCCGGTCAGCGTGATCGAGCCGCTGTCGAGGTTGATATCAAAGACCCCGTCGTTGCCGATAAAACGCGAGATCAAGTCCCCGCCGAATAGGTTGATGGTTCCTCCGCCATCGATACCGACATTGCCGCCCACGCCGGTATCTACATCTAATGAGCCCGCGTTCAGGGTCAGGGTATTCCCGTCGAGGCCGAACTGGTTGACGCCCGGCGTCGTCGTTTCGGTCCGCACCACATTCGCGCCGCCGTCGCTGATCACGTAGTCATCCAGCAGCCCCGTTGGCACAATGGTCCCGCCGGTCGGGGCGGTGTCCCAGTTGCTTTCATCCTCGAACGAGGAGCCATCGCCGGCCCCCGTCCATGTCAGGGTTGCCGCGGCGGCCGCGCCGCTAACGGCGACCGAGCACGCGGCAACCCCCACGCGGCTGGCGGTGATCTTGAGCTGATTACGAGTCATGTCCTATCTCCAAAAAGAGGGTTCATGGTCAATCCACTACAGGCCAAGTGGTTCGTGCGTGACCGGCGCTTCTACGAAAACTCGGATAAGGTCTGCTTTGGCGGCAGAGGCATACAGGTAAAAACTCAGTGTCTTGCGATCTTCAGAAATTCGAACCCAGTCGGCGACACTCGCGTCCGGCAAGACTTCCTGGTCCATGCCTTCAAGCAGCTCACTTGGCATCGGGTCTAGCGAGATCGCCCGGTCGGGCATCAGTGTTTCAAAAGCGTGCCAATCCTCGGCGAGTATCATCACGCCGAGGATCGGCGTTTCGAAGGTCAACTCCCCCCGGTACGTGCTGTCTTGGGTTCCCGGACGAGCCCGGATGACGTACGAGTGGGTAGCGGTACCCGCTTCAAGCCGCGTGCCCTCGATATTGTCGGGCAGCATCCGGTCGTACTTACCGGGCGAGACAAAGGAGACCGGCACATCACCGGGCAGCACATCACCCCGCAGCTCTTCGAAGACCGATACGTGCGAATCGCTGCGGTATTGATTCTGCGTAAGCTCATCGGGCGTTACGAAAAGAAAACGCACCGAACCCGATGCCATAGCGATGCCGGGGTTCATGTCGGCCGGAGTGCTAAAGGTGGTGGTGTCGAATGGGTGAGATTCTGTTTCTTGTCTTGCCGTGTCAACCGCGATCGATTCGGCGCGTCCGAGTGTTCGGACGGGGGTTAATCCATCTGGGCTCGCGACCTCGATCTGGCCGTCGAATACAGTCACGAAGGTGCCGCTCATGCTGCCGCTCGCCACGCCGAAGCGTGTGCCCAGGTCGGTGACGTCCATATGAGGCGTGCGGACAAGCAGGCCCTTGGAAGAAGGCGTCTCGCAGATACCGATGAGCTTGCCGGTGTGTAGGCAGATCGCGTTGTCGTTCTGGAGCAGTTCGATCGTCGCCGGGGCTTCAATGATCGCGACCGCGCCACGGCCGGTCGTGATCTCGGCGAACCCTTTCGTGAGGGTGAAGCGCTGTCCGGCATGCAGTTCTTCGCCAGGCCGACGATCCCACGCCGCATTGTGCTCGACGGTCAGGGTGGCAACGGGTCGTCGTGTGGGTGTGTCTTTGGGGCCCGGTGCCGGGTTGGTGGGTGGGTGTTGTGCGGTGGTGTTGCGGTAGGGGTCGGATACGCCGGGGCCTTGAACCACGTAGAGCGTCAGTCCGAGTACGGCGGCGAACATGACCAATGCGGCGAGCCCGGCCCATAGTTGCCAGTGAGGCAGGCCTGTGCTGCGGCTCTGGCTGACCCATTCGATTGTTGGGGCAGAGGCCGCGGCCTCGAGTTCGGCCAGTTCGTGAAGCAGGTGGCCGGGGGGTTGTTGGGTGAGGTTGCGATGTCTGATCGTCTGGCCGATGAGTTCACGAAAGTGGGCCTGCGCGATAAAGGCGCGGGCGTTGTCGGGGTCGGCATTGATCCAGTCTTCGAGCGCTTGGACCTGCTGGGGTGACGCCTCGCCGCTGAAAAAGGCTTCAAGTTCGTTGGGGAGAGGTTTCATGGCTTAGGCCTTGGCCAACGCCTCCTTCACACATTTCGCCAGTGCTTTATGGACCCGGTGGAGCAGAGAGGTCACGGCCGTGTGCGACATGCCCAAGCTCAGAGCGATCTCGCGGGGCTTAAGGTCTTGCTCGTAGCGGAGGGTCAGGGCGTGGCGGGAGCGGTCCTGCAGCTTCCCGAGGCAGCGGTCCAGGGCCTGGCGGGTCTCGCTCTGGGCCGGCGGCTGTTCAGGCATCGCCCCGGCCAGGGATTCGAGCGTGTCGGGCGAGAACACCAGCTTGCTCGTGGCCTTGGCCCGCCGGTAGTTCAGCACACGGTTACGGGCGATCGCCAGGGCCCAGCGGATGAACGGTGTCTGTGGGTCGTACTTCTCGAAATCGCGTGCTACCGCCACCGCGACCTGCTGGGTCAGGTCCTCGGCATCGTGGTAGTTCTGCACCGCCGCCAGCAGATACGCCCGGACCGAGGTCTGCCACTGGTGCCATTGCTCGGCGACCAGTGCGCGGTGATCAGATTGGTCCAGTGGCTTTGCCAACGCTGCCAGTCGAGGTGAGTGAGAATAGAAAAGCCTTGCACAAGACAAGTGCAGGTGTCACCACTTCGTCACTAACTACTAAAGGTTATTCGCGAGGTGTGCACAAAAAAAACCGGGGCGCCTTTGTCGGAGGAGGGGAAGTGAGCAAAGACGTCCCGGCCGTGCGTGGTCGGGTTGAACTTGTAGATTGGACCTAGTCGGTTTCTTCCTCGATCGATTCGTCCAGCGGCTCTTCTTCGAGGCCAGCGGCGAGCACGTCGTCCGTATCCTGGTCTGCTTGCATGGCGGCAATAGCCTGCTGAAAATTAATGGGCTGGTCGTACCCTCCGTCGAGCATCAGGTCATGCTCATGGAAAGACGGTTGGATTTTGGCCAGCAGCCTTTCAATCGCGCCATAGGGCGGCTCGAGGCGGGATAGCAGGGCCGTAAGACCGGATTCCAGACGTTCGGCCGCGAGCAGTTCACGGCGGAGAGACTCGGGTAGGTTTTGGGGCTTGTGTGGCTTGTGGGACATTGCTGATCGTTTCTGTCAGGGGCATTCATCTTCCACCGTCGAACAAGACGGCCGCGATGTGATGCTTTTACATGCCTTGCCAAGTTTTTTCACGCCAAACAGCCCGCGGATATGCTCCGAGGGCGTAGATGGAGGGGGGGTCTTGGTAATGCGGGGCTTACCCCGGTTCGTCAAGCCCCAGGGCGGTGCGGACGACCGGGTTGGCCCGAAGCTTCTCGTAGGCCCGGAACAGCCGGACCCGCGCGTTGTTGGCGGTAATATCCAGCCGGTCGGCCAGCTCGGCGATCTCCAGGCCCTCGACGTGGCGGAGGTTGATGACGGCGGCCTGACTGGCGGGCAGTTCGGCGACGGCGGCGAAGACGATCGCCCGCTGGTCCTCGTCCATCTGGAAGGTGTTGTCCGGGGCGTCGGCAGGGACCTGGATCTCCTCGGCATCGGCCGAGCCCGGGCCGCCGGCGGTCCGCTTGCGTTTGCGGACCACGTCCAGTGCGGCGTTGCGGACGATCATCGCCAGCCACGAGACGATCGCGCGGTTGTCGTTGAGGTGGTCCAGCCTCTTGAGCCCATTGAGTACGGCCTGCTGGACCGCGTCCTCGGCGTCCGCGGCGTTGCGGACGATCGGGTAGGCGGTGGCGTACAGGAAGCGGTAGTAGTCGCCGACGATGCGGGCGTACCACTGTTCCTGGGACTCGCCGGGCTGGGGGAGGTTGTCCATGTGTGACCGTGGCCGGGGGGCGAGGGCGAGCCGACGGGCGGCGGCGTCCTCTTTGGTTTCGTCCTCATGCCCCGGGTCGGTCCAATCATATGGGGCCTTGAAGCGGTCGGCACGGGCGAGGCTGCCTAAGACGACCGGTTCTTTGGGCCCATTTTCTTGGGGCTGGTTTGTCGGCTGGGCGGTATCGATTCGGTAGGTGGGGTGGGTCACAACGCACGGGTCCTTTCCCGGCACTTGCTCGCCACACTGGCGGGGGCTACCGGCCGGAGGAAAAGGACGGGGCGTGGATGGGGTTGTTACGCGATCCGACAGAATTTTGTGAGTATCTATTTCAGAAACTGGTTGGCTGCAAAAAGATGATATTTAGATGGCTTATTCTCTCAACTCCTCGGTTTCAAAGCGGTGGTAGGCCTCGTAGGCTTCTTGCCGGAGCTTGTGGATGACCGGGTCGTCGGGTGGTGCCATCTCGTCCATGCGGGCCAGGACATCCAGGAGCAGGTGGTCGAAGGCCTGTTTGCGGTCGTTGCGGATGCGGTAGACCTCTTCAGGGTCGCGGTCGGGTTTGTCCGTCAACAAGAAAGGGTCGTGGGTGGCCAGGGCGAGCAGGGACCTCGCCAGTTCGAGGTGGTAGCTTAGCCGATCGGGGTTCTCGATGGCCAGCGCTTCGAGCAGTTGGACCGACGCCTCGAACTCGATGAGTCGGCGGTCGGGGGGCAGGTAGAAGGCGCGGTTGCGTCGGGCGATGGCGAGCTTGAGCCGCATCGGTTGGGTCAGCCGGTTGCGGGCTTCGCCGGCCGAGATATCGAAGTCCGACAGAATGTCGATGATGTTGGCGTAGACGATCTGTGCTTCCGCCAGCTTGTCGTCTGCCTCGAGCGAGCGGGCGACCTGGAGTTGGACGTCGGCCAGTTCATCCGCGCGGAGCCGGCTGGGCAACTGGTCCGGGTCGGCGTCGATGGCAAGCTGGTAGAGATAGAAACGCAGGGCGACGGCCTGTTCATACCAGCTGCGCGCCTGGGTCAGCTCGCCCTGCTCGATCTTCAAGTCACCGAGCACCTGGCAGGCCTGGGCCATGGTCTGGTTCACCTCGCTGCGGTCGGGGTACTGGTCCAGCAGGGGGATGGCGTCGTTGACCGCTTGCTCTGCGGTCACGACGCCGTCTTCGACTCGGCCCTGTTTGAGGTAGATCCGGGCCAGGGTTGCGCCGAGGATCGCGCGTTCGACCTGCACGTCGGGGGTTGCGGGCAGGCGTTGGAACAGGCGGTCGGCCATGAGGGCCTGGTCTTCAGCATCGCTGGACTGTTCGAGTTGGAGCGAGGTCTGGGCGAGGTTGCGCAGGGTCCGGGCGAGCGCGAACTGCAGCTCGGGGTCGTCGCCGACCTGATCGAGGGTGTCCTGATACTCCTGGACGATTTTGAGCAGCACCTCGCGTTGTGGGCCTTCCAGGCCGGTGCCGCGGAACACGTCGGAGGTGGTGATGGTCTCGAAGATGTTGCCCAGCGATTGTTTGAGCTGCTCGGCGGAGGCCTCGGACTCGGCCCGTGCAGCTTCGGCGCTGCGCTGGGCGGCGAAGGCCTCTTCCGCCTTTTCATTGATCGCGCGGAAGGAGAGGACGAGGATCAAAGCGATGACCGAGATGCCGAAGACCAGCGAGCCGACCAGGGCCTTCTTGCGCCGGACCCAGCGCAGCATGATCTCGCTGGTCGTCGGCGGGCGGATGGGCAGCGGCTCGCCCATCAGGTACATATCAAGGTAGTCGGCCAGGTCCTCGGCGCTCTGGATCCGTTTGGGCGATTCCCGCTCGCAGGCTCGGGCGACGATGGCCTCGAGGTCGCGGTCAAACCCGGGGTCGACCTCACGCAGGCGGGGGACGTCGCGCTGGTGGATCATCGTCGCCAGCGATCGCTCGTCCTGTGCGTCTTCGAAAAGACGCTTGTGGGTGATCATCTCCCAGAGCGTGGCCCCAAGGCCACGGACATCGGCGGCCGGGCCGATGTCGAGCACGGCCGAGGCGAGCTGCTCGGGCGCGGCGTAGCGGAGCTTGCCCATGAAGCCTGCGCCGACCGAGACGGTCTGGCTGGCCCCGCCGCCCTTGGCCAGGCCGAAGTCCATCAGCACGATCCGCTGGCCGTCGGGGGTGACCATCAGGTTGCCGGGGCTGACATCGCGGTGGATCACGCCTTGTTGGTGGACGGTGTGCAGGGCCCGGCAGGCGTCGGACATCAGCCCGAGGATGTGCCGCAGGTCCTGGCGGTAGTCTCCCCCCTCATCGCGCAGGACCTGGGGCAGGTCCGGCAGCGGCAGGTCGGGCAGGTCCATCTTCTCGCCGTCGTCATCGAACTGCCTGCCCAGAGGGTTAACCGTCCGCTGGTACCGGGTCTTGACCTCGCTGCGTTTGCTGTGGCTGGCCGCATCGAGCGCCGAAGCGAAGGCCGTGCCCGGCGTCGAAGTCACGTCCGAGTTGCCGGCGGACTTGCTCAGCTCTTTCCAGACCTGCTCGAGGTCGGCCCCGGGCACGTACTCCATCGTGTAATAGATCTGCCCGTCGGCGAGTGTGCCCGAGTCCAGCAGCTTGACGATGTTGGGGTGCTCGCAGGAGCCAAGCACGCGCATCTCCCGGCGGAAGCGTGCGAGCGCCCGTTCGTTGCTCGACAGGTCCCCGGGCAGGGTCTTGAGGGCGACCACGCGCCCCAGCGAGGACTGCCGCGCGAGATAGACCACGCCCATGCCGCCCCGGCCCAGCTCGGCTAACAACTCGTAGTCCCCCAGCCGTGGGGCCCGCCCGTCGCTCAGTCGGCTGTCACCGACCAACGCCTCGATCGAGTCGCCCTCGCTCCGGCTGGACGCCTCGAACTCCTTGACCTGGTCCTCGCTGATGTCACGGCTGGTGACCCGCGACAGGATCATCGCCATGGCCCCGGCCATCTCGGCGTCGCGCTCGGTGCGCCCGGTGGTGTAGGACAGGTACTCGACCTGCCGCCCGCCGCGGTCCCGGTTAAGCAGCAGCACCTCGTCGGCTACCTCCGACTCGCGGAACCGCATCATCGGGCCCAGCCGCAGCGGCGCGGCGTGGCCCGGCCAGATCAGCGCCAGGCCGGGGAACGAGCCGTGCCGCGGCGCAAGGGTCTCCGCCAGGTCCGCATCGAACGTCATGGGTGCCGAGCGCTCGCCCTGCAGCCCGATCAACTCGCGCATCGCAACCTCGTACTTGCCCTCCTCGATCATCCGCATCTCGGTCAGGTACACCAGCCGGGTGCCCGCAGGCCCGAGCGGGTCGAGCGTGCCCTCCTCGAGCACCTCGTTGACCGCGGGGAACATCAGCGGCCCCATCTCCTTCTCGAAGAAGTGGTCGAAGCGTGGCCCGCCGTGGCCGACCACGTCGTTGCGATAGCGCACCACCTTGTCGAACAGGTCCAGCAGGGTGCAGGTGGATTCGCCAGAGAGCTTGCCGTCCGGGCCGTGTTTGATCCGACGGTAGAGCCCGAGGATGGCGGGCGACTGGGCCTTGGCGTGCTTACGATTGAGCTGACGCCAGATCAGCCGGAGGGGGTGACCCTTGTGCGAGTCGTCATTGCCGTAGTGCCGGGACAGCTCACGCAGCATTGCGACCCACTGGCCCAGCGAGGGCAGGGCGAGGTGGGCGAGGGCGCGGTCCACCGCCTGCACGTGAGGCTTGCCCGCCTTGAGGTCGTCGATGTACGCCCCGATCAGCGGGCAGGCCGTCAGCTTGATCAGCGACTCGAAGATGTAGTAGCAGTTGTCGTGGCGGGTGCGGGTGTCCTTGGCGTTGTGGGCGCGCGAGTACAACTGGGCCAGCGGCAGCGGCAGGCGGAGCAGGTATTCGCGGCGGAACTGATCGCTCATAACGGCAGGTGATTTTAGCGTGACCCGGGGAGGGGGTGACGCAATCACGTTTTGCAGAGCACAAGCAAAGACGAGGGAAACCCCTTGTCACCCGCTACACTGTGGGCCTTGAGCGACCCGTCCGCACAACCCGAACTGGCCAGCCTGGGCGACACCGGCATCCTCTTCGCCGATCTGTCGGGCTATACCCAACTCGTCTACCAGTGCGTCGGCGAGGAGGCCAAGCTCAAGCGCCTGGGCCTGGCCATGTTCCGCCTGTTCAACGACGCCTCGGAGCAGCACCCGGACATCAACGTTGAGGGATACGCCGGCGATGGATTTCTCGCGCTAGCCCACGGCAAGAAGCCGGCCCGAGCGATCTACGACTTTGCCATGACCGTGCACGAGCGGTTCGATACGGATGTCAAGTCGTTGCTGCTGAACCTGGGCTTCCGGGTCAGTGTGTCGCTGCGGACGGGGATGCACGTGGGCAAGGTCTGGCGGATGCCGATGAAAGCGGGAGTCAGCGACCCCCAGGCGATCATCGATTCGCCGATGGCCCTGAACGTGAGCGACGCGATCGTCGTCGCCAGCCGGGTCGTCACCGGCCAGACCTGCCGCCGCTTCGGCCTGGCGGTCACCCGCACCAGCTACAAGAGGCTGATGTACGCCGGCGGCAAGCCGATCCGCGAGCCCGACGAGGTCATCCAGGACCGCAACCAGTACCCCGAGCCGGTGGAGGTCTACCGTCTGACCGACGAAGAACACACCAAGATCCGCGGCGTTTAGCGTCGAGGGTCAATGGGCTTGCTTGTCTGATGATGCGATCCGCGCATAGACCCTGCAAAGCACATCGGCTGTAAACCCTTGCCATCACCGATCGTCTTAAACCAAGCCCATGCCGCCCGAGTGGTTCGACAGAGTGAAGCACGACCCCCAGCTCATGGCCGAGTTGGACCAGGCGGTGCGCGCGGTGGACGCCGAGGAGGGCTCCATCCTGCTCCTGACCGGCGGCGGCCAGGCGCTGCGGTTTGTGTTGAGTGTCTCGCCCATGGCCGAGAAACTGATCGGCACGCAGCAGCCGGTGACGCGCGGCGTGGTCGGGCTGGTCGCGTCTTTCCAGCAGCCCACGATCAACAACCACACGGTCGATGACCCGCAGCACGACCCAAGCATCGATAAACGCGTTGGTAGTCAGACCCAAAGCCAGATGGCGGTCCCGCTATCCGACGCGCAGCACGAGTTCGGCGTCGTGACCGCGATCAATTCCCGGCGTGATGGCGGTTTTGCAGACGCCGACCTTCGCCAGTACCTCAAGGCCGCCCGGGCGATCACGAGCCGGCTCGCCGAGTTGTCGGGGGGGATGGCCCATGCTTGATCTGCGTGGCACCCTGGACCGCATGGCCGACGCCGACGGCAGCGGGGTCCGCGTCGCGGTGATCGATACCGGCGTCGAGCACGACCACCCTTGGGTCGGTGGCCGGCTCGCCGCGTCCCACCACGTTGTCACGCTTGATAATGGCAACACCAGCGTTGAAGCCTGCGACCCTTTGGACGTCTGCGGGCACGGCACCGCGTCGGCCGGGCAGATCCGCCGCGTCGCCCCGCAGGCCGAGCTGATCTCGGTCCGCGTGCTCAGCGCGACCCGGCAGGGCTCGTCCGAGGCCCTGGTCGCCGCATTGCAGTGGCTGGCGAGTCAGGATGTCCACCTGGTCAACCTCAGCCTGTCCACCCTTCGGCTCGCGCTCGCGCTGCGCATCGGCCAGGCGGTCGATGGCCTGGCCGCCCGCAACATCGCCTGCGTCTGTGCCCTGGGCTACCAGGAGGACGGCCGGGACTACCCAACGAGCTTCGCCTCGACCATCGGCGTGACCTATGCCGAGTTGCCCCTCGCCGGGCTGCGTTACCGCGAGAACGACCTGGTCGAGTTCGAGGCGGCGGGGGTCGGGACCGCGGTCGCCTGGCAAAACGGCACAACCCGCCGCGTGACCGGATCGAGCTATGCGACCCCGTTGGTGACCGGTCTTGCGGCGCGGATGCTCCAAGTGTGTCCGGCGCTGACGCCGTATGAGCTCAAGACGCTGCTGAAGTCCTACGCCGATCGGCGGGCCCAGGGCTGGACCGAGCCCTGGATGCAAACGGTAGAGCGCAGCCCCGCACAAGCCGCGGGCTCGCGTGGTAAATACTAGACCATCGTCCGCAGCTTCAGGTAGGCCATCCACAGGAATGCCGCGCTGAAGCAGGCCACCCACCAGAACGCCGGCAGGTATACGATGACGAGCAACCGGGCGAGCCAGCCCGTTGCGGTCTTGTCCGGTGTGCGGAGCTGCCACGACTCGCCCACTCGGTGATCGATCAGCCGATCCAGGTCGGCCCGGTGTAACCATCGCACAAGCCGCGACTCAGGCGGAGCGGTCAAGGCCAATTCGCCGCGCCCTGGCCAGGCAAAGAAGACCGTCAGCCCCAGCGCAAGGGTCGGGACGTAGATTTTGAACAAGGTGTCGGCCATAAGCACCGACATCCCGTGGAACCCGGCCGCGAGCAGCGCCGCCAAGAGCCAGTACCTCGGCTTGGGCAGCAGCAGCAGGAAGGCCAGCACGATCTCGATCCCGATCGTGCTCCAGCTCAGGAGCCTGCCAAGCCCCGGCTCGGCAACGACCGATCGTGCGGCGAGGTAGATCGCGCTGTCGTTTAGCTCGCCCATCCAATGGGTAAAGAACCTGCCGCTACGCCAATCGGGATCGAACAGCTTGTTGACCGCCGCGCCCAGGTACATCACGGCATACTGCCAGCGGAGCAGGGTGTGGGTTAGCGGGCCGTTCCACAGCCCAACGATCAGCAGCATCAGCGCGACAAATGTCTTGGCGTTGGAAAAGAAAAGCCGATCAATCAGCATCCCGATAAACAGCGTCAGCCCGATGGCGATGCAGCAGGCTCGCACCCACCGGTTGAAGATCAGCAGCCCGATGGCCAGCAGCATCACCCCCTGGAGGGCCAGCTTGGTTGCCAATGGGAGCCCGTAAGGCCAGCCGAAAGTAGGCAGCCAGGGCTCGGGCAGGTCACCGAGATAACCCATGCCGACCAGCAGCAGGCCGGTGATCTTGGCCCAGAGCAACAGGTTCGGGGGCAGGGCGGTCCCGGCGCAGCACAGCGGGTTCCACGAGGGTGAAGCAGTCGGGTGGGCTTGGTTGGCCTGCGCGTTGCTCTCCGGGCCGCTGGTCATCTCGGCCATTGCCAGACCTCCGTCAGGGGTCGGCCGTTGACGCCGTAGCGCACCTGGACCTGGGCCTGGTCTTCCCGGCCCAGCGTCTTTTCGTACTGCTCGATCAGCCCAAGCAGGTGCGCGGTTGCGCGGTATTCATAGCCCGCCGCGGGGATACGGTAGCGCTGCTCGATCTGCGCCTGATCGAGTGGCTCGCCAGCGATGACGACATGGATGTCGTAAGCGGTCTGCTGGTCGTGCGGACCCCAACAGAAGAATCGGCGGTCATCAAAGCGCGCAAAAACCATCATCCCGGCCTGTGCTGCAAGCAGTGCGACCACCAGGGCTGTGCGCCAACCACCGTTTCTCATGGCCTTCAGGTCCATTCAGAACAGTCATCGGCCGGATCGTTCGGCTTGTCTATGCATCGTGAGATTATCGGCATGGGGCTACGCCTTGAGTCTGACCGTTCGTAGCCATGCATTGGGCTACAATGTGAACGAGATCTTCTTTGTCAGTCAGCAAGCGATGCATCAGGCTTAGGCGGCGCGATGACCGGTAACATCTGCGGAAGGCATCCGTCCTGGTTACGACGAAATCCAAGCTAAAACCGCTTGCGTGTTGACCGGCCTGATCCGATCCGAATCGAATTTACCCCATGACCATGACCCAACGCTCATCGACTGTTCTGATCGCTACGGCCGCCGCCGCTACGCTCGCCACGGACCCCGTACAGGCTTCCACGCTGGCCTGGGTGCAGCAGACCGACCAGCCCGGTTGGCTGCCGTTTTTCGGCCGGCTCCACCTCGTGGTGCTGCACCTGCCGATCGGCCTGCTGACCGGGGCGTTTGTGCTCGAGCTCTTTGGCGTACTGCGTCGGTCCAAGGGCTACGACGTGGCCTCGGCCTGGCTGTTCCTGCTCGGGGCCCTCTCGGCCTGGGCCGCTTGTACGACCGGCTGGCTCTACCAGGAAACCGCGGGGATGACCGGGCTGACCCTCGAATGGCACAAGTGGCTGGGCATCGCGCTCTCGGTGCTCGCGACGGTCGCGGCCTGCCTCAAGATCACGGCGGTCCGCAGGCAGTGGAAGCCGGCCGAAGACGGCAGCGGCATCGGTATGCACCCCGGTGGCGCCCCGCTGTGGCTGGCCCGGCTGGGCATCATCGGGGTCACCCTGATCATGCCCGTCGCCGGCCACCTCGGCGGCAACTTAGTCCACGAACCCGACAAGCTTACCGAGTTCGCCCCGTTTAAGGTCCCCGAATTCGCGGTGCGTTTCCCCAATTCACTCTACGGCAAAGCCGAGACAAAGCCCGATGGGACCGGCGTCGGCGACGATGGCAAGCCCGTGATTCAAAACGCGAGCCTCCAGGTCTGGCGGGATGAGATCCAGCCGATCCTGAATGCGAAGTGTGTCGAGTGCCACGGCGAAACCAAGGAGCGCGGCGGCTACCGGCTCGATACGCTGGAATTCGCCCTCCTGGAGGGCGACTCGGATTACATGCCCGGCTTCAGCGAGCCGCCGGACGCGAACATCGTCCCCGGCAGCAGGATCCTCAGCGACCTGTACTACCGCGTCGCGGTCCCCACCGACCATGAAGAATTCATGCCCACCAAGGGCGAGCACATGACGCCCGAGGAAGTCGAGCTGCTGGGAAATTGGATCGATCAGTTCGATGGAAGTCTTGAAGCTCCCGAGCCGACCGAAGATGGCAGCCCGCCCGCCGACGGCACGGCAGAGAACGACCCTGAACCAGAGCCCGAGTTAATCGCCGGTTACGATCCGCTCCTGGAGCGTGAGATCGAGCAAACTGGCGCCAGTGTCCAGCCGATCTCTCAGGAGCAGGACTCGGACCTGATGCGGGTGACCTTCGCCTTCCGCTCCGAACCATTCAAGCCCGGCTCGCTGCAGGTGCTGGTCAAGGCGGCCGACGCTGTCGCGCAGCTCGAGCTCCAGGGCACGGTCGTGTCGGACGACGACCTGGCCGACTTGCCGGACATGTCAAACCTGGTCAAGCTCAACCTCAAAGACACGCCGATCACGGACGCGGGGCTGGCGAACCTGCCGGAGATGCCGGCCCTGGAGTGGATCAACCTGTTTGGCACGCAGATCACCGATGCCGGGCTGGAGCAACTTGCCAGCTACACCAGCCTCAAGAAGGTCTACCTCGCCGATACGCCGGTCAGTGCCCAAGCGGTAGACGCGTTGAAGCTGGCCCTGCCCGAGGCCGACATCCTCAGCAACCACCAGTTCAGCACCGAGTTTGACTTGTCCGGCGGTACCCCCGCCCCAGAACCCGAACCAGCGCCCACCCCGGAAGCAAACGCGCCGGCCCCAGTCAATACCAAGTGCCCCGTGACCGGCGCGGACATCAACGCTCAGTTCACCAGCATCTACCAAGGCAAGACGGTCGCGTTCTGCTGTGGCAACTGCAAGGCAAAGTTCGATGAGAACCCCGCCGCGTTCGCGGATAAGCTCGAGTAGATCCGCGGCCCAAGCTCGATCGCGGCAAAAGTGACGCGTCTTCCGTGTCTTTGCCACGTGATAGGTTTTAGTGATTCGCGGCTAGAGCGGCTTGCGTCAACTGTGGCAGAGACTGCCTTGCTCCCCCTCCCTCGGCTGGAGGGGGAGAAAAGTCACGACCACAAACTAGGCCAATTGTTCCAAGCCCGGCCAGCCGGCTGATGGTCCAGATCAAGACGAATCCGTAGGTTGCGGGGCTCAACCCAGGCCTGGACCTGTATTCCCCGGCGGTGGACTGTTCTGCCGCAGCCAGAGACAACAACCACCCCGCCACCCGCGGACAGATCGAGAGGCTGATCGCCGCGGCCCCGAAGCACAGCAATCAACTCCACGCCCGAGATCACAATCGTGGATTAACACGCCGTGTCCGCTAAGTGGAGTCGAGCTACTCTCGATCGGGCAGGTCGCCGTACTTCGCCTGCAACTCTCCGAGTTTCAGCTTCATATCGAGCACGGTCTGTGCGTAATTCGGGTCGTCGTACACGCTGCGCAGCTCGTCCGGGTCATTCTCCAGGTCGAACAGCTCCCAGTAGTCGTGCTGGGGCTCGTTGTAGTAGATCAGCTTGTAGCGGTCGGTGGTCACGCCGTAGTGCTGGGCGACGTTGTGCGGCCCGGGGCGTTCGTAGTACCGGTAGTAGAGGGCGTTGCGCCAAGCGTCGTTGTCCGGGTCTGCATCGAGCAGGGGCAGCAGCGATCGGCCGTGCATCGGCTCGTCCGCCTCGACCCCGGCGAGGTCGAGGAAGGTCGGCGCGTAGTCGATGTTCTGCACCAGCGATTCGATCCGCGTGCCGGGCTCGATGTGCCCGGGCCAGCGCATCAGCAGCGGCATGGCGAAGCTCTCCTCGTACATCCAGCGCTTGTCGTACCAGCCGTGGTCGCCGAGGTAGAAGCCCTGGTCGGAGCTGTAGATCACGACCGTGTTCTGCTTCAGCTCCGGGTTGGCGTCGAGATAATCCAGCACCCGGCCGACGTTCTTGTCCACCCCCGCGATGCAGCGGAGGTAGTTCTTCACGTAACGCTGGTATTTCCAGCTCACGATCTGCTCGGGGGTCATGTCGTCCATGGCTGCGAGGAAAGCCTGGTTCTCCGGGCCAAAGGCAGCGTCCCAGATTTCGCGCTGTTCTTTGTTCATCCGCCCGAGGTTGTTCAGGTACGCCTGAAACAGGCCTTCGTTCTCGTCGACCTCGACCTGCAGGTCGTAGGCGAACGTCATGTGACGATCGATCTCCATTCGCTGATCGGGCAGGGCAGGGCCGCGTCCGGCATAGTCGTCAAACAACGTCTCGGGCACGGGGATCGTCTCGCCGTCGTAGAGGTTGAGCTCTTCGGGCCCGGGCATCCAGGAGCGGTGGGGGGCCTTGTGCTGGCACATCAGGACGAACGGCTTGTCCGGGTCTCGCTGCTCCTGGAGCCACTTGAGCGCGAGGTCGGTTGTGACGTCTGTGCAGTAGCCCTCGACGCGCATGCGCCCGTCGGGCGTAAGGAAGTCGGGGTTGTAGTAGCTTCCCTGGCCGGGCAGGACCATCCAGTGGTCAAATCCGGTGGGGTCCGAGGCGAGGTGCCATTTGCCGACGATCGCGGTCTGGTAGCCCGAGGCCTGGAGCAGTTGGGGGAAGGTCTGCTGGGTGCCGTCGAACCGGTCGCCGTTCTTGCGGAAGCCGTTAGCGTGGCTGTGCAGCCCGGTGAGGATGGTGGCCCGGGATGGCCCGCAGATCGAGTTGCCGCAGTACGAGCGGGTGAAGATCGCGCCTTCCTTGGCCAGGCGGTCGATGTGTGGGGTCTGGTTGATGATCGAGCCGTACGCCGAGATGGAGTGCGGGGCGTGATCGTCGGTGAAGATGAAGATGACGTTGGGGCGTTGCCCGCTGAGGGGTTGTGCCGAGGCGGGTACCAAGCCGAGCAGCGTCAGGGCGGCGACTGCGGGCAGCCAGAGAAGGTGTGAAATCGGTGCTTGCATACGTGCTTCCTGTTTTGCGCGATCCTCACCAATGAGGCTCGACCGGCGGCTTGCTTACTTCACCAGGCAGGGCTACGAGTCTAGCAGGTCAACTGCCGGGTTCTGTGGATTGAAGGGGGCAAGGCAATGTCATCCCCAGGATTGTTCTCGTCTTGAAGGCGCTGTTCTAACCAAGACCAAAAAGATCGGGTGAATATTTCTGCTGATTCGTGGACGAAGGGGCTGCAACGACCCGAAAAAAGAGTAAACTATCTTTTTATCTGATGACGACTGGCCGCCGGCCGACAAACCACCCGCACCCGGCAACGCGGAGACGACGTAAGCCATGCATTCGCAAGTGATTAACGGATCGGATCGGTCAGAACCCCGCCGCGGCACCGCCGACACCTCGGCCCCGGGCGATGGCAAGCTGGAGTCGTTCAGCTACGACGACGGCATCGTCCGCATGTTTGTGACCGCCATGCTGGCCTGGTCGCTGGTGGCATTTCTGGTCGGCCTGATCCTGGCCATCCAGATGCCGTTCCCTACGATCCCCTTCACCAACATTCCCAGCAACTTCGGGCTCGAGTGGTTCACCTTTGGCCGGCTCCGCCCCTTGCACACCAACGCGGCGATCTTCGCCTTCGCCGGCAACGCGATCTTCGCCGGCGTCTACTACTCCACTCAGCGGCTGTGCAAGGCCCGGATGTTCAACGATACGCTCAGCCGGCTGCACTTCTGGGGCTGGCAGCTCATCATCCTCTGCGCCGCCATCACGCTCCCGGCCGGGATCACCCAGGGCAAGGAGTACGCCGAGTTGGAGTGGCCGATCGACCTGCTGATCGCCGTGGTCTGGGTCGGGTTCTTTGGGGTCAACTTTTTTGGCACGCTGATCAAACGGCGCGAGCGGCACATGTACGTCGCCCTGTGGTTCTACATCGCCACGATCGTGACCGTCGCGGTGCTGCACGTGTTCAACAACCTGGTCGTCCCGGCCGGCTTTCTCAAGAGCTATCCGATCTACGCTGGGGTGCAGGACGCGTTCATGCAGTGGTGGTACGGGCACAACGCGGTGGCGTTCTTCCTGACCACGCCGTTCCTGGGGATGATGTACTACTTCCTGCCCAAGCAGGCGGGCCGGCCGGTCTTCAGCTACCGGTTGTCGATCGTCCACTTCTGGTCGCTGGTGTTCATCTACATCTGGGCCGGGCCGCACCACCTGCAGTACACCGCGCTGCCGGACTGGGCGGCGTCGCTGGGCATGGTCTTCTCGTTGATGCTGTGGATGCCCAGTTGGGGCGGGATGATCAACTTCCTGCTCACCCTCCGCGGGGCCTGGCAGAAGGTTGCCTCCGATCCGGTGCTCAAGTTCTTTGTTGTTGCGACCACCTTCTACGGCATGGCGACGTTCGAGGGGCCGATGCTCTCGATCAAGTCGGTCAACGCCCTAAGCCACTACACCGACTGGACGATCGCCCACGTCCACGGCGGGGCGCTGGGCTGGAACGGGTTCCTCGCCTTCGGCATGATGTATTTCCTGGCCCCCCGGCTGTTCCAGACCAAGCTGCACAGCACGAAGCTGGCCAACCTGCACTTCTGGCTGGCGACGGTCGGCATCCTGCTCTACATCATCCCGATCTACGTGGCCGGGATCACCCAGGGCCTGATGTGGCGGGGGATGACCGAGACCGGCCAATTGGCCTACCCCGACTTTGTCGAGACGGTCAAGGCGATCGTCCCGATGTGGGGCCTGCGGGCGTTGGGCGGGTCGCTGTACATGGCCGGGGCGCTGGTCGGGGCGTTTAACTTCTTCAAGACCTGGCAGAGCCGGCCGGCGACCTACGACGTGCCGGTGTACCAGGCCGCGCCGCTGAGCAGGCAGTACGACGGCGACCCGGTCAGGCCCAAGCCGCGGATCGACGGCGTGGCCGACATCGCCAAGACCCTGGACGTCTTCGCGACCGGTTGGTGGCACCGCAAGTGGGAGCGGATGCCGATCAAGTTCACCGTCGCGGTGGTGATCGCGGTGGTGGTGGCTTCACTTTTTGAGATCGTCCCGACGTTTGTGATCCGCAGCAACGTGCCGACGATCGAGACCGTCAAGCCTTATACGCCGCTGGAGATGGCGGGGCGGGACATCTACGTCGCCGAGGGCTGCTACAACTGCCACAGCCAGATGATCCGACCGATCCTGGCCGAGGTCGATCGGTACGGCGAGTACTCCAAGCCCGGCGAGTTTGTGTACGACCGGCCGTTCCAGTGGGGCAGCCGACGCATCGGCCCGGACCTGGCGCGAGAGGGCGGCAAGCAGAGCCACCTCTGGCACGTGCTGCACTTCCAGGACCCGACGGAGCTGGTGCCCGGCTCGATCATGCCGCCTTACCCCTGGCTGGAGCGCAAGGAGCTGAACTTTGACGCGATCCCGTTGCGGGTCGGCGCGGTCATGTCGCTGCACCCTAACGATCCAAACTTCGAGGGCTACCCCACCGGGGACGCCGCGATCCAGGACGCCCAGCGCCAGGCCGAGGCGATCGCCCAGGAGATCGAGGCGCAGGGCGGGCCGACGGGCCTGTCGGACAAGCAGGTGGTGGCCTTGATCGCCTACCTCCAGCGGCTGGGCACGGACCTCACCGCGACACCCGAGCCGGCCCCGGCCGCGGAAGCCGAGACGGACACCCCACCCACCCTCGGCCAGATCGGAGGCCGTTGATGTTTAAGGATGTGCTACGCGCAATGGACTTCACGCTGCTGACCGAGATGGCGTTGATCGTGTTCTTCCTGTGCTTTGTCGCGGTGGTGATCCGCACCTGGCGCCGACCCAAAGACGAGATCGACAAGCAGGGCCAGATCCCCCTGAGCGATGAGCCGGTCGAGCCCCGAGACCCCCAGACGTAAACGACCCGACGCAACCGAGACCCGGCCCACAAACCACGAGACCCGCCATGAGCGAGCAACAAGACGGCCAAGCCCGCGAAGACCAGCTGACCGGCCACAACTACGACGGCATCCAGGAGTACGACAACCCGACCCCCGGGTGGTGGACCTGGCTGTTTATTCTCTCCGTGATCTTTGCGATCCCCTACATGATCTTCACGCTCATCTCCGACGGCGCATTGACACCCGAGGGCCAGTTCGAGCGGGCCAAGGTCGCGAACATGGCGAAGAAGTTCGGGACGATCGGCGAGCTTGAGCCCGACGCCGCGACCATCCTCGAGTACAGCAAGGACCCCGAGTGGGTCGCCTTTGGCCAAAACGTCTATCTGTCCAACTGCAAGCAGTGCCACGGCAATAACGCCGAGGGCAACGCCTCGGCCCCAAACCTTACGGACGACGCATTTATCCATGTGAACACGGTCGAAGACATCGCGGATGTTGTCATCAACGGCCGGGGCGGCGGGAAGATGCCCGCCTGGGGCAACCGGCTTCATCCCAACGAGGTCGTGCTCGTCTCGTCCTACATCGCGTCGATCCGCGGCACCAACGCCCCCGGCGGCATGGCCCCGGAAGGCGAAGTGCCCCCGCCCTGGGAAGGCGGCGAAGACGCAGCATCAGCTAACGATTGAATTGATTGGTCCGCTTGAGTCATCGCAGGACACACCAAGCCATGCCGGCCCCCGTCCAAGACAACCCGAACCTGCTGCAGCCCGAGGAGCACGTGCTCTCGACACTCGAGGCGGACGGCTCGCGGCGCTGGCTCAAGCCGAAGCTCAGCCGGGGACGGTTCCTCGTCTTTCGCCGGTTCTTTGGCTGGCTGCTCATCCTGATCTTTACCGTCCTGCCATTCCTCAGCATCAACGGCTACCCGCCTCTGCTGCTGGACGTGGTCAATCGTCGGTTCCACATTTTCGGCCAGACCTTCTTGCCGACCGACACCTTCCTGCTCGCGCTGTTCATGCTGACGGTGTTCCTGAGTGTGTTCTTGATCACCGCACTGTTCGGGCGGGTGTGGTGCGGCTGGGCCTGCCCGCAGACGGTCTACCTCGAGTTTGTCTACCGGCCCATCGAACGCTTATTCGATGGTCGGGTCGGGCGCGGCGGCAAGCCCGCCCGGCCACCCGCCGCGTGGCGCACCGCGGCGAAGTACCTGCTCTACCTGATCATCAGCCTGCACCTGGCCCACGTGTTCCTGGCCTACTTTGTCGGGGTCGATCAGCTCTTCTCCTGGTCGCTCGGCTCGCCGCTGAACCACCCCTTCGCGTTCGTGATCATCTTCGCCGCCACCGGGCTGCTGATGTTCAACTTTGGTTACTTCCGCGAGCAGCTCTGCATCATCGCCTGCCCCTACGGGCGCTTCCAGTCCGTCATGCTCGACAAGGCCTCGATGATCATCAGCTACGACCCCAACCGCGGCGAGGCCCGGGGCAAGCTCACGGGCAAGAAGCGTCGGCTGTTTGAAGAAAAGAACAAGCCCGAAGCCGAGCGGACTGTCGGGCTGGACATCCTCCAGCAAGCCGGCGACTGCATCGACTGTCACGAGTGCGTCACCACCTGCCCGACGGGGATCGATATCCGCGACGGGCTGCAATTGGAGTGCATCGGCTGTGCCCAGTGCATCGACGCCTGCCACACCATCATGAACAAGGTCGGCCGGCCCACGGGCCTGATCCGATACACCTCGCAGAACGCGTTGGAGGGCAGCGGCAAGAAGCTGGTCCGGCCGCGCGTCGTCATCTACCCGCTATTGGTCACCGTCGTCTTCTCCGCCTTCCTCTTCGTACTGGTGAACCAGAGCAGCGCTGATGTGACGCTGCTGCGCAGCCTCGGCCAGCCTTACATCATCCTCAACGACCAGCGCGTCCAGAACACGCTGCGGCTGAAGATCGTCAACCGCAGCGACCAGCCACAGACCTACCGCGTCGAGATCGAGAGCCCCGATGGCGTACGCATCCGCATGATGGATGGCCCGCTGCCCCTCCAAGCCGGCCAGACCCAGACCACGCCGATCCAGCTCGCCGCGCCGTTTGAGATGTTCCGGGCCGGCCGGCTTGATGTGACGCTGGTGGTTCGCGATGAGAGCGGCCTGGAGCACCGCGAGCAAGTCCAGCTCAAGGGCCCGTTCCAATGGCCCAGCGAGGCACAAACCCCGACACCAAACCCGGAAGGATCCGAGCCATGAGCGACTCACTGGTCCAACTCGTTGTCCACAACCACAGACCCGCGGGGCCGGCGGTTTCGCGGTCCGACGAAATCGGTTTGCCCCAGGATGAGGCCTGCAGCGGCGACTGCGCCAACTGCCCATGCCGGGGGGCCGAGCCCAAGGTCGATGCCACACCCGAACCAACCTGCGAGCAATGACTATGGACACAAGCCAGAACGACAAGGCAGAACACCGGCGAGTATCTACTGAAGCGATACCGCGAGGCCGGGTCTGGGTGATGCCCGCCGTGATCTTCGGCTTGCTCGGCGGGCAGATGATCTTCATCACCACGGCGATCACGCTGGCGACGGGGGACCGCTCTTTTGCGGTGGTGCCGGACTACTACCAGAAGGCGGTGGACTGGGACGAGCACCGCGCCGACCTGCTCGCCAGCGAGCAGATGGGCTGGACGCTGGAGGTATTGCCGGGCGAGTCCCCGGATGAGTTTGGCAAGCGACCGTTATTGATCCTGGTGCGCGACGCTGAGGACCAGGCGATTCGGGGTGCCCGGGTCCGGGTGGCGTACTTCCACCACGCTCGGGCCGGCGATCACCATTCGGTCGAGCTGGCCGAGGTCTTGCCGGGCCATTATGCCGCCGAGGCCCAGATCGCGCGGCATGGTCGCTGGCAATTTGATGTGGAGGTCGAGCGCGGGGCCCAGCGCTTTGTCGCCTCGGTCCAGCAGCACGTTCCCAAGTCACGGGAGGCCGAGTGATGTTGGCTCTGGTGGCGGCAGTATTCGTGGCGAGCGTGGTCGGGTCGCTGCACTGCGCGGGCATGTGCGGCGCGTTCCTCGCGTTCGCCACGGCCGAGACGGGGGGCAAGCCGGTCGGCAAGGCCCGGCTAAGCGTGGCGTACCACGGCGGCCGGCTGGTGACGTACACGCTGCTAGGTATGGCGGCGGGCGCGGCGGGGGCGCTGCTGGACCTGGGCGGGTCGCTGGCGGGGTTCAGCCGGGTGGCTGCGCTGCTCGCCGGTAGCGTGATGATCGGTTTCGGCGTGGTGGCGCTGATGCATGCGCTGGGGCGTACAACGATGCGGATGCCGGCGCCGAAGTGGATGCAGAAAATGCTGAGCATGGGGCACCGTGCAGCGATGGGGTTCACCCCGACCCGCCGGGCGCTGACCATCGGGCTGCTGACGACGTTGCTGCCTTGCGGCTGGCTCTACGCCTTTTCCGCCGTCGCCGCGGGTACCGCCAGTCCGTTATGGGGTGGGTTGACGATGGCCGTCTTCTGGGCCGGTACGCTGCCGGTGATGGTTTCGCTGGGCCTTGGCCTGCAGAAGGCGACCGGGGCGGTGGGGCGGAAGCTGCCTCTGGCGACGGCGGTGCTGCTGATCGCGGTCGGGCTGTGGTCGCTGCTGGGCCGGGCGGGGCTGGACGCGCAGGCCTTTGCCGCCGCCCCATCAGCGGTGGACCCGGCGATGACGCCCTCTCAACGCGTGGACGCCGCGACGGATTCGGCCCCGCCTTGCTGCCGAGTGGAGCCATGATCCAACCGGCAACCCATACGTCTGCATCGGGGGTCGTGGCGACGGTCACGTGCTCGCACTGCGGCCTGCCGGTCCCCAAGGGTCTGATCACCCCGAAGCCGGGCGATCAGTTCTGCTGCGCCGGTTGCCGCGCCGCGCATGACCTGATCCATGGCTGCGGGCTGGACACCTACTACCACCTCCGCGAGACGGGCCGGGCCGATGCACCCCGGGCCGATCAAGAGCCGGTTGGCTACGACGCGTACGACGACGAGGCCTTTGCCCGACGATACGTGACCCGGCACGACGAAGCCGCCGCATCGATTGACCTGACACTGGAGGGTGTCCACTGCGCCGCGTGTGTCTGGCTGATCGAGAAGCTGCCGCGACTGGTTCCGGGCGTGCTCGACGCGCGGCTCTCGCTGCGCGAGGGGCGGGTCCGCGTGACCTGGGATCCAAGCTGCGTCAAGCTCTCGGCGATCGCGCGGACCCTGGCGACACTGGGCTACCGGCCACACCCCGGTCGAGACCTGACCAAGCGGCAGATCGCTCGGCGGGAAGAGCGGCAGCAACTGATCCGCATCGGTGTCGCCGGGGCGCTGGCCGGGAATGTCATGCTGCTGGCCTTCGCGCTGTACGCCGGGATGTTCAGCGGGATCGAGCGCGAGTACGCGCAGCTGTTCCGCTGGGTGAGTATGGGCCTGGGGGTCTTGTCGCTGGCCTGGCCCGGCCGGGTGTTCTTCCGCGGCGCGTGGGTGGCGCTGCGGACACGCAGCCCGCACCTGGACCTGCCGATCGCGCTGGCGTTGGGCGTCGGCGGGGTTGCGGGGGTGCTCAATGTCGTCCTCGGCCGGGGGGAGATCTATTTTGATTCACTCTGCGTGCTGGTGTTTCTGTTGCTGGTCGGCCGATTCATCCAGTTTCGCCAGCAGCGCAAAGCCGACGCCGCGGTCGACCTGTTGATGTCGCTCACCCCGACCACCTGCCGGCGGGTTACCGGCGGAACCATCGAGCAGGTCCCGATCGACGCCGTTGAGGCGGGTGACCTGCTTGAGGTGCATCCCAACGAGTTAATGCCCGCCGACGGCGAGGTCGTGTCGGGTAGCGCTTGGGTCGTGGCCTCGTTGATCACCGGCGAGAGCCAGCCCGTCCCGGTCGCAGTGGGCGACTCGGTCTGTGGCGGCTCGCAGCTCAAGGGCTCATCCATCCGTATCCAGGTCACCGCGGTGGGAGCATCCTCACGGGTCGGGAGGCTGATGGCCCAGGTGAGTGAATGCCTGGCCGAGAAGCCTGCGATGGTCGGCGTGACCGACCGCATCGCGGGGTGGTTCGTCGTGGTCGTCTCCGCCTTGGCCTTGGTGGTGTTCTCAGCCTGGAGCCTGGTGGGGATCGGCCCGGCAGTGGACCACACGGTCGCCCTGCTGATCGTGGCCTGCCCCTGCGCCCTGGGCCTGGCCACCCCGCTGACCTTTGCCGTGGCGATCGGCCGGTCCGCTCGACGCGATACACTCATCAAGAGCGGCGCGGCGATGGACCGACTGGCCCAGCCGGGCCGGCTCCTGCTGGACAAGACCGGGACCCTGACGCGCGGCCAGATGCAGGTCGATCACTGGCGGGGCGACGAAACCCTCCAGCCGTTGCTCCCCGTCATCCAGCAGCAAGCAGGCCACCCGATCGCACGCGCCGTCGTACAGGCCTACGGCCATATTGAGCTCCCGGCCGACCAGCGCGCCCGGGTCGGGCCGGTCACGGTTTCTGCCCGTGGTGTGAGCGCACCGACCCATCGGGGCACGCTTGCGGTCGGTTCGGTGCGATACATTCAGGAGCAACGTGCCCGGGTTCCCGCACGCTTTTGGGGATGGGCCGACCACCTGGCACAACGCGCCTTTACGCCGGTGCTGGTTGCGGAAGACGGCGTGGTCGTTGCGGTCTTTGGCGTAGGCGACACGGTATACAGTGACGCCGAGGCGGCATTGGATCAGCTCGGCCGGTGGGGGTGGCGGGTCGAGATGCTGACCGGCGACTGCTCGGCCGTTGCCGAACATGTCGCGGACCAGATCGGGTTACCCAAGCAAGCCGTGAACGCCGAGGTCAGCCCCGAGCAGAAGCTGGCGGCGGCGAAGCGGCGCGTCGATGATCGGCCGGTCGTCATGGTCGGCGACGGGGTGAACGACGCGGCGGCCTTAGCCGCCGCGGACGTGGGCATCGCCGTGAGCGGCGGCGCCGAAGCCTCCCTCGCGGCGGCGGACATCTACCTTGGTCGGCCCGGCCTTGCCACACTGGTTGAAGTGATCGCAACCGCACGCCAAACCCGCCGCACCATCCGCCGCAACCTCGCCGTGTCGTTGGGCTACAACGCCCTGGCCGTGAGCCTCGCCGCAGCGGGCCTGATCAACCCGCTGGTCGCGGCGGTCCTCATGCCGCTGAGCAGCGTGACGGTGCTCGCGCTGGCCATGTCCGGCCAGGCCAAGGCCGTGCGCCTCGTGGACGGCCCGGACCCACGATCCGAACCCTCCGACACAGATAGGGGCTAGCCATGGCCATTCTTTATATCGTCCTGCCGCTCGCGATCGTCCTGGCCGCCATCGGGCTGGCCGGGTTCTTCTGGGCGGTCCACCGCGGCCAATACGACGACCTCGACACGCCTTCGGTGCGGATGCTTTTTGACGATGAAGAGTAGGGCCCGGCCGGTTAATTGCCTTCGACGGTGCAAGCCAGGGTGACCCCAAGCAGATTGAGTTTCTTGGCCAGGGCCTCGCTCATCTGATCGAGCGTGGTCTGAGTGAGATAGTTGAGAATGCGCTGACGGACGGCCTTGAACTGCTCGTGCTGCGGGCAGGGCTGTTTGTCGTCGCACTTGGCCAGACCGACGACGCACTGGCTGTATTGGCGCACACCGTCGATCGCTTCAACAATGTCGTAGAGCCGGATCTTCTGTGCCGGCCTCGCTAGCGCAAAGCCCCCGCCGCGTCCCTTGGCGCTCACCAGCAGCTCCGCCCGGACCAGGTCCCTGAAAATCTTGGCCACAAAGTACGCCGGCAGGTCCGAGCCCTCGCAGACCTCCTGCACCCGGACGTAGCCGTCGGGGTTCATGACGGTCAATCTGCACATGGCGCGGATCGCGTAGGAGCAGGTGGTGGAATAAATCATCGGTGTACAAGCCCAAAACCAGCGGAAACTTACCTCGGGCTGATACGAGATTCTACACGACTAATAGATTTTTGCATCTTTTTATCCGAATAGGAGGGGGCTTCGCAAAGCCATCGGCCGGCCGGTCGTATCCCCTCCTACGACCGAACCGGCTGGCTGCTGGCCAAACCCGATGGGCTACGACTTATTCAGAACGACCAGACCAGCGACACCGTGATGCGGTCGCCGAACAGGTCGTTGTTGTCGGTCAGTGGGAACTCGTACCCGGCGCGGATGGCCAGGTCGGGGTTGATCCGGAACTCAGCCCCGACGCCCATGGTCACTACATCCTGTGACTCGCCGCCGCCGAGGTTGGCCACATCGACCCCGGTAAACCCAAGCGGGGTGGTAGAACTCGCATCGATGGTGTGATACCCATTAAGTTCGACCACCGGGCTGAACCAATCGGTCACGTAGTAGTCGGCGTGCAGGTGCCAGGAGATCCGCTCGCTGTCGCCCAGCACGTCTTCCGAACCGGTCGGGTAGAAGTAGTTGAGCGTCGCCCCGACATGGAACGAATCAAAGCCCTTGTCGATCGAGCCCCACAGACGAAGCTCGTCATCGTCCTGCAGCACCTCGTCGTTGCCGATGCCCAGCTGGTACCCCACACCGGCGGCGAGCGAGAGCTGGTTCTCAATATCACGATAGAAGTTCCACTTCAGACCCGCGGCCAGGTCCGCCGCGCCGTGATCCGATACCACCGAGTCGTCGAACCAAAGGTAGCCGTCTTTATACGCCACCAGTTGCAAGGTATCCGTGAGCGCCAAACGCAACTGTACTGCCGCGGCCTGCACGTTGCCGCCGAGGGTCGAGTTTGAAAATTCGTGGTACAAGTACCAGACGCGGACGTCGGTCGTCACAAAGGTGTTTTCGTGGAAGAACGGAGACGTAATCGGGTGGACAAACTGCTGGTTCTCAGGCACCGCCGCGGCCTCAGGGTCCGGCTCACCAAAGAGTACGAAGTCGGCGTGCTGGGCCGAGGCATCGTTTGCAGTGAACAGGCCAGTCAGGCCGGCGACCAACAAGCTGGCCGCGAAGCGGGGCAGGGTGGGGCGGGTCCGGGCGGTAGCGTTTAAGACTTGAGCCATGACAGATCCTTGAAGGAGGAGGGGTGAAGCCGGCTTCAGCTGCCGGATGGTTGGGGTATCGGTGGATCGAATGCCTCAGCATATAAAAAGATAAACAAATCCTTTTATCTTTTCAATACCGGCCTCAGCAAACTCTGAATTTTGTCTGCCGGCGTGCAAAAACCCAGGCTGTCGCGTCGTTAGTATGCTGCTTTAGCTGCTGATTTCGTGAGCAGCTACGGCCAGTTCGTCAACTTCACCCGGCAGATCGAGCGCAGCAGTCAACTCAAAGGAAATCTCTGTCATGCATCGCTACACCCTCCTCTCGGTCTTGTTCATCATCATCTCAAGTGCCCCCAACCAAGCCCAAGAACAGGATGGAGCGCCCCGGCCCAACATCATCCTGATCATGTCCGACGACATGGGGTATTCCGACCTGGGCTGCTACGGCGGCGAGATCCCAACGCCGACGCTTGATGCCCTCGCCGAGAAGGGCCTGCGCTATACCCAGTTCTACAACACAGGCCGGTGCTGCCCGACACGGGCCTCGCTGCTGACCGGGTTGTACGCCCACCAAGCCGGTGTCGGTCGGATGACCAAAGACGACCAACTGCCGGGTTATCGGGGCGAGTTGAGCTTCCGGGCCGTGACCCTGGCCGAGGTCCTCAAGCCCGCCGGCTACGCGACCTACATGTCCGGCAAGTGGCACGTGACGAGCAAACTGCTTCAATCCGAAAGCAAGCACAACTGGCCCCGCCAACGCGGGTTCGATCGCTTTTACGGAACGATCATCGGTGCCGGAAGCTTTTTCGACCCCTGGACCCTGACGCGTGACAACGTCCAGATCACCCCGGAAAACGACCCGCTGTACCGCCCCGAAGTCTACCACTACACCGATGCGATCGCGGACAACGCGGTCATGTTCATCAACGACCACGCCAAGAGCCCCGAGGCCCAGGGGCTGGGTAAGCCGTTCTTCCTATACGTCGCCTTTACCGCCCCGCACTGGCCGCTTCACGCGCTGCCGGAGGACATCGAACAGTTCGAGGGCGATTTCCCGCCCGAGTACGACCGGTTCCGCCAGGCCCGCTTTGAACGGATGAAGCAGATGGGATTGATCGGCGCTGACTGGGAGTTGAGCCCGACCGTCGGCGATACGGCCGGGGTCCCCGAAGACCGCCGCGCGTGGGAGGCGCGCTGCATGGAAGTCTACGCCGCGATGATCCTGCAGATGGACCGGGGGATCGGTCGGATCGTGGAGGCCCTGAAACAGACGGGCGCGTACGAGAACACATTGATCCTATATCTTCACGACAACGGCGGGTGCCACGAAGGCATAGGCCGAGTCCGGTGGAAGAGCCGCGAAGGCATCCTGCCGCGCGACCCGATGGGTGCAGACGAGCTGCAAACAAACATGATCCCCGAGCACAGCCGTGTCGGCTTGCCGGTCGTCATGGGGACCGGCGTCATGCCGGGCCCGTCCGAAACGTATCATGCCTACGGCTGGAACTGGGCCAATGTCTCGAACACCCCGTTCCGCCTGCACAAGTCGCGGGTCCACGAGGGCGGCATCGCCACCCCCCTGGTTGCCCACTGGCCGGCCGGGATCCCCACCGGCGACTTCGGCGACCACTCCGCCGGGCTTCGCCACCGCGTCGGGCACCTGATCGACATCATGCCCACCGCCGTCGAACTCTCCGGAGCCGACTACCCTCAGACTTTTAATGGCCACGACATCACCCCGATGGAGGGCCGCAGCCTGGTCCCCAGCTTCGCCACCGACGAGCAGATCGACCGTGTGCTGATGTGGGAGCACTTCGGCAACGCCGCGATCCGCCACGGCCAGTGGAAGCTGGTCCGTGTCGGCCTGAACGGCCCCTGGGAGTTGTATGACATGCAGGCCGACCGCACGGAGATGCACGACCTTTCCGAGACGATGCCCGACAAGGCCCGAGCTTTGGCCGAGCGCTGGGAGGCCGAGGCCGAGCGCACCCTGATCTACCCTCTGCCGACGGGGCGTTGAGTACGAGCCTTGGCATCGTCTTGATGTTAAAACAGTTGATACCTCGTTCGTGATACCGTATCGAGCGGTTCTCTCTGCCGATCGCAAAGCACAAAAAATCAGGATTCGGGTAAACCAAACGGCGCCTGTTGGCACATACTGGGTGAATCCCAAGCCGACCGAGCCAAGATGCCCCTAGCCGCTTCCATCACGACCCCAGAGAGACTGCTGATGCAGTTGGCCGGGTCGAGTTCCCCTTTACAACCCAGCCCGGTCTCGGAGGACACCGTTCAGCGCCATCCGCAGCTTGCTGCATTGCAGGCCGGCTGCCCCCGGGCCCGTGCCGCGGTGCTGACCGAGTTTGAAGGCATCTGGTTTCGCTTCTGCCTTTCGCTTCTGGCCGACCCCGATGCCGCCCGTGACGCGACGCAGGAAACCGCATTGCGTGTGTTACGCCGGGTCCACGATTTCCGGGGCGACGCCTCGCTTCGGACCTGGACGCTCTCGATCGCGCTGAACGTCTGCCGCGAGATACGCCGCCGCCGCAGGTGGGTGTCGCTGCCGGCAAGTCTCGGCCTTTCTCAGCCCGGGCCCGGACCCGCCGCCAAGACCCAGTCCCGCGAAGAGATCGATCGGCTACACACCTGGCTGTCCCGACTCCCCGCCCGGCAACGCGAAGCCGTAACCCTGCGGTACCTCCAGCAACTCAGCACGGACCAGACGATGCAGGTCATGGGGTGTGCGTCGGGCACGGTGAAAGCCACCCTCGCCAAGGCGCTGCGCAACCTGCGGAAGATGATGGAGGCAGAGCATGAGCGTTAAGCCCGCGTCAAGCTTAAAAAGCGAGCTCAAGTCATCGCGGCAACGCCTGGCCGTTCGCGCCTACCCCGGGAACCTCGCGGAGGATATCGCCGGTCGCACATCCCGCATGGTCTGGTGGCGGAGGCCTGCCCTTGCGCTTGGGATCATTGCCCTGGGTACGGGGGTTTTGCTGGCCGTCTTGATTCCTTCTGGCCAAGCCCCGACCTACACCAGCTCACCCCCTCCATTAACGCCGGATGTCCGGCCCGATCCGCCGACGCCGCCGGCTTCTCCGGGCTCGCGTTCTCGCACGCCGGGGGGCGTGGCCGGTTACCCCACCGGGCTGTCTGTAGTCGGCCTGCCAAAGACCAGCCGACAGAGCTTTACCGCCATCTCTTTTACCCGCCCCGATGCTCCGCCCCGCGCTACCCAGAGCGCAAGCACCGGCACGACCCACCGTGACGACAGATCCCGTGCCAGCCTCCAGTTTGTCCCCACACCCCGGTCGATCGACCGGATGATCCAACGTACCCGAACCCTTCGAAACGAAAGGACCTGATGATGAACGACCGGATGAAAACCTTGCTACAGCTCTTGCTGATCTTGACATGCTGCATCGTCGTCGTGCTGGCGACCCAGCAAACCCCCGCAATCGCCCAGGAGCAGGCCGACAGCCCCAAGCAGCAGCGTGATCGCTTCGAGGATGAAGAAGAGGGCGAGGAGGAAGAAGACGAGGATTGGGACGAGGAAGAGGATTGGGAAGAAGGTGAAGAGGACTGGGCCTGGGAAATGGAAGAGGCCATGTTCGACCTGGAATTAATGACCCGGCACTTGGATATCTACCAGGGCCTGATGGAGGTCGTGCAGGGCATGGCCGAGGTTACCAACGACGCCACAGCCACCGCGCTGATGGCCCTGGTCACCGCGGAGGACCTTGCCTATGAGGTTGATGAAATGGCCGGCTTCCTCGAATCGGAGCTGAAAGAGGTTGAGAGCCCGGCTGTGCGTCGAGCCATCCGCCTCAAACTCGTCGAGTTGTACACCGAGATGGACCAGCCCGACATCGCCAAGGAGCACCTGTCCATCCTGATCCGGGGCAATCACTGATACTGAGTTGAGCAAAACCACTCGATTAGAGACAGCCCCCGTCATAGGCCGGGGGCTGTCTGCGTGGTGCTGGGATGGTTGGTCGCTTTCGGCGTAGATGGGCTTTGTCAGCGTTTTGGCCTAGCGCCGGCCGCGGGTGTCGCCGGCCTCGTATCGCTGCTTGCGGTCGTGCTTGACCTGGAGCTGCTCGGCGGCGGCGTCGAGCAGAGCCCGCAGCCGCTCCTGCTGCGATTCGAGGGTCTTGATCTTGTCGTGGTTGACCGGCTCAACCTCGGTGAGGTTCTTCACCTTGCCTCCCAGACGCTCGATCTCGACCTTGGTGCTGTCGAGGTAAGCGTTGAGCTTCTCGATGTTCATCCGGCGGATCTTAGACAGCGCGGGTGAGGGCTCACCCATCAGCATCGGGTGTGCGGGTTGCCGGCGGCGTTGTGGACGGCGGGAGTAGTATTGCGGCGCCATGGATTCTTTCTCTAATCGTGGGATATACCGATACTGTAGTCAAGTCGGCCTCGGGATGCGAATAAGAACTGCTTGAGGATTGTTGATCGGTCGCGCAGGTAATGCGATTGGGTGATGCTTTCTCGCCGATGCAGCGGATGGGTCTTGCGGTCGAGTCTTTCGGAGCCGCGGATCGCCCCGCCGATCTGGTCGACTGATTCGGGACGTGGTTGGCTCGTTTTCCGAACCATCCCAACCTACACTAACGCCATGACCCACCGGCGGACCTGGATAAAGTGCTCCCTCGCGATCGTCTTGCTCTGGGCAACCGCCGGCGCAGCGATGGCCTGGCTATCGTCCTTTGAGGTCACCCCCGGATCGATCGTCGAAGGCATCCGCGACAAACCGATCCAGTCCGTTCCCCAGACGCAGCGCGCCGGTGCGGTCGATGACTTGGCCCAGCGATTCAATCGGCTCAATGTGACTCAGCGTCGCAACCCGGAGTTGATGCAAGAGGTCCGGGGGCAGTTCGAGAGCATGACACTTGAGGAACAGCGGGCCTTTATCCGCCAGGTGATGCCCGTCGGGGTCGAGCCGATGATCCGTGCCGTCCTGGCGTTGCCACCCAAAAGCCGCAAGAGGCTGGTCAATCGTGTGATGGGTGACCTGGGCGATGATCGGGCCGCCGCCTTCCGTGCCATGCTTGGCGAAGAGGGTGTCGATCAATTCGTGGTGCAGTGGCTCGAATCGTTCCTGAACGTGGACAACCCACAGATGCAGTTCGAGATGCTCCCGATGATTGAACAGATGATGTTCCGGCTCCAAAGCGGCGGCAGGGTGGATCGTGACGGTCGCGATGAATGAACGCTTCATGGTCAAGGAAACGGTTCATCCTGATGGGGGGCCATGCCGGGACTGACGATCCAGATCGAGGGCGTGAGCAAGGCGTTCGCGGGCCGGCCGGCCGTGCGCGGGCTGTCGCTTAGCGTGCCCGAAGGCGGGGTGTTCGGCCTGCTGGGCCACAACGGGGCGGGCAAGAGCACGACCCTCGGCATGCTGCTGGGCCAGGTCTTCCCCGACAGCGGGCGACTCGCCATCCACGGGCACGACGTCTTCGCCGAGCGCGGGTCGGCCCTGCGCGAGGTCGGCGCGATCTTTGAGTCGCCCTGTTTCTACGACTACCTCACCGGCCACCGCAACCTGCGGATCTTCTGTGACTACACCGCGCCCGCCGCCCGTTCCCGCATCGACGAGGTGGTTGAGCTGGTCGGCCTGACCGAACGCATCCACCACAAGGTCGGTGTCTACTCGCACGGCATGCGGCAGCGTCTCGCGCTTGCGCAGGCACTGCTCCCCGGCCCGCGCACGCTCGTCCTCGACGAACCCAGCGACGGGCTGGACCCCGAGGGCATCGCCGCCATGCGGCAGCTCATCCAGAAACTCAACCGCGACTACAACCTCACGATCCTCTTCTCGTCTCACCTGCTCAGCGAGGTCGAACACCTCTGTACCGAGGTCGCAGTCATGCACCGCGGAGAGATGGTGTTCTGCGGCGATTGGTCTCAGACCGATTTCGGCAAAGGGCTGACACAGTTGGATGTCGGCCGCCGGGAACAGGCACTGGCCCTGCTCAACGATCGCGGGATGCTCAAAGAATCCCTCGACCATAGCCGTGTCGTCCTGAAAGATGACACCACGACCGCGGCCGTCAACCGCCTGCTGATCGAGCATGGCTTTGATGTCGCCGCCATCGCACCCGTCAAGCTCTCGCTCGAAGACTTCTACATGCAGCTCATCGACCGTCCTTCTCAAACCCAAAGCGCAGGCCGCCTAGACCCGGGACCCTAGACCCTACGATGCTCGCCCTCCGCCAATTCCGCCACGAGATCTACAAGCTCTTCGCCCGCAAGCGCTCCTACATCGGCTTCGGCGCGTTCGTCCTGCTCCAGATCACCCTGCTGGCCTGCCTCCAACTGCCTAGGCCCAAGCGCGAGATCGGGCAACTGCTCAAACGCAACGGCCTGGTCTTCGACGAGTACTACCAGGGACTCACCCTCGCCATCGTCATCATCGCCTTCACCTTCACCCTCCTCGGGGCGCTCTACGTCGCGCTGGTCGGCGGCGACATCGTCGCCAAGGAGGTCGAGGACGGCACCATGCGCATGGTCCTCTGCCGGCCGATCTCCCGCTTCCGGCTGCTCACCCTCAAGATGGCCGCCTGCGTCACCTACACCATCCTGCTGGTGCTGTTCCTGGGGGTCACGGCCCTGCTGATCTCGACCGTCTACCGCGGCGGGCTGGGCAAGCTGTTCATCTTCATCTCAGAAGAGGACCTCTTCGCGTTCTACAACACCGGCCCCGGCCTCTGGCGATATGCACGTTCGGTCGTTTGTCTTGCTTATGCGACCGTGGTCATCGCCGCCCTGGCGTTCATGTTCAGCTGCTTCAACGTCAAGCCCGCCGCCGCGACGATCCTCACCCTCTCGTTCTTCATGGGCGACCTGGTCCTGCAAAACCTGCCGTACTTCCAGTCGATCCGCCACTACTTCGTCACCTACCACTTCGCCTTCTGGGTCCGCACCTACCACGACCCCGTCCCCTGGCACGCCATCGCCACCTCGGTGATCTACCTCACCACCCTCACCCTCACCTTCTGGCTCATCGGCGTCACCCGCTTCTGCACCCGCGACCTCAAGCGGTAGCGCCGGTGCCCGAACTGAGTCAAAGATCGGATGCGCGAGTCATGGCGAAGACATCACATGGAGCAACACATAGTTAAGTACATCAAGAGTAATTTTATTACCGATGCATCACCCGTTCAGTTGATAGCTACCCGATACTACAGCCACTCGCCTTAATTCCTTACATTTATGACTGGGTCACCTTTATCATCGACTGTGAAGTAGAAACCAACCTTCTCAGCATATTCGCTAACAGACTGGCCATCGTCGTCTACTGCATTGTAGTTTGCATCGCCGTCTAATAAAAATTGTATAAATGTTGTATCGATGTTATCTGCCTTAAAAGCAATCATCAATGGCGTCTTGCCATACACACCAACCTGATTAATATCCGCACCCCTATCAAGAAGAGTAGTTGTCACGGGAATCGACTGAGTAAGCATCGCTCGATGAATAGGATAGAAGCCCATACTATCAGAACTACTGATATGATCAGGATGTGATTTTATTGTGAAAATGATATCAGCTTCCGAATGTCCAGAAAGTATGGTGTAACAAATAGGATTGTCGAACTGTGTCGGTATGCCTGTCTTGAGAGCTACAAACTGACTTAGGATATAGACCATCGCCATTAAGAAAATGATCGCTGCGAATACAATAGTGGGTAGCCTGATGGTTCGCGTGTTCATTTTTCTTAAAAATACAATAAAACTTAACACAGGCTTGCCGCATCGGAATCTTTACAGTAATAAGACTTAAGCTGCTGTAAGCTCACTTCCTTGCCCGTGTCCGGATCAATTGGCTGACAGTATGGTGCTGCTGCTAGTGGATTAGATCGGAGTACACCAACGGCCTTATTGCGGAACGGGGTATCAGGTCTCCAAGTCACAGTTTTACTGTTCTGCGACATAGTTGTCTCAAAAACAAAGTTACCGCGGAAATGTATATCTCTACCATCATCTCGCATCCGCTGCAGTTCAAAATCTTGAAACCAAAACAATTCTCCTAAGCACTTCGTGTCAGTCACTGTATTAATGCATGTTGCAGAGCATTCAATGTCAATTAAACAATTGAAGCTCGGCGCTCGCCAAGTTCCGGAAATCAAGTACGGTTTCACAGTATTTTCGTAGTTAGGGTCTTCCCAACGCGTCCAGCTCTTTATTGCAGGAATCAGAGTTGCGTCATCCGATGGTGAAGGGGCGCCTCGTACCATAGGTGGACCTGACTTTCCTGCGATGCCCAAATCTAGTCTTACATTTACAGGAACATAATAGTCCACGTCGAACTGATTCCATCCGTAGAATATCGAAAATTGTGTAGCGTCATTAATGATGCTGTTACCTGTGAAGCTTAACGGCTTAAAAGTTGCGGCGAGACCTTTGTCCCAGTTTACGCTGCGATAAATTGAATTAATCTCGATATCGCTAACGGACCATGTTGAAGAAGACATTGATTTTGCATAGGCATTTGCGTCGGCGCGTTCTGCTTGAATGCGTTGCTCAGCATCTGATTGTCTAATTCGTGACGGTCCAGACACGCTTAACTGTTGGGTTCCCATGGGGTCAGTATTGCTTCGTAGATTGCCATATGCCGCATACGCATTCATCCCATCGGGGTACCCGATCGGGTCGCGCTGCAGGAATCGTCCGGTCGTTGGGTTATACATGAGTTAGCCTCCGAAAGCTCTTAGAAAAAGAGAGTTAGTTCAACCCATTGGATCGCCAAACACCCGCGCCTGGCCTGTCATCGGGTCCGGCGGGGCCATGCTGTATGGATTCGCCCGATCCAAAAGGTGTTCTGGCAGACCAAGGCCCGCCAAGGGATTCGGCGCGCTGGGGACCCGCCCTGCATCACGCCCGCTCAACGCCGCCGGCACCAGTTTCCGCAGCCACGGCGTCTCGGGGCGGTAGCCGCATTCGACCGACGCCGTCATCAGCCACGACAGATAATCCTGCCGCCCGCGGTCGAGCAAACAAGCATTTTCGTAAGAACGGCACGCGAAGCGGAATCGGCCTATATCAACGCCGTGATGCCCCCGCGCCGCCATGAACATCGCAAGTTCCTGTGCCGGCGTCAACGACCGCAGCAGCCCGTTCCGCTTGATGTCTGCTTCGCTCAGCGGTTTGGGCCAGCGCCTGTAATACGCATCATCAAAGCGGTTAAACCCGTTGGTCATCTCGCAGTTAAACCGCTCCCGCCACCCCCGGACTGGGTGATCCAGGCCATCCCAACGCGCGAAGACGTGCGACTGGGTCGCGGACAGCTTGAGGGGGTATCCGAGCCTCCGCCCGACGGCTACGTAAAGCACCGGCATTGTCGCGCACGTCCCGCCGGGCGTATCGGCCACAGTCTTTCCGCGGGCCGGGATCATCCCATGGATGAACGCCACCGACGGGTCGGCAAAACTGAAGTTGCCTACTGCCTTCGGGTTGTAGCGCACCCCGAGGTCTTCGTGCAGCACCTGGGCCAGCATCTCCGCCCGCAGGTGCGCCTCGCTGCCGCGGTAATGCTCCTTGAAGCGCGGGTCATGAATCCGGTACAGGTGCCGATCGGTCTCGTATGCGACCACCCCCGACCACTCATCAATTACCGAGACCGCATACTCGACATCCAGCCCCCGCGTCGTGGGCAACCCCGTCGCACAAAGCAGATTCATCCGCGCCACATCGATCTTCGCTGGGTCCTGCCCGGATAGATTTAACAACTCTCCTAGCGTCCCTGGCTCCACCTCGAACCGGTTATTCACTACCGTCCGTGCGACATTCCCAGCGGCTGGTGCGAGTTGCAAGGGTGGCTCGGTGGCGGGCCGAGTACCTACTGCATTCATCAGATTTCGATTCGGCACCTCCGGCGATCCGCCCACACTCGTCACGCGATTTTGTGTCGATAACCGCGGTTTATGCCCGGACTTTTTCGCCTTGCGAGCCATGATGCATCCCCTGAAAGTGATTAAAACGCATAATGATGTATCGGCTGTTGTAAATCAACTAAGATCTGAAAAAAGTCTTGCAGATACAATCTGAATGGCAGAGGTATTGGCCAAGGATGGGCCGAAAGCGATGTCAAAAACCATTGTGTTATGAGAGAACGCCCCCACTGGCCAGGCGTCACCCCGCCATCACCCGCCCCAGCCCGCGAGGAGGAAGGTCTGGTCGTCGAGCATGGGGCGGTCGGCTTGGATGGCGGTGAAGTGTTGCTGGACGGTCTCGGTGAGCTGGTCGATGGTGAGGGTGGCTTGGCGGCGGACGGTGGCGACGAGCTGGTTGACGCCTTGGATGCCAAGCATCTCGCCGTCTTCCCGGGGCAGCTCGGTCAGGCCGTCGGTCGAGAGCAGAAGGGTGTCGCCGGTGGCGAGCTGGTCGTTGGCGGCGTTGGCCTGCATGGGCATGACGCCGAGGACCATCTGGTCGTCGGCGTTGAGCTCGCGGAAGGTGCCGTCGGTGGTATAGACAACAGGGCGGTGGTGGCCGGCGCAGATACATTGGGTCGCGCCGGTGGCGGGGTCGAGGGTGAGCGCGGCGAGGGTGACGAATCGGCCGTCGGGCAGGTACTCGGACAGGTGGTCGTTGAGGCGGTTGATGGTGTCGTTGAGCGGGGCGCCGCCTCGGATGGAGGTCTGGATGATGCTGTGGACGCTGAGGGTGGTGAGCGCGGCCTGGAGCCCGTGGCCGGTGACGTCGGCGATGAGGAGCAGGACCCGGCCGTCGGGCATGGCGATGACGTCGACCAGGTCGCCGCCGACCGAGTCGCAGGGCAGGTAGGACCAGGCGACGGTAAGCGGGCCGTGGTCGGCGGGTCTGGGGAGGATGGACTGCTGGATGCGGCGGGCGTTGTCGAGGTCGCGCTCTACGGCGGCTTTGGCGGCGATGGCCTGGCGGGCGGCCCAGACGGCGTCGGCCTGCTGGTACTGCTTGACGGCCAGGGCGACGAGCGCCAGCCACTCGGTTGAGCCGAGCATCGGCGGGAGGCAGACGTAGAGCAGCTCGCGGCTCCCCGGCTCATCGCTGAGCGGGCAGGCCACGGCCGCGGTAGCCGGTGCGCTGGTGACGATGGACATCTCGACGACGCCGCTGCCGGACTTGGAGAAGTTGCTGGCCAAGACGGGGGCGCCGGACTGCTGCATCGCGCGGATGGTCGAGCGGGAGATGTGGATGTCGCCGGACTTCTGGACGTCCCTGGGGTGCGATGCCAGGATCTTGGGTGGCTGATTGACTTGTTCGGCGTCCACCGACAGCGCCAGCGCCCATCGCGCGTTGATCAGGTCGCTGGCGACGACGGCGCACAAGCGCTCGAGCCGCTGGCCGCTGTCCTCGATCTGCATCAGCTCCCGGCCGAAGTCGCTCAGGGCGGCGATGTGTGACGGGTCCATCTTCGGTGCCCCGACGTGGGTGAGCACGCTGATGTCCACCTGCTCCGGGTCGTCGGCGAGCATGGTGGCCGATTCCACCGGCTCGGCGTCCGGCTGGGCCGGGTCGATCAGGCGGAGGCGGTATCGGCTGATCGTGATACGGTCCCGCGGGGTCAGCGGCTGAGTGTCGATCCGTTGGCCATTGACCATGGTTCCGCCTCGGCTGGCGAGGTCTTTAATGATCCACTGCCCATCCTGGCAAGTGAGCTTGGCGTGCTTGCGGGAGACGGTGGGCAGGTCGAGCTGGATATCCGATTGGGTAGACCGACCAATGACCAGGCCCGGGGTATCGGGGTCCAAGGGCATCTGCCGGGCGGCATCGATGCCGTCGGCGATTTCCAGGCTCCAGAGGTGGTGATCGGGCATTGAGGTCTGCCGGGTATTAGCGGGGCGAGGAAGTTCGATGCAATCCCGGGCGAGAAACGGCGTTATCCTGTGGTCAGAAGCTTGGGTTCGGCCGATGTAGGCAGGGACGCGATCACCTTTATATCGCGTTTCGATCCGATCCGTTAGACGTCAGCCACGGGCCACCAAGCCTGGTCAACCGTGGAGAGGAGCACCGTCGTGCCCGAAAACGGCCCATCCCCCTCGACCCCGCCGCCCTCTGAGGACGAGACCCTGGTCTCGTTATCAGGCTCGGGTGTCAATCTCAATGCCGAAATCGAGCTGCCCGAAGGGACGAAGCTGGGCAAGTACCAGGTCCGCGGCCTGATCGGTCGCGGCGGGATGGGGCTGGTCTACGAGGCGGTGGACACGCTGCTGCGGCGGCAGGTCGCGCTGAAGGTGCTGCCCACCGCGTTGACCCAGGACCCTCAGGCGCTCAAGCGTTTTGTCCGCGAGGCCCAGCTCGCCGCGCGGCTGAACCATCCCAATGCGGTGACGGTATTCGACATCGCGCGTAAGAAAGGGCTGTACTTCATCGCGATGGAACTGGTGCGGGGCCAGAGCGCCGACGAATTGGTGCGCGAGAAGGGGGCGTTGGGTTACGAGCGGGCGACCCGGCTGATCGCCGACGCCTGCCGCGCCCTGGCCGCCGCGCACGAAGCGGGGCTGATCCACCGGGACATCAAGCCCTCCAACATCCTGGTGGGTGAGGACGGCAAGACCAAGCTCAGTGATTTTGGTCTGGCAAAGCTGCACGAGGCCGGGCCGAGCAATGTCACCCTGACCCAGCAGGACGTGGTGATCGGCACGCCCAAGTACATGAGCCCGGAGCAGTGCCAGAACGACTCGCTCGATGCCCGGTCGGATCTCTACTCATTGGGGGCGACGTTCTACGCGCTGCTGACCGGCAACGCGCCTTACGACACCGGGACGACGATGCAAATCCTGTTCGCCCACTGCTCCCAGCCGGTGCCCGACCCGAGCACGTCGGTCGCGGGGCTGCCGGCGGGCTGCGTCAGGGTGATCCAAAAGTCCATGGCCAAGGACCGGTCGCACCGCTACGCCTCGGCGAACGACATGCTGGCGGACCTGGAGCAGGTGATCAGCCACACCCCGGTCGCCGCACCGATCGAGGCGTTCGAGACCGAGACGTTCCCTGAGGCCGATGAGCAGGCTGACGCATTTGCGGCCATCACCTCGGCCTCAGCGGACGAGGATCAGAGCGAGCCGGTCGAGATGGATTTCCCCGTGGCCCGGCTTGCCAAAGCGCGTCGCAAGCCCGCCGTGCCCATGCCGCTTGTGCTTGGAGGCAGCGCGGTGCTGGTGGTGTTGGTCGTGCTGGTGGTTTTGATGCTATCTGGTAATGGCGATGAAGCAGACGATGCTGCGAGCCCTGGGGGGCTGACAGCTGGTGCTTCACCAAGCGGTACCGGCGGGAGTTCCTCCGAGTTTACGCTTGACACCCCCAGCGCCAACCGTCCAAGCGTCGGGCCTTCGGTTGAGCCCGGCGGGCAGGAAAACCGGGATCCGATCGAGCCGTCCACTCCAGACGACTCCTCAGACCCTAGGCCCGACCCAACCTCGCTCCGCGGCGTGCTGACGGATGACACCGAGCCAGTGGCCGAGCCCGGGGTGCCGGTGACTGATCCCGCCGAGTCGCGGCCGTCGCCGATCGAGTTGCCCCCGCGCTTCCAGCGTGGCAACCAACCCAACGAGCAGCAGCAGGCGTTGCAGCGGCAGCTTGACGAGTACCGCATGCAGTTCGATGAACTCAAGCAAGACTTCGTCGAAGCTGCACGAAACCGCGACCAGCGTGCGGGCCGGCAGGCCGTGCAGGCGATCGAACAACTCGCTCGTCAGCTCTCCGTTTCACGCGACCCCTCCTTCACGGAACTGCGAGATGAGATCCGGACCTTCCTCGACGAGACCCGGGCGCGGATCGAGCAGGAAAGACCCAATTCGCCGGGGGCCAACCGCCAAGGCCAGCCCCGGCCTGATCGGCCACAGCGGTAAGAGGGCTCCGGGCCTGGGTCATGTTTAACGTTAAGATGGCGGATCAACCCATCGGTTCTCTGCCATGCCTGACCCGCCCCCGAGCTCGCCGGCCGACGAAGACGAGACCCTGCTGTCATCGTCCGGGGATGCGCCGCCAACCACGGCCGAGCACGAACTCTCTCCGGGGAGCAAGCTGGGCAAGTACCGCATCAACGCGGTGATCGGCCGGGGCGGCATGGGCAAGGTCTACGAGGCGGTCGATACCTTGCTGCGTCGTCGGGTCGCGCTCAAGGTTCTGCCCTCGGCCCTGACCGAGGATGAAGTTGCGCTTAAGCGGTTTGTCCGCGAGGCCCAGTCCGCCGCCCGCCTCAGCCACCCCAATGCGGTGACGGTCTTTGATATCGCCCGCAAGAAGGGGGTGTACTACATCGCGATGGAGCTGATCCGTGGGCGCAGTGCCGAGCAACTGCTGCGGAGCGAGGGGGCCCTGGGTGTTCAGCAGGCCACACGCATGGTGGCCGACGCCTGTCGCGCCCTGGTCGCCGCGCACGCGGCGGGGCTGGTCCACCGCGACGTCAAGCCGGCCAATATCTTTGTTGGCGAGAGCGGTGCGACGTGGCTGGGTGACTTTGGTCTGGCTAAACCACACAAGCAGATCGATCCGGACGCGCCGCTCATCACCCGCCAGGGGGCCGTGGTCGGCACGCCCAAGTACATGAGCCCCGAGCAGGGCCAGTGCATGGCGCTGGACGAGCGGACCGACCTCTACTCCCTGGGCGCGACCTACTACACGCTACTCACCGGCAAGGCTCCCTACCAGGCCGACTCAGCGATCCGCATCATCTACGCCCACTGCAACAGCCCGGTTCCCGACCCCCGCGATCGCCGCCCGGATCTACCCAGAGGCTGTTCGAGAATCATCGCGCGATCGATGGCCAAAGAACCCGACGCCCGCTACCCGAACGCCTCGGCCATGCTCGACGATCTCGAAGCGGTGCTGGATGAGGCGCGGGCGTCGGCCGAGGATCGACGTGGGCATGCAGCCAGCGCACCACCGGCAGATGACGGGGGTGCTCGTCAACAGCCGATCCAATCGGGTGTGTTCAAACGGCCCGGTGCCACAAGGCAGCCCCCCGCAGAGCCCCCCGCAGTACAGCCTCGGACGGGAGAGGCCAAGCGTCTGATCCTGGCGGCTTTGGGTGGGGCGGTTATTGTGTTGATCGTGTTGATGATGGTCAGGCTGCTGGGCGGCTGATCGAGCCGGTTGGATCACCCGCTGGCTCGTGGGCCGGGCCATCGCTACTCGGCCGGTAGTTCGCGGAGCTTGAGGTTGCGCCAGCGGACGGTGAACGGGCCGCGGTTGCCCACGCCGTGTACCTGTAGGCCGATCATGCCTTCGGCGTATTGCTCTTGGTACCGGTCGCTGACGGTCAGGTCCGCGATCATCTCGCCGTTGAGCCAGGTCTGGATGCGCGGGCCCTGGGCGACGATGCGGTACTCGTTCCAGACGCCGTTCTTGAAGTGGTCGTGGGTGCTGACGCTGCGGTCAGGCGACTTGGGCTCGGGCGACAGCCAGCCGCCGCTCGCCTCGCCGTAGATAAAGCCCGATTGGCCGGGGCCGGCCTCGATCTCGACCTGTGGGCCTTTGATCCGGCCGCCGTACTGCTGGTTCTGGTTCTCGTCGTTCAGGCAGCGGATCATGATCCCGGAGTTGAGTTGGTTGTCGTGCAGCAGGACTTCGAAGGTCAACTCGAAGTCACCAAAGGTCCGCTTGGTGCAGAGGAAGGTGTTCGGGCTGCCGGGCTCGGTTGTGCCGACAATCGAGCCGTCTTCAACACGATAAGTCGCTTTACCGCTCATGACCTGCCAGTCGCTTTCAATCGATTCGCCGTCGAATAGATCGATCCAGCCCTCTTGGTTCGTCTCGGTCGCCTCATCCGAAGCGTGGTCGTCGGCCTTCAGCGGTGTCGGTGTCGGGCCATAGCCCAGCAGCAGGGCGGCCGAGAGCAGGGCGGACAGGGCAATTGCGTTGCGCATAGGACGGGCCTTTCTCCGTAGAGGATATAGAGTTTGATAAAGAGTACCGCGAAGGGCTCGGAATTACATAGGAGCAGGCCGGGGTGAAGCCAAAAAACAACCCCAAGGTGATGGGGTTGGGTCACGACTGTTTGCTGGGTTCAAGCCGCACGAGATGTGGCGGGGTCGGCTTAGTGCTGGGCCGAGGGGCCAGCCGGGCTGGCGGTTTCGGACGCGGAGGTATCGACATGGGTGGTTGTCGAACTGCTGTTTTCGAGCTTGCGCTGCTCGTTCTGCTTGTTGACAGCCTCTTCGACTTCCTCGTCAATACCGGCCAGGCCCTTCTTGAATTCGACGATGCCCTTGCCGATCGACTTACCCACCTCGGGCAAGCGTTTGCCGAAGATCAGTACGCCGAGGACGGCGAGGATGACCATTTCGGGCCAGCCAATCGGGCCGAGAAACGCGAGGTGGGTAGTGGATTCAAGCATGGGTTCGAGTCTCCAACCCGGTAGATGCCGGTTTTGGGGCCCGCTTCGGGGCCAAAGGCGGCGGGGGGTTCAATCAGGACGCACGTATTCCCTCTATTATTGCAGACAGACGGACCGGTATCCAGCGGTGTTACCAAGAATCTATGCCGAGCAGGCCAGAATCGGGGGCTTAGACCTTGCCCAGGACCAGGCAGACGTTGTGTCCGCCGAAGCCGAAGCTGTTGCTCATCGCCACTTTGACCTCGCCTTGCCGGGCGGTGTGGGGGATGTAGTCCAGGTCACATCCCTCGCCGGGGTGGTCGAGGTTGATCGTGGGGGGCATGATGCCGGTCTGGATCACCTTGGCACAGATGACGGCCTCGATCCCGCCGGCCGCTCCCAGCGAGTGGCCGAGCATTGATTTGGTCGATGAAACCGGCGTCTTCATATTGCTACCGAAGACCGTCTTGATCGCCTTGGTCTCGGCCAGATCGCCCAATCCCGTCGACGTGCCGTGGGCGTTGATGTAGCTGACGTCCTCGGGGTTCTGCCCGGCGTCTCGGAGCGACTCGCTCATCGCCCGGGCCGCGCCCGAGCCGTCCTCGAGCGGCGCGGTAATGTGCGATCCGTCGGCCGACTGACCGGCTCCCAGAAACTCGCCGTAGAACTTGGCGCCCCGGCGCTTCGCGTGTTCGTATTCTTCGAGGATAATGATCCCGGCGCCCTCGGCCAAGACGAATCCATCGCGGTCAGCGTCCCACGGCCGTGACGCTCGCGTCGGGTCGTCGTTGCGTTTGGACAGGGCCTTGAGGGCGATGAAGCAGGCCGTGCCCAGCGGGGTGAGCGCGGCCTCGGACCCGCCGGTGATCATGATGTCCGCGACGTTGTGACGGATCGCCTCGGCCGCTTCCAGCACCGCATGGCCGGCCGACGCGCAGGCCGTGGTGACCGCGGAGTTCGGTCCCTTGATCCCGTAGTGGATGCTCACGTTCCCGGCCCCGGCGTTGCACATCAGCTTGGGGACCATAAACGGCCCGACGCGCGACGGGCCCTTCTCCATCAGCTTCTTGTGCCCCTCGGCGAACTCTTCGATGCCGCCGACGCCACTACCGATGATGGCCCCGCAGCGCCAGGGGTCTTCCTTGTCAAAATCGATGCCCGCGTCATTGACCGCATCGATCGATGCATTGACCGCGAACTGCGCGAAGCGGTCGAGCTTCTTGGCCCACTTGGAACGCTCGGGCTGGGGGAAGTTGGTCGGCCCGTCCCAGCCCCTGACCTCGCCGCCGAACTTGGTGACGAACTCGGCGGTGTCGAAGCGGTCGATCGGGCCGATCCCCGAGACGCCCTCGGTCAGTTTGCCGAAGACGTCATCGACGTCGGTGCCCAGGGAGGTGACCCAGCCCAGTCCGGTGATCACAACGCGTCGCTTGCTCATGGTCGGTGGTGGGGTGCGTGTTTCGGAGAAGACAAACGCCGCCCGGGGAGGGGCGGCGCAGGGCGTTTGCCGGGTTGTGCCAACCCGCCTGGCCGGGCGGGCCGGCTTCAGGGAGGTGTTAGCCGCCGTAGTTTTCTTTGATGAAGTCGATCGCCTTGCCGACGGTGTCGATCTTCTCGGCCTCTTCGTCGGGGATCGAGGTCTCGAACTCGTCCTCGAACTCCATCACGAGCTCGACGGTGTCGAGGGAGTCCGCGTTCAGGTCGTTAACGAACGAGGTGTCGCGGGAGATCTCTCCCTTATCGACGCCCATCTGCTCGGCGACGATGGCGATCACCTTCTCTTCGATTTCTGCTTCATCCATGGTGGGTGGCTCCTTGGCCGGACGGTCTACCGGCGTGTGGTATCAAAGCGGGACTATAGCGGTTCTTGGGGCCGCTCACAAGCCGGGCAATGGGCGGTCAACCCCTTGCCCATGCGGGGTTTTAGCACATGGTCATGCCGCCGTCGACACACAGCACCTGCCCGGTCACATAGCTCGCGCCATCCGAGGCGAGGAAGGCCACCGCCGCGGCGATCTCTTCGGGCTTGCCCATCCGGCGCAGGGCGGTGAGCGTCTTGACCCCCTCCTTGATCTGGTCGGGCAGGACGTCGGTCATATCGGTCTCGATAAAGCCGGGGGCGATGACGTTCGCGGTGATGTTCTTCCCACCCATCTCCTTGGCCAGGCACTTGGTAAAGCCCGCCAGGCCGGCCTTCGCCGCGGCGTAGTTGGCCTGGCCGGGGTTGCCGATCACGCCCGAGACCGAGCCGATGTTGATGATCCGCCCCCACTTGCCCCGCATCATCGGCTTGATCGAGGCCCGGCAGGCGACAAACACGCTGCGCAGGTTGGTCTGGATCACGTCATCAAACTCCGCGTCGCTCATCCGCAGCAGCAGGTTGTCCTTGGTGATCCCGGCGTTGTTGACCAGGATGTCAAGCCGGCCATGATCGCTGACGACCTGCTCGATCATCGCCTCGATGCTCCCGGCGTCAGAGATATCACAGGTCAGCGCGTTGGCGGCGCCCCCGGCCGATTCGATCTCGGCCACGACCTCGTTGAGTTTGCCCAGGTTGCGGGCGACACAAACGACATGCCGCCCGTCGGCGGCGACCGACTTGGCCACCGAAGCACCGATCCCGCGGGAGGCGCCGGTCACGATCGCGACGCGCTTCTCATTCTTCTCTGGCATGGTTGGTCCGTGTTCTAGTTCTAGAGGATCAATGGATCGGCGGGCTGGCGAGGCCCGGTCCGGGATCTGGGGATGTTCCTACTTCGGCTGATCGAAGTTCTCGACTTTGATACCGCGGTCGATCCGCCGCATCAGCCCGCTGAGCACCTTGCCCGGGGCGAGTTCCATAAACCGGCCCGGCAACTGCTCGGCGGCGTACCGCATCGACTGGCTCCACCGCACCGGGTGGGTCAGCTGCTCGACCAGCCGGGCCTTGATCGCGTCCGGCTCGTCGGTGTGGGGCCGGCCGGTGACGTTGCTGAGCACCGTGGCGGTCGGCGCGGACCAGGCGATCTGGTCCAGGGCCGCCGCGAGCTTTTCCGCGGCCCGCTGCATGATCGGGGAGTGGAAAGCCCCGGCCACGGCCAGCGGAGTGGGCTTGAACCCCATGGCTGACGCCTCGGGCACGACCGCTTCACAGGCGTCCAGCGACCCGCTGACCACAACCTGCATCGGCGAGTTGTAGTTCGCCGGGACCAGGACCGAGCTCTCGGGCAGAGCTTTTTTAACCTTGGCGCAGAGTGCTACGATCGCGTCTTCGGTGACCGCACCGGTGACCGCGACCATGGATGAAGGTGAAGCCTCGGCCGCCTCTTGCATCGCCTCGCCGCGCAGCCGGACCAGCTTCAGCCCATCTTCGAACCCGTAGGCCCCGGCCAGGTGCAGCGCGGTGAACTCACCCAATGACAGCCCGGCGATGGCCGAAAAGCGATCCACGACCCCGGCGCTCTTTAAACCGGCAAAACACGCGACCGATGCGGTATATATCGCCACCTGAGCGTTGTCGGTACGGTTGAGTTGCTCGGCCGGGCCTTCGAAGCAGAGCCTGGTGAGGTCGAAGCCGAGGACGTCGTTGGCGTTCTCGAAGACGGCTTTGGCCTCGACGTATTGTTCTGCCCAAGCCTGGCCCATGCTGATCGCTTGTGCGCCTTGTCCCGGACAAAGGATGAGGGTGTTGTTGTCGCTCATAGCTTCCGCCCTAGAGCCTCCAGAGTGATGTTGTCCAGCACATGCCGCCGCCGATGGCGACGAATAAAACCAGGTCACCTTCGCGAAGTTCGCCCGCATGCCGCTTCTCGAAGAGGCAGAGGGGCACGCTCGCGGCAGAGGTGTTGCCGTACTTCTCGATATTAATGACCATCTTGCCGTCGGGCAGGTCCATACGTTTCTTGACCAGTTCGAGGATACGGCGATTAGACTGGTGGGGGATCACCGCGGCGAGCTGGTCGGGGCCGACCCCGGCGGCCTCGAGGGTCTCATCAATGATCGCCTGGGTGGTCGTGACGGCGAACTTGAAGACCTCCTGGCCGTTCATCTGCAGCGTATTGAGCTTGCCGGTGAACGAGTCGTGCTGTGGGGGCAGGTCGCGTTCTTCACGGGGGACGTATAGCTCGCCCCAGAGCGAGCCGTCGGACCGCATGGTCTGCGCCAGACAACCACGGGTAGGGTCTTGGTCGGCGGTGAGGATGGCGGCCCCGGCTGCGTCGCCGAAGAGGATGCAGGTCCGTCGGTCGTCGTAGTTGGTGATCTTGCTGAGTGTCTCGGCGCCGACGACGGCGACGTGGCGGTAGTGGCCGGTCTGGATCAGCGCCGCCGCGTGGTTCAGGCCGTAGACAAAACCCGAGCAGGCGGCGGCGAGGTCCATCGCCCCGGCCGGGGTCGCGCCAACCTCGTGCGCCACGCGTGCGGCGGTCGAGGGGCACGACATCTCCGGGGTCATGGTCGCGAGGAGGATCATGTCCAATTCGGCGGCGAGGATCCCCGCGTCATCAAGGGCCGAGCGTAGCGCTTCGGTCGCCAGCGAGCGGGTGGTCGTGCCGTTGTCGGCGATGTGCCGGGTCTTGATCCCGGTCCGCTGGGTGATCCAGTCGTCTTGGGTATCGACGATCGCGGCCAGGTCATCGTTGGTCAGCACGCGCTGGGGCAGGGCGGTCCCCACGCCGGCGATCCTTACGCCCGGCTGGCCGTGGCCCCGCGCCCGCGCAGCGTTCGCCGCGGCAGATTGATCGCCGCGGGCGCTGGTCATGCCTGGGCCTCTTGAGGATCGGCTTTTTCTGGCGTCGAACGGACTGATTTGATGATCTCATCCGCCCGGAGAAGCCGCTCGGAGATCACCGTGTTGACATTGAGCTCGGCGTATTTCAGCGCGTTGCGGATCGCGTTGTGGATCGTGCGCGGCTGGCTCGAGCCGTGGCAGATCAGGCAGATGCCGTTGGCCCCCATCAGCGGTGCGCCGCCGTACTCGTGGTAGTCGTGCTTGGCGTAGATGCTCTCGACCACGGGCTGCAGCTTCATCGCCAGTTCCGGATCGATCTCGAACGCCTCGTGGGCGATCGTCTTGAAGATGCCCTTGCTCAGGCCCTCGGCCAGCTTGAGCACAACATTGCCCGTAAAGCCCTCGGCGACGATGACGTTGGCCTTGCCCTCGAAGATCTCCCGCCCCTCGATGTAGCCCACATAATTCGTCGAGGTGTCGGCCTTGAGCAGGTCATGGGTGCCCCGGGTCAGGGCGTTGCCCTTGCCCTCCTCCCCGCCGATCGACAGCAGAGCGACCTTGGGGTTTTCGATATCGAGCACCTTCTCGGCGAAGATAGTGCCCATGTGCCCGTACTGGTGGAGGTGGGTCGGCCTCGGCTCGGGGTTCGCTCCAACGTCGCAGACCACAACCGGGCCGTAGAACGTGGGGATCGTCACCGCGATCCCCGGGCGGTGGACCCCCGGCAGGCGACGCATCGACATCTGCGCCGAAGCGACGCAGGCCCCGGTGTTACCCGCAGAGATGATGACCTCGCAGCGCAGCTCCTTAGCCCGCTTGCTGCCGAGCCAGCCCCACTTCACGATCGAACTGTCGGTCTTTTCACGCAGTGCGGAGACCGGCGGGTCGCCCATCCCGATGACTTGGCTGGTCGCAAAGACCTCGAGGCAAGAATCCCCCTCAACGCCGGCTTCCTCGATTGTTTCTGCGATGATCCGCTCATCGCCAACCAGGACCAGCCGATCATCATCACCCAGCAGCCCCAGGGCGCTGAGTGATCCTTTCAGGATATCGTCGGGGGCGTTGTCTCCCCCCATCACATCAACGGCGATGCGCATGGCAGGTGCCCCTCAGGTCAGAAGGAAGGTGCGGTCGGTCCGGGACATCACGGGTCATCGCTGGCGATCAGTCGTCGTCGCGCCCGATGGAGAGCTTGAGTCCGGGCCGGACATAGCCACACTCCGCACAGGCGGCGTGGGGAAGCTTCGGAGAGCCACACTCCGGACAGGTGACCGAGTGGGTCGGGTTGATCGACTTGTTCGCGCGACCCTTTCGGGTCTGGGAGTGGGTCTTGCGTTGAACAGGGAGCATGTCAGCATCCTCTTGTCGGATCGGTTGGGTGGGTTCGGGTAGGGCCGGGGCTTGGCGGAACCGCAATATCGAGCCGGATAAGGTAGCAAACCCCTCCCGCATCGTCAAGCATCGAGAAGCTTGATCGAGGCATGCAATCGTCGGCATACTTTGCCTTCCCGCTCCCGGCATGGGCCGCTCAGGATGGGCTTGGCCGATGGCCCCGAGAAAAGGCCGGCCGGGCTACATGATCCGGATCATCACCTTTGGCTACCACGCTTCACTTTCCGGCCCTACAATCCATTGCGACGCATTGACCAATTCGCTTCACCGACTGCGTACCCCGGACGTCTGCATGCTCCTGCTCGAACAGCGTGACAACAAGTTGGCCCAGTGCCTGGGTGGGATGCTTGAAGAGGTGGGCCAGCGGTTTTCTGCGGAACTGATGAGCGATCTGGTCTGCGTCAACGACCTGGTCAATCACGTCGAGCAGTACCGTGGCAAGATGCTGCGGCCGACCCTCCTGCTGGTGTCTGCGATGGGGACGGCCGATACCATCGATTTGGGGCCGCTCCGCGAGCCGGCGATCATCACCGCGACGGTCTGCGAGATGGTCCACATGGCGACACTCGTGCACGACGACATCCTGGACGAGGCCGCCATGCGGCGGCGCGGCCAGACGGTCAATCGGCTGCGCGGCAACGAGACGGCGGTGATGCTGGGGGACTACCTGATCAGCCACGCCTACCACCTCTGCTCGTCCCTAGGCCGAGCCGACATCAGCCGCGCGGTCGCCGCCGCGACCAATACGGTCTGTGAGGGTGAGTTGCTGCAGCTGAGCAATCGTCAGAACTGGCGGCTCGACGAGCGGACGTACTACGAGATCATCCGCCGCAAAACCGCCGCACTGTGCGGGCTGTGTTGCGAGTTGCCGACGCTGATAGCCCACGACACCGGGCAACGCAACGGCGACGAACAACTGGGCAAGGCGCTCTTCGGCTACGGCGAGAAGCTGGGCATTGCTTTCCAGATCGTTGACGACCTGCTGGACCTGGCCGGGGACGAGCCGACGGTCGGCAAATCGCTCGGCCGAGACCTGGCCAAAGGCAAGCTCACCCTCCCGCTGATCCGCTACTTGAGCGAGGCCGACGAGCTGCAGTCCCGGGCGATGCTCGAATTGTTGGACCAATGCAGCGAGGCCGCGGGTTCGGACGAAACCGCGCCGCAACATCTCTACGCTCAAGTGGTTCGGCGGCTACAGGACTCCGACGCGATGGGTCAGGCACGAGACACCGCATCGCGCCTCATCGATGATGCTTCTTGCTTGATCGAACGGGCGCTGCCCGAGGGCCTTGCCCGCCAAACGCTTCTTGCCATGGCCCAGGCCGTCGTCACCCGCCGCTTCTAGCGGCTATACACCTAGCGGAGATGCAAGGCCCCTAAACGGGTTATTTTCGGCCAAAATCATGGTTTGCCGGACAAAAAGGTTTGCCAAGCCGAATAATACTCCATGAGGATATATGTGCGAACACTGCGTATGAATCCTTATCCTTACGGGATCTGACGCGAGGCCGATTGGTCATGAGTGATAACCGTCCGCGGGTTCTGGTTTTTGGCGGCAAGGTGCTCGGCGAGCACCCGATTGCCTCGTTGTTGGGCGAGTACTTCAACGTGGATGTGGTCCCTTCCAGCGAGGAGGCCATCGAATCGCTCAAGGCCAAGGCGTACCACGGCGTGTTTGCCGACGTGGGCGATTTCCTCCCGCTCGAACGCGCAATCGTCAGCGACAAAGCCAGCGTCGTCTTGAACACCATCGGCGAGGGGGTCTGTATCGTCGACGTCAACGGTCGGTGTGCCTGGTCCAACCGCAAAATGCGGTCCTACCCCCCGGAGGTCTTTGAGCAGGTTAAGCGGATCTGCGGTCAGGCGTTGCAGGTTTTCGGCTCCGCGCAGACCAGCCCCGGTCATACCAGCGGGCCGCAGAGCAAGAAGTTTACCTTCGGCGTCGAGAGACGGTACTTCGAGATGATCTGTTCGCCGGTCACCGACGACCAGGCCCAGGTGATCCAGGTCGTCTCGGTGGTCTGGGACGCGACCAGCGGCAAGCGTCTTCAGCGGAAGATCGACGCGATCGATGCCTCGGGGCGTGAGTTGGCCAAACTTGATTCCGAAGCCATCAGCAAGCTCGCCCCGCCGGACCGGCTCAAGCTGCTGCAAGAAAAGATCATCAAGTACTCCAAGGACCTGATGCACTTCGACCACTTCGCGATCCGGCTGCTGGACAAGCGTTCCAACAAGCTCGAGGTGGTGATCGCCGAGGGGCTGCCCCCCGAGGCGCTGGAGATCGACCTCTACGCCCAGGCCGAGGGCAACGGGATTTCGGGTTACGTCGCATCGACCGGCCGCTCCTACATCTGTCATGACACCGAGAAGGACGCCCGTTATGTCCTCGGGCTTGAGCACTCCAAGAGTTCGCTGACCGTGCCGCTCATGCTCTTTGACGAGGTCGTCGGGGTCTACAATATCGAATCCGAAAAGGTCGGCACGTTCACGGAAGACGACCGCCAGTTCGCCGAGATCTTCGGGCGTTATGTCGCCCTGGCCCTCAACATCCTCGACCTGCTCGTTGTCGAACGCTACACCACCTCCGGGCAGATCACCGACAGCGTCGTCCACGAGATGACCGAGCCGATCAACGACATCCTCCACGAGTGCAGCCGGCTGAAGGAGGCGTACATCGGCGATGAATCGATGTGCAAAGGGATGGACCGGGTCATCCAGGATGTCCAGAAGATCAACGAGGCCCTCAACAACGTTAAGGCCGGCCCGAACGCCGTCATCGGCTCCCAGGCGGTGGAGGCGTGTGGCGACCCACTGCTCGCCGGCAAGCAGGTCCTGGTCGCCGACGACGAGGAGAACATCCGCAAGACCGTCGAAAGCGTCCTGGGCAAGCACGGCTGTGTCGTGACCACCGCGAAAGACGGCTACGAGGCCTGCACCTTTCTCGAACAACAGCGCTTCGACCTGGTGATCTCCGACATCAAGATGCCCTACCGAAATGGTTATGAGATCTTCGCCGCCGCCCAGCGCATGCAGGCTGAGACCCCGGTCCTCCTGATGACCGGCTTCGGCTACGACCCCAACCACTCCATCGTCCGCGCCAGCCAGGAAGGCCTCTCGGCCGTGCTCTTCAAACCCTTCAAGGTCGACGGCTTCCTCGATGAGGTCCGCAAGGCCGTGTCCGGCGAAGAGCCCGCCCACAAGCCTTGAACTCTCCGGGCGGATGAGCCTTCGCGCCCCATTTAACCCCGCTCATCCTGAACCGATCGATTTGGTGTCACCGCCAATCGCTATGCTTGGCCTCCCATGCCCAGCAACAACGACGATACACCCCACGAGTCCGCCCGCCGATGGGCGGCCCGCATGCTCATCGAGCCGGCCGAACGGTTCCCCCATCTCCACCCGCCCCGCCTCGACAACACCGGGCTCTCGCCAGCCGACGCGGCCCTGGGCCTGGCGATCTACCGCACGACCCTTCAGCGCTGGCTGACCCTCGAGTACATCCTCGACAAGTTTCTGCAGGCCAGGCTCCGGAAGCTCGACCCGATGGTGCAGGCCGTCCTCTTGAGTGGCGCGGCACAGCTTCTTTTCATGGACCGGTTACCGGGGTATGCCGTGGTCGATCAGGCGGTGGGCATCGCGCGTGGGATGGGGGCCAGGCGGGCGGCGGGGATGACCAACGCGGTGCTGCGCAAGGTTGCTGGGCTGGTCGGCCCATCGGAGATCGAACGTGACGACCAACTCGATCGATCTACGCTGCCCCGGCAGGGCGGCGGGAAGTTGCACCTCAAGCAGCCCGTCCTCCCGCCGGTCGAGCAGGCCGAGTGGCACCTGTCGATCGCGGCCAGCATCCCTCGGCCGCTGCTGCGCTCGTGGGTCGAGCGCTACGGCATGGAGCAGGCCACGGCGATCGCTATGCAGTCCATCGAAAACCCGCCGACGATCGTCGCTGTCGAGCCCGGCTTTGAAGCCGCAGGCCAACTCAATCACATGCGGCCGCACAACCAGCCGGGCTTCTATATCTGGTCCGGGCCGAACGAGGCGATGCGCGGCTTTCTGCAGGGCCACCCGATCCGCCGGGTGCAGGACCCCGCCGCTTCGCTCGCCGTCGAATCGACCCGCGACCTCTCGCCCCGGTCGGTCCTGGACTATTGCGCCGGCCGGGGGACCAAGACCCGTCAACTCGCCCTGGCCCACGCCGACGCGACCGTCTTCGCCACCGACGTGGACCGGTCCCGTTTGCACGACCTGACCGAGGCGCTGGCCGATTTCCCCAACGCCTGCGTGATCAGCCCCGACCAGGCCGGCGACCGCCGATACGATCTGATCCTCCTGGACGTGCCCTGCTCCAACACCGGCGTCCTAGCCCGTCGGCCCGAGGCTCGGTACCGCTATAGCCAGCATTCACTAGGTGAACTGGTCCAGCTCCAGCGCAGCATCGTTGACCGTGTTGTGGAATGGATCGACCCGACTGGCGGGCACCTGCTCTACAGCACCTGCAGCATCGAGCGGCCCGAAAACCGCAAGCAGGTCGACCGGCTGGTCCGTCGGTCTCCGGGAGGCTGCTCGGCGGCGATCGTGCACGAACACCAGCAGCTCCCCGGCGGGACCGGCGACTCCTACGCCGATGGCAGCTATCATGCCTTAGTCCGATTCACGCCCTGAATGGCCTACTCGCCATAGCGAGCCGGCCGGGTGCGCTGGAGTAAATCATGCCCGTCAAGATGGAGCTGGCCCGGGTCCTGATCCGCGAGACCGACGACACCCACGTCGTCGAGCTCCGTGAGGCCGAGGTGGATGAAGAGCAGGCCCGGGTCTTCCCGATCGTCATCGGGCTGATGGAGGCCGCGGCCATCGAGCGCCGGCTGATGGGGCAGGCCCCGCCCCGGCCGCAGACCCACGAACTACTCGATGCGGTCATCACCGAGCTGGGCTACCACCTCGAACGCATCGAGATCACCGACCTCCGCGAACACACCTTCTTTGCCCGGCTCTACCTCCGTAACGGCTCGGACATGCGCGAGATCGACTCGCGCCCCAGCGACGCCATCGCCCTGGGCGCCGCGACCGACGCCCCGGTCTACGTCGCCGAGCACGTGCTGGACGAGGTCAGCCGGACGGAGATTTAGCAGTTCGATGAGAGATGCGATTTAGCCTGTACTGTCATCCACATGTTGGCTTTCACTGCGCTTGTTCAACCAGATGAGCAACAGCCCCACACCCACGCAGACCAACGCGAGAAACGAGCAGAACCCGCCCATGATGTATTGAGTCAAGATGTCGGTGTTTGATCTCTTCGGTCCAGGGTCTTTGATCGGCCAGCCTTCTGCTCGTGCCCGCTCATCCCATCGCACTGACCAGTCCTCGGGGTAGTCTTGTTGAAGCAACTCGTAGGCCTCGGCACGCTCCTGCTGGGCCGGGTAGGAGATGAACCCGTCGTAGAACGACCAAGCGGCCCACATCGCGAAAGGCAGCGAGAGCGCGAAGAGGACGACAATCAGCGAGGACGTTGCGGCACGATTCGTCATATGGGTTGACCCCGAATTGCAATCGACACAGACGACGCTAAAGGTCGTTCGTTTCCCCGCGATTTCTGATCACATCGATAAGAGCAATGATCACATCGATAAGAGCAATAGGAAACACAAAAACTGCCCCGAAGCCCGTTCCAAGAAACGCAGCGATGAGTACACCAAAGACCGGGTCAAACACCTCGTCTGGGAAACCATGCTCGGGGCTCGACCACCCGTACCAAAAGAAAACACTAACCCAAGCAACGGGGAAAGCTAACAAAGCCCATTTTGTCAGTTGACTGCGCCTCATCGTACGGGCCATCCTTGAGCAGTAACCATTGCATACTCAATCACCCCAGCCACATCCACATTAACAGACCTTGCAGCGCGAGCATGCCGGCGACGAGGCCGACGATGTGCAGGGGCCGGCGGCGCAGCTCGTCGTAGAAGCCGCGGACGACCGGCAGGGGGATGAGGGCGAGCTGGGACTGGCCGGCGGCGGGGCAGTTGGCCGGGGGGATGCCGCGGCGGGCCTGGTCCTGGACGATCGCGAGGACCAGGGCGCAGTCGAAGGCGGTGAGCCCCATCACCTTGCCCAGGCGGGTGAGGTTCTCCCGGTCCTCCGGCGTCAGGACGCTGCCCTGGAGGCGCTCGGCGGTCCGCAGCGCCAGGACCCAGCGCGGGTCGGCCGGGTCGGTGATCGGCGTGGGGTTGTGCACCGGCGGCTTCATGTCCGGCGCGGCGTTGTCGCTGACCAACCGCAGCGGCGGCTCGGCCGGTCCCGGGGATTCACGGGTCGGCGCGGGATGGGCCCGGAACGAACTTGCCGGGGTGGTGCCGGGCGCGGGCTTGCGTACCAGACGCCGGCGCGACACCAGGCGGGGCGTCTGCATCCGGCCCGTGCGCTGGTCGTGGTTTGTATTGTCCGATGCGTCCTGGATCATGGCTAGCTGCCGGGGGCACTTTTTCTCAAGCGCTCGCGGCCAATCAAACCATAGCACAGCCCCGGCTAAAGCCAAGCAAAACCCCGATGGATTTGTCGGGTGCGGGAGTTGAAGCGCCGGTTTTAGCCAAGGCGGGGGTCCGATAACGCGGGCTGGGTTGGACAGGGTGTTTAATGGCCAGCCGTGGAATCAAAGCAGCGGCAGCGACACTCTGGGCTCGAGGTCTTCGACCGGCCGGGCGATCAGGTCGTAGCCCTCGAAGCCCACGACCCGGCAGCGGACGGCCTCGCCCTCGGCAAGCGGCTTCTTGCTGTCAACAAAAGTCGACGCGTCGATGCTCGCCGCCTGCTGGTAGGTCCGGCCCTGGCTGCGGCTGAAGGTGGGCCTCTCGCCCTCGTACTCGACCTCGGCGATGTCGCTTTCGTCGATCAGCACCTCGAACTCGGCCTGTTCATCCACCAAGGTGTTGTTGCGGTTGAACACGACCTGTTGCTGGGTGGTCATCAGCTCGTCGATCCGGGCTTCGATCACGTCGTCGGGGATGGCGCCGCCCTTGTCGTAGGCGGCCCCGGCCTTGGTCCCCGGCTCGGGGGAGTAGGGGAAGACGCCCATGTTTTCGAAGCCGAAGTCCCGGACAAAGTCGACGAGCTCTTGGTGCTGCTGGTCGGTTTCGCCGGGGTAGCCGGAGATGAAGGTGGTGCGGATGACCATGCCGGGGATCCGGTCGCGGAGCTTGCCGAGCAGGGTTTCGATGAGCTTTCGGCTGGTCTTTCGCCGCATGTTATCGAGCACGGTGTCGTTGATGTGCTGCAGCGGCATGTCGATGTAGGGCAGGACGTGTCGCAGCGAGGCGATGGTGTCGATCATCTCGTCGGTGAAGCAGGACGGGTAGGCGTACATGAGCCGAAGCCAGCCGCCGCCGAACTGCCCGGCCAGTTGGTCGAGTTCTTTGAGCATGCCCGAGAGGCCCGGGCCGTAGCCGATGTCTTCGCCGAAGCTGGTGGTGTCCTGCCCGATGAGGTTGAGCTCGAAGGCGCCGTCCTGGAACAGTTCGGTCGCCTCGTGGAGGATCTTTTCGACGGGCTTGGACCGCATCCGGCCGCGGATGCTGGGGATGGTGCAGAAGGCGCAGCCCTGGTTGCAGCCCTCGGAGATGCGGAGGTAGGCGTAGTGGCGGGGGGTGAGCCGGAGGCGGGCGGCGTCGTCCTCGAAGTAGCCCAGTTCGTTGCCTCCGACGATGTCGCGGTGCTGCTTGGCGATCGTTGCGTTGGTGGCGATGGAGGAGTAGACGGGCAGCTCAATGGAGGTCTCGCGCAGCGCCGCTGAAGCAACACCGCCGGCCGAGTCCGCCCCGCGCACGGCCTGCGTGATCCGGTCGCGGTCGAACACGCCGACCATCGCGTCGATGTCCGGGCACCACTCGAGCATCTTCGCCTTGTGCCGCTGGACCAGGCACCCCGCGACCACGACCCGCTTGACCAGGCCCTGCTTTTTCAGCTCGGCGGCGTGGTTGATCTCTTCGATCGACTCGATCTTGCTCGCCTCGAGGAACCCGCAGGTGTTGATCACCACCACGTCGGCCTGCCCGGCGTCCATCAGGTCGCTGGGCACCGCCACGATCCCGTCCTCGGCCAGCAGGCCCAGCATCTTCTCAGAGTCCACCAGGTTTTTCGGGCAGCCCAGGGAGACGAAGGCGACGGAGTTAATGTTGTGTTTCACGGGGGCCGTGGGCATAGCCCGGCATTGTATGCCTTGCGATCCATTATGGTTTCTTTGAAACCACAATCAGATCGATGTCGCTTTCCAGATCGCCACGGTAAAGCCGATGGCGACAATGAACCCAATGATCCCCAGAAATAAGGTAAACGCCACTGGGATGAGAGCGACAGCAAGTGCGGCCCCCCAGTGCCAGTCACCGTCCCGATATCCCATCCTGAATACCAAAATGGCCAGGAACAACGAGATTCCAAGCAATACCAGAACAATCATGCCGATTCCTCAAAACGTAGAAACTTTGCGCTTTATACTCTAGCAAACCTCTACGATAGCGCTAAAGAGCGTTCCTTTCTTGGCCACTTCGTCGATGCAACCACCTCCAGCAGCGTGATTGAAACCAACAGCTTATGCAAGAATTGTGTGATTAAACAGGGGCAGATCATGGATCTGCGGTGGTATTGACATGTCCGGATCGTTGGTGTCTGGCCCGGCAAATGTGGGTCCGAAAATGTTTGGGTTTGGGTTGGTCGGCTGTGGAAATCGTTTAAGTGCTTGATCCGGAAGGCCGAACAGGTTAAAACATGGTCAGTGATGGGCTTTGGGCAGATGCCCGGGCCGAACCCTTCCAACAAAAGCGTCGCCGATTCCGGGCCGGTGTAGACCGGCGACGCCCCGAATCCCGATCCTGTCCCGGTTGGTTGCCCTTGATTGGCATCACAGGCCGGCTTCAAAGTCGCAGCGGGATGCAGATGCAGGTTCGATCCGGTGCCCCATCACCCGGCGCAAGGTGCGCGGCACGTCCGATTGACCGGACGGACTGGTCCGATCGCAGGCTCAGGCCCTTGCTTTGAGGTCTAAAGCCCCGTCGATGCCACGCGAAGCCGGGAATGCCCGAATTGGGACCAATACCGCGGCCGGAATGTTTCTAAGTCGCGGGCACCAGAGGAAGGTTAGCAATCGAATCGTTCTGAGTTGTGATGCCCCTTGCGGGCACTTTCACCGCCTTGCCGGGACGCCGCTTTATGGCACCGTGCAAAGCTCCGTTTCTCCGGGTCGCGGGCCGATGGGCCGCGTGACCCAAGGGTAACCCCGGCATGAGCCAAGACAACCCGTCACCGTCCCCCGAACCCCAAGCCGCTGCCGACGCACCGGAGCAGGCCGTCGATGCCCCCGTTGCGGCAGGCGACGCCGAGCCGTCACAAGCGTCCTCAACGCAGGAAAGCGGCGAAGCCGGGGACACGCAGTCCAAGCCCAAACGTCGTCGTCGATCCCGCCGCCGCGGCAAGGGCAAGAGCAATCACGATAACGGCGGCCCCGATGCGCTGGCCAATGGCGAGCAGCAGGGTGACGCCGCGGTCGATCCCGACCAGACCGTCACCGGGATCTACGAGCAGGGCCCGAAGTCCGACGGCCGGCTCCGCCAACTCGACAACACCCTGCTGTCCTACCCCCGCGACCCCGTCGTCGCCTCGCACCTGGTCGAACGCTACGGCCTGCGCCCCGGGCTGCACCTCGAGTGCACGCTCGGCAAGCCCTTCGGCGGCGGGCAGCAACCCCAGCAGCACGGCCGGGGCAAGAAGAAGAAGCAGAAGTATTTCGCCATCGACCCCCAAGCCCGCCGGGTCCAGGACATCGTCAAGATCGAGGGGATGCCCGCTTCGGCATACGGCAACACCCGGCGCTTCGAAGACCTCACCTCGGTCATGCCCGAGCCGCGTCTCTCGCTGGAGTACCCCGACTGCCCGCCGGCTTGTCGGCTGATCGACCTGTTCTGCCCGATCGGCTACGGCACGCGCGGCATGATCGTCTCGCCGCCCAAGGCCGGCAAGACCACGCTGCTCCAGAACATCGCCTTTGCCATCCAGAAGAACCACCCGGAGGTCGAGGTCTTCGCGCTGCTGATCGACGAAAGGCCCGAGGAGGTCACCGACTTTCGCCGCAACGTGCCGTGCACCGTCTGGGCCTCGTCAAACGACCACACGCCCGAGAAGCACTGCGCGCTGGCCATCGCCGCGATCGAGCGCTGCAAGCGGCTGGCCGAACTGGGTAAGGACGTGGTGGTGCTGATGGATTCCCTGACCCGCCTGGGCCGGGCGTTCAACACCGCCCCCGGGATGGCCAGCACCGGCCGGACCCTGTCGGGTGGCCTGGACGCCGGGGCTTTGGCCGTGCCCAAGCAGCTCTTCGGGGCCGCGCGTCGGTTTGAAGAGGGCGGCTCGCTGACCATCGTCGCCACCGCGCTGGTCGATACCGGCAGCCGCGGCGACCAGGTGATCTTCGAAGAGTTCAAGGGCACCGGCAACATGGAGCTGATCCTGGACCGCAAGATCGCCGAGCAGCGGCTGTTCCCCGCGATCGATCTCGCCGCCTCCGGCACCCGCAACGAGGACAAGCTGATCACCAACAACGAAGAGCTCGAGACTGTCAACAAGCTCCGCCGCCGGCTGCTAAATATGAACCCGGTGCAGCAGATCGAGCAACTGCTCGGCGCCCTCAAGCGCTTCGAGACCAACGACGACCTGGTCGGCAACCCCCAGAGCCCCGCCAGCGACGCGGCGACAGCGCGGCGTTAATGCCATGCCCCCTCTCCCTCCCTGGAAGAGGGTGGGGGTGAGGGCTGGGCTTGCGGCCTCGAAATAAAGCCCGCGATCAGAACGCTTGCGCCCGGTCGTGCAGAGTGCTTTTCGTAATCCGCGGATACTCCCTCGGCCAACCCTCACCCCGGGCCTCTCCCTGGAAGGGAGAGGGAGCCAAAACCGCTCCTTTCCACGCCGACGCTTAGCCCAGTGACGCGTCTGGTATAACCCCCCTCATGCTCAAGCACCTGCAGCAGCGCCAGCCCGGCCGGCCGATCTACCGCATCCTGTGGTGGCACTTCTGCCACGCGCTCTGCGTCGTCTGGTTCGTCCTGTTCTACCGCTTCAGGTTCTTCGGCCAGCACAACATCCCGCGCGCCGGCCCGGTCCTGCTCGTCTCCAACCACCAATCGATGCTCGACCCGATCATCGTCGGCATCGGCTCGTCCCACCGCCAGTTCTACGCCATGGCCCGCGCAACGCTTTGGAACACCCGGTGGCTCGGCTGGCTGATGGACTCGCTCAACGCCATCCCCGTCGATCAGGACAAGCCCGACGCCTCGACCATGAAGCGCTGCATCGAGGTGCTCAAACAGGACCACGCGCTGCTGATCTACCCCGAGGGGGCACGGACACTCACGGGCAAAACCGAGGCGTTCGAGGCAGGGACCATGCTGGTGATCAAGCGGGCCAAACCCATGGTCGTGCCGGTCGCCCTTGAAGGCGCGTTCGACGTCTGGCCACGCAAGGCGAAGCTGCCCAGGGCCTTCGGCAAGATCGCCTGTCAATACGCCCAGCCGATCCCGGCCGAGGACCTGCTCGCGATGAAGCCGGCCGAGGCGCTGGAGCTACTGCGTGGCAAGGTCGAGGCGATGCGGCTGGAGCTGCGCGAGCAGATGGGTCTGGGGTGAAACCACGGATGCACACGGATCAACACGGATGCCAGGCAAAGATGAACCACGAAGGCACGAAGTGCGCGAAGAATGGCAACAAGACAGGCAGGATCATATGGTCGAGACGTCATATCCCGAGGCTGACTTTGACTTCGTGCCCTTCGTGCCTTGGTGGTTTCAAGCCCGTCTCCCGTTAAACTAACTCGCCATGCTGGTCCTGCTCATCGCCGTTGCCGTCGGCTTTGCCTTTGTCGTGGCCTACCACACCTACGGGCGGTGGCTGGGTGAGAAGGTCTTCCGCCTCTCCGCCTCGGTTGTAGAGTTTTGACCAGTTCAGTTCTGACGCCATTCGCGACACGTTCAAAGTGATGCTGCAAATGGCGATTGTGCTGACGCATGGCGCCAAGGTGCCAGTGATC
>JBCDHS010000018.1:0-58903 GCA_038749735.1 Planctomycetota bacterium
CGTCGCTCCCCCAGCATCCGCCTCACGCAGGATCCGGATCTTCTGCTCCGTCGTGTGCCGCTTGCCTTTCATCTTCTGGTCCTTTCGAGTTGGACCAGACTAACCTTTCAGATGGGGCAGTTTTCGTAACCTCGACCAAACATCACACCGATCGGCGGAGGGTGTCCATGCGTTGCTGCATGACGCGGCCGGGGCACTGGGTGGCGACGATTTCCTGGTGGGAGCGGATGTTGCGGCGGTTGATGTTGTGGATCTGGCGGAGTCGGGAAACGGTGGTGATGACGGAGCGGTATTGGGCGTCGCTGGGGCTTTGCTTGTCGAAGTTGCCGAGGACAAGGACGCCGAGGTTGTGCTCGTTGTTCTGGCGGACGTGGGCGCCCTGGCTGGTGATGGCTCGGCCTTCCCAGACCCGGCCGGCGCGGTCGACGATGTAGTGGTAGCCGATGTCGCCCCAGCGGTTGCCGTTGACGTGGGCGTTGCGGATCTGTTCGATGCGGGCGGCGGTGGACTGTCGGTCGGAGAAGTAGACGGTGCGCCAGCCCTCGTGGTGGATGGTGAGCTTGTTGATGCCGTTCATGGGGTTGACCCGGCTGGCGATGGGGCCGGTGCGGGTCCACTGGCTGCGGCTGATACAGGAGAGGGTGACGCGGGGCGGGAGGGTCGCGGGAGACTCGTGCGTGGCGCGGTTGACCGTCTGGCTCGGCGGGGGCGCGACGGGTGTGCCGGTGCGGGGGTGGCCCGAGGGCCGGCCGGCCGGCCCGCCCCAGTCTGGCCCGATGCGGCTGGGGTCACCGGCGACGCGCGTGTTGCCGCGCGGGCCACGTCCACGACAGCCCCCCAGTGTGAGCGCGGCGATCGAGGCGAGCAGGGCCTGGCGACGATTGATTCCCATAGCAACCCCTGATTGGGTGGTCGACACTAGCGTTAACGGCGGGCAACCCCAACAGGCACATCATAACCGATGCGCAATCCGTCCCAGTGTTACTCATCGGAACCTGCCCCGTATCGGCTCGAACAAATGATATCTGCTGGCCTGATGCGCGGCCTGTTGGGTTGAGCCTGCGTGGCAGCGCGTCTACCCCGAGGCGGCGGCGGCGGGCGAGGCCGATAAAGCCGGCTCCTGCGCCTCCTCTGGCCGGGCGAGCACGACGATCGGTCGGCCCGGGCGGTCCTTGAGCCACTCCATCACCGTCGGGCGATCGGTCGCCGCCTTGACCTGCATACTCAATTCCTGCGGGGTGTACCGGCGGTAAGGCGAGAGCGGCGCGTCGTGGATCAGGTCGGGGCACTTGCTGATGACCAGGATGACGCCGGTCGGCCCGGTCAGACGGGTGGCCTCCTTGAGCAGCGCGACCGGGTTGGGGTGGGCCTCCATCCGGTCGAAGATGCAGACCATCGCGGCGCAGCCCGCATCAAGCGGGGCCCGCCTCGGGTCGGTCATCTGCAGGTACTGCGGCGGTGGGCCGGGGTAGTTGTTGCGCTCGTCGGTCTGCGTCGCGATCTGACGGGCGAGGTCGATGTGGCCAGGCTCTCGCTCAACACCGACGGCCCGGACGCCCTGCATCGCGAGCAAATGGACCGCCACACCCGAGCCGCAGCCGAGCACAACGATCGGCCGGTCGTCTTGGGCCAGCCCTTCGCGGTGGATCTGCAGGGCGGTACCGACCTTGGTCTCGGCCCAGCCCTGGAAAGTGGAGTCGTTGTTGAATCGCACCCACACACTGCGCTCAAAGGCTCCGGGCGGCGCGGAAGCCGGCACCTCGCCAAAGCCACTGGGTGCGCCCCACACGTTGCCGTTCCAGAGCAGCGGCGTGCCCGCGTACCTCTCACGGACCACGTCGAGGTCGGGGGCGATGCGGTCGAAGCCCCACTTGTCGAAGAAGGTCTGACGCGAGGTGTCGATGCCCTGGTCGGTGTCGGCCGTGGTCGCCCGGCGGGACCCGCGCACGGTGTGGCGGTGGGTGAAGACGAGGTGCGGGACGGCCCAGCATCGGTAGCCGGCGAGCCGGCTGCGCATCCCAAAGTCCACCGTCTGGCCCCGGAGGAAAGCCTCGTCGAAGCCTTCGAGCTCGTCGTAGACCTTTCTTTTGAAGCAGTAGAAACAGCCCATGACATGGTCGACCTCGATCGGCCGGATCACCATGGATGAAGGCAGACCCGCGGCCATGTGGTGGTAGCCTTTGGGGTGCAGCAGGAAATCACCCATGGCATGGACCGTGCCGTTGGGCGCGAGCTGCTTTGGCCCAATCACGCCGAGGTCGGGCGGCCCCTGGTCGAAGACGGCGCAGAGCTTCTCCGCCCAGTCCTTGGTGTGGACCACGATGTCCCCATCTAGGCGAACGACGATCTCACCCCGGCTCTGATGCACCAGCTTATTAGCTGTGATAGACAACACGCCGCAGTGCTCAGCTTCCGTCAGCTTCAAGAACGGCTCGCCGCCCCGCCAGGTTCGCCCCGACCAGTCCCGCAGCGTCTGTAGCGAGTCGTCGGTCGAGCCGTCGTCGAAGGCAAGGATCTCCAACGGCGTCGGGTCTTCCTTAAGCGTGTCGTGAAGCGACTGCAACAGATCGCCTATCAGGTCGGTCACGCCGTCCTTGGACGACGCGCGGCCGTTGTTGAAGTTGGGGATCGTGATCGAGACGCGGGGGGTGGTCATGTGGCGTGATCTTGGGTTGAGGGTTCGTCCGTCAGCGATCGGGGTACGCAGCCCGTTCGTCGTGAGCCACGAACCACACACAACGGTTTTATCGGACAATTTCACGCCGCCGCTCCCAGACCGTCGATTGTCGTGTTATGAGCAACCTCGATACGATCGCCGTTCAGCCCGCCCCGGCCCAACCGCCCATCACGCAAGGCCTGTGGCAGGTCGAGCGCGTCACTGCTGCCGGGCGTCGTGTGGTGATCGTCCGCGGCAGCGACTGCCTCGATCCGGAGCCGGAAGACTGGCGCGACCGCCTGGCCTGGTTCATCAACCAGATCCCCGGGGTCGCCATCGTCGGGCCCAAGCGGCTGACCCCCGACGGGCACGTGTTCAGCCTCGGCGAATTTATCATCCACCCCAAGGGCTTCCATCACCACGGCAAGGGCACGGGCCAGGCCTGCTACCGGTTCCCCGAAGAGGTCGATGCGATCGCCGGCGGCGTGATGGTCGTCGATGAACAGGCGTTCGACCATGTTGACGGCGAGGGCGTGCTCAGTTCCATGGGCCAGCTGGGGATGATCGCCCTGTCACTTTCGATCCGCGACCAGGGCTGCACCGATGTGGGCGGTCGCGTGCTGGCCGTGCCGCAGGTCGTGGTCAACGACACGTTCACGCCGCGGCTCAACGAGGCCGAGTCGGCCCAGTTCGCGGGTGAGTTCGGTTTCGACTGGGTCGCGCCGGACCTGGATGTGGTCCGCGAGAAGTATGCGGGGCGCGGGCTGCTGTGGAATGCGTTCTTCCATGCCGGGATGATGCCGTTTGAGAAGTACGATGAGCGCGGCGCACTTTGCTGGGAGGGCTACCAGAAGGCGGACGTTTTTCGCCAGCGGGCCCACCACCTGGCCAAGCTGGTCGCCCAGCACACGCTGCCGCCAACGGGGTTGGGCGGGCACGTGCTGGATGTCGGCAGCGGGGACGGGCTCTTCAGTCACCTCTTTGCCGTCGAGGGGTGCGAGGTGGTGGGGATCGACCCCGAGCCGGCCGGTGTCGAACAGGCGGCCAAGATGTGTGCCGGCCAGACCTACCCGGAAGGCTCACCCGGTGCGCCGCAGTTCCGCGTCGGGGCCGGGGACGCGATCCCTTTCGAGGACCAGACCGCCGCGTGTGTCAGCCTGTTCGACGTGATTGAGCACCTGAACAACCCCATCGGCGTGCTCCGTGAGATCAGCCGTGTACTGCGGCCCGGCGGACACTTCATCTGCGTCACCCCGTCCTGGCAGTTCGGCGGCTCGTCCGACCCGACCTACCACGGCTTCGAGTTTAACGTCGAAGAACTCAACCGCCTGATCAACGCCGCGCCCGGCCTGACCGTCGTCAACAACGGCAACATCGGCGGGGTCTACCGCGACATCATCGCGATCGCACGCAAGGACACCTGACGCGTAGCGGGTGACGCGAAGCGTCCCGTCCGCCCATCTCAAACACATCTCAGATACTTCGCACAGGACGCTCCGCGTCTCCCACTACACGCGCACAACGCGCGATCAACACCCCTTGATCACCGCCGACCGGCACGGCTTGGTGGCCCTGGATCGGTGCCATCGCGTTGAGCTGCAGCAGCGCATCATTCACTGCCTGCTGTTGTGCAGCCGCAAACGGGATAAAGACCAGGATCATCGGGGCCGAGCGGAACGGGTTCGCGATGTACTCCAGCGTGGCGGGCAGCCCGACGATGATCAGGGCTTGGGGCTGATTACTCGTGACGGTGCAACCCGACCGTTTGGCGAGTGTGTCGTAGAAGCCGCTTGTGTCGCCGGAGATCCAGAGTGTCGGCGGCTCGTCGGGCTTGGGCTTGATGTTGCCCAGCATCTGGCAGAACCACCTCGCTTCGGTGAGCTTCGCAGTTGGCTGCTCGCGGAACGTCTGGTGCCCCGGTGTGGTCAGGTCACAATAGGTTTCAGGGGCTAAGCCGCGGGCCTGCCGACTCTGTAGTGCCGCGGTACCCAGTTGCAGATGATCCGCGTATCGCCTTACCCACAGCGCAAAGACCAGGCTGTAGTACACCGCCATCGTCGCGCCCGGCTGGTACCGCCCAGCCCGCAGGTACTGCCTCCACTGCCCCGAGTACAGCGGCGCGGTGAGCTCATCCGTCTGGCGGAACACCTCGGCGATCCGCTGGGCATAGCGCGCCATCCATTGCTGCAGCGGCGGGGTAAACCCGCGCTTAGGCCGATCGAACGTCTCGCTTGGCAGATACCGCTTCGCCAGCGCGTGCAGCAGCCACTTGTTCTGTAGGCCGTCTTTGGCCATCGGGCCCGTGCCCGGGCGCACCTTGTACTGTGCAGGTAGCGACAACATGTACCGCACCACGCGGTGGTCGAGCATCGGGTTGCGTGCTTCGAGCGAGTGCGACATCGACGCCCGCTCCTCGATACACACCAGGTAGTCCGGCAGGTTGGTCTTCGCGTCGGTGTACAGTATGTCGCCAAGCCGGTCCGGCCAATGGTGGCGCTGCCAGAACCAGCCGATCGCTTCGTCCGGCTCGCGGGCTTCGGCGATCGCTTCTTTGACATTGTCACTGAACATCCGTGACGGCCCGGTCGGCCACAGCAAAAACGAAGTCTTGTTCAAATGGTTGACCACATCGTCCACCGGCGGGGCGTACCGGCTGCGGGCCTGCGCGTTGGCGGCGGCCTGCTCGGTCTGAAGCACCCAGTTGTACCGGCCCGGGTACCCCGCGCTCAGCTCGTCCCCGCCCTGGCCGGACAGCACGACGGTCAGGTCCTCTCGGCAGAGCCGGCTGAGCGTGCGCTGGCTTGTCACCGTGAAATTGCCGAACGGCTCGTCGTAAAACCGTGACGCGTCGTCAAGCTCGGCCAGCCAGTCGCCCTCGTCCTGGCTGATCGTGTGGACGCGCCAGTCGCAGCCGTACTGCTCGGCGACCATACGCGCATAGGGCGTCTCGTCGTGTGCTGGCGAGTCGTTAAACCCGATGGTGAAAGCCTTGACGCCCCCGCCCCCGGAAGTCCCGCGCGCCTTGCTCGCCATCGCGGTGATGAGTGATGAGTCGATCCCGCCCGACAGCAGCGTGCCGATCGGCACATCCGCGATCAACCGGTCGGCGACGGACTGCGAGAGCAGCTCATCGAGCATATCGAGCACGGCCTCGTCGTTGAGTGGGCCCAGCTCGTCCGCATGCATCGGCGTCGCGTCCCACCATGGCTCGACCTCGATCCGCCAGTCGTTCGCATCTAGCCGCAGCAAACAACCCGCCGGCAGCTTGTGGATGCCCTGGAAGATCGTGCGCGGCGAGAGCACGTAGCCACGCGTGAAGAACTGCTCCAACGCTGCGGGGTCCAGGCCGTACTTGCCGCCGGTGTAGATCAGGATTGCCTTGAGTTCGCTGGCAAAGACCAGTGACTCGCCGGTATCAATCCAGTAAACCGGCTTCTGCCCCAGGCGATCGCGGACCAGTAGCAGCCGACGATCAACCGTGTCATAAAAGCCCAGCCCGAACATGCCGTGGTATTGCTCGATCGCGTCCGGGCCGTCGGCGATGAGCGATCGGAAGACCAGTTCGGTGTCACAACGGGTGTCGAATCGCAGGCCACGCTCGCGGTAGCGGCCCATCAGCTCGCGGTAGTTGTAGACCTCGCCGTTGTAGGTCAACGCGTAGCGTTGATCGTCGCTCAGCATCGGTTGCTGGCCGTGCTTCAGATCGAGGATGGACAGCCGCCGGTGGGCCAAGCCAACACCGGGCCGGACCCACAGGCCCGCCTCGTCGGGCCCGCGGTGAGTCATGGTGTCTCGCGCATCGGTCAGTGTTTGCTCTTGCGCCAACTCCCGGGGGTCACGGAAGACGACGCCGAGGATGCCGCACATGGCTGCTCCGAGTGTCGGTGGCGTACCTACCGGGTTATCGGAACTTGTGCGTCAAAAGCGTGAAACGGTGAGACGAAAAGAAGCGGCGCTGGTTGCCCAGCGCCGCTCCGCATCAGTGATCGGATGCCCGCGTTCCTGCGGAGCGTCCTATCGAACCCGATTTGCTTAACCCAGTAGGGCCAAGACGTTCTGCGGCTGCGAGTTGGAGATCCCGAGCACCTGCGTCGAGGACTGGACCAGGATCTGCGACCGGGTCAGGTTCGCGGTTTCCTGGGCGAAGTCGGTGTCGCGGATGGCGGACTCGGCGGCGGAGGTGTTTTCCAACGCCACGCCCAGGGACCGGATGGTCGCCCCGACGATGTTCTTCTGGAACGCGCCGAGTCGGCCGCGGAGGGTCGAGACCTGCTTGATCGCGTCGTTCACGATCTTCTGGGCGGTGCCCAGGTCGCCGTCCACGACGTTGTTGTCTTTACTCGCGCCCAGGTCGTCGAGGTAGCCATTGGTCAGCGACCCGAGGTTTCGGGAGGCGACGTTGGCGACGCCGATGTTGACCTGGTTGAGGATATCGACGTTCGGGCCGAGGTTGAACTGGGCCCCACCACCGGTGATGGTCAGGGCGTCGATCCCGCCCAGGGCTTGTGCTCCGGCGGTCGTCAGCTCGACCTCGACATTGAGGAAGTCGGTGTTGATGCTGACGTTCTTGCCATCGGCGACCGCGGCGACACCGTTGATCACCGCGCCCACGTCCTGGCCCGAGTCGCGGACATCGGTCGTCGCGGCCAGGGCGGTCGAGGTGTTCAGAGCGTTCACATCGCCAGCCGAGGCGGTGTAGACCAGGCCGGCCTGCCCGCCAAGGTTGGTGACCTTGAAGGACACGAACTCGTCGGAGCCGAAGTCGCCCGACTTGAGTTCGATGAAGGTACCCGAGGCCACGGCGGAGACGCCGGTGACATCCTTAAAGGTATTAATGCTGGCTGCCACGTCGGCGAGGGTCGTGCCCGAGCCGAAGGTGAACTCGCGTGAGCCGAGCGACCCGCCAAGTTCAAAGACAAACGAGCTGACCGCCGACGTGAGGTCCAGCGGGCCGCCGAGCGAGAGGAACAGCGCCCCCTGCTGGGCCGACTGGGTGACCAGGACATCGACGTCGCGGTTATCACCAAACTTCAGCTTGGCGGCGTTGATCTGGTAGTCGGCGACGGTGGTGGCGACGCCGGAGACCTGGAAATCGAAGGTGCCGTTGAGCAGCTTGGTGCCCTGGAAGCTGGTCGACGCGGCGATCCGGTCGATCGTCTGCAGGATCGAGTCGATCTGCAGCTGGTTCGCTTCCTTTTCCTCGGCGGACAGGCCCGCGTCGTTGGCCGACTGGCCGACCAGGCCCTGGACCTCGATCAGCAGGGCGTTGATCTCCTGCAGGCCGCCCTCAGCGATGTTGACCACCTGGTCGGCGCGTTCGGCGTTGCCGATGGCCGCGGTGATCGAGGCCTTCTCGCTGCGGAGGTTTTCGCTGGCGATCAGGCCCGCCGGGTCGTCCTTGCCGCGGTTGATCCGCAGGCCGGTGGACAGACGCTCGAGGGAGGTGTTGAGGCCTTTGTTGTTGTTGTCCAGCACGCGCTGGCCGATCAGGGACTGCACATTGGTATTGATGCGACTCATGGGTAGGGTCCTCCGTGAACACGCTTGTCTGTGTCACGTCGTTTGGGGGAAGGCTTCCTGCCGAACGTTCTACAGATCTCCGATCCGATCACTCTGATGCTTAGCAGCCCGGGTACGCCCCGCTGCTGCCGGTTGTCTCAGCCAGCCTGTCCACTTGGCCCTGATCCCCCGCCCGACCATCCTTTGTCGGCTGGGGTAAGGCCTCGTAGCTCGGGTGTCTGGCCCGCGGAGCCTTCGACCCGACCGGACGCCGCAAATCCCGCGGCACCCCGGCTAACTGCCTGATCTCTTTCGACGGCCGATCACCCGATCCGCCACCGACGGTCCAAGCCGCGGTTATCGGCCTCTAACCCCTGCTGCGGGTTGAGGCCAACCGCACCTGAACACCGAACACGCCTTGCCCGGCACCCTCACAATCGTCACAGCCGCTACCCGACTTAAGGTTGACCCAGACGAAATGGACCAAATAACCGGTCCAAGAAACAAAACCGCGCGAACGAGGATCGCGCCGCGCGCACGAAAAAGCGGGCGATGGCTCATCCATCGCCCGCTCGGGGTTGGTTTAGATGTCCCGCCGGGCTACAGCAGGTTCAGGACGTTCTGGCCCTGGTTGTTGGCGATCTGGAGGACCGACGTGCCCGCCGCGACCAGCACCTGGCTGCGGGCCAGCTCGGCCGTCTCCTTGGCAAAGTCGGTGTCGCGGATGCTAGACTCGGCCGCCGAGATATTCTCCAACGCCACGCCCAGCGAGTTGAGCGTCGAGCCGACCACATTCTTCTGGAACGCGCCAAGCCGACCGCGGAGTTCAGCGATCTCCGTGACCGCCTGATCGATCACGGTCTGGGCGTCGTTGAGTTCGCCATCCACCACGTTCAGGTCGCCGCCCGAGCCCAGGTCGTTGAGGTAGTAGGTCGTGGCGTCCGGGGTTGATCGACCGAGGTTGCGGGCGGACACATCCTGGATGCCCAGCTGCACCTGGTTGTTCAGGTTGACCTCGGCACCGAGGTTGAACTTCGCGCCGCCGCCGTAGATCGTCGCGGCGTTGATCGAGGCCAGCGCCTGCGCCCCGGCGTCGGTCAACTCGATCTCGACCGACAGAGCCTCGCTGGCGACCTTGAGGTTCTTGCCGCTGCCGGCACCCTGGATGCCGTTGATCGTGCCCGCCACGTCCTGGCCCGAGTCACGGGTGTCGGTCGTCGCGGCCAGGGCGGTCGAGGTGTTTAGAGCATCGACGTCTCCCGCCGAGGCGGTGTAGACCAGGCCGGCTTGCCCGCCGAGGTTGTTGACCTTGAAGGAGACGAACTCGTCCGAGCCGAAGTCGGTCGACTTGAGCTCGATGAAGGTGCCCGAGGCGACCGCCGAGACACCGGTGACTTCCTTAAAGCTGTTGATGCTGGTGGCGATGTCGGCCAGGGTCGTGCCCGAGCCGAAGGAGAACTCCTTGGTGCCTTCTGCGCCGCCGAGTTCAAAGACAAACGCGCTGACGGCCGAGGTCAGGTCCAAGGGGCCACCGAGCGAGAGGAATAGCGCTCCCTGCTGAGCGGATTGGGTGATCAGGGCCTTGACGGCGACGTTGTCCGAGCCGATCTTCGCGTCGTTGATGGTGATGTCGTCCACGGTCGTGGCGACGCTGGAGACCTGGAAGTCGAAGCTGCCATTGAGCAGCTTGGTGCCCTGGAAGCTGGTGGTTGAGGCGATCCGGTCGATGGTCGACAGGATGTTGTCGATCTGCAGCTGGTTCGCTTCCTTCTCTTCCTGGGAGAGGCCCGCCTCGTTAGCCGATTGGCCGACCAGCGACTGGACTTCGGTCAGCAGCGAGCTGATCTCGGCCAGGCCACCCTCGGCGGTGGAGACAAACAGCTCGGCGCGCTCGGCGTTGCCGATCGCTGCGTTCAGGGCCGCCTTCTCACCCCGCAGGGTCTCGCTGGCGATCAGCCCGGCCGGGTCGTCCGCCCCGCGGTTGATCCGCAGTCCGGTCGAAAGCCGTTCGAGCGAGGTGCTCAGGCCCTTGTTGTTGGTGTTCAGCGTGCGCTGAGCGATTAGCGAGTTGATGTTGCTGTTAATCCGGCTCATATCTCTGACCTCCGATCCGCGGGGCTCCGTCGGTTAACCGATGGCCCGCTGTCCTGGACACACGACCCCCTGGTCGGCCTCCGTCGGCTCCCTGCGGGTCCGACCCGGGCACATACGCCCAGGCCAACCTGTACGAGGCACATACCTCGTAACCGCATCGCTCATCGTCAGCCGGTATGAGCCAATTCACCGACAACAATCGTTTCCACCGGCAAGGCCAACCACCCCCGCCGCGCAGACCGCGCAACCCGCACAGCCTGTACGGCCGATCATCCGATAACCCAAACAACAAAGCGGGCCACCCATGAAAGCGAATCACGGGCACGGTGCAGCCGGCCCTGCGCGCGGCACAACATCGCATTAAAGCGGAGTCGGGTTCACCGAACCCGCTTCACTGAGATAGGAGTGATTGAACGGGCCAGAACAATCATTCCCCGCCTCGGGACTGCTCCAGCATCCGTTCGAGGTCACGGATATAGGCGTCCTTGTTGTCGCCCTGCTGCGCGAGCCTGCGCGCCTTGAGCAGCGACTTGACCCGCGTCAGCAGTTCCAGCTTGTTGACCGGCTTGCTCAGAAACTCGTCGGTCCCCGCCTCCACGCCACGCTCGATATCCCCCAGTTCATTCAGCGCGGTCACCATCATCACCGGGATCGTCGAGGTGGCCGGGTCGTTTTTGATCTTGCGGCAGACCTCAAAGCCCGACATACGCGGCATCATCACGTCCAGCAGCACCAGGTCCGGCGTCGGACGAGACTCGTCGGCGATGAGCGACAGGGCCTCGGCACCATCAAAAGCCGTCAAGACCTCGACCTGCATCGACTCGAGGTAGGCCTGGAGCAGTTCGACGTTCTGCTCATTGTCATCCACCACCAGGATGATCGAGCCGGTCGGGTCGAACGCTTCGTCGGCTCCCGAGAGCGAAGTGGTCGGGACGTTTCCCGAAGCGGTAGCGGGGTTGGTGCTCATGGTTGGATACCTCCGTTGCACCGGCCGGGCCGGCGCGAGGGCTTCAACGAGGCGGGGATGGCCGAGCGGTATCATCCAGGGCATCCGGGCCGGGCATTAGTTTAACTTCATCGTCTGTCCGGTGTTAAGGCCGAGAGCCAGAGAACCCCGTAATAGGTGCTTTAGCCTTGTATTAGCAGCACTTTATCGGTCATATCCCGGTCCACTCGCTTGCCCGGGGCGGCTTCTTCGGCTAAGCTATGGGGCTTGGCCCACGGGCCGATCCCGCCTACGCCTCCGGCCGACCATAACATGAGCAAGACCACCTACTCCACCCGCCTGCCCTGGCAAGACCGCTGGTCCGAGCCGACGCTCGATCAGTTGCTCGATCCCTGCAAGGCCAAGGAGCCGCAGTTCAAGGCCCTGTCCAACATCATGGAGGGCATCGAGGGCTACGAGGGCGTCCAGCGAAGCATCATCTGGGCCGGCCAATCTTGGCAGTGGACCATCGAGTACCTGCTCGAGGGCCACCACGAGACCGGCGTCGAGTCGCCCGATGCCATGGCCTACATCATCCCCGACCCCGAAGGGCCGATCGTCGCGATCCCGCTCACGGACACGCATATCGAACAGATCCCGCTGCGCCGGGTCAACCGGTTTATCCGCGACCAGATCCGTTCGAGCAAGTGTGCCGTGGACATCCACTGGTGCAAATGGACCCCCAGCGCCCAGACCGAGGTCGAGCACCTGATGGATTTGGTCAAGCGCAAGTGGAAGATGGTGACGGGGAAGAAGCGGTAGGCCAACCCCAACCGGCGTCTATTCGCAAGCGTTTCTCCGCCGTCCATGAAGCGGTGTTTTCTTTGTAACGATCAATCGCGCTCCTCAAAAAGCTCAACTTTCTGCAAGCGATCGCTTGACCTTATCGCTGACACGTCGATAATAAAACTGTCGGTGAGATCGGCGTCGCGCCAGGGCGGGAGAACCCCGAACCCGGCGACGTTGAGCGACCCGGCCGACCCGTAGTTCAAGTGAGTTGCGGGGCGTTGTCGCCCTTGGAGACGTCAAGGGCTCTTAGTCTTCCGGCGGTCGGCGTATCGGCTAGAACAAGCCCGATGCGTCGGCGACGGCTGGTCTAACCCGTTACGAAAGGATGTGATCCAGTGTCTGACTGTTACCCGTGTAGGAACGGGGCGTGCTAGCTCCGCTTGACGGAGCGAAGCTAAGTTCACGCTCCGAAACACGCCTTACGGCTCTTACCCCCCGAGGGGGGTGAGAGTCTTTTTTTTGATTGGCTCGGCTTGAGCCCCACCCTTGCTCAACCAAGTTCCGTGACATCGCTCGCGCTCTATACTCCGGGCCGATGCAGGCCCAACAAGTCCTTGAATCCTTGCCCCCGGTTTGCTGCGGCTGCTGGCTGCTACCGGTCGCCTTGATCGTCGCCGTCGGAGCGATGGTTGAGGCCCTGACCACGCGTTGGCAGAACCGGGGCCTGGAGCGTGGGCGGCTCTACTGCGCGGCGTGCCGTTTTGACCTGCGTGGCGCATCGAGCCTCACCTGCCCGGAATGCGGCGCAAGCCTCGACAGCAAGGGGATCGTCGTCGGTCACCACCGGCCTCCGCCCGGCCTGGGCTTCAAGCTGTTGTTGACCATGGCCATCACGACCACGCCCATCATTGTCGCGGTGCTGGTGATGCTGGCACTGCTTCCCTTCAACTACCGGCAGCACGAGCACGTTTCGATGACCGATTCTTCTGCCAGCACGCTGCGTGTCGAGTATGTCGAATTTGCCGTGACCGCCGAGCGTAAACGCCTGGGCCAGGGATTGACAAAGCTCAACGTCGTCATCCACGGAAGCAGTTTCAATCCGATCAACCTCGCACTGCAGCCCAACGCTGATGTTCGCCGGCACTTTGATCAAGCAGCCTTCGCGGACTACGTGGTGGAGACAGATCTCAGGTTCGATGGCCCCGCCGCTCAAGAGATGTATCGCGAGCACCTGATTAGGGTCGTTGAGCACCTGCAGCAAGGCCGGGGCACATCGATCGAGCTTGTCCCGGGGCCCGCACGTGTGATGTATTGGTCCCACCGCGAGTTCTCGCCGCACCCGTTGGTCGTGCTGGCATTCGCCGGGCTTGGGCTGTGGCTGTGGGGCTATCTGCTGATTCGTACGGTGAAGAGCAACGCATCGGCGGCCGAACACTACGAGCAGCAGCGGGGCGTCGTCGGCGAGCGGTACCGCAGGCAGGTGGAGCAAGTGATCCAGCAGATGCATGAGTCGGATGGTTCGAGCGAGTACGAAGCGTAAGCGGGTGACCAATCGGCTGGGCTCGTCACTCGCTTACGCTTCGTGGCCTGTGTTCGTCATCTCGCGTTCTCGATATCCATCTGATTGATCCGGTCAATCATCCGGCGGAGAAGGCCGTAGGCCCGCTTGGTGCTGGCAAAGGTCAGCCGGGGCAGCTGGCTCAGTTCGTCGCGTTCCTGTTTGAGCGGGCCGCCCTGCTTGATTTGGCCTTCCTTAATCAGCGGCGTGAACTCGGCGTTGAGTTCATCGAGTTGCCTGTCGGTCAACGGGCGGTTGAGGCGGAGGACCTGGGTGTCGCGCACAAAGCGGGCCGAGTGGTAGTTGCGGTAGAAGTCCAGCACGTGCTGATGTGCCGCGGCGGGGTCGTCAAAGACCTTGTACAGGTTCAGGTCCTCGGGGCTGATCCAGCCCTTGTCGAGCAGGGACTTGCGGATGTAGTTGTCCCAGTGCTTCCAGTAGTCGCCCCCGGGCGGGTCGATCAGGACGATGGGCAGCAGCGGCGCCTTGCCGGTCTGGATCAGGGTGAGGGCTTCGAAGCCTTCGTCCTGGGTGCCGAAGCCGCCGGGGAACAGGGCCACGGCGTGGGACATCCACATGAAGGTGAGCTTGCGGGTGAAGAAGTACTTGAAGTCGATGAGCTTGGGGTCGCCCTGGATGATGTCGTTGGCGGACGTCTCGAAGGGCAGCGAGATGGAGACGCCGAAGGACGCGGCACGGTCGGCGCCGTGGTGGCCGGCCCGCATGATGCCGTCGCCGGCCCCGGTGATGACCATCCACCCGGCCTGGGCCATATGACGGGCAAAATCGACCGCCGCGAGGTAGTCGGGGTGATCGACGGGTGTCCGCGCGCTGCCGAAGATGCTGATCTTGCGGGTCTGCCGGTAGGGCCGGAAGACCTTGAGCGCGTAGCGCAGTTCCTTGAGCGAGGCGCTGACCAACTTGAGCTCGCCCATGTCCGCGCCGTCGCCGATCATCTTCAACGCGGTGTGCAGCATCTCGCGGACCCGCTTGCCCGAGGCTCGGCCCGGGTCGGCCCCGGCCTGCCCTAGCAACGCGTCCATCGCCTCCATCAGCTCCCGCGAACCGGCCTGGGGCAACTGCCCGGCAACGTCCGGTACAAAACCATCCTCTTGCGTATCCGACATCGTGGGGCCTTCCTGAAGTCGGCCACTCGTACGGGCCGATGGGAGTAGGGGCTTTGTGTGCTGCCCTACTGTACCGATCCGGCATGGTCGGTGTGTGAGCAAGCGATCCAGGCCGCCCGATCCGAACCCAGCCTATTCCGAGCCGACTATGCCCCTGCCCAACCGCTACATGCACGTCCCGCCGGGCAATCACCCGCCCCAGGACATCAATGCCATCATCGAGATCCCCAAGGGCCGACGCTCCAAGTTCGAGGTGGACAAGCAGACCGGGCTGCTCAAGCTGGACCGCTACCTCTACGCCTCGGCCCACTACCCCGGCGACTACGGCTTTATCCCTCAGACCCTGGCCGAGGACGGCGACCCCCTGGACGTGATCATCATGGTCAACGAGCCGACGTTCCCCGGCTGCCTGATCGAGGCCAGGCCCCTGGGTCTGTTCCGGATGACCGATAAGGGCGACAACGACTTCAAGGTCCTGGCTGTGCCGTCGGGCGACCCGATGTTCGCCGAATACGACAACCTCTGGCGGGTCCCGCCGCACTATCTGCGCGAGGTCGAGCACTTTTTCGCGACCTACAAGCAGTTGGAGGGCAGCGAGGTCCACACGATGGGCTGGGACCAGGCCGACGCCGCGCACCGAGAGATCGAGTCGTGCATGGCCCGGTACCAGGAGGCCAACCCACGCCGCTCGGAAGACCCGGACGACGCGATGCAGCTGGATGCGCGTCGAGGGTGATTGAGCGCATGCAATCTACGCGTCACGCTCAATGCTTGGCGGCAAGTGTGCCGGTGTGCTGAGGTGACATGTCGGTAAACCCCTAGCGCTCAGATCACGGACCCAACATGCCCGGTATGAACATAAAAGCCATGTAAGCGATTCCTAGCAGCAGACCAATCGAAGAGCAGATGATGCCGGCGATCGCCATGCCGCGCGGCCCTTTCGCCTGGGGCGTGTCTGGCAACTGTTTGAGCGCGATGATGCCGAAGATCAGTCCCATGATCGAGAGGACGGGGCCAACAAAGCAGCAGCAGAGTAGCGGCAGCGAGCAGATGCCCAGCACCATCGAGGTGATGGCCATGCCGGCCGGGGGTCCGGCGGCTCCCCGGGGCCCGGACTGGAGCGAGACATCGACGCTGGTGCCGCATTCGGGGCAGTTGCCGCCGATAGCCACACCGGTGAGGTTGTAGCCGCAGACCACGCAGTGGACATCGGTCGCGGTGATCGGGGCACCGTCCTGGGGGGTCTGGGGCGACCCGGCGGACGGCACCAAGGGGGGCGCACTCTCTGGGATCGGCTCCAACGATTCAAAGGCATCCTCTTGATCCGAGTCGTCCGGATCGAGCGGCTCGCTGAAATCAGACAGGTCTTCGCCGGGCTGATCGGGCTCTTCAAACGGATCGTCATAGTCGTAGGGGTTCTCGTTGCTCAGCTCGTTCGCTCCGTGCAGCCACCACTGAGTGCTGCCAGGTTCTCGACTGGAGGCCAAAGAGAAGGATAACTCGGCGGCAAAGAGGGGGTCGGGTGAGAGGCGATGGCGACAACAAAAATGACGATGTAAACCACAAACAGCAATAACCAGACCGAGGAAAGCCCCAGCCCGACCCAGCCACAGATCCGGCCGGCGTTGGCTTGACCCAGCAGCGACGGGCTGAGCTGGCCCGAAGCGATTTCACGGCGGACCTGCCCGGCGAAGATCACCGCGAGGATGCCACAAATCAGGCCGGGGATCCCATAGAACAAGCAGCCCACGATCGAGCAGATTCCCAGCACCAAAGCCGCAGTAGCCTTGCCGCTGGTCGATTGGCCGCCGCCGGGTTGGAGTGAATTGATGGTTTTGCCACAGCCCGGGCAGGCCTGGCCGATGCTATGGCCCTGGAGGTTGATCCCGCAATGCGGGCAGGACCACGCCGAAGCAGGCACGGCGACCGGGTCCATGGGCTGCGCCTGCTCTTGGGGTTCATCATGGATCGGTGGCGTGTCGTGCATGGTGCAATGGTGATTGTAATGGATCAGGTTTAGCAAGCGGCCGACCAAGCGGCTGAACCGTGACGGCAGGGGACGAACCATGCAAATCATCAGGTGATGGTGGTTTGGTCCGCTATCGTGCAAGGCTTACAATGCGATCCATGGCCCGGCCATGTTCATGCAAGGGGACGCCCTATGCCCAAGCCGACCACCACCATCATTGCCGGGCCGAACCCATCGTCACCGAATGATCGCGATCTACCGTCGCGTGAAATGGAGAAAGATACCTCAGCGCAGTTTTCTCCACCAGACCTCGACGAGCCGCCGAATCCAGGTGACCCGAAGCCGCGGCAGCCGATCAGCGAGGCCGCGCCCGATCACGTGACGGTCCGCCCCTCGCGTCGGCGCGATGCGGGGACAGCCTGGCTGGTCCTGCTGGGCCTGCTTGTCTTGGCGACACTGCCGCTGACGATCGAACTGCTCCGCCCGGCGGTCTTTGACGCGCGGGAGCAACTGGCCGTTTCCATCGCCGTGGAGACCTGGCAGCGTAACACCGCCTATACCTCGCCCGAACATATGCTGGCCCCCTGGACCCCGGTCATCCAGGGTCGGCCCGATGTCGAGCGGCCCCCGGCGACAACGTGGCTGCATGTCATTGCGCTACGCCGGACCATGGAGCCGGGTATGGAGCCGGTCGCCCAGGCCCTGCTTTGGTGCCGAATCATCGGCGTGGGGATGACGCTCCTGCTGATCGCCTCGGTGTATTGGGCGGGGCACAGCATGGGTGGCGTGCTGACCGCGGCGATGTCCGGGTTGGTCGCGTTGTCGATGCCGGTGCTGATGTTCGTTGGGCGCTTGGGCACGGGCGATGTCCATCTGGCCGCCTGGGTCGCGCTATCGATCGCCGGGGCGTTGTGGGCCATGCGACCGATGCGGCGCAGCCCCGCGCTGCCCCGTCAGTTCATGGGGTGGCTGGTCTGCGGCACCGGGTTGGGCATGGCCACCCTCACCGCCGGGCCCGTGGCGATCCCGCCGGTCGTGTTGCCGCTGGCGACCATGTCCATGATCTGCCCGCGGCGTCTGGGCCATGCACTGGGCGCCATCGCCGCCTTGGCGGTCGCGGTCCTGGTGGTCACCCCATGGTCGATCCATGTCCACGAAACGATGCCGGACGGCTGGCGGCAATGGGTCGGGGCCATGGAACCCGCGGGATTCAAGGGCGAATGGGCGGTCTATGGCCAGACCGTGGGCTGGCGGGCCTCGGTCGCGCTCGCCGTACTCGGGTTTTGGGCGCTCTGGCTGGTGCCCGGTCTGCTCCAGCCCTTCTCTACGTCGACCGGCGAGGCGCGCGGACCGATGGCCGTGGGATGGTCATGGTTTGTTACCACGGCGCTGCTCATGCTCCTCGCGCCGGGGCCCGCTCTGGTCCGCCCGCTCCTGCTGCTGATCGCGCCGGCATCGCTGATGATCGGCCAGGTCATGCGCCAGTACCACGACCTCTCGGGAGAAGGGCGGCACGCCCGGCTGTGGCGCACCAGCCGATTGCTCACACTTACGGCAACCGGTGTCTTGTCCATCGGCCTGCCCCTGCTTGCGATGTTTGAGCCCCAACTCCCCGCTTGGACCACCCAATGGCTCGGCACCCGACGGTCCCTCATGGTGCCCATGCACCCGGGCTACTGGGTCGGCGCGGGGGTCGCCCTACTGCTCATCGCTACACTGGCCGGACGTTTCGCCCTGGCCAATCACCCCGGGCGAGCACTGGCGGGTTGGTCGGCCTGGGTCGTGGTCTTGGCCGTGCTGATGATCGTGCCCCTGGCCCGGGGCGAGTTGATGGAAACCCCGGCCAACACCAACGCGCGGGCGGCACGCTGACGCATCGCGCCAAAACACGTCAAGATCATTCAAAATCCACCGACTCAACAAACGCTTTGAAGTCTTCAGCGCCGGCCATGACCTGCTCGACCGGACCGGGCATCGCGGGGAACTTGAGCACCCAGGTCTCCAGCGGAGCCGTCGGGTCCGGGCCCCGCGGGACCCAGACCGCGATCAGTGCCTTGTCGCCCGCTTCATTCACCAGGGGGAGCCAGATCGCTTCGATGCCATCGACCTGGACAGTCTCCAGCGTGTCGATCCGCGCGGCGTCGGCATCGGACAAACCCACTTGGCCGGCCCAACGCATCACGTTGCCGTGGAACCCGCCGTAGCTCCCGTTGCCGCGAGACACCGAGAGCTCAAGGCTGCCCCCGGATTCAGGCCCGACCAGCGTCATCAGCCGGAACCGGCTGGGCTGGCCCGTCGACCAGCCTTGGGGCAGCACGTAAGTGAGCCCGGGCCCTTGTGAACGTTCTGCGGCTGCCGGTTCGCCGGCCGGTTCCGTCTCGCCATCGCCCTGCTCCGCGGGCGGGTCAGACACATCGGATGGGCCCGGTTGGTCGTCATCGCCAGCCTGGAGCTGGGGCTCCTGGTCGGGGTTGACCTGCCCAACCAGGGCCGGGTCAGGCTCGACGCGTGGCTCGGGCTGAGTCGCCGGGGCCTGGCCCTTGGGTAAGTCGCTTTGCTGGGTGTTGTTGTCACCACAGCCGACCGAAAGGAGCAAATAAGCAACAACCCATAAAGCAAAACCATGTCGCATCGGTGGCTCCAGAAGCAAAGTAGCTCAAACCTTCAACGCCGGATCATAGTCCAGCACCGAGGCGTATCGCCGGCGGATCGGCTCAACGACCTGATCCACAAAGGCATCGACCTGCTCGGGCGCCCGACCGACGTACTGGGTCGCGTCCAAGACGTCATCCAGATCGATCCCCGCGAAGCTGGCGTCTGCCTTGAGCCGATCCAGGAGGTCGTTGTCCGCGCCTTGCTCCTTCACCCGCTGGGCCGCGGCCTGGCTGTGGACACGGATAACCTCGTGCAACGCCTGACGGTCCCCACCTTGCTTAACTGCGGCCATCAAGATGTTTTCCGTGGCCATAAAAGGCAGCTCCTTCGCTAGGTTCGCCCGGATCGTCTTCTCGTAGACGACCAGCCCGCCGGCGACATTCACCGCGATGTCCAGCACGCCGTCGATCGCGAGGAACGGCTCGGGCAGCGTCAGCCGGCGGCACGAACTATCGTCCAACGTACGCTCCATCCACTGCTCGGCGGCGGTGACGTATGGCGTCTGCACCATGCCCAGCACAAAGCGCGACAGCCCACAGATCCGCTCGCACCGCATCGGGTTGCGCTTGTACGCCATCGCCGAGCTACCGATCTGGTTCTTCTCAAAAGGTTCTTCGAGCTCCTTGCGATTCGCCAACAGACGGATATCCGTCGCCAGCTTCATGCACGCCGCGGCCACGGCCGCGAGGGAGGAGATCAGCAACGCATCGCTCAGACGGGGGTAGGTCTGCCCGGTCACGACAAAACGCTTTTCGACGGGCCAGCCCATCTTCTCGGTCACCTTCTGGTCGAGCTGCTCGACCTTGTTGTGGTCGCCGTTGAACAGTTCGAGGAAGGAGGCCTGGGTGCCGGTCGTGCCCTTGACCCCTCGGAAGCCGAGCTGGTCCAGGCGGTGCTCGACCTCGCCCAGCGCCATGGCCAGGTCGTTGGCCCAGAGCGCCGCCCGCTTGCCGACGGTGGTGGGCTGGGCGGGCTGGTAGTGGGTGAAACCCAGCGTAGGCAGGGCGCGGTGCTTGGCCGCAAACCTGCCCAATCGATCGATCACCGCCGCCAGCTTCTCCGCGACCAGCTTCAGCGCCAGGCGCGTCTGGATCAGCTCGGTGTTGCAGACCACAAACTGACTGGTCGCTCCGAGGTGGATGATCGGCCGGGCGTTGGGCGCGGTATCACCCAGAGCATGGACATGGGCCATGACATCGTGACGCAGCTTCTTCTCATACTGCGCGGCCAGGTCGTAGTCGATATCGTCCAGGTGCTCGCGCAGCTCGGCGATCTGCTGGTCGGTGATGTCGAGGCCCAGCTCCTGTTCGGCCTGGGCCAGTGCGAGCCAGAGCCGACGCCAAGTGGTGAACTTGGTCCGGGGCGACCAGATCAGCTGCATCTGCGGCGAGGCGTTGCGGCTGGCCAGGGGAGAGACGTAGGTCGTGTCCGTGAGCATGGGTCGAAGGGCGCCCGGGTTCATGGGACCGGGCCTGGCCGGTGCGATACCGGGGGCTGATCCACGGATGTCGGACCGGGCATGGTACACTTAAAGCTGATTGGTGTCGGTCTGCGGCCAAGCATGGATTGGCTAAGCAATGGCCGCGGCCGCCCGTCGCCGGCCGAGCCGCGTTACCGATGCGAACCGGCTCGCCTGCGGGCCCGTAGCCATACGTTGTGCACTGCCGGCCAGGGAAGGCCAAGGCAAAGGGCTAGCCTATGCAGACACCACCCGCGGACCACACCCTGATCGAGCAGATCCAGCTCGGGGACCGTGCCGCGCTGGGTCAGCTCCTGCTTAAGCACGAAAAAAGGCTCTTCAATACCGCCCTCCGCATGGTCTCGAACCGCGACGACGCGGCCGAGGTCACCCAGGAGGCCATGCTCAAGATCATCCAGCACATCGACGCCTACCGCAGCGAAGCCCAGATCACGACCTGGATGACCCGGATCGTGATGAACACGGCCGTCTCTCGTCTGCGGCGACGAAAGCTCCGCGACCACGTCTCCCTGGACTCGGCCCGCCCCGCCCGGGACGGGGACGACCAGGCCGCCGCCCTGCGAAACGTCCTCGAAGACAGCCGGGAACTCGGACCGGACTGCGGCGTCGAACAGGGTGAGATGATCCGCCACCTGCACAGCGCGATCGACCGGCTGGACGTGGATTTCCGCGCCGTGTTGGTCCTCCGGGATCTGCGGGAAATGGACTACCAACAGATCGCCGATGTTCTGGATGTGAAGGTCGGCACCGTGAAGAGCCGGCTGTTCCGGGCCCGGCTGGCGCTGAGACAGGAGATGCAGAAACTCGAACGCCAGCCCGACCCGCACCCCGTGCCCGACAACGCCTAGCCAACGCGCCGAAACGAGCCTAGAACTCATGGACCGATAACCGCAGACCCCGGACCCCGACCCGACCATGGACCGTTACGACCCAGACCTGCTGCTCGGCTACATCGAGAACGAACTCGGTGATGAGGATCGTGCGCGGTTTGAGCAGCAGATGGCCGAGGATGACCAGCTCGCCGCGCTGGTGCGGGGGCTGGCCGGGGACCGGGCGCTGTTGCGTTCGCTGCCGGAGGCCGACGCCCCAACCGGCCTCGTCGATGACGCGATGCACCGGCTTGAGCGGACCATGCTGCTGGACGCCTCGGAGCAACCCAACGATGTGCCGATCCCGCTCCAGCGCGGCCGAGAGATCGCCGGCCAGGGCCACGGCTCGAACTGGGGCCGGGTCGTAGGAATCACCGGCTTGGCGGCGGCGGTCCTGATCGGCGCAGGGCTCACCTGGCTAGCCATCTACGACGACCGGCTGAGCCAAACCGCACGCGATCTGGCCAACCAAGAACAGCCCCCCGAGCAAACCGACAACAACACCGGGACCAGCTTCAGCGAGAGCCTCGAGGACCCCAGCACCGCCCGGCGCGAGCGCCGCACCGACCGGCCGCTCTGGCCGCGTACGGTTGACCCCCGTCTAGACGAGTCGGCCGTGGTTCCGCCCGCTGCGTTGAGCGAACCGGAAGAAGCAGCGGACGACGAAAGCAACCGACTGCTTGATCGTGTCGCCGATGCCACCGACCATATCCACGGCGAACCCGATGAGCCCGCCCCCGATCCCCTGGGCAACCCGGGAAGCATCGGCCAGCCCGCCCTACCCCCAGAGCCAACGACCAACGCGCCGGTGATCGCGCTGGCGGACAACGGAGCCGTCCTCGCTAACCCGGCACCCCAGCTCTTGGTCATCACCGACTCGCCCGAGCAGACCCAGCAGGAGATCGTCGCGTGGTGCCTGACCAACGGCGTGCCCGTTGTGGAGACCGAGGGGCTCGACTTCGCCTACGACTATGCCGAGCCGAGTTGGATCTATAACCCGCCCAATCAGCCGGTCGATCAGAACAACCGACTCGCACTGCTGATTGAATCAGAACAGCTCGGTGCCCTGGTCCAGGACATGAACGCAGACGCACCGGTTCCGGACCTCGAGCCTTACGCCCGCCAGCGTGCCATCGTCAACCGCGCCCCGGTCACCCGGCAGCGTGCCCAGATCCAGGGCCAACCCGAGGTGAACCCGCCCGCTTATGATCAGCCCGAGGCCGAGCCGATCGGAGGCAACGCGCAACCGGCCGAGGGGTTCGCCCAACTCCGTGCCCCGAACAATCTGGGCAACGAAGAACAGACCCGGCATAACTACAACAATGTATTGCAGTTCAACAATCGCGTCGCGCTCGACCCCCAAGCACAAGAAACCGCCCCGCTGGATTCTGCCCCCAGCGCTGACCGCCTGGCAGACATTCAGCCCGACCATCAAGACAACCCCGCAGAACCAGATCCCGCTGCCGAGGCCGGCCTCGACCCCGTACCGGCCGAGAGGGGAGGCGAAGAAGCCGCGCAACCGGCCGAAACGCCAGGACTCGCTCAACTAGAGCGTCGCCAAGACATCGAGCCCCTTGAGCTAGCCGGGCGGAACGATCCACGTGAACCGTCGGCCGATGCACCTCAGGAGGGGGTAGGCGTCGAGGATGTCGAGCTACGCGAGTCACAACCGGTGGATATCGAACTACCGCTGGTCTCGGCCCCGCGGGGCAATTGGCTTAGCCCCCAGTTGCCTCTGGCCAACCACACGCCGATCTGGTCTAACTCGCCGCACACCCAGATCGTTCCGATCGTGATGCGGCAGGCTGAACCCCGAGAAATGCAGCGGATGCTGCTCGAAGAGGCACAAAACCAGATCGAACCAGGGGGCAACCAGCCGCTTACCGATAGCGATCCACAGCCCGACGATGCCGTAGAAGAGTCTGAGCCGGGCGAAAGCGAGGACCAGGCCGACTCCGGGGCCGCACCGCCCACGGATCAACCGGTTGATCCTTAGGCATCACCACTACCGCGGCCTGCGTCAATTCTGGCCGAGGCGGCCTTGCTCCCCCTACCTCTCATACGCATCCCACAAAAAACCAAGGCGTTCATTGCTCCATGAGCCGCCGGGTAACACCCGGCGGACAAGCGTCAGGTAGCTCGTCCGCCACGTGTTACGTGGCGGCTGTCCATGACCTGACGAGCGTATGAATTTATTGGGATGCGTGTCAGGGAGGGGGTTGGGGGAGGTTCGGGTTCCCGGAATCGAAGCGAAGCTTGCGAACAGAGCGCTTGCGACACTTGCCGATGGGCTGATCGTGTACCGCGGTTAATCCCGCGCCTCGACCCTCCCCCCGGGCCCCCTCCCCGGGAGGGAGGGGGAGCCAAGGCAATGCCAGAAATGAAGCCGGTTGGTCTAGGTCTGTAGCACTCAGTCTGAGCGTCCCGGCACCACGCCGCCGGGCCCGCGGTGAGACGCCCAGGTGATCCGGCCGTCGGCGTCCAACCGAAGCTCGACCATGCCTAACTCGTCGGACATCAGCCGTGGGACACCCGCTGTGGCCAGCCGGTCGCGCCAACTGTCCTGGTCAGGCCGACGCCAACCCGAGCTCTGAAGCACCACCCGCGGGCCGACCGCCGCAAACCAGTCCGGGGAAGCGGAAACAAAGCTGCCGTGGTGGGCCAGGTCGGTGATATCCGCCCGCAGGTCCGTACCCTGCCCCAGCAGCTCGGTCATCGCCTGCTGCTGGATGTCACCGTTCAGCAGAACACGATGCTGCCCCAGCGTCGCGCGCAGCACAAGCGAGTTGTCGTTGTTCACCTCGCCCACAAACCCCGCCGCCGGCCAAAGCACCTCCAGGCCGACACGCCCCAGATCGCCGACCCAGCCACGCTCGATCGGTATCGGCTCGATCGCGCGCAGCCGCAGCCCCGCGATCAGGTGAGCGGTCGCCGCCGCCGGTTTCTGCTCCGCCTCGCGCAGGACATCCGGCGAAACCAGCACCCGGCCTACCGCTACCGCGTCCACGACATCCAGCACACCGACGTAGTGGTCCAGGTCCGCGTGAGAGAGCATCAGGATGTCGATCCGGGTGACCCCCAGTGCCATCAGCCCCGGCACGACCGAGCGCTCGCCGATCCGCAGAAACGCCTGCGACCCACAGTCGAACATCAGCGTCTGACCATCGCAACGCAGCAGGTAGCACGAGCCGTCGCCCACGGCGAACATGTTGACCGTCAATGCGGCCTGGTCACCGGCCAAACCGTGCCGATCCGGTTGGATCAGCCCACGCTCGACAGATCGGCCCAATACGGCCGGGTGCTGCTCGACCCAGGCCCACCCCCCAACCAACACCAGTACGAGCATCAGGGCGATCCGTCGCCGGGCAAACGCGCCCCCGAGCAAGGCGCACACCGCCGCGACCGCGCCCAGCGTCCAGGCCACCGATACGGGCCGAGACAGCTCAACACTCGCCACCGACCAGCCGCCGGTCCGCTCGACCAGCGCGACCAATGAATCGGTCAGCCAGGCCAGTGGAGCCGCCAGCCCCGTGCCCACGGAGGGCAAGATCAACCCGACGAGTATCTTGAGATAGCCCAGCGCCAACAGGCCGGTCAACGGCAAGAGCGCGAGCATCGACAGGACCGCCGCCAGCGGGCTGATGAGTTGGAAGTGGTACATGACCACCGGCATCGCCGCGACAAACGCCACAATGCTGACCGCCGCGAAGTCCGCCAAGCCGCGCATCGCCAGGTCCCAGCCCGTCGGGTGGACCACGGCGACCTCGGGCTCCGGCAACAGGCGTAGCGAGACCGGCCGAGCAAACACGAGCAGCGCACCGACCACCCCAAAGCTCAATTGGAAACCGGCGTCGAACAGGTCTGTCGGCTTCCAGACCAGCACAATCAGCGCAGAAGCCGCGAGCAAGTCGATCCCCGTCAGCTTCCGCCCCAACCCGTACCCACAACAGAACACCCCCGCCATAATCGACGCCCGAACGATCGGCGTGCGCCAGGGCACCGCCAGCAGGAACAGCGCGAGCACCACCAGCACCAGCACCGCGACCAGGCTCGGCCGGCCGATCACAAGCCGACCGATCCACCAGACTAGAGCCAGGAGGATGCCCAGGTGCGCCCCGCTGATCGAGAGGATGTGCGCCAGCCCGACCGCCCGGAACGACTCGGTCAGGTCCTTGATGTCCCCGGTGCGTCGGCCAAGCAGCAGGGCTTCGAGCAGCCCCTGACGCTCGGTGTCGTGCGGCATCCCCAGGGCAAGTGATGCGGCCGCGGCGTCACCGATCGACCGGCGGATACCCGTCAGCGTGAATCGGGGCGGCTCGGACAGCGTTTGCCAGTTGTCCTTGCGGGCAAGGGTGATCCGGCCGGTGATCCCTTCCCGCTGGAGGTAGGCCTTGTAGTCGAACTCGCCGGGGTTCTGCGTCGATCGGATCTCGCTGAGCCAGCCGACCGCTTCGACCCGTTGGCCCAGTTTCAGGCGGTGGTCGTGCTCCTTGATCCGTACCAGGACCGCGCCGTTCACACCTTCAAAACCGCGCCCGCGGTCTACCGCGTCCAGCTTTAGCTCAAAGAGTGTGCCCGGGTCACGGAAGTTGAACTGGCCAAACGCCCCCTGCTCGGGCAGCACGTCCCGCGGCACGCTCGCCACCTCCCCCCGAACCCGGGCCAGCGCCGGGCCGCCCGTCTTGTCGCCGGGCATGACGCGTTCAATACTATGCCGAGACGTGTAGTGGTTCGACACACTGGTCCACCCCGCGGCAATACAAACGACCCCCGCCACGGTCAGTCCTTCGACCCACCGCCCCCCGTCCCGACCCCGACGCACAGCATGGCCCCGGCACCAGACCGCCCCACCCAACAGCAAGACCACCAGCCCGAGCCAGACGTAAAGCCAACCCGCGGCCGTACCTACCAGAACCCCCACGATCCAGGCCAGCGCCAACCGCACCGGCATGGAGCGACACGCCTCGCCCCAATCGGTCGTGCGCGGCTCCAACCCGGACATCGATCGGTCATCACTCACGCCGTGAGTTTAACCTTGACCGTGTCCCATGCGAAAGCCCACGGCATATCACCGTAGCCTTAAAGGTTATCCTCGATTTGATAACGAGCCTACGCGGCCGCCGCGGGCTCGGGCCGGGCGGCGTTGGCTTTTTCGACCAGGGTGTCGAAGGTCTCTGGGTCGTGGATGGCGATCTCGCTGAGCATCTTGCGGTTGAGCGCGATGCCGGCGTGCTTCAGGCCGTTGATGAACCGGCTGTAGGAGGTCCCCCGCTGCTTGCAGGCGGCGGAGATGCGGGTGATCCAGAGGGCGCGGTAGTCGCGCTTGACCAGGCGCCGGTCGCGGTAGGCGTTGACGCCGGCGCGGACGACGGTTTCCTGGACACTGCGCCAGTGGTTGCGTCGGCCGCCGCGGTTGCCCTTGGCGGCTTTGAACCAGCGGTTCTTGGCTTGACGCCGAGCGGCGCCTTTGCGTGCACGAGGCATGGCTCGTCTCCGTAGTGGTGCGGATCAAGGGGGAGGGCGGTCGCCCTCGCTTTGTGGCCCAGGCCGCGAGGTGTATCAGTGATTGACTTAGTCCTGCTCGGCACCCTTGAGCCGACGGTGCAGGACCGACTCGAGCTTGCGGGCGTCGGACTTGCACATCACGCCGGGGCGGTTGAGCCCGCGGATGGTGTCGCCGGACATGTGCGAGTTGCGGTGGCGTCGGCCGCGCTTGGAGAACTTCACCTTGCCGGTCCCGGTGACTTTGACCCGCTTGAGCAGGCCCTTGTGGCTCTTGAGTTTCGGCATGGCCGGATCCTTCTCGGGGTTTGTTTTGGCGAGCCCCAAATTGTAGCAGAATCCACCGGACCCGCAAGGCCCATCGCCGCAAGCCAGAGGCGATCCGCACGCAACCTCGGGATGTCGTCCAGCGTACCGGCCATCCCCATCGCGTTGAGCGCCCGGTATCGACGACCGCGCTCGTTAAAACCATTGCCCGGAGCTTCAATCAGCGCGAGGCGGTCGGCTCGGCAGCCGGCGCGTCAGGCTGCGCCCATGCCGGACAAACCAGGCCGCAAACCAAGCAAATAAGAAGGCTACGAAGTAGCAGGGTTATGGCTTGCTCCGGGAAAGATCACCCATCCATAGCCGTTTAGCGCGAATTGAGGCGCGGGCCAGATCGCGCCCGGCAAATCATCCGGCGCGCGATTACACCTATACTCCAAGGCATGACCGAGAATGAACAACAACGTGCGCTACGCGAAGCGTCCCTTTCCCGTGAGACCTGGCGGCTGTTCCGCATCCTCTCGGAGTTCGTCGATGGGTTCGACGTCATGTCCGAGATCGGCGCGGGGATCACCGTCTTCGGCTCGGCGCGGACCAAGCCCGGCGACAAGTACTACGAGCTTGCGATGGAGTGCGGCCGAAAGATCTGCGACAAGCACTTTGCCGTGATCACCGGCGGCGGGCCGGGCATCATGGAGGCGGCCAACAAGGGCGCGAGCCAGTGCGGCGGGCACAGCGTCGGGCTGAACATCGACCTGCCCTTCGAGCAGAAGCCCAACCCCTACCAAACCCACGAGCTCAACTTCCGCTACTTCTTTGTCCGCAAGGTCATGTTCGTCAAGTACGCCTGCGGGTTCATCATCTTCCCCGGCGGTTTCGGCACGCTCGACGAGTTGTTTGAAACCATCACCCTCATGCAGACCCAGAAGATCCACCCTTTCCCCGTCGTCCTGATCGGGCACGACTTCTGGGACGGCCTGCTGGACTGGGCCCGCCAGACCCTTGACCAGCAGTTCCACACCATCAGCCCCGATGACCTGGACCTGGTCAAGGTCACCGATGACGTGGACGAAGCTATCGACATCATCCACCAGAACTTCGACCCGACCAAGTGGAAGACCCAGGTCCGCCCCGCGATGCCCGGGCCTCGGCTGGATACGGCGCATTTGGAACAGGATTTAGAAAAATGACTGCAGACCAAAAAGGGCTTTTCTTTGGCAGATGATCTTCAAAGTCTGTTACCAAAACACAAAAGCGATTTCGAATCCGTCAACAACCTTTTGGCACTGGGCTATCCGGAAATCGCCCCCTTGCTGCCAGACTTACTCGAGTGGTTGCAAGATGGCAACTGGCCAATCTCGAACATCATCTCGGAGTTTCTGACGACTATCCCTGAGCATACCGCCCCCCTAATCTGGAACGTTTTGCGTGGTGATGACTACGTTTGGAAATATTGGTGTATTAGCCAACTAATCAGGAAAATGCCGAGCCGATTGGCCGAACAGTTTCGATCTGAGTTAACTCGACTCACTGAATCACCAACAGTGGTAGAACGCCAAGAAGAACTCGACCGAATTGCGATTGCGGCTGTTCAGGATTTATGGCCAACCTGAGATGCGGCTCTCAGTACGCCCGCTGAATCTGCGCGCCGGGGTAATAGAACCCAAGAATCGTGTGGTAAGGCCGGCCGGACTCGGCGAGCCCCTGGGCACCGAACTGGCACATGCCGACGCCGTGGCCAAAGCCTCTGCCGTTGAAGGTCACGGTTTCGCCCTGGACATTCACTTGGATGAACCCCGACCAGAGCTTGCGGGTGCCCGCCTCGTGGGGATTGCCGGGGACGCCCGTATTGGCTGCGCGTCGGAGTTGTTCGGGGCCGAGCGTGTAGCGTCGGCCGGCGTCGTCGGTGACGGTGTACTGCGACGGCCGGCCCGCGCGGGTGCGGGCGGTGACCTGGATCGCGCGGAGCGAGGTCAGCCCGGCCAGCGCGTGCTCGTTCACCTCGCCCCACCGCCGAAAGCTCGCAATGACCTGCGGCTTGGGGAAGCTCACCGGGCCCCAGGCAAACTTTGTGCTGGCCCGGCCCCAGCTGCCCTGGTCCCGGCCGCGCAGGGGCGCGAGGTCGGCGACCCGGCCGGGGAACGCGGCCGTCGCGTCCTGCCCGATCCCGCCGCTACAACTCGAATAGAACGCCGGCAAAACCCGCTGGTCATACACCAGCACCAGGCCGCGGGTCTCGGCGACAGCCCGCCGGGCCGTGGCGTGGGCCTTGGACCCGATGTACGCCTGGCTGGCCTCGCCGGCTTCGAGGTCGAAGTGGCTGGAGGTCCGCACCGGCAGGTTCATCTCCCAGATCGCGTAGCTCCGCGCAGCCACGGCCTGGGCCTTGTACGCCTCCAGGTCCCACTTGGGGTACATCTCCTGGCTCAGCACGCCCGGCAGGTACTGCTCCATGCCCACGTAGTTGACCACGTCGATGTAGCCGGTGTACTTCGCCTGCTCGTGCAGCGCGACCAGCTCGAGTGAGCCGGGGAACCGGCCGTCGTTCACCGCGATCTCGCCGGCCTGGTTGTTGATATGCAGGGTCGAGAGCGGCCAGCGCAGCGCATTGCCAAGCGCATCGGTGATGACAAAACCACTGCCGTCGTGTCGGACACGGATCGGACCGGCGAAGCTGCGTGCGGCGGACCGGCCCCGGTCGCGTTGGCCGGGGCCAACGGTCAGCGACTCGTTGCCGCCGACCTGGAGGGAGGTCGAGCTGCGCTCGATGCGGATGCGCAGCTGAGGCTCGGCCGCGACCGAGGCCAGCCGCGGGCCGCGCATCGCGGTCTGTTTGGTCTCGCCGGTCAGCAGCTGGTGGGGGTGGACCTGCGTTTGCGTTTGCGGTGCGGGACGTGGTCCTGGCGGCGGTGGGTTGCTTGCCCGTCGGCAACTCACCGACCCGGCCAAGACCACCAGGCATAACACGGCCACCACCCCCCAGGTCCAGTACCTATGCAGCTTCATCCTTCAGCGTCCTTGCAGGTCCTTGTTTGTCGTGCCCGTTCATATCCGCCCAACTATCGGCATCGGTCCGGTGCGGTCCAGAGAAAGAAAAGTGCAATTCCAAGTGCCGGTAAAAGTAAAACGCCCCGGACCTGCCGGGACGAGCATTGTTCTGTAGATGATTAAGGGGCCCTACCAGTCTCGGTGCTCGGTCGAGTCGTTGGGCGCGATGTGCCCGGTCGATTCGTCGTAGTACCAGGCCGAGGAACCGACCGCGCCGTCGGATATCGGGATGGTGTCGGTAAAGGGGTTGGTGGGCATTGCGGGGATGTACGGGCCGAAGGGATATCCGGGCGTCCCGGGCGTGGCCGTGTCGCCGGCCACGTCGCTGGCCTGGGTCATCTGATCGATGAAACCGGCCAGGGTCGGGTAGTCGCCGTTGTGGTGGTTGCGGTAGAGCTCGATCTGCTGGCGGAGGCGGAACAGGTCCTGCTGGAGGGCGGACTCGCGTGACGCCTCAGAGGCGTTGGTGAACTGGGGGATCACGATGGCGGCGAGGATGCCAAGGATCACCACGACAACGAGGATCTCAATGAGCGTAAAAGCTCGGCCGACAATGGTTTGGTTCTGGCGGTAGACGGGGTGGGCGAGCATCGACTGTTCCTTGCCGCGGACGCGGCGCAGGGCCGGGCGTAGGCACGCCGGTCGGCCGGTTACGTCTGTAATCATCGAATGCCCCGGCCGGCCGATCCACGCGGGGTTGTGAAACGCTCACCAAAGCGGGGTAAACCCTGCCGCCGTTGCGGGTCGTATCAATCAGTCGGTTGGCGCGGTATCATCGGGTATGACCACTGCATGGACGCCCACCCAATGGTGCCGCATGGACGCGGGTGCGGTTTCGAGCCCACCGCTCACCCCGCCGCAATCACTCAAGCCCATCGACCCGCTAATCGAGAAACTGCTGCGTGTGCGCGGCGTGACCAGCGCGGAACAGGCCGGGCGCTTCCTCCGCCCACGGCTAAGCCACCTGCACGACCCGGCCGACCTGCCCGGCTGTGACCGCGCTGCGCAACGCCTCAAGCACGCGGTCGAGGCCGGCCAGCCCGTCGCCATCTACGGCGACTACGACGTCGACGGCGTCACCGCCTCGGCCATCCTCTACCACACCCTCAAACTGGCGGGGGCCAGCGTCACCACCTACGTCCCCCACCGCCTGGATGAGGGCTACGGCCTGAATGAACAAGCTATCCGCAAGCTCGCCGAGGACCACCCGGTGATCGTCTCGGTCGACTGCGGCGTCACCGCCACCGGGCCCGCCGAGGCCGCTCAAGACCTCGGCATCGACCTGATCATCACCGACCACCACCAGTTTGACGCGGACCATCTTCCGCAGGCTTACGCGCTGGTGCACCCGGGCTTGACCGGCCATGATGGCCAAGGATCAAGCAACCCCGACCTCTGTGGCGCGGGTGTGGCCTACAAGCTCGCCTGGCACTTTGCGCGGGTCTACACAGGGGCCGGCCCCGAGGGCAAGCTGCCTGAGCGTTATCGAGAGCTGATGCTCGACCTGCTTGCCCTGGCGGCGCTGGGCACGGTCGCGGATGTCGTCCCGCTGACCGGCGAGAACCGGGTGATCACCGCGTTCGGCCTGCGTCGGCTGCGACACACCCAGATCGACGGGCTACGCGAACTGATCAAGGCCTCCAAACTCGAAGGCGAAGACATCGACGCCTACCACGTCGGCTTTGTGCTCGGGCCCAAGCTCAACGCCTGCGGCCGCATGGGTCATGCCCGCGAAGCCGTCGAGCTGTTGACGACCGCGACCGGCGACCGGGCCCGTGAGTTGGCCAAGCAACTCCACCACGCCAACGAGGATCGCAAGGCAACGGAACGCGCGACCGTCCGACAGGCCGAGCAGATGGTGGTCGAGGCCGGCTTCGACAGCGACGACCAGCGAGCGATCGTCCTGGCCCACCGCGACTGGCACCCCGGCGTGGTAGGGATCGTGGCGAGCCGGCTGGTGGACAAGTTCCACCGCCCGGTCGTCGTGCTTTGCATCGACGAGCAAGCCGGCGAGGCGAAGGGCTCGGCCCGCAGCGTTGACGGGGCCTGCATCCACACCGCGCTGAACGCATGCGCCAAGCACCTCACCAAATTCGGTGGCCACGCCATGGCCGCGGGCATGACCCTGCCCATCGAAGCCATCGATCCCTTCCGGGACGCGCTGGTCAAACAGGTCAACACGATGCTGAGTCCCGCCCAACTCGTCGGCCGGGTACGCATCGACGCGGATGTCGCGCTTGGCGACTGCAACCTACCCCTGTTCCAGCAGTTCCAGGCGCTCGCCCCGTTCGGCCGGTCCAACCCCAAGCCCCGGCTCATCGCCGAGCGATTGGTCTTGTCCCGACCCGCCCAGCGGATGGGATCGGCCGGCAAGCACCTCTCGCTCTACCTCAGCGGTGCGACAGAACAAGGTGCGGCGGCCATGCGTGCGGTAGGTTGGAACAAGGGCGACCTCGCCGACGAACTCCCGGCCGGGGCCTGCGTCGATGTCGTCTTCCAGCCCAGCATCAACCAGTGGCGGGGCAACTGCTCAGCCGAACTGCACATCATCGATATTCGGCTATCGACCTCGGAGCCACTCTGATTAATCCGGCAACTCACCGGCGCGGAACGGGCTGGCCGGGAGCCCCGCGCTGTTCATCAGGTTCGGCTCGGCCGTCTTGTGCCAACCCAAACGCACCGCGACCGGCTCGGCGACCGCGTCGCTCGAAACGATCACCTTGATCGGGTTGGCAGACATGATGGCTGCATCCGCGGGGTGCCAGGTCCCGTCGGCTCCGGCGACCTCGAAGTGGGTCAGCGACTGACCATCGCGGGACTTCAGGCCGGCTGCGGTCTGGGTAAACGTCACCACGATAACGCCCTCGTCACCCCTCGCATCGATCGAATCAAACCTTGGCCCGCTGAAGACCAGCTCACTTCTGCCGTAGGCCTGGTGCAGCGCGAGATTCGCCAGCCGCAGGCCAACGTCCTGCTTGTTCTTCGGGTGGATGTCGTTGATATTCCCGATGTCGCTGATGACGACCATGCCGGTATGGTTGATCTCGCGCTCGACCCGGCTTTGTGCCTCCCACAATTCGGGAAGCCGGTTCGGGTCGTCGTTGCCGTACCTGAACGGCGCGATCTGGACAAAGTAGTAAGGCAATTCGGGGTTTTCCCAGACTTCGCGCCAGCCCTCGACCAACGCCCTTGTTTTGTAGAAGTACTCCATGCCGTCGGCCCGGTTCGCCTCGCCCTGGTACCAGATCGAGCCCTTGATGGCGTAGGGCACCAGCGGGGCCATCATCGCGTTGTAGAGCATCGTCGGCTGCTGGTGCCGGTTGTAAGGCGGCAGCGGCCCGAGCGCTTGGTTGGGGTCCTCGGCGTCGAGTTGCCTGAATAGCTCGGTGCCCGGGAGCCGGCGGACCGTATCGACGTAGATCCCACGGGTCTGCTCAACCTTGGCGAAACCGGAGACCGGGGTCCACGGCTCGATCCGCGTGCCGCCCCAGGTACAGTTGAGCAGGCCGATCGGCACGCCCAGTTCCTGATGCAGTCGACGAGCGAAGTAATAGCCCACCGCCGTGTAGTTCTCCGCGGTCTGCGGGGAGCATACGGTCCACTGCGCGTTGGCGTCGTCCTGGGGCGTCATGGACTGGGTGTGCGGCGTCGCGATGTGGCGGATCTGTGGCCAGTTCGCGTTGGCGATCTCTTGCTGTGGATTGGCCGACTGCTTGATCCGCCATTCCATATTCGACTGCCCCGAGCAGAGCCAGACATCACCGACGAGGATGTCTAAGACCCTGATCGTCTGGTTGCCTGAGACGATGGTCATCTCCGCCGGCTCGGCGCTGGCATCCATCGCATCCAAATCGACGCGCCACTTGCCATCGTCGCCGGCCGTGGCGGTCTTGGTCTGCCCCTTGAACTCGACGCTGACCTCGGCCCCGGGCTCGGCCCAGCCCCAGACCGGGACCGCGCCGCCGCGCTGCAGCACCATGTGGTCGCCGATCACCGCCGGCAGCCTCAGGCCCTGAGCCAGCACCGGACCAGCCAGCAGGACGGCCGCGGCAAGCAACAAAAACAGTCGTGCAACGAGCGATCGGTTACGCGTCATCCGGCAGGCCTCCGTGAAAGTGCAGTTGTCAATCGTGATCCAAGAAGATGACAGACAGCCTGTAAATGATACAACGTGCATGCCGATGCCGATCGTACCCCGGGGCCAACAGCAGGCCGACGTACTGCGTCACCACATTGCTCGTCTGGAAATCAGCAAAGGTCAATTCAAACGCCGCTCTGGACTTGATCGACGCGAAGACGATCAATAACCCTGCGATCGACCCGATCAGCGGCAGCGGCAGCGGCAGCAGGATCACAATCAGGGCCAGAAACTTCTTGCGTCTGGCAGAACGGGAGCTTGTCGAGCTCTTCAGGCTTTGGCTCATCCATCGCCAGATGATAGATCGCGGGCTGAAGGGCGTATCCTCAATCCACGCCACGCCTTGTCTGCCCGATAACAAAGCACCTGCAACCGCCGTTCATCAATCCCTAACGCGTCGGGCATACGCTAACCGGTTTGCCACACGATCATCCTGGCTACCTTGACAACGGTCTTCTTCATGCGAACAAACAACACACCCGTGTTCGCTGCGCTGCTGATCGCAATCCTCATCGCAGGCCTGAATCCACACACCCGATCGGCCGAAACGCTCGAGTACCTCGGCACCACCGAGTCGTCCACCGGGCTTGCCGAGATCGTCACCTACGACGCCAAGACCCATCTCCTCTACGCCACCGGCATACAGGGTATCGACGCGTACACCTTCGAAACAACCAACGAACTCAAGCCGCTTCGGAGCATCGACCTGGCCCAGGTCTTCGGCGTTGATCAAGAAAGCAAACCCCGGCTCGAATCGGTCTCCTCGATCACCATCGACCCAATCGGCCGCGGCTTTGGTGCCGCAACCGCGATCCCCACCGAAGGCGCTCTGTCCGTCGGCGCTTTGGTCCTGTTCGATGTCATCACCTCAAAAGTACTGTGCACCCTGCCGGTCGGCTACAACCCGGACATGGTCGCGTTCAGCCCCGAGGGCGACTACCTGCTCGTCGCGAACGAGGGGCAGGCCTCGGTCGATCGGGGCTACCGGCGTGACCCGGAGGGCTCGGTCAGCGTCATCGACCTCAGAGCAAAGCTCATCACGGACCTGCCACAACTCACCTCCGCCGACGTCAAGACCATCAACCTCGGCCCCGGCAACATGGACCGGCCGGAGGACCTGAAGCACCTGCGCATCGACCCGGCGAACCGCCATAACCTCGCCGCCGACTTCGAGCCCGAGTACATCGCGTTCGCCGGCGGCAAGGCCTACGTCTCGCTCCAGGAGAACAACGCCGTGGCCGTGCTCGACCTCACGACCCTGCGGTGGTCCCGCGTCTTTGACCTCGGAGGGGTCGAGCAGCTCATCGACGCTTCAGACAAAGACGGCGTTGCCATCCGCGACCGGGTCTTTGGCCTGCACATGCCCGATACGATCGCCGCCTTCGAGCACAAAGAGAAGAGTTATTTCGTCACCGCGAACGAGGGCGACCCCCGAAAGGACGTCCCGGGCGAGGAGGTGCGAATCAGCGACATCCCGCTCGAGCGCTTCGACCCCGCGCTGATTCGCCAACTCAACGCACGCTACCAGGGCGACTTCCGCGACGAACAAGCCCTCGGCCGGCTGATCGTCTCGACCCTGCCCGGCGACTGCGACACCAACCACGACGGCCAGATCGACCGCCTGACCATGTACGGCACACGCAGCTTCTCTGTCTTCGACGCAGAGACCGGCCAACGCGTCTACGACTCGGGCTCGGACTTTGCCTTCATCACCGCCGATGCCTTCCCCGACCACTTCAACGGCCAGGACAACGACCCGGCCAACCTCGACCGGCGCTCCCCCGAACGCGGCAGCGAGCCCGAGGGGCTGGCCATCGCCGAGATCAACGGCAAACGCCTCTGCGCGATCGGCCTGGAACGCGTCGGCGGCGTCATGCTCTACGACCTGACCGAGCCGACCCAGCCCGTCTTCCTCCAATACATCCACTCGGCCCTGCAACACGGCAGTCACTCCAGCCGACCCGAAGGGCTGACCTGGATCACGCCCAGCGAATCCACCGATGGCAAAGCCCTGTTGGTCGTCGCTTATGAGGAATCGGGGACGATTGATATTTTCGGAGTCGCAGCAGACTGAGCACATCTCACCCGATTATTAATGCATGCAGTCTTAGCATTTCTGATCGTTTATCAACATTAAGCGTTAATTTAACAAAATAGCCATTTCTTTTTAGCGCGACGTGAGCGTGCTCCAAATAGTTCATCCTTAATGTTGTTTTCTCGAAATGAGCGATGTCGCTCATCGGAATTAGTTCGCTATCAATCCTTAGAGGAGTATTGAACATGTTGAGCAAGACGAAGAAGTTGGTTTTAGCGGCAGGCTCGGTGGGCCTGTTGGCCGGTGGTGCGCAGGCGGCATTGAGTACGGGTGATATCGCCTTTATCGGTTTCAACGCCGACGGTGAAGACGGTTTCGCGATTGTGGCGCTGACCGATATCACTGCGGGCGAAGAGATCTACTTCCGCGATGATGAGTGGGACGGCACCGCATTCGGTACCGGCGAAGGCGAGTTCCTCTGGACCGCCCCTAACCTCACCGCTGGCGCGGTCGTAACTTTTGTCACTGACGCTGGCGGCTTATCTACCTCATCGGTCGGTAGCACCTCAGCCGAGGGCTCTTTCGGCGGCGATATGGGCATCTCTTCCGGCGGCGAAACCATTTTCGCCTACCAAGGCACCAGCAACACCCCGAGCACATTCCTTGCCGCAATCGGAAGCGATAGCTCCGGCATCCAAGACACCCTTACGGGCACCGGCCTGGTCTTGGGCACCACCGCCGTTTCCCTTGGCGGCGACATCGATGTCGCCGAGTACACCGGGGATCGTGATACCGAATCCGATTTCGCCGACTACCTCGCTCTGATTGGCGACACCAACAACTGGAACATCGTCACCGGCGGCAGCGGTGACCAGTCCGGTGAAGTCCTGCCCTTCAACACCACCGCGTTCGTCGTACCCGAACCAAGCTCGCTGGCCTTGCTAGCGCTCGGCGGCTTGGCCATGGCCCGACGCCGACGCGGCTGATTGGTCAAGGAAACGAGAAAAGCTGATATGCGTGATGTAAACGGGAGCGAGTGGAGACGCTCGCCCCCGTTTTATTAGGTCGCAACAACCAGCCTCATGGACGGGTATGGGCACTCGTCTTTCCCAACAAGGACTCAGCACCATGCAACGCAACGCTCACCGCTCCGCCTTCACGCTTATCGAGTTGCTGGTCGTCATCAGCATCATCGCCCTGCTGATCGGCATCCTGCTTCCCGCACTCGGCGCGGCACGCCGATCGGCCAGGGCCATGGCCAGCGCTTCTAATATCCGTCAGTGGGCGACGGGCATGCAGACCTACAGCACCGATAACAAACAGTTCCTGCCCTGGGACGGGGAAGACTCCCCGCTGGACAACTCCGGGTCGACCAAGCCGGGCGAGGCACTGACCTGGCAGGTGGATGCGTGGTATGCCAACGCGATCCCGCCCTACCTGGGCTACGCCGCTTACAACGAAGGCACCAGCAATCAGGCCGTGCCCGGATCGAACACGATCTTCACCGACCCGGCCGCGACGACGCCAAGCGATTACCCCGGCAACTACACCGCAACGGTCAACGGCGTCGACAAGAGTTACCTCTTCCATTACGTCTTCAACTCCAAGCTCGACGAAGACGATGGCGCAAGTCAGAGCCCGAAGATAGTTAACAACCTCAACCGCCTGACTCAAGACATGATGCGGTCTGCATCCGCAACAGTCTATATGGTCGAGAAACGATCCGTCGCCGAGGAACTCAACGACTTCGGAGGCACGGCCGACGGCTACTACACCCGCGGGCTAGACCGCGTCAAAGGCGACTGGCAACGTATCGCCGCCCGGCACAGCGGCTCGGGGCACCTCGGCTTCGGCGACGGGCACGTCGAGAATGTCGGCTACATCGACGCGACCACCCCCCGGGACGACCCCCGAGTGCAGGGCCAACGCATCCGCGACCCCGAAGGTATGAACCGATCGGACCGCATCTGGGCACCCCTGCAGTGGCAGTCCGGCGTGCGGTAAGTTCAAACCCCACCACCCCACGGCGTGGTTGAGTATGATATCCAACCGCGTCGCTTCGACAAGGCCGTCCACCCGGGCGGCCTTGTTCAATAGAAACCCCCATCTCGCGATGGGGGCTGTTCGTGTGATTTGAAATGAAGCGCCGCGGCTTGCCGCGCGATCAATCGAAGTCGCCCAGGACCATCTCGTCGACCGTTTTGCCCGCGGGCAGCATGGGGTAGACGTGCTCGTGCTTCTCGACCAGGCACTCCAGGACCGCCGGGCCCTGGTGGGCCAGGAACATCGCCATGACGTCTTGAAGGTCTTCCCGCTTCGTGCAACGGAAGGCCTTGCAGTGCATCGCCTCGACGAGCTTGCAGAAATCGGGGTTGTGCATCTCGGTGTGGCTGTAGCGTTCTTCGTAGAACAGGTCCTGCCACTGCTTGACCATGCCCTGGAAGTCGTTGTTCAGGAGCACGGTCTTGGCGGGGATGCCGTATTGCGCGGCGGTGGTCATCTCGATGGCGGTCATGGTGAATGAGCCGTCGCCATCGATGTTGATGACCGGCAGGGGATCGCGGCCGGCCTTCTTAGCCGCAATCATCTCGCCGAGTTGGCCGCCGATTGATGCGGGGACGCCGTAGCCCATGGTGCCCAGCCCGCCGGAGGTGAACCAGCGGCGCGGGTGGCTGTACTGGTAGAACTGCGCCGCCCACATCTGGTGCTGGCCCACGCCGGTGGTGATGACCGCCTCGCCCCGGGTCTGCTCGTAGAGCTCCTCGACCACCGCCTGTGGCTTGAGGTGGTACTCTCGCTCGTCGTCCTTATAACGGAACGGCGCATCCTGCTTCCAGGCATCGATCTGCGCGAACCATTCCGAACGCTCATGCGATTCGAGCAGCGGCAGCAAGAGCTCGAGGTTCTTCTTCGCGTCGCCCTCGACGGGGATCGTGACCGGGATGGTCTTGTTGATGTTCTCCGGGGCGATATCGAAGTGGATGAACCCACCGGTGCCGTTGCGTTCGGCCGCACGGGCGGTGGGGGCGAACTTGGCCGGGTTGCCGGTGATCCGGTCGTCGAAGCGCGCTCCGACGGAGATGATGCAGTCGGCATCGCGCATCGCCCAGTTGGCGTAGGCGCTGCCGTGCATCCCGAGCATGTGCAGGCTCTTTGGGTCGCGTTCGTCGAACGCGCCGAGTGCTTGCAGCGTCGTGGTCACGGGGATGTTGGCCTTCTGGGCACATTGGCGAAGCAGGTCGCTGCCGCCGGAGGAGACCACGCCCTGGCCGACGTAGAAGACGGGGCGCTTGGCGTGGTTGATCATCGCCGCGGCGCGCTCGACCTCGCTGGAGGTGCCCAGCTCGCGGACGTGGTAGCCCGGGGTATAGGGCTCGTCGAAGCAGGGCTTCTTGCAGATCGCGGCGGTTACGTCCTTGGGCAGGTCTACAAACACCGGGCCGGGGCGGCCTGAGGTCGCGACCATGAAGGCGGTGTTGATCGCGCGGGGCAGGTCTTCAACGCGCTTGACCAGGGTGTTCCATTTCGTGCAGGGCCGGGTGATGCCGGTCATGTCGGCTTCCTGGAAGGCGTCCGAGCCGATCGCGCCGGTGGCGACCTGGCCAGCGAAGACGATCATCGGCGTGCCGTCCATCAGCGCGTCCTGCATGCCGGTCACGGTGTTGGTCGCGCCCGGGCCGGAGGTCACCAGCACGATGCCGGGCCGGCCGGTGACGCGGGCAAAGCCCTCGGCCATGTGGCTGGCGCCCTGCTCGTGGCGGGAGAGAATGAACTTGAAGTGCTCGGACTCGAAGATCGCGTCGAAGACCGGCAGGATCGCCCCGCCGGGGTAGCCGAACATCGTCTCGACGCCGTGCTGGCGCATCAGGTCGTGGAAGATCTGCGCCCCGGTCATGCCGATGTACTTATCCGTCGGCTCGCCATGGGTGGGCTTGTCCACGGCGTGGGCGTTGAGGTTGTAGGCGGTGCGTGTCATGGTGGAAGACATCCTGAATGGTCTCTTTCGGTTGCGTCACCCGGCCCGGCTTTTTGCAAGATGGGTATGGGTTTAATCGGTAGCTAAGGCGACCGCACGACAATGCGGCGGTTGGAACGAGAAAGGATAGGGAATGCGGGTCGTCCGCTCAGCTAACGACAACATCGACCGCGAGAATCGCGGCGAGACGGGCGGCAACGAGCTGGACGCGGGCATCGTTCATGGGAACAGATTATAACCCCCGTTCAGAGTCGGGCCAAGAGCGCGGTAAATGTTTTTTGTCTATTAACTTAGAGCAACTGGCTTAGCTTCTGGCCTTGCCTTGGCTCCCCCTCCCTCCCGGGGAGGGGGCCGGGAGGAGGGGCGAGGCGTAACATCAACCGCGGTCTACGATCAGCCCATCGCGAGGCATCGCGAGCGTTCTGTCCGCAAGCTTCTCTTCGATTTCGGGCACCCGACCCTCCCCCCAACCCCCTCCCTAAGCGGGAGGGGGAGCAAGGCGGCAACGGCCATCATTGACGCACGCCGCTCTAGACCTGGCACGCGGCCGATACGTAGGCCGGGCTGGATGATCCGCCTTGACTTTGAAGCGGTTCATCGGCGAGGCGGCGGGCCGTCTGGCCTTTCACCAGGCGGCGGGCCTTGGCGCGGTCCGGCGTCGCGAGGCCCACGTGGCCGGTCCCCCGCATTGTCGGCACCTCCCGGGCTCCGACGGATGAAGCTACGGTCCGGCGTCCCGCGGTAATACCGAGGGATAAACGGGTAGCTGTCGGTCAGCATGTAGTAATACGTTCCGTCGGGATACTCGGGCGTGACGCCGAAGCGGCCATTGCATTCGTCCAGGTCGCCGAGGCCGGCGACATACTCCCAGTCCTGGACAAACGTCCCGTCGTATCGCCCGCCCGGGGCGTTGTTACCGCCGGGGCGATCGCCCTCTTTCAGGCGGTAGCTGGGCTTCATCGGGACCAGCGGGCTGTCCGCTGCTTCGGCATCTTCATGCGCGACCGAGGCGTACATCGGAAAGCCATCGCCGGCATAGCCCACCAGCACCATCGCGGGCTCGGTCTGCGCCTCCTGTCGCAGTTTGATCAGCCCAACCGGCAGGCCGTGGTAGTGATATGCACCGGTGGGCTGGACGTGGGCGTTGGAGTCATCGAGCCCGAGGTTGATCTTGCCCGACAGCGCGTCGTAGTTCCAGCCCGATGAGCGGTCGCGGCTGCGGCTATTTCGACCATCGGGGTCCCAGAACTCGGCCGTCCCGGGGTCCATCGGGACACCATTGAGCGCCACGCCGATCACGCCGCGCATCGCGGTCGGCTCGTCGTTCGCCTCGGGGCTGGCGGGCATGCGGTAGCGGTAGCTCTGCTCGGTGATACGGTTGGGGTTGCCGCGGTTGGGGAATCGGCCCGGCTCGTGGTCGGGGATGCCGTTCGAGGTGATGTAGCGGTAGCCGCCTCGGACCTCGATCTCGACCTCACTGGCCAGCCGGCCGTTGATCTGCGAGGTGGTCGCCGTCTGGCCGGTGGTGGTCTCACTGTCGTGCCCGGGGTGGGCGAGTGCGGGGCTGGCCAGCAAACCGGATAACAACAGCGCAGCGTGCAGGGGTTTTGGCATCGACGGTTCTCCTTGTGTTCAAAAGATCGGCGGGCCAGGCTAACGAAGCAGATCGGCGGTTTCTTGCACGAGGTTGCGGCGTTTGTTTCCCGATCATGACCGGCCTAGACGTACCGCTCCAACACGCCCAGTGCCGCGAGGGCCCGGCCACCGCCGCCCTCGGCGTCCAAACGGGCAGGCAGGCTCATCGCCAGCAGGGCCCGGTAGATGTTGGCCAGCTCTGGCCAGTTCTCGCCCGGGGACAGGCCCAGCGCGTGCAGTTGCCGCGCGATCAGCTTGGCCGGCTTGTGGCCGTATAGCCCGGCGGGATTGGCCCAGTACAAGTGTTCAAAGTAGACCGCGTCCTCGACCCAGTGGCCCGGCCCGACCGAGGGCAGGTCGATGAGCACCGCCGGGCCGCCGGGCGGGGCGTGGCGAGACATGGCGTTACCCAGGTGCAGGTCGCCGTGACGCCAGGAGGTCATCTCGCGGGCGCGCCAGACCTCCAGCCACTTGTCCAGTTTCTTGCTCGCTCCCTTCAGAGCCTTGCGCCAGCGTTGTGATTCGCGGACCGTGGTCTTGCTCACATGGTCCCGAGCGCGTTTAAGTTGGGCGTGCCAGTCCCGGTGCGGCGGGGGCGGTTCGATCGGGACCGCAGATGTAAGGGTGTAGAAAGCCGCCGCAGCTTCGCAAAGCATACGGATACCGTCTGCGCCCCACTTCTTACCGATCGGGCCGTAGGGTAGCCTCTCCATCACCACCCAGGCCAGGTCGTAGCCACCCAGTTCCCCGCCGTGGGCAAAAACACGCGGGGTGATCTCATCGCTGGACAGATCGACCAGCCACCGCCGCTCGACCGGAGGGACAGGCATCTTCACGACGGTGTCGTGCTGCTGGCCCCGCTCGTCGGTCCAGGTCGAAAAACCGGTTAAGGCCCCGCCGCGCTGCCAGTCGGTGCGGAACCAGCGGGGCGGGGTGAGCCTTCGCCCGCAGACCTCGACCAGGACCGGCGCGAGCGCCGCGCCCATCGGCGCAAAGGCCGAGGGCGAATCGGGCCGTGCCGATGACAATGGCTCCTTCGGCGGTGATTCCTTGGGTGACGTGATGAGCGTTGGCGCGGCCCGGTCATCGGTGGGTTTTGTGGCGACCGGGCCAACATGATTTTCGACGATGTCCGGCTGATCCATCAAGCCGTCCTTTGTCGCAGGAGTGGGAGGCGGGATCCGCGCGTCGTGACCAGCAGGTAACACCCCAACACTACCGCCCGGTGCGGGGCCCGGCAAGAACAATTTGCCGAATCAGACTACGATCCCACGGAAGGTGTGCGTCTTGATGTATTGGCCCACACCATCGAACGGATCATCAGTTCAGGAGTTGCCCCTTATGCGCGACCAGCGCCTCGATAAACTCGCCCAGGTCCTCGTCCACTACTCGGCCGCCGTCCAGCCCGGCCAGATTGTCCGCATCCGGGGCGACATCGTCGGCCACCCGCTGCTCGAAGCAATTTATGAAGCCGTCGTCGAGGCCGGCGGCCACCCCCTGCTACGCTGTGGCATCGAGTCCTGCTCGGACATCTTCCTGCAGACCGCCCGTGAAGATCAGCTAACCTTCGTCAACCCGCTGGTCATCTCCGAGGTCGAGACGATCGACGCGGATATCGCGCTCTGGGCGGATGTCAACACCAAGTCCGCCTCGCGGGTCGATCCGAAGCGCGCGGGCATGATCTCCTCGGCCCGCAAGCCGGTGTTCGACATCTTCATGAAGCGATCCGCCGCCGCCGAGGCCCCCGACCAGCACCCGGGCGTCAAGCCGCTGCGCTGGGTCGGCACGCAGTTCCCCACCCACGCCTCGGCCCAGGACGCCGAGCGCTCGCTGCGGGAATACGAGGACTTCGTTTTCAAGGCCGGCTACCTCGACCGTGACGACCCCGCCGCGGTCTGGCGTGAGATCCGCGAGAAGCAGCAGCGCGTCGCCGACTACCTCACCGGCAAGTCGCTGCTGCACTTCAAGACCGACGCGGGCACCGACCTGCAGGTCAACATCGACGGCATGACCTGGGTCAACTGCGCCGGCGAGTCCAACTTCCCCGACGGCGAAGTCTTCACCGGCCCGAACCTCGACCACGCCGAAGGCGGGGTCAACGGTGTGGTGAAATACTCCTTCCCGGCGGTCCACAACGGCCGAGAGGTCCACGGCATCGAACTGACCTTCGAGAAGGGCCGAGTCGTCGACGCCAAGGCAAGCAAGGGGCTGGACTTCCTCATCGCCATGCTCGACCAGGACGAGGGCGCCCGCAACCTCGGCGAGATCGCCATCGGCACGAATTATGCGATCACCGAGTACACCAAGAACACGCTGTTCGACGAAAAGATCGGCGGCACCTTCCACGCCGCCGTTGGCGCCGGCTACCCCGAGACCGGCAACGCCAACCCGTCCGGCCTGCACTGGGACATGGTCTGTGACCTGCGCCCGGGCGGGACCATTTCTGTCGATGGCGAGGTGATTTCCAGGGACGGCAAGTTTGTATTCGACGGCTGGCCGGGTGCATAACATCAACGAATACCGATACCGCCAGACCACGTTTGATGAACGTGAGCCTTGAGCCCCGAGTAACAACATGCAACCACCACGCCCGCCCCTGACCGCCGCCTCACTCCTTGCACTCCTGTTAATGATTTACACCATGCCTATCACCGCCGATCCCCCGCCCACCCCGCAACACCCGGTGACCGAGTCCCTCCACGGCACCGAGATCACCGACCCCTACCGCTGGCTGGAAGGCGACGAACAGGGCCAACCCACCGACGAGGTCCGGCAGTGGACCGCCGACCAGAACGGCTATACCCGAGAGGTACTCGACGGCCTGCCGGGGCGGCAAGGGATCGAAGCGAGGCTGCGCGAGCTGATGACCGTCGGCTACGCCGGCGCCCCGGCGATGCGTGGCAACCTCTACTTCAACACCGAGCGCAAAGGCGAACAGAATCAGCCGGTGCTTTATGTCCGTGAAGGGCACAATGGCGCGCCGCGCGTCCTGCTGGATGTCAACACGCTGGACCCCGACGGGCTCACCGCGCTGGGCTGGTGGAACCCCAGCCCGGACGGCTCGGTCCTGGCGTTTGGCTTGTACCAGGCCGGCGACGAGAACACGACCCTGCACCTGTTGGACGTCGCCACCGGCCAATGGCTGGCGGACACGATCCCCGGTAAGGCCGGCGGCGTGCAGTGGCTGCCCGACGGCAAGCGGTTCTTCTATTCCAAGCTACGCGATATCGACAACGCCTACTCCCGCCAGATCAAGCTGCACGTCATCGGCCGGCACGAGCGCGAAGACCGACTGCTCTTCGAGCAGTACCGTGAGGGCCCGCTGGCCACGACCTGGGGCCCGTTCTTCACCCTGCAGCGCGAGGGCCGGTGGGGCCTGATCGGCTACTACACCTCGACGTCCAGCAACGATCTCTGGCTGGTTGATGTCGAGAAGTGGCTGAAAACGGGCGAACTCGACAAGACGACGCTGATCGAAGGCGCAGACGCCAACACCTACGGGCAGTTTCTCGGTGAGCGGCTGCTGCTCTCGACGCAGGTCGATGCACCCAACGGCATGGTGTACAAAGTCAGTGTCAGCCAGCCGGACCGCCAGCACTGGGAGGTCTTGATACCCCACCGCGAGGACATGGTGCTCGACGGCGTGAGCGAGACCAAGGACCTGCTGGTCGTCGAGTACAAGGCCAAGGCCCAGACCCGGATCGAGCTATTAGGTAAAGACGGCCAGCCGATGGAACCGCTGGGGTTGCCGGGCATTGGCAGCGCCGGGCTGAGCACGCGGTACGACCGCAACGAGGTGTTCCTCACCTTCACCTCATTTAACACCCCCCGGAGCATCTATCGCTTGACCCTGAGCAAAGAGCAGGCAATCGATGAAGACGGTTACGAACTCTGGGCTCGGCCCGACGTGCCGGTCGATCCCGACCTGCTCGAAGTTAAACAGGTCACCTACCCGAGCAAGGACGGCACGCCGGTGACCATGTTCATCGTGCACAAGAAGGGCATCGAGCTGGACGGCACAAACCCAACCCTGCTTAGCGGCTACGGCGGTTTCGGGGTCAGCATGCGGCCCTACTTCAGCGCGACGATGTTCCCCTGGTACGAGGCCGGCGGGGTCTTTGCCCTGCCCAACCTGCGTGGCGGGGGCGAGTACGGCGACGCCTGGCACAAGGCCGGTATGCTGGAGCAAAAACAGAACGTGTTTGACGACTTCATCGCCGCGGCCGAGTACCTGATCGAGGCCGGCTACACCAGCAAAGACAAGCTCGCGATCAGCGGCGGGTCCAACGGTGGGCTGCTGGTCGGCGCTGCGATGGTCCAGCGGCCGGACCTGTTCGAGGCCGTGGTCTGCAAGGTCCCGCTGCTGGATATGCTGCGCTACCAACACTTCCTGATGGCGCGGTTCTGGGTGCCCGAATACGGCGACCCGGCCGAGGCAGAGCATTACCGATGGCTGGCCGAATACTCGCCTTACCACAACGTCGAGCCCGGCACGGCGTACCCGGCCGCGCTGATCACCGCCGGCGAGAACGACACCCGTGTCCACCCGCTGCACGCCCGCAAGTTCGCCGCCCTGCTCCAGACCAGGACCACGGCGGACCAGGGCCAGCAGCCGATCCTGCTCTGGGTCGATCAGGACGCCGGGCACGGCGGGGGCAAGCCGCTGAGCCTCCGCATCCGCGATGTGGCCGACACCCGGATGTTCGTCATGTGGCAGTTGGGCATGCTGGGGGATTAGCCCATTAGCTATGCTGCTTCGAACTTTGAAAGCCACCATCGCAACGGGTAAAGAGACTTCATGATCATCGGGATCCCCAAGGAAGTAAAGAGCCACGAATACCGCGTCTCGACCCTGCCGGTCGGGGTGGAGGAGTTGGCCCGTCGTGGCTACACCGTGCTGGTGCAGCGCGGCTCGGGCGTAGGCAGTGGATACGAGGACACGATGTATCAGCGGGCCGGAGCCCAACTGGTAGACGATCCGGCGGATCTCTTCGGCAGGTCTGATCTGATCGTTAAGGTGAAAGAACCACAGCCACATGAAGTCGCAATGATGCGTCCGGGTCAGGTGGTGTTTACCTACTTTCATTTCGCAGCAGACGAGCAGCTAAGCAAGAGCTGCCTCGCATCGGGGGCCACCTGCTTGGCCTACGAGACTCTCGTGGATCGGCACGGCCGGCTGCCGCTGCTGACGCCGATGAGCGAGGTGGCGGGCCGAATGGCGATCCAGGAGGGTGCGAAGTACCTGGAGAAGCCGATGGAGGGCCGGGGCATCCTGCTGGGCGGGGTGCCGGGTGTCGAGCCCGCGCGGGTGCTGATCCTGGGGGGCGGGGTCGTGGGTACGCAGGCGGCGGTCATCGCGGCGGGGATGGGTGCGGACGTCACGATCATGGATGTCGATCTGGATCGACTCAGGCACCTCGACGAGATCATGCCCGCCAACGTCAACACGGTCTACTCCGACCGGCACGCGATCCACAGCCACGCCATACGAGCCGACCTGGTCATCGGCGCGGTCCTGATCCCGGGGGGTCGTACGCCGGTCCTGATCCCCAAGTCGATGCTCAGTGAGATGCTGCCGGGCAGCGTGATCATCGATGTCGGCGTGGACCAGGGCGGCTGCGTCGAGACGACCAAGCCCACGACCCACGAGGACCCGATCTACATCGTCGACGGCGTGGTGCACTACTGCGTCGCCAACATGCCCGGGGCCGTCGGTCGGACCTCGACCCAGGCCCTGGCCCACGCGACCCAGCCGTACATGATCCGGCTCGCCACTGCGATCGCCGAGGGCAAGCTCGAAGACCTGATCCGGACGGACCGCGCTTTTAACTCGGCATTGAACATGCACCGTGGTAAGGTGACACACGAAGAAGTCGCCGGGGCGATTGGGGCAGATTATGACGATTCTTACGAGAAATAGAGCTTGACGGGCCTGTTGATACGGGAAACAATTCCATACGAAAGGTCGTTTTGATGAACCCCCGCATGCTTCATGATGAACTAAGTGTCCGCCCCTTTCACCCGATCGCCGTTGTTACCAGTTCCGGTGACCACTATATATGATCCGTCACCCCGAGCGTGCGGTTCCGGCACCGGATCAGTTGTATATCTTTGAAAGCCCCGGCTCCGATGAAATCGTTAAGCCGATACGCGTCAGTTACAACCATATTGTTGCGATCGAGCCGGTTTCCGACGCGGCGGCATGATTCAGTAAAGCTTGCTAGCTGGATAAAGAACTCGGATCACTCTGTGACGCAGCCACAGGAGAAGGATCAGGTTTGCCAGCTTCACCCAGATCAACCAGGACTGCAGTGCGACCGCCTCACGGAAGTCCGTAATCCCGAAGGCAACAAACGTAAGCGCGTAAGCGATCTCAATACCGCTGCGATTTTCAGCTGGCTGCTGCTGGCGTCGGCGCAACACCAGCACTGCCAAGCCGAGCCAGAACAGCCCCTCGATGACATTGATCGACCGGTATATCACCGCATGTAGCGGGTCCTCAGCGGAAGCATACGACCACCACGTCCGCATCCACAGGATATCGAGGGGCTCGTAACTCACCGCGGGCCTTAAAAAAACTGTTAACCGTCGCCTGCAAGGCAAGGTGCCACGAATCAAGGTGCTAACGCGTCGCCTTGCAGGCAAGCGCTAACCTGAACATCGCTAAACCCCTGCGCCGTCTAGCACTCCCGCGGACTGCAGCAGCTTCTCCAGCCGAGGCACATCCTCGGCGGGCAGCTCGGTCATCGGCAGCCGCAACGCGCCGGTGTCCACGCCGACCAGCTTCATCGCCGCCTTGATCGGGATCGGGTTGGTCGACATCGTCAGCAGGCCCTTGCAAAGGTGGAACAGCTCGTGGTGCTGCTTGCGGGCGGCGGCGATGTCGCCCGCGGCCGCGGCGTCAACCAACGCCTTGACCTTGGCCGGGCAGAGGTTACTCAGCACGCTGATCACGCCCTTGCCACCCACACTCATCATCGGCAGCGTCATCGAGTCGTCGCCGGACAGGATCGTGATATCACAGAGCGAGGCGATCTCGCTGGTCATATCCAGCGAGCCGGTCGCGTCCTTGATGGCAAGGATATTGGCGTGTGCGTAGAGCCGGGCCACCGTGTCGGCGGACATGGTGACATTGGTCCGGCCGGGGATGTTGTACAGCACGATCGGCAGGTCCACCGCGTCGGCGATGGCCATGAAGTGGCGGTACAGGCCTTCCTGCGTCGGCTTGTTGTAGTACGGGTTAACCATCAGCGCGGCATCGGCGCCGACCGCCTTGGCGTGGCGGGTGGTCGAGAGCGCCTCGGCCGTCGAGTTGCTACCCGTGCCGGCAATCACACGGGCCCTGCCCGAGGCGGCCTCGACCGCGGCCGTGATGATCGCGTTGTGTTCTTCGTGGGATACGGTGGGCGACTCACCGGTCGTACCCACCGGAACCACGCCGTCGATGCCCTGCTCGATCTGGTAGGTCACGTTCGCCTTGAGCCGATCCAGGTCAACGGTCGATCCATCGGCGGTGAACGGGGTGATCAGGGCGGTATAGGCACCGGCGAGTTGCATCGGGGGGCTCCTGGGGTCGCGTGAAAACGCATTGTATCGCTAGGCCTTGCGCAGCGCGAGGATCAGCTCGACCTTGCCGGCGTGTTCGTTGAGCTGCCGGGCGATATCACCCGGGCCCAGGCCTTGGTCGGCGAGCGCGTAGACCTGGTGCGTCAGCGGGTCCCCCTCGGCCGGATCGCCGGGAGACGGTGCTGGCGCAGGGTCAGTGAGGTCCATCGCTTGGGGATCACCGGGGCGGGCGAGCTGCTCGCGCAACGCCAGCAGTTGCGCGATCCGCTCGTCGGCCTCGCGGTTCGCCTTCTCGACCTGCACGGCCTTGGCGTCCAGCTGGGCGCTCAGCCGGCGGGCCATCTGCTCGATATCAACCATGAGCGACTCCAGGTCGTCGCGGACACCTTGCCGTTGTCGGGCGCGTTCGAGGTTGTCCCGTGCGGTGACCTTGCCCTGGGCGGAGCGTTTGCGGGACCGTCCCAGCGAGAACATCGCCGCGATGATGAACATGATCCCGAGGATCAGCAGGCCGACTTCCAGGCTCATGGGTTGGCCCCCCGTGCCTGCTCGCAGGCGGCGCGATACGCGTCGGCCGCGGCCCGGGCGGCGCTCTGGGCCTGGGCAAATGTAACCCCCGCGCTGCTCGCCAGCTGCTTGACCGATTCGAACTCCGGCTTGACCGCCAGCACCCGCCCCGCCAGCGTGCCGACCTTTAGCTTCACCGGGCCGAGCCGGCTGCCCTGCTCGACAATCTGCCGTTCCAACACCACCCGGTCCCACTCGCGGTAGCGGACCCCGAAGCTGCCGGTCAGCTCCAGCACCTGCCGGGCAAAAGTGTCGCGAAGTTCCGCCGGAGCGAGCACCCCCAACATCGTGCCCGGCCGATCCTTTTTCATATCGATCGGCACCGACCAGACATCCAGGGCCCCGGCATCCAGTAGGGCCCTGCGGGCGTAGCCGATCGTCTCACCCGTGGTGTCATCGAGGTTGACGACCAACTCGACCACCCGGGCGGGTGAACTTTCGCTCGGCTCTCGCATCACCTGATTCTAACCCAACCCGGCCGGGGTATGATCGATGCGATGCCAAACGATGGACCCGCCGACCCTCAGTACCACCCCGCGGTGAAAAGCCTTGCCCGTGGTCTGCGGCAGCGGTGCCGAGTCCAGACGGCGGACGCCATCGTCGTCGGTTGTAGCGGGGGCGCGGACTCGGTCGCGTTGCTGCGGGCGCTCTTGCTGCTGGCACCGCGGCGCAACTGGCGGCTGCGGATCATTGTCGCGCACATCAACCACCAGCTACGCGGCCAGGCGAGCGAGGACGATGCCGACTTTGTCGGTGCCCTCGCGGCCACGCACGGCTGCGCCTACGAGCGGCGCGACATCCGGCCGGCCGACGAACCGGACAACCTGGAAGCGGCCTGTCGCTGGCTGCGGTACCGGGCGCTGTGCGATATCGCCCAGCACCACGGCGCGTCGCTGGTCGCGACCGGGCACCACGCCGACGACCAGCTCGAGACATTGCTGATGCGGGTGCTGCGCGGGGCCGGGCCGCGCGGGCTGCGCGGGATCGCCTGGCGCCGTCGGCTCAAGCACGACCTGTCGTCCCTGAACATCCACGCCATCCGGCCGATGCTCGCCACGCCCAGAGACGCGTTGCGTGACCTACTTGAACAGATCGGCCAGCCCTGGCGCGAGGACGCGAGCAACCGCGACCTGACCCGTGTCCGCGCCCGGCTGCGGCACGAGATCATCCCCCTGCTCAAGCAGATCAAGCACGACGCGGCCGACCGCGCCGTCCACCTGACCCAGCAGTTTGTCCACGTGCATCAGTTGGTCCAGGAACAGGCCGACGCCGTGCAGACCACCCCAGACAGCAGCGGCGAATCGCGGGATGTATTGCCGCGTGAAGAGGCCCGGAGGCTCAACCCGATCGTGCTGACCCAGGTTCTGAGGCGCGACCTGATCAAGCTCGGTGTGCCGGCCGACAAGCTGCCCGGCCGCGCGCTGCACCCGGTTGTCACGGCCGCCAAGGACCGCGAGGGCGGGGAGCGCAACTTCGACTTTGCCAACGGGACACGTATCCAAATTACCGCCCAAGAGGTCCGGGTAACCCAAGGCTGACTCGGCCTGATGACCGTTACACTGTCGCCATGGTCAAGCACGATGTGGTCATCATTGGTGCCGGTGCGTTCGGGCTGAGTGCGGCGCTGACACTGCGCGGGCGCGGCCTTGACGTGGCGGTCCTTGACCCCGGCCCGATCCCACACCCACGGGCCGCGTCGTCCGACATGAGCAAGGCCGTCCGAATGGAATACGGCACGGACGTGCTGTACATGCGGCTGGCCGACCGCGCGATCGACGGCTGGCTGGCATGGAACCAACTCCTGGACGAACAGGTCTACATCGATTGCGGCGTGCTCATGCTAGCGGGCGGGGACTTGTCGCTGGGCGGGTATGAATCCGACAGCTACGCGCTTGCGATGCGGGAGGGGCACGACCCCGAGTTGCTGAGCAAAGATGATCTGCGCGAACGGTTCCCCGCCTGGGCCAACGGAACGTATCCCGCGGCATTCTTCCACGCCCGGGGAGGGTACTGTCGCAGCGGGCCGGCGATCGCGGCATTGGCAAATTGCTTATCCCAGCAGGGCGTCACGTTGTACTCCGGCGAAGCGGTGAACGGCTGGATCGAGTCCCACGGCCGGATCAAAGGTGTCCAGACACGCGGTGGGCAGCGATACCACGCCGAGCACACGGTCCTTGCCGCGGGGGTGTGGAGCGAGGGATTGTTGCCCGAACTTGTGCCGTTTGTCCGGGCGACCGCACACCCGCTGTTCTATCTTGCCGCCCCCCCACCGCCGCATGACCGGGCATACCGTCCGCCTGCCTTCCCGGTGTTCTGTGCCGATGTCGCCCATACGGGCTGGTACGGCTTCCCGGTTGACAAAGAGTCGGGCCTAATCAAAGTCGCGCTGCACGACGCGGGGCACCGGGTTGAGCCCGACGCCGATCGCGGTGGTGTCACCGATCGCCGGCTGGAACAACTGCGCACGTTTCTTGCCCGCTCGCTGCCGGGGCTGAAAGACGCCGAGGTCCGCGACGCGAAGCACTGTTTCTACACCGACACGCTGGATGGCCATTTCCTCATCGATCGCCACCCCGGTCGGCCGGGCCTGACCGTCGCGACCGGCGGCAGCGGCCACGCGATGAAATTCGCCCCGGTGCTGGGGCCGATGGTCGCAGATGCCGTGTTGGGCGAGGCGAATGATGAGCTAGCCCGGTTCCGATGGCGAGACAAGCCTTCGGACGTGCCGGGCGATGCGGCGCGGGCACGTTAGCCAGCAATCAAACCCAACGCAGCGGCCTGCCTTGCTCTCTCTCCCTCCCAAGGAGAGGGTGGGGGTGAGGGTCGGGGTTGCGATCCCGTGGAGAAGCCGACGGCAAGCACGCTTGGGTTAAACCTGCCCCGACTGATCGCAAGGAGCCGATGGGTTTGCACGGCGACCCTCACCCCAGCCCTCTCTCTGGAAGGGAGGGGGAGCCAAACCATCCACGACACCTGGACATACAGCGCGATCGCCGCACACGGTCATTCTGATCGTCGCCAGTTGATCTCCGGCGCATCGCCCCAGAGCATCTCGAGGTCGTAGTGGGCCCGGGTCTCGGGCTCGAAGAGGTGGACCATCACCTCAACATAGTCGAGCGCGAGCCAGGTCGAGGCTTTGTCCGAGTCGTCGCCGTAGCGCTCAAAGCCAAGCTTCTCGGCGAGTTCGGTGACGTGTCCCCCCAAGGCGCGGATCTGGCGGTCGCTGGTGCCCGTGGCGATGAGGATGAAGTTGGTGATCGGGCTGATGCCCCGGACATCGAACAGGCGGATGTCGTGGCAGTCGTAGTCCTTCAGCAGGCGTGCGGCATCGCTGGCGAAGCTGTGGCTGGCGTCGCGTTCACGATCGGGCGTCGGACGGGCGTCGGCTCCGTGGCGGGTGGCGAGGTCTTCGGGCTTAAGGGGTGGTTCGCTCATGGTTGGCGGTCGGGCCAAGAAAAAGCCCGGCCGAGAAGCCGGGCCGATTATTTGTGATGGCGTCGAAAACAGGTAGCTGAAAGACCCGGTCAGCGACCCCGGCCCCCGGGGCGTCCGGTGGTCGGCCGCTTAACCATCTTGCGGGCGGCGCGCTGCTTACGCTCGCTGGGCTTTTCGTAGTAGGCCCGCTTCTTGATGTCCTTGGTCAGGCCTTCTTTCTCGCACAGTTTCTTGAAGCGGCGCATGAGTTGCTCGGCCGACTCGCCATTGCGGGCTTTAATTCGGATCGCCATACCTGGTCCTGTCACAAAAACGTGGTTAAGGGTCAAAGTTTCGAGCTAAATAGTATGACACAACGTCGGCCCGGCTGCAAGCCTGCGAATCTTGTGTCTTAGCCGGGCCCGGTCATATTTGGGGAACGGCCAAAGCCCAGGCCTAAGCTGTCCTGGCAAACCCTCAGGTCGAATCTTGGCCTAAGAACGTGTACGAGAAGTGCCTTAGGTGGGACAGGCGTCTCGCCTGTCTTCGCGGCGAAGCCGTGAAAGAACGTACTTTGGGCTGCGCCCAAACGGCGGGCGAGACGCCCGCCCCACCTTTTCGTACACGTTCTAAGCCGGCCAGACCACGACCTCGCGCTGCAGCTTCACTCCGAACTTCTCCGCGACCTCGCGCTGCACATGCAGCATGAGCTGGTAGATGTCTTCAGCCCGGGCGTCTTTCTTGTCGGCGACGATGAAGTTCGCGTGGACATCCGACACGGCCGCCGAGCCGATGCAGTAGCCTTTGAGCCCGGCCTCATCGATCAGCATCCCCGCGGGTCGGCCCTGGGCGAAGGGATCGTCGGCGGGCGGGTTCTTGAAACAGCACCCGGCCGACTTGTCGCCCATCGGCTGGCTGTTGACCTTGTAGAAGTAGATCTCCTTGGCCCGTTTGGCGAGCTCCTTGGGGTCGTCCGCCTGCATCTCGAACTCGGCCTCGAGGATCAGGGGGGCGCCGATGTTCGAGCCGCGGTAGACAAACTCCAGATCGTCTCGGTCCCGGTCGTAGACCTGGCCGGTCGCAGACATGACCTGGACGCGGGTCACGGTCTGGCCGATGTCGCCGTACTTACCCCCGGCGTTCATGCGGATGGCCCCGCCAATGCTCGCGGGGATCCCGGCCAGGTGCACTAAACCGTCCAGCCCATGGCGGGCGGTCTCGGCGACCAGCCGCATCAACCCATACCCAGCCCCGGCCCGGACCGTGGTGCCATCGATGTGGATGGTGTTCCACGCCGGGTCGTCCAGCCGGACCACGACGCCGGGCACACCCGGTTCGCGTACCAGCAGGTTCGCCCCGCTGCCGAGCACACGCAGGGGAACCGCGTTTTCGTGGCAGCGCCGGGTCAGTTCGGCGAGTTGGGCCGGGGTCTGCGGGTGCGCGAGCACCTGGGCGTGGCCACCGACGTTGTACCAGGTCAACGGCCCGAGGGGCGCATCGTAGTCACAGGCGATCTCCAGGTCGGCCAGGAGAAAGGCGATCTGCTCGGCATCCGTGTCGGGCATGGGGGGATTGTAGTGCGTCGCACTGGCCTGTGGGCATGATGAGCGCAACCACAAACACAAAAACCGCTTGCGACATGCGGGTTACGCGTTTGGTCAGTTTGACTAGAGCAACCGGCCCTAGTCGATCTGATCGGTGTTATCCGGTTGGCCATCGACGACCGTGAACTTGCCGTTGCTCAAAGCAACGATGACCTTTTCGACCTCGGCCTGCGTGGCCGCGGCGTCCGCGTCTGCGTCCAGGGCGATCGTAACCGTCCCATTGTCGTGGTCGGCCTTCACGGCGGCAACGCCGGGCACGTCCTGCACCGCAAAACAGATGCTGCTCTCACACCCGCCACAGTCCATCCCCTCGACCTTCGACTCGACCGTATTGGCCGTCTTAAAGACCTCGGCATCAACCTGAGTTTGCGATTCACCGCAGGCACAAAGCAGCAGAGCGGTACAGAACAGGGCCAGCCAGTTGCGTTTCATCGGGATCGTCCTTGTGTTTAGTGCTAATTCCATTGAATACTATGCATCGATGGCCTGATCGATCCAGCCACCGCCGAGGACCGCGTCCCCGAGTTCGGACCCCGCCTCACCGTAGCAGACCACGGCCTGGCCGGGCGTCACTGCCTCGACCGGGTCCACAAATCTTACTTCGACCGTATCGCGCCCGTGCTCATCCATACCCGCCCGGCACTCGGCGGGAACCGGCTCGCTGTTGTAGCGGACCTTGGCCTGGCAGGCGATCCATCCCGCGGGCGGGTCGATCAGCCAGTTGGTCTGAGACGCGACGCAGCCGACCGACAGCAAGTCCGGCTTCTGGCCGATGGTGATCGTGTTCGCCTCCGGGTCTTTATCGACGACGTAGATCGGGTAGCCCATCGCCACGCCGATGCCGCGCCGCTGCCCCAGCGTGAAATGCTGGTGCCCGGCGTGACGCCCCACCTCGTTGCCCCGCCGGTCCACGATTCTCCCCGAAGCGAAGCCGCCCTCGGTCCGACGCTCGACCAGCTTCGCGTAGTCGTTGTCCGGCACGAAGCAGATCTCCTGGCTGTCGGGCTTGTTGAACACCGGCAGACGGTACTGCTCCGCGACCTGCCGGACCGCGGGCTTATGCATCCCGCCGATGGGCAGCATCATGTGAGCAAGCTGGTCCCGCGGGCTGCCAAAGAGGACGTAGGACTGGTCCTTGGCCCGGTCGATGCCGCGCAATAGTCGAGGCCGACCCGGGTCAGACAGGTCGGTCTGGGCGTAGTGGCCGGTGGCGACGTAGTCGGCGTCGATGGACCGGGCGTAGGCGTGCAGCTTGCCGAACTTCAGCCAGTCGTTGCAGCGGACGCAGGGGTTGGGCGTGCGCCCGGCGTTGTACTCGGCCACGAAGTAGTCCATGATCCGCCCGAAGTCCTTGCGGAAATTAACCACATAAAACGGGATGTCGAGCACGGCCGCGACCAGACGGGCGTCGGCCGCGTCGTTCACGCTGCAGCAGCCCTGCTTGTGCTTCTTCTTTGTACCAGACGATTCACTGCCTTCTGATTCGGCGTGATCGTCGAGTATCGGCAGGGCACAGTCCTTGCCCCGCTGGGAGCGGGCGAGGTTGTCGTAGCCGTCGGCGATCTCGTCCTTGTCCTCGCTGCCCAGGCGCATGAAACAGCCGACGACCTCGTAGCCCTCTTCCTTGAGCAAGGCCGCGGCCGCGGACGAATCGACCCCGCCGGACATCGCGACAACGACTTTTTTCCCGTAGCCGGGTTTACCGATCGGCATACCCATCATTCTAGCTGGACTCGGGCACGGGGCGGTATCATAGCTAGACGCTGCTCAGATGTTCGAGATTCCCGACCGGAGAAACCGATGCACGCCAGACCGCTGCCGACCCTCGCCACCCTGTTCGCCGTGCTGCTGCTTGTTGCCGGTCCCAGCAGAGCCCAGGATGCCCCGGCCGTCGTCGATACGCTGCCCGAGTCGTTCGAGGTTGCCATCCTCGTGCCAAGCCTGACGGGCCTGAGCGATCAACTCGCCAACTTCGAGTCAGCAACCAATCTGGGAATCGGCGACCTGCAGGACGCGCTGGGCATGTTCCAACGCGAGCTGGGCCTGATCAACGGCATGGACCATGAAGGCTCCATGGCCGTCATCATCGATGGCGACGCGGATAGCGACGCCGGCAACGGGGCTTCTGCGGTCATGGTCCTGCCCGTCTCAGACTACCCGGCCCTGGTCGCCTCGCTCGGCGGCGACCCGGATCAGGCCACCACGCCCGTCACCCTGCCCGGCGGGACCTCGGGCTACTGCCGATCACTGGGCCCGTTCGCCGTGCTCGGTGGCGAGCAGGTGGCCGTCGATGCCGTCGCCTCCGGCGATGGGCTGGCCCACCTCACCGCGCTCGTCGGGCCCGCCGGCCTAGAGACGATCGCCGAGTCTCAGCTCAGCGTCGTGGTCAACCCCGCCCTCTTCGGCACCGATGACCTCGCCCAGCGCCTGCCCGAAGTTGCCAGTGCCATGCTGACCCAAGCCGACGCCCTGCTAGCGGTCGACCTTGCGCCCCAGCCCTGGATGCCTCAGCTGCAAGCCTGGTCCAGGCTGTCGGCCCAGGGCGCGACCGGCATGGTCCTGGGGCTCGGCTTCTCGGCCGACGGCATGGCCTTCTACGAATCCATCCTTCTCAAGGAAGACAGCGAACTCGCGGCGGCCTACAAGGGCCCGCTCCAGGGCGACACCAGCGAACTACTTAAAAAGCTGCCGGACAGACCGATCGTCTTAGCCGCCGCGGGCGACCCTAAGGCCGTCTCACTCGCGGCACTGCTGGACCAGGTCGGTGGGGTCATCGGCCTGGCACCCGACGGCGCGCTGGGCGAGCTCAAGCCCACGCTCGAAGAGATGATGGAACCCGCGACCGGTGTCGGCTTCGCACTCTACGCTGTTCCGGCCGGCAAGATCTGGACCCACTGGCTCAACTCCGCCACGATCCTGAAGACCGACGACCCCGCCGCGCAGCGGGCCGCCTTCAAGCAGTTCGTCACCAAGCTCAACGGCGCGTCCCTGCCCCTGGAGAACGGCGAGAGCGTCACGCTCACCGCTGTGTACCGGGAGAACGAGCGCCAGGTCGATGGCGTGCAGATCGATACCTACACGGTCCGCATGGCCATCCCCCCTTCGGTCCAGACCGATCCACTGACTCAGGTCATCGCCAATCTCGCCGGCGTCGGGTTCACCGGCCAGGTGATCGCCGGGCCCCAACAGGTCATCGTCACCACCGTCGATGATTCTGCCATGACGACGGACCTGATCCAGAAAGCAGCCAACCCGACCGGGCTGGGCCACCAGGGCTCGATCGCGGAGCTTCGTGAGGCCCAGCTGCCCAAGCAGCCGACCGTCCAGGCCTACCTCAACTTCACCGGCATCGCCGAGTCGATCAACCCCTTCCTTCAAATGATGGGCGACGCCAAGCCCCTCGCCGTGCCCACCGACCTGCCGCCGGTGGCGATGGCCAAAGCCAACCACCGCCACTCCCCCCCCACGGGCGTCTTCAAACCCACCGACACCCACCGTCTGCTGGCGGTCGAGAGCATCGATATCGCGCCGGA